>NZ_JBYBKX010000004.1:0-5903 GCF_057475185.1 Paenalcaligenes sp. DL 463 | reverse complement strand
AGCGCATCAGGCAGTTTAGTGGGTGTGCAGGGGTAGCAGGTTTTGGTTTACGAGAGGTTTGAGCAGTAGCGGCTCAATTGGGTTTTACGACGTAAAACACCGCTTGACAAGCTAAGTTAGATGCTTCATAATCTCGTTTCTCTGGTTGCAGAGCAGCACCGTTGGGTGCAGCGCTGTAAGCAGTATGTCAGTCGATAATGACTTATTGATGACAACGCGATCTTTAACAATTTAACAGCCGATAAGTGTGGGCGCTTGGAATGAGTGAGCCGACCTTCTCACGAAGGTTCGCCACAAAGTTAAAATCAAGTGCTCACAAAAAGAAGTTTTTAGTATTGCCTTGTGCAAACGCTGAAGATTTCTTTGAGTACACTCCGCTTGGTGCTGTGGTTTTTAACTGCGGCATTAAGCAAGCAAAAACAGAGATTAAACTGAAGAGTTTGATCCTGGCTCAGATTGAACGCTAGCGGGATGCTTTACACATGCAAGTCGAACGGCAGCACGAGAGAGCTTGCTCTCTTGGTGGCGAGTGGCGGACGGGTGAGTAATGTATCGGAACGTGCCCAGTAGCGGGGGATAACTACTCGAAAGAGTGGCTAATACCGCATACGCCCTACGGGGGAAAGGGGGGGATCGCAAGACCTCTCACTATTGGAGCGGCCGATATCGGATTAGCTAGTTGGTGGGGTAAAGGCCTACCAAGGCGACGATCCGTAACTGGTTTGAGAGGACGACCAGTCACACTGGGACTGAGACACGGCCCAGACTCCTACGGGAGGCAGCAGTGGGGAATTTTGGACAATGGGGGAAACCCTGATCCAGCCATCCCGCGTGTATGATGAAGGCCTTCGGGTTGTAAAGTACTTTTGACAGGGAAGAAACGGCACTGCCTAATAAGTGGTGTTAATGACGGTACCTGTAGAATAAGCACCGGCTAACTACGTGCCAGCAGCCGCGGTAATACGTAGGGTGCAAGCGTTAATCGGAATTACTGGGCGTAAAGGGTACGCAGGCGGCTAGGAAAGAAGGATGTGAAATCCCAGGGCTCAACCTTGGAACTGCATTTTTAACTGCCTAGCTAGAGTATGTCAGAGGGGGGTAGAATTCCACGTGTAGCAGTGAAATGCGTAGAGATGTGGAGGAATACCGATGGCGAAGGCAGCCCCCTGGGATAATACTGACGCTCAGGTACGAAAGCGTGGGGAGCAAACAGGATTAGATACCCTGGTAGTCCACGCCCTAAACGATGTCAACTAGCTGTTGGGGCCAATAGGCTTTAGTAGCGCAGCTAACGCGTGAAGTTGACCGCCTGGGGAGTACGGTCGCAAGATTAAAACTCAAAGGAATTGACGGGGACCCGCACAAGCGGTGGATGATGTGGATTAATTCGATGCAACGCGAAAAACCTTACCTACGCTTGACATGTCTGGAATTCTCGAGAGATTGAGAAGTGCCCGCAAGGGAACCGGAACACAGGTGCTGCATGGCTGTCGTCAGCTCGTGTCGTGAGATGTTGGGTTAAGTCCCGCAACGAGCGCAACCCTTGTCACTAGTTGCTACGCAAGAGCACTCTAGTGAGACTGCCGGTGACAAACCGGAGGAAGGTGGGGATGACGTCAAGTCCTCATGGCCCTTATGCGTAGGGCTTCACACGTCATACAATGGTCGGGACAGAGGGTCGCCAACCCGCGAGGGGGAGCTAATCCCAGAAACCCGATCGTAGTCCGGATCGCAGTCTGCAACTCGACTGCGTGAAGTCGGAATCGCTAGTAATCGCGGATCAGAATGCCGCGGTGAATACGTTCCCGGGTCTTGTACACACCGCCCGTCACACCATGGAAGTGGGTTTCACCAGAAGTAGGTAGCCTAACCGCAAGGAGGGCGCTTACCACGGTGGGATTCATGACTGGGGTGAAGTCGTAACAAGGTAGCCGTATCGGAAGGTGCGGCTGGATCACCTCCTTTCAGAGCGAGGGCTCACGAAGCGAAAGCGTCCACACTTATTGGCTGTTAACTAAGGTCCATGACCAAGGTCGATCAACACCTAGCAACACAATTGGGTCAGTAGCTCAGTCGGTTAGAGCACCGTCTTGATAAGGCGGGGGTCGTTGGTTCGATTCCAACTTGACCCACCACGATTTACCTTTCGGGGGATTAGCTCAGCTGGGAGAGCACCTGCTTTGCAAGCAGGGGGTCGTCGGTTCGATCCCGTCATCCTCCACCATGAATTTTTTAACGTGTTTTGCGCAGCCCTCGGGGCGGTGCAAGCGGTTTGGTAAGTGTGTGGGTGCGGTTGGGTAGTGCGGGGGTTTGGTGCATGGATTTACGTTAGGACTTAGCGAGGTGGCTGAGTTTAACGAACAGTATCGTTACCGATGTGACGGTGTTGTTCGTTGAGCTTTTAGCTCAATGGTATAACGTGTTCTTTAACAATCTGGAAAAAGCACAACGAAGTGTATTCATGTCGACTTCTTAATTGAAGTTAACGAATATGCGGGTTGTGATTGCAAAATCAACAATTTTGTTCAAATAGTTCTCAATAAATTTTGAGCCGTATTTTTTTATGGTTCAAGCACTTTGAGTGATGAACGGCACAACGCGAAAACTCATAAATCCTATAGCCTAAAACGTTATAGGATCAAGCGAATAAGTGCATGTGGTGGATGCCTTGGCGATCACAGGCGATGAAGGACGTGGTAGTCTGCGAAAAGCTACGGGGAGCTGACAAACAAGCTTTGATCCGTAGATGTCCGAATGGGGGAACCCACGACAGCGATGTCGTATCCTACGCTCAATACATAGGCGTAGCGAAGCTAACCAGGTGAACTGAACCATCTCAGTAGCCTGAGGAAAAGAAATCAACCGAGATTCCGGAAGTAGTGGCGAACGAAACCGGAGCAGCCTTAACGTGATAGTCGATTTGATAGTTGAAGAGTCTGGAAAGGCTCACCGTAGTGGGTGATAGTCCCGTAAGCGAAATCAAATCGGTGGTACTAGGCGTTAGATAAGTAGGGCGGGACACGTGAAATCCTGTCTGAATATGGGGGGACCATCCTCCAAGGCTAAATACTCGTGATCGACCGATAGTGAACCAGTACCGTGAGGGAAAGGCGAAAAGAACCCCGGAAGGGGAGTGAAATAGATCCTGAAACCGCATGCATACAAACAGTAGGAGCACCTTCGGGTGTGACTGCGTACCTTTTGTATAATGGGTCAGCGACTTACATTCAGTGGCAAGCTTAACCGAATAGGGGAGGCGTAGCGAAAGCGAGTCCGAATAGGGCGATTTAGTCGCTGGGTGTAGACCCGAAACCAGGCGATCTATCCATGGTCAGGTTGAAGGCACGGTAACACGTGCTGGAGGACCGAACCCACTAATGTTGAAAAATTAGGGGATGAACTGTGGATTGGAGTGAAAGGCTAAACAAGCCTGGAGATAGCTGGTTCTCTCCGAAAACTATTTAGGTAGTGCCTCGCGTATTACTGTCGGGGGTAGAGCACTGTTATGGCTAGGGGGTCACAGCGACTTACCAACCCATGGCAAACTCCGAATACCGACAAGTACAGCGCGGGAGTCAGAGCACCGGGTGCTAACGTCCGGACTCAAGAGGGAAACAACCCAGACCGCCAGCTAAGGTCCCTAAAACGGGCTAAGTGGGAAACGAAGTGGGAAGGCATAGACAGTCAGGAGGTTGGCTTAGAAGCAGCCATCCTTTAAAGAAAGCGTAATAGCTCACTGATCGAGTCGTCCTGCGCGGAAGATGTAACGGGGCTAAGCCAGTTACCGAAGCTGCGGATGTGTACTTTTTAGTGCACGTGGTAGGAGAGCGTTCTGTAGGCCTGCGAAGGTGTTCTGTAAGGAATGCTGGAGGTATCAGAAGTGAGAATGCTGACATGAGTAGCGATAAAGGGGGTGAAAAGCCCCCTCGCCGTAAGTCCAAGGTTTCCTGCGCAACGTTCATCGGCGCAGGGTGAGTCGGCCCCTAAGGCGAGGCAGAGATGCGTAGCTGATGGGAAGCGGGTTAATATTCCCGCACCGTTGTAAAGTGCGATGGGGGGACGGATCGCGAAAGGTCATCGGAGTGTTGGATATCTCCGTTGGGGCATCGAAGAAGGCGCTTAGGCAAATCCGGGCGCGTAATTCAAGGATGTCACTGGATAGGGCTACGGCCCTAAACTGATTGGAAGTGGTTCCAAGAAAAGCCTCTAAGCTTCAGCTTTACAAGACCGTACCGCAAACCGACACAGGTGGACGGGATGAATATTCCAAGGCGCTTGAGAGAACTCAGGAGAAGGAACTCGGCAAATTAATACCGTAACTTCGGGAGAAGGTATGCCCTGGTAGTGTGAGGTGCCTGCGCACCAAGCATGAAGGGGCCGCAGTGAAATGGTGGCTGCGACTGTTTATTAAAAACACAGCACTCTGCAAACACGAAAGTGGACGTATAGGGTGTGACGCCTGCCCGGTGCCGGAAGGTTAAGTGATGGGGTGCAAGCTCTTGATCGAAGCCCCGGTAAACGGCGGCCGTAACTATAACGGTCCTAAGGTAGCGAAATTCCTTGTCGGGTAAGTTCCGACCTGCACGAATGGCGTAACGATGGCCACACTGTCTCCTCCTGAGACTCAGCGAAGTTGACGTGGTTGTGATGATGCAATCTCCCCGCGGCTAGACGGAAAGACCCCATGAACCTTTACTGTAGCTTTGCATTGGATCGTGAACCGGCCTGTGTAGGATAGGTGGGAGGCATTGAAGCGTGGACGCTAGTCTGCGTGGAGCCAACCTTGAAATACCACCCTGGTCTGTTTATGGTTCTAACCTAGGTCCGTTATCCGGATCGGGGACCGTGCATGGTGGGCAGTTTGACTGGGGCGGTCTCCTCCTAAAGTGTAACGGAGGAGTTCGAAGGTACGCTAGATACGGTCGGAAATCGTGTCGATAGTGCAATGGCATAAGCGTGCTTAACTGTGAGACTGACAAGTCGAACAGGTACGAAAGTAGGACATAGTGATCCGGTGGTTCTGTATGGAAGGGCCATCGCTCAACGGATAAAAGGTACTCTGGGGATAACAGGCTGATACCGCCCAAGAGTTCATATCGACGGCGGTGTTTGGCACCTCGATGTCGACTCATCTCATCCTGGGGCTGTAGCCGGTCCCAAGGGTATGGCTGTTCGCCATTTAAAGAGGTACGTGAGTTGGGTTTAAAACGTCGTGAGACAGTTTGGTCCCTATCTGCCGTGGGCGTTGGATACTTGACGGAGCCTGCTCCTAGTACGAGAGGACCGGAGTGGACGTACCGCTGGTGTATCGGTTGTCATGCCAATGGCATTGCCGAGTAGCTAAGTACGGAAGAGATAACCGCTGAAGGCATCTAAGCGGGAAACTCGTCTGAAGATTAGGTATCCCGGGGGCTTGACCCCCCTGAAGGGTCGTCCGAGACCAGGACGTTGATAGGCTGGGTGTGGAAGTGCAGTAATGCACGTAGCTAACCAGTACTAATTGCCCGTGAGGCTTGATCCTATAACCTTTTAGGTTAGTGGGTTTTCAAGTGTCGTTCAGAAACAAAACAGCAATATGCAGCCCAATATCTACACCGCATACTTCTTGAATACACCTTTGTGTGTGCTTTTTTCCCAGATTGGCTCGCTCTGAGTCGATGGTGGCGCGCTGAACCCCCTTATGAAGGGTGTGAGTTCGGTGTGGCACTGAGATTCGGAGTGTAGCGAACCCGTTTACGCTTGACGACCATAGCAAGGTGGCACCACCCCTTTTCCATTCCGAACAGGACCGTGAAACGCCTTTGCGCCGATGATAGTGCACGGACGTGTGTGAAAGTAGGTCATCGTCAGGCTCTTATACCGAAAAACCCCCGCTTGTGATCAAGTGGGGGTTTTTTTATGCC
>NZ_JBYBKX010000003.1:0-261411 GCF_057475185.1 Paenalcaligenes sp. DL 463 | reverse complement strand
CTTGTCAAGCGGTGTTTTACGTCGTAAAACCCAATTGAGCCGCTACTGCTCAAACCTCTCGTAAACCAAAACCTGCTACCCCTGCACACCCACTAAACTGCCTGATGCGCTAAGAAGCAAAACGTTTAGGTTTACGTCCCTGCTTGGTACTACCTACCACCTGCTACTTGCCTTGTTCTGGCTAGCGACATAAGCGCTGCTGGAAAAGCCAAGCCTTGAACTATAGCACCGCATTTCAATCTGTGTCAACTGTTTTTTAAGGCAACAAAAACAAAAGAAAGAAATGCCCTTGATTCACACGTCTTGTTTGGGAACTGCCCTGAGGGCTACGTTGAAACAAATCGGAGAACAAAGGTGCTGCGTGAACCTAGGGTTAACCCTGTGTTGGTGCAGCAGAGAAAGAGAACTATAGCACCCTCATTTAACCCTTGGCAAGGGGAAATGATGATTTTTAGCGTAAATAAATCGCCCTTTTACGCCTACGCCCATTAAGCTATTGATTTATCGACTGAATTTATTTTAACCAAGTGAAAAATAGTTTCTCAGCCAACGACTCCCACAAGAGAAAGTGATTTTTTATCGCTCTGTCTTCGCGCTAAAGCCCTCTCTTAAACCCCAAGCAATGCTAAATGGTAATTTGTATGTACTCTTTCATTGTATTGAGTACAAAACTAGTCTGCATCTCAACCTCCTCCTCGTGGCGCATTAGCGTATTGATTGCAAAACTTGCGAACGCCTCTAAATTAGAAACCCGGATCCGCAATAGACAATCCATGTTTCCTGACATCGCGAAACATTCCTCTACTTCAGGCCAATCTTGTACGGCCTGAGTAAATGCCTTATACACATCGCCCGAACCGGGCCCTCCTTTTCTTAGGCGTATTGAGACATATGCTGATAACCCCTTCCCTACCTTCGCACCGTCGACAATCGCCACATAACGCTTGATCACCCCTAAATCTTCCAAGCGCCTGACTCTTCTCAAGCAAGGACTAGGCGAGAGAGCAATCTTCTCTGCCAAGTCCTGATTACTGAGACGGGCGTCCTGTTGCAGGTAATGCAGTATTTGACGATCGGTTTCATCCAGATGTAGCTCTGTCATGACGTGATCCCTTTAACTTATAAATGGGAAATGAGCAGTAGCCTTAATTTACCTTTAGTCACCTGGTACGTCTGCTAGGGGCTTCTACGTAGGAAAGAGCCCCAAAACCAAATCAGCTGGTCGGAAAAACGCTTATTTTTTAATTAATGCTTTAAAACGGCTTTGAAATGCCGCAACCTTCGGTTTAATGACGAATTGGCAGTACCCTTGCCCCGGATTTAGCTCGTAATAATTTTGGTGTATGAGTTCTGCGGGCCAAAAACGAGCGGCCTCACGAATTTGCGTCACCACAGGAACCCCCAAAGCCTGCTCGATTTCGGGAATCATGTTCTGAACGTCTTCGCGCTGCTCTGAGTTTTGGCAAAAAACGGCAGAGGCGTACTGTGGCCCTACATCGTTACCTTGGCGATCAACTGTTGTCGGGTCGTGAACGGCAAAAAACACGGTTAACAAATCGGTAAATGAAATCTGCTCAGGGTCGAATCGGATTTGTATGACCTCAATATGTCCGGTAGCCTTCCCGCACACCTCTTCGTAGCTGGGGTTTTCTGTTTTCCCCCCTGCATAGCCAGGCAAAACCTGAGTCACCCCTTTTAGTTTATTGAACACAGGCTCGATGCACCAAAAGCACCCCCCTCCGAATACTGCGATGTTAGACATAACTATCTCCAAACTCAGGCTTCATTTACGAGTGACTCAACTGATCACTGTGGATCGCGGTATCATTTACATTCCACGAATTCTCTATGGCGATCATGCTAATACACCCTCAGTTTAATCCTATCGCACTACAACTTGGGCCCATCGCTATTCATTGGTACGGCCTAATGTATTTACTTGGCTTTGCCCTCGTGTGGCTACTTGGGAATTCTCGCATACGTCAGGGGAATGCTCCCGTGACAAAACAGGGCTTAGAAGATTTAATTTTCTACTGTGTTGCGGGCGTCGTCATTGGTGGTCGCTTAGGCTACGTACTTTTCTACAAGCCCGAATACTACCTGTCTAACCCCCTTGAGATTTTATATGTATGGCAAGGAGGCATGGCCTTTCATGGCGGATTACTGGGCGTATTAGCCGCTATCGCGCTTTATGCCAAAAAAATCAATGCCCGTTTTTTCACGATCAGCGACTTCTTAGCACCACTTATACCTTTAGGTTTAGCCGCCGGCCGATTGGGTAATTTCATTAACGGCGAACTTTGGGGCCGCGCCACTCAGGTGCCTTGGGGGATGGTGTTTCCACAAGCACAAGACGGAGGAATTATTAGACACCCATCACAACTGTATCAAATGGGCCTAGAAGGTATAGCGCTCTTTATTATTGTGTGGTGGTTTAGTTCGAAACCACGTCCGCTAGGGCAAACCAGCGGTTTATTCTTAATGGGATACGGCGTATTTCGGTTTTTAGTGGAATTCACGCGCGAGCCCGACGAGTTTCTGGGCTTACTTTCGGCGGGCCTATCAATGGGACAGATGCTATCCATCCCAATGATCGCCCTGGGTGCAATTATTTTTGGTTTTGCAGATAAATGGAGCCGTTCACCGAAACACTGATGTCTTCGGTACCACTCTCTAAGGCCAAACTTTCTTTGCTAGCGGCGGACCCAACAGAGTCGCTAGCCATCATGACTGCTTGTCGAGCCATCGGACGATAATTCGCCCCCGACCCACCGACATTCACATCTTTATACCGATATGCACTGAAGCCCATATTTTCGGCGATCACCTGAGCGCGCTCTTGGAAATTCGTAATAGCTTCTTTCAATAAGGCCTTCTCATGCTCAGCTCTTGCTTTGGGGGAAACAGAGAAATTCAAACGGGACACAGACATACGGTCACTGAACTGCGTGGCTAGCTTCCCAGCAGCGGGAATATCCTGGGACTCAAGCTTTAACTCTGCTCGACCTCTCCAGCCCGATATAGAGCCTTGTCGGTTACTTGTGGGATAAACCTGATAACTGCTACTACTGACCTTAACCACATCTTGCTGTTTCGCTTCGGTAAGCACAGAGTCTACCGCTTTACGTAGTTGCTCATCGACTGCAGCTTGGGTCGGCTCATTAAACTCGGCAGCAATATAAATGGAAACGGTATCTTGCTGAACCTCGGTAATGGCCTCAGATTGCAAGCTCACCACAGGCGGTCGTTTCGAAAGGTAGGCTTCGTCATTGCTTGATGAGGCTTGGGCCACAGCGACGAACGAACCACTAGCGACCATTGCCGCAATAACAAGTACAGTGGAGCGAGTTAACTTTTTAACCATGAGTAGACTCCAGATAAAAATAAAGCCTGCCAAATGGCAGGCTTTAAAAGATTTGCCCCACCTATGCCGTCAAGGCCGGCATCCTGGGAACCGAAGGTCCAAAGATTGGCTGCCATCATATAAGCTTCGGGTTCGCTAACGAGTAGCGATCTCTCCTACTTATAAATCCAGCAGCCTGATGCCAAAAGCATTGGTTCAAGGAATATATGGCCACGTCACGAACACGGCAGGGACTTAGACTGTAGCTTAACACTAGACCTTAGGTGCAGTGTTAATCAAAATGTTATCGAACTGTAGAGTCTGCACCAATTACTTGGTCTATTAATTGGTGCATGTCTTCTATTTTACCTTTGAAATCGCCTAATGCAACGTTACCAAGTGGACCATCTGGCGCACGTACGGATAATAACTCGATCGCGATTTGAATAGCGGCCATCACGGCGATACGTTCGTTACCCGTTACCCGACCGCTTTCTTGAATGCGCTGCATACGTCGATCTACGTGAGAGACCGCCGCCAACAGCCCTTCTTTTTCAGAGGGCGCACACGCCAGCGAATAATCTCGACCCAATAATGATATATCTACGCGTTCCATGTGTTATTCCTGAGGTGGATTACCGGGCAAGCGTAGCAAAATCGATGAGACTTGTTCGCGAGCATTTTCCGCCACACTGCGCAGTGCGCGCGTCTGGTCTTGGCTGAGTTCTAACTGGCTTCGTAGTTTAGCCGATTCATCTTGGTGCTGAACCAGCTCGACAAACAAGGCCTCTTGCACTTGCTCGGCCTGTTTTTTTGCGGCTTCAACCTCAGCTTGATGACGTACAGAGACCTCGGCCACCGCCGCGTACTCGTTCTGCTGTTTTTCTAGTGTGTCGCGAAGCGTGTCGCGCTCGCTTTCCAGTGTTTTCAGACGTGCAAGCAAAGATGCACGCTCGGCTTTAAGCTGGCCCGTGTAAGAAGCGAGCTTACTGATACGATCAGCGAGGTTGTTGAGATCCTGCAGCATAGGCGATGTCGTTTGCAATGAAACTCTCGAAAATCAGTTAAAAACACATAGGCATCATAACCGCTGGATGCGACTTTGAAACAGCATTGAGCCTAACACTTATGTAACCAAATTGTAATGCCCTGCCCTTCCATAGCTATTCTAAACTAGACAAAGCATTACGTGCACAGGCATTATCACTGGATTTGAAAACAATACGTAATCGCTTATACCGCGATAGCGCGTCGTATCCTTATCGTTATTGAGAGTTAGCTATGTCGTCAGTACAGAAAAAAATGTATGCTCCTTTGCCTCCCGCTAAGGTCGCATTTATCGGTCTTGGTGTGATGGGCTACCCCATGGCGGGCCATCTGGCCAAAGCAGGAAACCACGTGACGGTCTACAACCGTACCACCGCGCGGGCAGAGCAATGGCAGCAAGAGTTCGGCAATCATTATGCTACGACGCCTGCGCTCGCCGCCAAAGATGCTGATTTCGTGTTTTTCTGTGTGGGTAATGACAACGACCTACGCGAGGTGGTTACAGGGATTGAAGGTGCACTTAAGGGTGCTAAGCCGAGCGCACTGTTCGTTGATCACACCACCGCTTCTGCTCAGGTCGAACGTGAGCTCTCTGCGCTTTGCGCCGAGTCAGGCGTGGACTTCATTGACGCCCCCATCTCCGGCGGGCAAAGCGGCGCAGAAGCTGGAAAACTGAGTATTATGTGCGGTGGCACCGAGGCCCTGTTTCAAAAAGCTCTTCCCTATCTTGAGATCTACGGCAATACCATTGAGTTACTGGGTCCCATTGGCTCAGGCCAGTTATGCAAGATGGTGAATCAAATTTGTGTGGTGGGTGTACTGCAAGGACTGTCCGAGGCCTTAGCCTTCGGAGAAACCGCCGGCTTGAACATGGAGCAAGTGGTTAAGGTGATCGGCGGTGGAGCCGCAGCAAGCTGGCAAATGCATAATCGTAGTCAGACCATGCTGAAGCGTGAGTTTGACTTTGGCTTTGCCGTTGACTGGATGCGTAAAGACTTAGGTTTGGTCCTTGATGAAGCACGACATAATGGCGCTCGCTTACCCTTGACCGCACTAATCGATCAACTTTATGCACAGGTCCAAGACGAAGATGGCGGGCGCTTCGATAGCTCCAGCCTCATTACTTTGCTAGGAAAGAAAAGCCATCGCACCACATAGCTTGTGAACGTAACGACGCCATCATGGCATCGTTACGAGGTTTTCACTAATCGGACGGCGTCACCAACGTTTTCGGTGTGTATTCGACCCTAGTGCCATGGTGTACGCGTTGACGCAAATATCGAGTTTCTTGTCGATGTTTTTGGTTAAACAACAACCCTGAGAGCTCATTTAAAGCCTGAAGGTAGACATCTCGCTTAAAATCGATCACAGCATCAAGCGGAACCCAGTACTGGCTCCAACGCCAAGCGTCGAATTCGGGCGTAGACGAACTACGTAAACTAACATCGCTATCGCGGCCAACCATGCGCAACAAAAACCATATTTGCTTTTGTCCCTTATAGTGTCCACGTGAATCGCGGCGCACAAAGTGATTAGGTACGTTATAACGCAACCAATCGCGAGTCCGTCCTAAAACGCGTACGTGCTCTGGGAGCAATCCGACTTCTTCGTGAAGTTCACGATACATGGCTTGCACCGGACTTTCACCATATCGAATACCACCCTGTGGGAATTGCCAGGCATGTTCACGAATCCGCTTTCCCCAAAACACTTCATTCTTGCGATTCGCAAGAATAATACCAACGTTAGGACGGTAGCCTTCACGATCTAACATAGGCCACCTCTATACAAATTCAATACAATTACTGCTAATTATACGTATCACACGAGTTCACTACCATGCATGCTAGTCAGTATCACATTAATACCTTAAAAGAAGCCCCTGCAGAAGCCGATGTCAGCAGCCATAAATTGATGACTCGCGCGGGGATGATCCGTAAAGCGGCAGGAGGCATTTACTCCTACATGCCGTTAGGATTAAAGGTTCTTCGTAAAATCGAAGGCATCGTTCGGGAAGAAATGGACCGAGCCGGAGCGCTCGAACTACTTATGCCTATCGTGCAGCCCGCAGAGCTTTGGGAAGAGACTGGCCGCTGGGAAGAGTACGGCGCTGAGCTATTACGCATCAAAGACCGCCACAATCGAGACTTTGTGCTTCAGCCCACATCGGAAGAGGTCGTGACGGACATCGCACGAAATGAAATTCACAGCTGGAGACAACTGCCCGTCAATTTCTATCATATTCAAACGAAATTTCGTGATGAGCGCCGCCCCCGTTTCGGATTAATGCGCGGACGCGAGTTCACCATGAAAGACGCTTATTCGTTTGACCGTGATGCCGAGACAGCCCAAGCCAGTTACGACAACATGTTTAACGCTTACATGCGAATTTTTGAACGCTTAGGCTTGAACTTCAGGGCCGTTGCTGCGGACACGGGATCAATCGGCGGCTCACGCAGTCATGAGTTTCAGGTTATTGCCGATACAGGCGAAGATGAAATCGTCTATAACCCCGACTCTGACTACGCCGCCAACATTGAGCTAGCCGCTGCCCCTTGCCTAATCGCTGAACGCGCAACGGCTCAAGAGGCTTTCACCAAAACCGAAACACCGAATGCGCCCAAGTGCGAGCTGGTTGCAGAACAACTAGGCCGCCCTTTGACAGACACCGTTAAATCCGTCGTCATGGCCACAGATAACACAACCGAGGAAGGTGGTGAAGCCACTATCTGGTTGCTTCTTGTGCGTGGTGATCACGAGGTCAATGAAATCAAAGTGGCAAAACTTCCGGGTTTTGAACAGGGTGCTCGACTTGCTACTGATACAGAGATTCTTGCGACATTTGGTTGTCAACCCGGTTATCTTGGGCCGATCAATACCGTGAAGCCTGTGAATGTTATTGCCGACACCACCGTCGCCAACATGAGCGACTTTATCTGCGGGGCAAATGACGAAGGCTACCACTACACAGGAATCAACTGGGGCCGCGATTTAGCCGAGCCGACTGTGGCGGATTTACGCAATGTTGTGCACGGGGACCCCGATCCAACGGGTGGCTCGTTAGCGATACAACGCGGTATTGAAGTTGGGCATGTCTTCTTTTTAGGCGATACCTACTCTAAGAAGCTTCAAGCTACCTTTTTAGACACCGACGGCAAGCCTCGGCTTATGCAGATGGGCTGCTATGGTATTGGCATCAGCCGTATTGCCGCTGCCGCCATCGAGCAAAACCATGATGACAAAGGTATTATCTGGCCTCGCGCCATCGCTCCTTTTGAAGTGGTCATCTGCGGCTTAGGACTACATAAAAGCGAAACCGTGCGAGAGCACGCCGAATCGCTGTACACGCAGTTAAAAGCCCAAGGGATAGACGTGATTCTTGATGACCGTGATACTCGCCCCGGCGTGATGTTTGCCGATTGGGAGCTTATCGGCGTACCCGTACGCGTTACTATCGGAGATCGTGGCTTAAAAGAAAACACCATCGAAGTACAAACTCGTCGCACTGGCCTTAACGAAAAGGTTGCTCCGGAACAAGCCGTCGACGCCGTGCTAAAAGCCCTTGAAGATTGCTAATACCATCACCAGCAATGCCTAAGCATTGCTGGTTTTTTTAGCGATGGTGCGATTGGATAACTCTTCTTACTTACCCTCGATTACAAAGACATGCCAGTTGATAAGACAAGCACTGACTCCACACTGTATATTCGCGTATATTACGAAGACACTGATGCAGGTGGCATCGTGTTTTATGCGAACTACTTAAAGTTTTTTGAGCGGGCCCGCACAGAGTGGTTACGCTCTTTAGGCATTAATCAATCTGACATGGCAGCAGCAACAGGGCAAATCTTTGTGGTTAAAGATGTTGAAATACAATATCGTAAGCCAGCAGGACTGGATGACTTACTTTGTATACACAGCGCCATTACTCATATCGGTGCAGCCTCGGTAACGTTCCATCAACGGGCAACGCTGTCTGAGGAACTGTTATGCGAAAGCACCATCCAAGTAGTTTGCGTGGATGCCATAACACGACGACCTGCGAAATTTAATCACGACCTACGTTTATCTTTGGAAAAGGCGCAAGACTGATCATGCAACCAACAGGCGACCTGTCGCTACTGACACTTCTACTCGATGCTAGCGTGCCCGTTCAACTGGTAATGCTCTTATTACTCGGCATTTCCATTCTTTCCTGGGCCTACATTTTTAGTAAGCGCGCCTCATTAAAACGGGCCCACGAACAAACTCGTCGATTTGAAGATGATTTTTGGACGGGCGGTGACTTAAGCGTGTTGCAACAAGCCATTCACACCCGCCGCGACGAGCATGGCGCATTAGCCCGCATTTTCGAATCGGGTATGACCGAATTTTTAAAAGCCCGACGCAGTGGCACCCAAAAGGGCGAGGCCTTACTTGATGGTCCAAGACGAGCAATGCGAGCCACCTATCAACGTGAACTTGACTCGCTTGAGACGAACTTAAGCTTTCTGGCCTCGGCTGGGTCGGTAAGCCCGTATATTGGGCTACTTGGCACCGTATGGGGCATTATGCATGCCTTTATTGGCTTATCTGGCGCCCAGTCAGCCACGCTGGCCTCTGTGGCTCCCGGTATTGCTGAAGCGCTAATCGCTACCGCCATTGGGCTTTTTGCAGCCATTCCGGCAGTGGTTGCTTATAACCGCTACACAACCGAGATCGATCGCTTATCGATTCGCTTTGACGGCTTTATCGACGAGTTTTTGAATATTTTACAGCGTCAGGTTCAATAATGCCCTCTATCCGTGCAAGTACTGGCCGCGGTCGGCGCCGCTTAAAGAACGATATTAACGTCGTACCCTATATTGACGTTATGTTGGTGCTGCTCGTGATCTTTATGGTGACTGCCCCCATGATTACTCCCGGCATCATCGATCTTCCTACCGTTGGACAAGCATCGGAAGTTCCAGCAGCCCCGATTGAAGTACAAGTCGACCAAGACGGTGCGCTATCGATACGTCTACGAGACGGTAGTGCCGAATTTCATAACATCAATAAAGACAATCTTATTGATGAAGTTAAATTGTTAGCACTCAATGAGAACCCAGTGGTTATTGCGGCTGATGGAAAGGTGCCCTACGAGACCGTCATGGAATTGATGGATCAACTTCGCTCCAGCGGCTTTACTCGCTTAGGATTCTTAGTGAATCAAGACGAGTAGACTTAAGGATCGCGTGTAGGCTACCCCTTCTTTGTG
Organism: Paenalcaligenes sp. DL 463; assembly: GCF_057475185.1. NCBI lineage: Bacteria > Pseudomonadati > Pseudomonadota > Betaproteobacteria > Burkholderiales > Alcaligenaceae > Paenalcaligenes > Paenalcaligenes sp. DL 463. The sequence goes on along the minus strand of NZ_JBYBKX010000003.1, from coordinate 251,785 downwards.
CTTAACGTCGTTATTTTGTAGGCCTAGATTGTCTATATTGAATTGAATGAAGCTACGTAATCGTCCTACTAAGAACCAACTGAACCGCACTCCTGAAGAGCAAGACGAGCGCCGCGGCCTACTTTACGCCGTGGGCTTGCATGCCATCTTAGCGCTTGCCGTGATGCTCAGTCTGTTTTCCTCTCCTAAATCTCCGAATCCCATCCAAATTGAACTGTGGGCCGAGGGTGATGTTGCTTTCGCTGAGAACACAGAGTTGCCAGTTGAAGAGCCTACCGTCGAAGAGGAGGTTGAGCCTGAGCCCACCCCTGAGCCAGAACCCGAGCCCGAGCCGACTCCAGAACCACCACCTACCCCCGACCCAGAGCCAGCTCCGCCACCGGTCGAACCTGAGGTGGATCCTGACATCGCTTTAGAAGAAGCGAAAAAGAAGAAAGCAGAGCAAGAACAAGAGGCTGAGAGAAAAGCACAACAAGAAGCCGAACAAAAAGCCAAAGCCGAAGCTGAGCGTAAAGCACAACTAGCCGCTGAGCAAAAAGCGAAAGCCGAGGCAGAAGAGCAGGCAAAACAAGAAGCTGAGCGTAAAGCAAAAGCTGAAGCCGAACAAAAGGCGAAGGAAGAAGCCGAACGTAAAGCGAAGGTAGCGGCAGAACAAAAAGCCAAAGAAGAGGCTGAACGCAAAGCTAAAGCCGCTGCAGAACAGAAGGCCAAAGAAGAAGCAGAGCGTAAGGCTAAGGCAGAGGCCGCTCGCAAGGCTGAAGCGGCACGTAAAGCCAAAGCCGCCGCAGAGCAGAAAGCTAAGGAAGATGCCTTTAGAGCCGCCATGTTGGGTTCAGGCCAGCAAGCAGCGGGTGCCGCCGGCGGTACATCTGATCGCAACCAAGTGGGCGGTGGCGGCGGTAACGATGGTTACGGCGCCAAGGTTCGCGCCTGCGTGCGTCCGAATGTGGTCTATAACACCCCTGCTCGCGAAGGAACGAACAATCCAACGTTACAATACCGTGTTGATCTGAATAATGATGGCACAGTACGGAACGTACGAATTTTAAGATCGTCCGGCATTAACTTATTTGACGATGCCGTTCAAAAAGGAATAGCGAAGTGTTCGCCATTCCCTAAACCGCCTAGTGGTAAGTATCCATCTTATATTGATGGTCAGTATCGAATGTATGAATAATCAGGAGAGAGCAAACATGACTGCAGCCAATTCAGCCAAGGTTACCGTCCGCCGTCGTTGGCGTGCGATAACCGCAGGGCTATTTGCCGTTGCGGCTGGTCTGTTTACCAGCCAAGCAAACGCCCAATTACGCGTCGATATATCCGGCGTTGGTGCGACTCAATACCCCATCGCTATTGCAGACTTTGCCGATAATGCAAATGTTCAATCTATCGCCGAAGTCATTCGAGCTGACCTTAGCCGATCAGGGCAATTTCAGCTGATTAATGCGACTGGCGCTGGCCTCAATGCCGACAGTACGATTGCCCACGACGACTGGAGAAATCGCGGTGCTGATTACCTCGCTTATGGATCAGTGAACCAAAATGGCGGGCAATACACTATTCAATACCGTTTAGTAGACGCCGTAAATCGCGCTGAATTGGACGGCATCGCCTTTGCGGGCTCAGAAAAAGAATTGCGTCGTATCTCACATCAAATTGCTGATCGTATTTACGAAAAAATCACGGGTGTCCGAGGAGTGTTTTCGACGCGCATTGCCTACGTGTTGCAAACCGGCAACAGCTATGAGTTACAAATTGCAGACGCTGACGGACAAAATCCACAGGTCATGCTGCGATCAAAACAATCAATTATTTCTCCCTCTTGGTCTCCTGATGGTTCCCAACTTGCTTATGTTAGTTTCGAAGCTGACAAGCCCGTGGTGTATGTACAAACTTTAGCCACAGGTAAGCGCGAGCCCATCGCAAACTTTAAAGGCAACAACAGTGCGCCCACATGGGCTCCTAGCGGGAACCAGCTAGCCGTGGTGCTTTCACGCGATGGCATCTCGCAGATTTACACGATCAACCCAGATGGTTCCGGTCTACGCCGTGTGATGCGCTCACCTTTGATCGATACCGAGCCCTCCTACACCCCTGACGGTGGTTCTATCGTGTTCACAAGTGACCGTGGCGGTAACCCACAAATCTATCAAGCTCCTGTCGCAGGAGGCGAGGCGCGACGTATTACCTTCAATGGAGGTTACAATATCTCACCTGAGGTCTCTCCCGATGGTAATAACCTTGTATACGTTACACGCAGAAATGGCGCTTACCGTGTTGCCACCCAGGATATGGCAACAGGCGCTGAGCAACTTCTGACCACGGGACCTGACGATCAGTCACCCAGCTTTGCCCCCAACGGCATGCAGATACTTTACAGTTCTGTTCAAGGTGGGCGCAGCGTTTTAGCGGTGACTTCAGTAGACGGCCGTGTAAGACAGACGTTGTCTTCGCTTAACGGCAAAGTACGTGAACCCACCTGGGGCCCGTTTACTAACTAACATTCTGTGTGACTCTTTTTTAAAGGAACTCTGCTGATGAGCTCGCGCATTTTTAAAGGTTTCACCCTAGCCGCTGTGGCTATGGCTCTTGCTGCATGTAGTTCTGTACCGCTTGATGAAAGTGGCACAGGCACAGGCACCGGAAGTGGTACTGGTTTTGATTCATCAACTGGTCAAGTTATGGATCCATTCAACCCACAAAGCCCACTAGCACAGCAACGTTCGGTCTATTTTGACTTCGACAGCTATGTCGTACCAGATCAGTACCGCAGTCTTGTAGAGATGCACTCTGGTTACCTGAGCAGCAATCCTCAGCAAAACATTCGCGTCGAAGGTAACGCCGACGAACGGGGTGGCGCAGAATACAACTTGGCTTTAGGTCAGCGTCGTTCTGAAGCGGTTGCACGCATGATGAGCCTGCTTGGCGTTAATGCTAATCAAGTTGAAGCAGTCAGCTTTGGTAAAGAGCGTCCTAAAGCTTTGGGTAATACCGAAGCCGACTACGCTGAAAACCGTCGTGCTGATATCGTTTACCAGCGCTAATCTACGGTAGCTGGTTTACACTAACGCCGTAGCGGGATAATTCCGCTGCGGCGTTTTTATTTACACGGAACAATCGATGAGTCTACTTAAACTGCCCTTGCGACGATTTACCGTAGCCGCGCTTAGCAGCATCGGCTTACTGCTCGCGCTACCTGCACATGCTTTTGCTGACGACGAGGCGCGACGCGCCATTATTGAATTACGTCAACAAGTACGCCAAACCAATGAACAGAACCAGCAGATTCGTCTTCGAATGGCTGATGAAATCGAAACGTTGCGCCAAGAAGTTGCAAAATTACGAGGCAAAGTCGAGACACTCAACTGGCAAAACGCGCAAAACCAGCCTGAAGCCGACGCTAGCCAAGCCGTATTTAACGACCCACAAGAACAAGCCGCTTATGAAGGGGCAATGGATTTATACCGTAGCGGTCAATACCCACAAGCCGCGGGCGGTTTTGCTGCATTTATGGACGCTTACCCGAATAGCACGCAGTTAGACGAGGTGCGTTTCTACGAAGGCAGCAGCTTGTATGCCTCACGTAATTTCGATGCCGCCATACAAAAACTTCAAGCTTTAGTTCAGAGTAGCCCCCAAGCGCCACGCGCGCCCGATGCCTTGATGGTGGTCGCCTCCAGTCAGGTTGAGAAGAACGACCTTGCTGCTGCCCAGCAAACCCTACAACGCATTGTTAACGACTACCCTGAGTCCGCCGCTGCCGACACCGCGCGCAGTCGTCTCGATCTACTCCAATAAGTTAGGACACAACTCGCATAAATAGCCCTGTTCTACTAACAGGGCTATTTAATGTGTGAGAATGAGGTCGTTAAACGCTATCCATGCATAAAAAATGTCTTGTTCATGGCGAAGCTGTGTTTTATGAAGAGTTAGGTCAAGGCAGCCCTGTCGTATTACTACACGGTTCGCTGTGTGACTATCGTTATTGGCGTTGGCAAATTAAGGCCTTATCCGAACACCATCGGGTCATCGCTCCTAGCTTGCCGGGCTACTGGCCCGCTTTAGATCTGCATCACTTCAGCACACCCAGTCAAACGGAATTGATTGAAGGCCTGCTTAGCCAGCTTGTGCCCTCGGAACCCTATCATCTACTTGGACACTCTAGAGGCGCTCAAGTCGCGCTGCAGCTTTCCATGCAATCATCAGAGTCGTTAGCGTCGCTTACTCTTGCAGACCCTGGTTTTCGTCTACCTGACGATGAGGCGTACTCGCCCGTGATTCACGACACCCTAGCGTTGCTGGAGCAAGGAGACACCGAAGCCGCACTAGCCTTATTCATCGACACGGTCAATGGCCCCGACACCTGGCGGCAAATGGTAGGCTGGTTTAAAACCATGGTGCGCGAGAATGCACCCACCTTGGCAAAGCAAGCGCAAGAGCAGCACTTTATGCTGGATTTAGAAGCGTTAAAGCAAAAAACATTTCCCGCATTACTGCTTAGTGGTCAACATAGCCCTGCCCGTTACAAGCGCTGTATAGAGGCTGTAAAGCAGCAGCTACCACATGCTTATACCCTTACTATTTCTCAAGCGGCACACGGTATGAATCTGGCCAACCCTAAGGCATTCAATCAAAGTGTGTCTCGGTTTTTTAACGCCGTTGATCAACGCCAGACTGGACGGTAAAAAAGCCCTCATACCGTATCTTTTTGAAGTATGAGGGCTTTGCGCATTATTAGTTATCACATAAAAGTGAAGCAGCGAGACTATTAATGCGTTGCAGAACGTGCTCCCGGCGCTTTTACCGCACATTGCGCCACGACTTTCTGCTGATTATCGAACAACAGTTCCAAATCTACCTGCTCACCCACACTGACTGCGGAGACAGGCCTTTCTAACATGGCATGATACCCGCCAGGCTTGAACTCAAGAGACTCACCTGCTTCGATCTTAATGTCATCGGCCATTTTCATTTTTGCCATACCATCTTCATCGACAGTTTGGTGAAGCATCAAATCGTCATACTGTGTTGAGTTAGCAGCTAACAACGTAATGGCTTCCGTACCGTTGTTTTTCACTACAAAATACCCAGCTGATGGGGCAGGTGTGGGTATATTACGAATCCAGCAGCCTTCTACTTCAATCAATGTGGAAATCGCCGCCGACGCAAACTGCGCCGTGTAATCGGTATGATGATGAGCGTGTTCATGGGCATGATCGTGGTCGTGGTCATGACCGCAATGCGCTGCAGCAACTGAAGTAAAAGCCAATGAGGCAGCAAGCACTGCATATACCGTTGTTTTTTTCATGTTTAGTCCTTTTGGATCAAAATAGTAGCTACGCTGTAGACGAACGATGACTGCCTGCATTTATTGTGAGGACGTGTGATCGTTTCGTTGCATGCTCATGGTGAAACAGGAAGGACTGGTGGAGCCCGTGCCCCTAGAGGCGGCCCGTCATTTTGCTGCGGTCTAATTAATCGCCAAGCACATAACAGCGTGAACCACAGCAGCATCGCTTGCCAAGTCACAATTGCGCCCCCTGTATCAAGCAGGGCTGACTTGTTTAACACCGATGCAAACACACAATCTACGCTAATATGCTCATCGTGCGAGTGCGGTGCCGTGGGCAATTCAAAAAACTGCTGTGCTTGAGTAGAGAGACCCGTTATGCAGAAGCTAAGGTTGGGCAAGAAGGACGTTGAACCCGTTGCAGAGGGCATAAAACCCACGGGTATGATGGCGCGCAACGAGACACTTAATAGCAATAAACATGCGATTAAATAATGTCCGGTTTTTATCGAATAATGACGACGCCCTTTGCTCATACGGCAAAGTGTACTATGAGTAAAAATAAAAAAAACAGGCAATATTTGCTTTTATGGATTCGTAGCACAAGACAATGACAGCCCCTATCACTCCTTACTCGTGGCTAAGTGAAACCAGAGCCTCATTGCGCTTAGGCTCGCCATTAATTCTGACCAATCTAGCCCAAATTGCCCTCTTAACGACCAATGTCATTTACATGGGTTCTTTAGGCAAAAGCGAATTAGCAGCGGGATCGCTAGCGGGTAGCTTGTATCAGGCTTGTATGATTTTTAGCTTGGGGCTGGTGTCGGCCACCATTCCGATGCTAGCTACAGCACTAGGCAAGTCGCGTGATGAGATAACCCCTATTCAAGAAATCATGCGCCATGGCTTTTTAACGGCGTTGTTAGTTAGCTTGCCTTTTTGGCTATTGCTCTGGCATGCCGACCACGTGCTGTTGGCCTTTGGTCAAAACCCTGAAACGGTAGCGCAAGCGATGGACTATATGCACAGCTTGCAATGGTCCCTACTACCCTATCTGGGCTATATCGTTTTACGGTCATTATTGGCAACGCTAGAGCGGCCCTTATGGACCCTAGCCGTTGCCACTGCCGCCATTGTGCTAAATGCCTTTTTAGGTTGGGTTCTGGTGTTCGGAAACCTCGGCGCTCCCGCTTTAGGAATACGTGGTGCAGGTCTCGCCAGTACGCTTTCTAGCACTTGTATGTTCATTGGTATGCTTCTGGTCGTGCGCTTCAATCGCCAATTTCATCATTACTTGATTTTTAATAACTGGTGGCACTTCAGGCTGCATAAGCTAATGGAGCTATTGCGTTTAGGGGTTCCAATAGCCATTACCTTTACCCTCGAGACGTTGGTTTTTTACGCAGCCGTTATGATGATGGGCTTAATTGGCGAAGTCTCTTTAGCCGCTCATGCGATTGCGATTCAAATTTGCACCATCTCGTACATGTTCCCCTTGGGCTTCGGCCAAGTGGCTACCATCCGTGTAGGACTAGCGGCGGGGCGTGCCGACCCTGTTGCGGCAACGGGAGCAGGCTGGGTCTCATATACCTTGGGGGTCAGTTGTATGGGGGTGGCCGCTCTGGTTATGTGGGTGGCTCCGGAATGGCTAATACAATTTTTTATCGATATAGGCGATCCAGCAAACCAGGCCGTCGTAATCACCGCAACACAATTCATCTTTTTCGCAGCGCTGTTTCAGCTTACTGACGGCGCTCAGGCCGTTGCTGCAGGTATGCTTCGCGGTCTGTATGACACCCGCACACCAATGCTATTAGCGTTGGTGGGCTACTGGATCATTGGCGTTCCGATTGGTGCCCTTTTTGCGTTTGGTTTTAATATGGGCGGGGTGGGTATTTGGATTGGACTCGTAATCGGCTTAGCTGTGGTTGCCCTGCTGCTAACCCTACGATGGATGAAACACAGCAAACGTTTACACGAACGCACGTATGTACAGTAAGACCTAAATAAAAAGGAGGGTGCAATGTAAGCACCCTCCTTTTTGCACTATGGCATTAACTCGACACCCTTAAAGTAGCTCTTTGCGTAACTGCGCTGCACTTTTTGGAGACAATAAACCTGGTGCCACATCGAAGACTGTTTTAGCGCCGTAACGTCCTTTTGCTTTCAAACGATAAGCAGCTCGGGCATAGGCCACCAACACACTGGACGTAAACTCTGGGTTACTGGCCAAGGTTAATGAGTACTCAATTACCTGATTACTGCCTGCTCCCGATCGCCCGCTTCGGATCACAAAGCCACCATGCGGCATGGTGGAGTGCTCGGCTTTCAGTTGATCTTCGGTAATGAAATACACGGTGGTGTCGTAATCGGCAAAATAATCGGGCATCGTAACAATCGCATTGCGTACGGCGTCTTCGCTGGCCCCTTGCTCGAGCACCACGTAACACTCACGACGGTGTTTCTCACGTGTGCTAAGTTGAGGAGACTCACCTTTACGTACGCTATCGATAGCTTCCTGCACCGGTAAGGTGTATTGCACACCAGCCTTCACACCTTCTACACGGCGCACGGCATCAGAATGCCCCTGACTTAAACCCTTACCCCAAAAGGTGTAAGTATCGCCTTCAGGCAACACGATTTCGCCTGCTAAGCGATTCAGTGAGAAAAGACCTGGGTCCCAGCCTACCGCAATAATTGATGTGTTTTCGGCATCACGTGCCACGGCATCAACGGCTGCGTAATAATCTGGAATTTTGGCATGGGTATCAAAGCTATCGACCGTACTAAACCAGCGAGCCAGCTCTGGACCCTGTTTAGGCAAATCGTCTTTAGAGCCACCGCACAAAATCAGTACATCGATCTGATCTTGATACTGCTCGATATCATCCATTTTATAAGTAGGTATATCCGGACTTACAAGCTTCACTGTATCGGGCTCACGGCGGGTAAACACACCGACCAAGCTCATATCAGGATTTTGCGCTAGCGCTAACTCAACACCGCGCCCTAAATTGCCATAACCGACAATACCGATTCGGATGGGATCGCTCATAAATAGTCCTTAAATATACAAAAATTTGACCTGCGTCTTAATACTAAACAATGATGGGTTAGCGATCAAACGCCATTTTTGCTGCAAACCCTAAAAATAGAACTCCGACTGCAGCATTCGCCATACTGACAATACGAGGACGCCTTCTAAAGCCATCGGCTAATCGCGTTCCGCCGATGATAAGCGCCGATAAATACAGCACACTAAATAGCTGTAAAAAGAGGCCTAACACCAAGAAAGCCAGCCAGGGATGGCCTTGGGTTGGATCAACAAACTGCACCAAAAACGACAGCAGAAACACAATGGCTTTAGGATTCATCAAGCTAAGCGTCAGCGCTTTGAGAAAACGGCTTTCGGTTGGCTTTTTAACCGTACTGAGACGTTGATGATCGAAAACAGGTGCTGGCTTGTATAACGACCACAATATCCGCACACCTAAATAGGCTAAGTAACAGGCACCTACCACTTTAAGTGTATAAAAAAGCACCGGTAAGGCTTTTAGCACAGACGCAGCGCCACCCGCTGCCAACACCAATAAAATGGTATCTCCAACAAAAATACCCGAAGCTGCCTTATACCCCTCTTTCAGATTTTGAGAAGCTGCGGTAGCCAAGACGTATAAAGAGTTGGGCCCCGGCAATACGATGATTAATGCCGCCCCTATTAAATAGGTACCCAAGTTAACCACACCTATACTCTCTAACAACTTTCGGCCTCTCGTCTGAATAAAACCATCATCTTAATATTTTACGCTTAGCTAATTGCCTGCGTCTTTAGCGCAACAAAAAACCGACAATAAATGTCGGTTTTACTGGCTGCTCTTTTCACTAGGAATTACGCAAGTGCCTCAGCAGATTCTCGCATGCTACCTTCACGCTGATATCTTAAGTGCCAAGAGAACGCTTCTTCAAGTAAGTGAGGAGTATGGCCGCCGCGTGAACAGGCACGTTCAAAGTAATCTGCCATTCTAGCCTGATAATCAGGATGCACGCAGTTTGCGATGATCAGTGCTGCTCGCTCACGGGGGGCTAAGCCACGTAGATCTGCTAACCCGCATTCGGTAACCAGCACATCCACATCGTGCTCAGAATGATCAACGTGTGAAACCATCGGCACTACTCGGCTAATATCACCGTCTTTAGCCAGAGACTTTGTCACGAAGATAGAAAGGTGCGCATTACGCGCAAAATCACCCGATCCACCGATTCCGTTCATCATGTGCGAACCGCTAACATGGGTGGAATTCACGTTACCGTAAATATCAAACTCTAAGGCCGCATTAATGGCAATAATGCCTAAGCGTCGCACCACTTCGGGATGGTTACTGATTTCTTGCGGACGCAGCACTAATTGGTTTCGATAATGATCCAAATTATTGAGGACACGCTGCATCACCGGCGCAGACAAGGTCATGGACGACGCCGAGGCAAACTTCAAATGCCCAGAGTCTAATAAACTGACCGCACTGTCCTGCAGCACTTCAGAATACATGGTGAGGTTCTTAAAATCGGACAATGCCAAACCATACGTCACCGCATTCGCGATAGTGCCAATACCCACCTGTAGAGGCAGTAACTCTTGGGTTAATCGCCCCGCTTTGACTTCACCCTCTAAGAAGCTCACCACATGCGCGGCAATGGCGTTGGTGTCGGCATCAGGCGGTAAGGCGTTTGAGGGACTATCCGGCATATCCGTAAAAACAATTGCCGCAATACGTTCGGGGTCTACGGCGATGGCTGTGTCGCCAATACGCTGTGCGACATCCGTTAACGCGATAGGCTGGCGATGAGGTCGCTCAGCTGGTAGATAAATATCGTGAACCCCTTCTAACGCCAGCGGCATGCTCAGGTTAATTTCCACGATGACGTGCTTTGCTTGTGCTACGAAGCTGGCCGAGTTTCCCACCGAAGTGCTGGGAACAATCGCACCGCTTTCCGTAATGGCTACTGCTTCGATAACCGCGATATCAATAGGGTATCCACCTTGCGAACGCAACATTTCCGCAGGCTGAGACAGGTGATGGTCACAAAACATAACCTCACCCGCATTGATCTTTTTCCGTAACACGGAATCGACTTGGAAAGGTGAACGACGAGCCAAAAGACCCGCTGAGGCCATCAGCGCATCACTATCATTTCCTAGTGAGGCTCCGGTAAGCAAGTTAATACTGAATGGCGTTTTCGAGGCGCGGGCAGCCAAAGCAACTGGCATCGCTTTACTGTCTCCTGCTCGTGTGAAACCACTCATGCCTACTGTCATACCTTCTTGAAAAAGCTCGGCCGCTTTTTCGGCTGACATCACTTTACTATTCAGTGCTGCTAAACGTATACGTTCGTGAGACAAGTCGCTCTCCTTATTATCATGCTTTGATTTCAGCATATCATCGCCATTATGACTAAAATGATTGAAAACCATGCCAAATAGGAATGACTAAGGAGTGGCCCGTGAATGTACGCGCATTACGCTATTTTATCGAAACCGTGAAGCATAAAAGCTTTACCAAAGCCGCTCTTCATCTGGGCGTCACCCAATCCACCGTTAGTAAGATGGTGCGCCAACTTGAGGACGAGTTTGGCGAAACATTGATTATTCGAGACGCTAAGGGCTTCTTATTAAGCGATGCCGGAAAAGTGATACTGGATCGTGGTGTGGACGTACTACACAGCATTGAACGACTTCGCTCTGATGTGCTTGCTACGCAATCGTTAAAACAAGGAGTGCTGCGGCTGGGTATTCCACCCATGATTAACTTGCTGTTTACTGATGTACTACACAAATTTTCGTCGTTATACCCTGATATTGACCTGCATATCCAAGAATTACCGGGCCCTGCAATTGAACAGCACGTAGCCTCGGGAGAGCTTGAGATGGGTTTTAGTATTTCACCGGTAGCATCTGAACTTGCCATCAGCGCTAGAACCGTCGCTTCTCATTCTGTTTGGGCCCTCGCCACCGAAAATACCTTTAGCGGCAACACCAAAAAAATCAGCTTGAACGAATTAGCTCCGCTACCCCTTATTTTTTTGAATGATGACTTCGGCCTAACCCGCTTGTTACGAAAGGCATTCACACAAAACGGCGTTACCCCGACTATCGTCGCCCAAAGTAGTCAATGGGATTGGGTGGTTTCAATGGCCACCTCGGGCTTAGGCGTTGCCCTGTTGCCCGAGCCCTTCTTATCAAGAATTCAACACCCTCCGGCACAAATGGCTGAAATTATTGAGCCCGCACTACGATGGGAGGTGGTGCATGTGTGGAATAGCGCGTACCTATCACTGGCCGCTAAGGCGTGGTTAAGCTGTTGCGAATCAGTGCTAGGTGGACAGTGGTTGCCACCCGAGTTACTCGACAACGATTGATCGCCCCCCGTAGCGCAGAATATAAAACCCCCAGCACAATAATGTACTGGGGGTTTTATTAACCATACACGTTCAAGCTGGCTTAAGCCGCTGTGGTTTCTTCTTCCTCTATTGAAACCGAACTACGTATTAAGTGGTCAAAGGCACTTAGTGCAGCCGTTGCACCCTGTCCAGCAGCGACGATAATTTGCTTGTACGGTACCGTTGTGGCGTCACCTGCTGCAAATACACCTTTTACCGATGTCTGCGCACGATCATTCACGTTGATCTCACCATACTGAGTGAGATCTACAGCACCTTTTAGCCACTCGGTATTAGGTACTAAACCGATCTGTACAAAAATACCATCAAGGGTCACTTCGTGACTGTCGCCCGAGTTTCGGTCGGTGTAGCTCAGTGCCGTAACCTTACTACCGTCACCAATCACTTCGGTGGTTTGCGCATTGGTCAACACCGTGACATTCGGCAAACTACGCAGCTTACGCTGTAGAACACCGTCAGCACGTAACTCGTCGCCGTACTCAAGCAAGGTAACACTTTTCACGATACCGGCGAGGTCAATTGCAGCCTCTACGCCCGAGTTACCACCCCCTACAACTGCTACGTCTTTACCTTTATATAAAGGACCGTCGCAGTGCGGGCAGTAGGCAACACCTCGGTTACGGTATTCTTGCTCGCCATTAACCCCCAACTCGCGCCAGCGGGCTCCGGTAGCTAGAATTACCGATTTAGCCTTCAACACACCACCGTGAGACAACTTGACCTGAATTTGTTCACCAGGAATCAATTCTTCAGCACGCTGCAAATTCATGATGTCCACGTCGTACGTTTTCACGTGTTCTTCTAAAGCTGTGGCAAATTTCGGGCCATCTGTTTCGATTACCGAAATATAGTTTTCAATGGACATGGTATCCAACACTTGGCCACCGAAACGCTCGGCGACAACGCCAGTACGTATTCCTTTACGTGCAGCATAAACAGCTGCCGCAGCGCCAGCGGGGCCGCCCCCTACAATTAACACATCGTAAGGATCACGCTCGTTAATGGCAGCAGCTTGGGCGTCGCTATCACCTGCATCAAGCTTCGCAAGTAACTCTTCAACACTTGCACGGCCATAATGGAACGGCTCGCCATTCAGGTAAACGGCAGGTACAGACATAACCTCGCGCTTAGCCACTTCTTCCTGATTAACCGCACCATCAATCGCAACATGACGAATACGCGGGTTTACCACTGACATCGCATTAAGTGCCTGCACCACGTCAGGGCAATTCTGACAACTTAATGAGTAGTAGGTTTCGAAGACGAAGTCGCCTTCAAGACTTTGAATTTGTTTAACGGTAGCTTCGTCGAACTTGATTGCATGACCGCCAACCTGCAATAGTGCTAGTACTAGCGAGGCGAACTCATGCCCTAAAGGAATACCAGCGAACGCAACACTGATATCGGAATCTACACGGTTAATTTTAAATGATGGTTTACGCTCGTCGTTATCAGTTTCTTCACGGTAAGCGATTTTATCGGACTGCTCTGCAATCTGATTCAACAGTTGACGCAATTCGAGAGACTTTTCTCCATCATCTAGAGACGCAACAATCTCGATCGGTTGCGTGATTTTTTCTAAGTACGCTTTAAGCTGATTAACTAAGTTTGCATCTAACATATGATGGCCCCTCTCTGGCATATAAATGACTATGTTCTGGAAAAATAACTCCTGTAGGGCCTGACCCGAAGGTCAGGCTTAGGTCGCTACCTACAAGGCGATAACCTAGGAGATACCAGACTTAGATTTTGCCGATCAAATCCAAGGAAGGTGTCAGTGTTTTAGCACCTTCTTCCCATTTGGCTGGGCAAACTTCACCTGGGTTTTTGGCGATGTACTGAGCCGCTTTAACTTTACGTAGCAACTCTTTAGCATCACGGCCAATACCGTTATCGTGAACTTCCATGGCTTTGATTTGGCCTTCTGGGTTCACAACGAATGTACCGCGCAGTGCTAGACCTTCTTCTTCGATTAGCACTTGGAAGTTACGTGCTAATTGATGAGTAGGATCAGCTAGCATTGGGTAATTTACTTTACCGATAGCTTCTGAAGAATCGTGCCATGCTTTGTGTGAGAAATGAGTGTCAGTAGAAACTGAGAAGATCTCAACGCCTAGTGCTTGGAACTCGCTGTAATGATCAGCCAAGTCTTCCAACTCTGTAGGGCATACGAAAGTAAAGTCAGCTGGGTAGAAAACGAATACAGACCATTTACCAGCAATGCTTTCGTTTGTGTACTCTTTGAAGTCACCATTAACAAAAGCCGTTGCTTTAAAAGGTAGGATCTGTGTGTTGATTAATGACATGCTATGTATCTCCATTAGTGGTTAGCAATTGACAGTGATTAAATTATAGGATTTACCTATTGATTTGTAAAATTGATTAAACTAATCATGGCGATTGCTTTTGGCTATCGACCATGCTGTTGTGTTCCCAATCAACGTTCACATGGTTAATGCTAACAGCCATTAATGACAGGTTAAAGCTTTAACACTTTCAGAAATAAGAAAGCCGCGATTAACCCCTTTTTTGTCCTCTGCATCCAGCTCGAAACCCCATATACATCATGGCCATAAGGAATCAACTAATAGTTCGTTCCGTATGATGCGCAGTCTCTGCACAATAAAGACACTCTACGCCCGTTGCTATTGCACCACTCTTTGAACCACGTTAAGCGGGCGCGTTTATATGAGGTCTTCATGTCTACCCTCTCTACCCAGCCAACACTTGAGGCTCAAACCGCCGTTCAATGGGACGTGTTACTCGACGATTTAGCACGTATCGCCCAAGCGCATCCGAATGCGGTCTTTGCGAATTCGTTAGCCGCTGAAGATATGGTGATACAACACGCCATTCACGTACAAAAGCTACCGATTCGTAGCTTCACTCTTGATACGGGGCGCTTACACGACGAGACCTTAGCCTTACTTGATCAGGTTAATGCCCATTACGGTATTACCATCACTCGTCTCACACCGAATCAAGACAAGGTCGAACAACATGTAGCTGAGCATGGCACCCATGCTTTTTATGAAAGCTTAGCCTTACGTAAAGCGTGCTGCAGTTTGCGTAAAGTTGAACCGTTACGCGCCTATCTCTTGGGTAAATCCGCTTGGTTGACTGGGCAACGGCGTGAGCAATCTCAAACCCGAGACAATTTAGAAAAAAGTCAGTTTGATACTGCCTTCAATCTAGAAAAATTCAATCCCTTGTGTGACTGGACAAACGAACAAGTTTGGACCGTCATCCGCACCTTCGCTATTCCTTACAACACTCTGCACGATCAAGGCTATCCCTCTATTGGCTGTGAGCCTTGCACCCGGGCTATTCGCGTGGGCGAAGACATACGAGCTGGTCGTTGGTGGTGGGAACAACGTGACAGCATTGAATGTGGGCTACATACCAGCCCCGTTTCCACCATTACCCCTCATCATTAGGAGACATCATGGGATCTTTTTCCCCTCGTACCCACCTCGACTGGTTAGAGGCAGAGGCCATCTATGTACTACGAGAAATCGCTGCCGAATGCGAACGCCCTGTATTACTCTTTTCGGGTGGGAAAGACTCGGCCGTCCTGCTAAAGCTGGCAGAAAAAGCTTTTAGACCTGGCGCCTTTCCTTTTCCGCTCATGCACATTGATACCGGTCATAACTACCCCGAGGTCATTCGCTTTCGCGATGAGCGCGCTGCAGAGCTGGGTGAGAAACTCATTGTGCGGTCGGTCGAAGATTCCATCGCACGAGGCACCGTGGTGTTACGGCACGAGAACGACAGTCGAAACGGTGCTCAGGCCATCAGTTTATTAGAGGCCATTGAAGAGTTTCAGTTCGACGCTTGTATTGGTGGGGCCCGTCGGGACGAAGAAAAAGCACGTGCTAAAGAGCGTTTCGTCTCGTTTCGCGATGAGTTTGGTCAATGGGACCCTAAAGCCCAACGTCCTGAGCTTTGGCGGTTATTCAATACCAAAGTTCACAAAGGTGAAAACCTACGCGCCTTTCCTATTTCCAATTGGACCGAACTGGATGTGTGGCAATACATTAAACGTGAAGACATTGCCCTACCTCCTATTTACTACAGCCACACGCGGCGCGTCGTCAGACGTAATGGCTTGTTAGTCCCAGACACGCCCTTAACTCCGCCTAAAGAGGGCGAACTCGTTGAAGAGCTACAGGTGCGCTTTCGTACCGTTGGCGATATCTCTTGCACCTGCCCTGTTGAGTCACTTGCCGCCACGCCGGACGACATTATTGAAGAAACAGCCTTAGCAACGCTTACCGAACGCGGCGCCACGCGTATGGATGATCAAGCGTCAGAGGCGTCTATGGAACATCGTAAAAAACAAGGATACTTTTAATGAATGCCGTTAATGAATCTTGGCTGAACACAACAGATACTGGTGTCTTACGTTTTATTACGGCAGGCTCGGTTGATGATGGGAAATCCACATTAATTGGTCGCTTATTGCTAAACAGTCAGGCTGTTTTTGCTGATCAAATTGATGCGATCAACCGCTCGAAATATAAGCGCACCAGCGAACACGAGCCCGACTTAGCCCTATTAACCGATGGCTTAGAAGCCGAACGCGAACAGGGCATTACGATCGATGTCGCCTACCGCTATTTTGCGACGCCTTCACGAAAGTTTATCGTTACTGATGCGCCCGGTCATGAACAATACACACGCAATATGATCACCGGCGCGTCAACGGCCGAAGCCATCATCATTCTTATTGATGCCAGCAAAGCCGCCGATGGACAGCTACTAACGCAAACCCGACGTCACACCACTCTGGCTAAATTGCTCGGGCTAAAGCATATTATTGTTGCGATCAATAAGATGGATTTAGTCGGCTGGGACGAAGCGGTTTTTAACCGTATCCAACAAGCCTATGCCGAACTTGCACAACAAGTGGGCATTGAGCATTTTCACGTTGTGCCCATGTCGGCCCTGCGCGGTGACAACATCAGTACCCTCTCAAGTGAAACGCCTTGGTATAGCGGGCTTCCTTTATTAGGCCTGCTAGAAACGCTTCCGCTTTCTAGCGATTTGCATAATAACGAAGCGCGTTTATTTGTGCAGTGGGTAATACGCCACGATGGGCAAGCTGCCCAAGCATTTAGGGGCTACGCGGGCCATCTTGATAGCGGCCGCTTAAACGTAGGCGACGTTATTACCGTCTGGCCCTCTAAGGTCAGTGCCATAATTTCAGGCTTGCAACGCTCTGGTAAAACAGTACAGCAGGTTCAAGCGGGCGACGCCGTCACTGTTTTACTTGATCGCGACATCGATATTTCACGCGGTGATCTCATTACCTTAGCCAACAATACAATTGCGCCGTCTAAGGCCATACGCGCCGACCTATGCTGGCTTGATGAGACGCCACTTAACACAGCGCGATCTTACTGGTTAAAGCAGGGGTCTCGCCTAACGCTGGCTAAAGTGAATGAGATTCATCAAGTGCGCGATATTAGCGCCTTAGAGCCCAAATCAGGTGCCACACAACTGCAGATGAATGACATCGCCGCTGTTAGCGTCAACACACGTGATGCCTTGATGCTTGAGCCCTACGAAACACAACCCAGCACCGGTGCGTTTATTCTGATTGATTCCGCTACTCACCAAACGGCAGCAGCCGGAATCGTACGTTGACGAACAAGCTCTACTGATGAGCCCACGGCGCGTCACCAAAGTGCTGCGCCAAATAATCCATTAGCGCTTGCACTCGCGCTGGACGGGCTCGGCTTGGGGGAGTGACGAGGTGCAATGCCACGGAAGGTACCTCCCACTCAGGCATGGCAATCTGTAGGGTGCCCTGCGTTAACTCTTGCCACACTAAAAATTCCGGCTGCACGGCGACGCCTAAGCCCTGCAAAAGTACAGGAGTTAAGGCTTCTGCGTTATTGACCCGTAAAAAGGTGGGCACAGATTGCGTAAAGCTTCCTTGCACAGGATGCTCAAATCGCCACGTATTGCCCGTGCTGTCATGCATATACTGCAGCGAGCGGTGTGTCGCTAAATCCCGAGGGTGCTGTGGATAACCATAACGCTTAAAATAATGAGGCGCCCCAACAAGGTAGCGTTTTACCCTGCATAGTCGCCGAGCAAGTAGGCTAGAGTCAGGCAAGCTAGAAATGCGCAACACCATATCAAAGCTATCAGCAATAATATCAACAAACTCATCGCTGAATACCAGCTCTATCGTAACTTCGGGATGCGCCTTCATAAAACCCGGAAGCAGTGGTGCTAAATGAGTCACCCCAAATGACATGGGCGCGCTAACTCGAATTGGCCCACGTAATGTGGTGGCTTGATCCGTTAATAACGCTTCCAACCGCTCGCCTTCGTGCAAAATGCGGCTGGCTCCTGCCAAGGCAGCCTGCCCACTGGCACTTAAGGACATTTTTCTTGAGCTACGGTGAAACAGCGCCAGCTTCAGTTGTTTTTCTAAACGCGTAATGGCTTTGGATACCGTGGGCTGGCTGATGCCCAACGCATCGGCGGCGCGCGCAAACGATCCCACTTCTGCCACCTTGGCAAAAATAGCCCAAGCCTGAAGGTCAGGTAGTTGTTTCATGCAAGTAATGGAATGAATGACATTCTATTTATTCTATTCTATTACTCGTCAGCATCCACTAGTATTAACCCATGATCTTTTAATTACGGAGAACGACATGATTGATCGTCGCCCATTCAACACCCTAGGTGGTGCAAATCATGGTTGGTTAGATGCCAAACATCATTTTTCGTTTGCTCAGTATTACGACCCAAACCGCATGGGTTGGGGTGCGTTACGTGTATGGAACGACGACACCATCGCCGCAGGTACAGGCTTTCCTGCTCACCCTCATGCGGACATGGAAATCATTACTTACGTGCGCCATGGCGCCATCACGCACGCAGACAGCTTAGGCAATAAAGGTAGAACCGAGGCTGGAGACGTGCAGGTCATGAGTGCAGGCACCGGTATCCAACACGCTGAATACAACATGGAGTCTGTGGACACCACCCTGTTTCAAATTTGGATTATGCCGGATGAAACTGGACTTCTGCCCTCTTGGGGTAGCAAACCCTTTCCTAAGGGTGAGCGTAGTGGCGGATTCGTCGCTTTAGCAAGTGGTATGGAAGGGGACTCTGATGCACTGCCTATTCGTGCAAATGCTCGTGTATCGGGTGCCACGCTTGATTCAGGGCAATCTACGCAGTATCACCTAGCGCCTGGTCGTGTGGCCTACCTAGTGGCTGCAACGGGGGAAATAGACGTGAACGGTGTCAAACTCAATGCACGCGATGGTGCGGCCATTCGGGATGAAAACACCTTAACGATTTCTGCCACCGCTGCGTCCGAAATCGTTTTAGTGGAAACGGCCGCTTAAGTCATCGCGTCTAGGCGTTATGGCATATCACCCGCGCTGCGCCATTACAGCTCTAATCGAACGAGCGCGCCATTCCCTAGGGTGTGGCGCGCCATCCCTCCTTGCCGCCCGTCAAGTACCAGCTTTAGCCCACCCAACCACGCACCGTGACCAAAGGCCAAAACGGGCCCAGACGCTGCCTTTGCTCGATCACATACCCGCATGATACGAGCAGTAAAATCTTCATAGCTTTCACCTAGTGGCAGACTGTGCACGGCATTTTCCCAAGCTCCGGGGTGGGCGGCTTCTAATTCGTCCCAGGTGCGCCCCTCCCAGTCGCCAAAAGCAATCTCAGCTAAGTCAGGATCAACTTCTGCATCGGGAAAGCCATGCAGTGCAGCCGTTTGACGCGCTCGGCCTAGGGGTGAAGTGAGCACCAACGCAAAATCGCGCTCGGCTAAGGCCTCTAGGTTTGCGGCTAATACGGAAAGGTCCTGATCGCCCATTGGGTCGTCCAAAGCGATGTCGCGCTGACCTTGCAAACGGCCCTGTGTATTCCACGGTGTACGAAAATGGCGGATAAACCAAAACTCAGCCTTCACTGCTTACTCCGACAACAGCGGAGCGCTGTTGCTATCAATACTTAAAAAAACCGAAGCCCCCGCATCGTGTGGAGGCACCCCCATTGCGTGCAAGGTATCTACAATAATCTGCCCGTCTGGCGTGTCCACCAAGTAACGAATTTGACTACCTAAAAATTCACGATGAGAAATCGTACCCGGAATTTCACCCCCTGATGCCGTCAGAAGAATATTCTGCGGTCGCAATACAATGCGGTTAGCGGTCGCAACCGCGTTGGTAACCTTCAGCCGCTGCCCTCCCACGGTAACGAAACTCTCAGCTTGCATCACACCATTCAAAATATTTGCCGTACCCAAAAAGCCTGCAACAAAGGCATTAGCAGGCTGATCGTAAAGCTCTTGCGGCGTACCAATTTGTTGAATAACGCCCTTATCCAGTACGGCCATTCGATCCGACGTTGTGTTTGCCTCTTCTTGATCGTGCGTGACAAAAATGGTGGTTAAGCCCAGCTTCCGTTGCAAGGCCAGCAGCTCACGTCGCATTTGAACTCGCAACGACGCATCCAAATTGGAGAGCGGTTCATCGAGCAATAACACTTGCGGTTCAATCGCAATGGTGCGGGCGAGCGCCACGCGCTGCTGCTGCCCCCCTGATAGTTGCGCTGGCATGCGGTCAGCCAGATGAAGCAGTCCTACCGTTTCAAGCGCTTCTTCGACCTTGGGTGCAATAACACTCGCGGGCACCTTACGCTCTTCAAGACCAAAGGCCACATTCTTACGCACCGACATGTGGGGCCACAACGCGTAAGACTGGAATACCATGCCCACATTGCGCTTCCAGGGAGGCAGGTCGGCAACATCACGATCCCCAATTAGGATGCGGCCACGCGGCGTTGGACCAAAGCCTGCAATAGCGCGAAGCAGGGTTGATTTCCCTGACCCTGAAGGACCTAGGAAGGCGAAAAACTCGCCCGGCTCGATCACCATGTCGATGCCTTCCAGCACCTTCGTATCACCGAAGGACAGATGCAGATCCTCAATGCGGATTCCTGCTTTAGTATGCTTCATGTTTTGTCTCCGAAACTTAATGCTGTCCGTCACCGGTCATGGTTTGCCGTGCACGTTCGCGTTCGATAATTCGCTGTGAAAGATAGGTACCAATTGCCACAATTACGACGGCTAAAATGCCCAGAGCCGCTCCCGGCCCGCGTCCTGCTGGCGATTGCATGTAAAGATAAATACCGTATGCAAGCGGGGCATCGGATGAGCGGGCTACCAGCATAATGGTCGCTGAAAGCTCGACCGCAGCCGTAGCAAAACTGGTAACGAATCCAGCAAGAATCCCCCCCGTCATGAGCGGCACTACGATGCGTCGTATGGTGCTGGTTCGAGAGGCGCCAAGGCTTTCGGCTGCTTCCTCTAGCGATAATGACACCTGTTGCAGCGCGGCCATGCACGCCCGTAAAGCGTAAGGCAGACGACGCACCGCTAGCGCGATGATAATGATGCCCCAGAAACTGGACATCTGCCCCAAGCCAAACGGAAGTTGGACACTGTGGAACATACGCAAATAGCCAATACCTAATACCACACCGGGAACCGCCAGTGCGGCAGTCGCCATGTAATCCAGCCATTTTCGACCAACAAGCTTAGTACGGATCACAATGTAGGCAATAGCCGTACCCAATATCACGTCAATGACTGCAGCGGATCCGGCGTAAATCAGCGTATTCCAAATGTATTGCGAGGACTGCGTAAAAATCGTGCCAAAGTGCTGTACCGTAAAGCCATCAGGTAGGGGTGAAAAGGACCAGATCGTGCCAAAAGCCAGTAGCAACAACCCAAGGTGCGGTGAGAGCACCATCGCAAGAATCAGCCCAATCACGCCCCACGCTAGCCACTTCTCTCGCGGCTTCAAGTCGCGGCGTGATAATCCGCCCCCGCCTTTCTGCACTGTTGCGTAATCTTTGCCGCGCATGAACAAGAACGAAGCCCACAGCGAGAACACAGAAAACGCCACCAAGATAAACGAGATGACATATCCCATCGGGTCGTTGATACCGACTCCCGTAATACGTAGATACGCCTGTGGCGCCAACATCGTATTGACGTTCAACAACAAGGGAGTGCCCAGATCGTCAAAAACCTTAATAAATACTAATGCAGCGCCCGCCAAATAGCCCGGCATCGCTAAGGGGAAAACGATGCGTCGAAACATCCGCATACCGTATGACCCTAAATTCTGTGCAGCCTCTTCCATCGAGCGGTCAATATTGCGCAGGCTTGCCGACAAATTGATCAGGATAAAAGGAAAGTAATGGATAGACTGAACCAAAATGACACCAGACAGTCCCTCCATAAACGGTATGCGAAATCCGAAATAATCGTTCAGCAGCAAATTGATGGATCCGTTGCGACCAAATAGTAGCGACATCGCCACTGCCCCAACAAAAGGCGGCATGATCAACGGAATAATCCCAAGCGCTTGAATAGCCGCTGTACCCGCAAAATTAAAGCGTGTCGTGATATAGGCCAGCGGCAATGCAATCATCGTCGCTACCACTACCGAAACCGCAGATACATAAAACGAGTTCACGAAACTTTCGCGAAACAAGGCTGTATTGAAAAAATCTTGGAAGTTCTGGAGCGTAAAAGCGCCAGTGCGAGCATCCAGAAAGGCCACGTAAATCACCTGCGCTACCGGCAAAATCAGGAAGGCCATCAAGAAGATCGCGATCAGTATGCCAGCAACTGCAGCACCCGATAGGCGCGGAAACAGCGTGAACCGGCGCATGGCAGGGTTCTGGGAGTGAGTAACCATTTTGTTCGTCCTCAAGGGGGCGGGGGAGCAAAGGCCCACACCCTATTCGGGCGGGGGCCTTAAAGAAGCTATTACAACGCCGCTGCTTGTTCGGCCAACTCGCGGGCCTTGCGGTAGTTCTCAACGGCAAAGCTATCCCAGCTCTGCTCAACCTCGGCCTGACGTCCCACAACTTCGGTTTCCGCTTTAGCACGTGAGGTAGTAAAGACTTGCGTAAAGGACGAATCCAATGACTCGGCTTCGGTAATAGGCATCGCTTCGATCAACGCACGCGCCTCAGCGATCAACGTAGCCGCTTCATCATTACCACTATTAGCATGTGCCGCTTCTGCCTTTTGTACGGCAGAAACCGCAGCTCGAAGGTCTCCCAAACGATAGGTAACCAACACATCAAACAAAGAGTTCACTAGGTTATAGCGTTCTCCTGACTTATCCACATCGAATTCAATCGCATTCGGAGCGAACTCTTCTGAGAAAGGATTCGGGAAGCCTTCAGGTGCATTCTCGTAGACAACGGGATTGACCGGTAAACGCATAATGGCAGGATTCAACAGAACCTGTTGACCTTCGGGTGACAGTAAGAACTCAATAAATTTAACCGCCCCTTCTTGATTCGGTGCATTAGTAATGACGCCGATATTTGCGGGAACGATAGCGGTCACGCTTGGGTAAACTAAATCAACTGGAAAGCCGGATGCCTTGGATGCTAGGCCGAAGAAGTCAATCACAATGCCGAAGCCGGTAGCACCAGAGTTCACCGCATCGGGGACCCCAAAACTGCGTTCAGTCACGGTGTTCATGTTTCCGGCAATCCATTTCCACGTTGCCCAGCCCTCTTCCCAACCCTCACCTTGCAACACCGTCTCTACCGTCAAGTGGGTCGTTCCAGAACGCGATGGCGATGACATCGCCACATGGCCGTTATACTCTGCGCGTTTCAAATCTTCCCACTCATGAGCAACGCTCAGATCGTTGGCTTTGATGTAGCGGGTGTTGTACATGATTCCATAACCCGATGCGGCAAAACCAAAATAGGTTCCATCCGAGTCGTTAAGCGGATAGCCACCAATGGTATCGGGGACGCCTTCGGACTTGACGTCAACTTTGGCCAGCAACTCTTCGGCTTTCAGCACTTCGAATGCATCCGGCGCGGAAGCCCACATGAGATCCACTGCATTAGCTTTACGCGTTTCCATCAGATGCGAGACTGCTGCATTGGTATTTCGACTTACCACTTCCAGTGTTGTACCCGGATGTGCAGCCTCAAAAGCAGACTTGAAAGGGTCCGTCATGTCTCGTGGAAAAGAGGTCACAACCGTCACCGTGTTCGCAAAAGCGACCGATGACATTAGCAGTGCGGCGGTGGCACTGAGGGTCAAGGATTTAATCATTTACTCCTCCTACTTATTATTCCGTTATCGATCAGATGCTCTGCGAGCGCATCTGTACCAAGGAACTATGCACGAAGTTAAGATTACACGCAAGTATATGTTTTTAAAGAAAAAAATGAGTCAATCCTGACACATAAAATGGGTCAATCTTGACCCATTCGGGGCGCTTCCAGCATATTATGATGACGCAACCTCAAATAAAGGCGCTTGCGAGGAATGCCCAACAAATTGGCCGCTTCGGCCTTACGCCCCCCTGTTTCAATCAAGGCAGCACGCAATAGGCGCAATTCAAAATCATTCATTGCAGCATCGTAGCTGGGTCGACCTGTTTCTCCTCTCTCACCCCCCTGCGCAGGTATCCCGGGTGCCATTCCTATCACCAGGCGCTCGGCCAAATTACGCGCTTCACGAACATTACCCGGCCACTCATACCAGGCGATGCGTCGGCGCAACTCGTCATCAAGGTGAATCTTAGGGAGCTCATGTCGAGCAGCAGCTAACGCAGCGAAATGCGTTACCAGTAGCGCGGCATCATTTTCACGCTCACGCAATGGCGCCAAGTGCAACGCTGCATTGAAACGGTGAAAGAGGTCAGCCCGCAGTAGCCCCTCAGCCAGCAACGCTTCTGGCGGGCGTTTCGCACTACCAAAAATACGTAAATCGACGGGGCGCGGTGCAGCACCAAGCGGTGTAATCTCTCGCGCATCTAACACCCTCAACAAGCGCACCTGAAGCGGTTCTGACATGGATTCCAACTCATCCAAATACAACGTCCCTCCGTCAGCTCGCGCAATCAAACCAGGATTCTCAGCAGTGCCAAACAATTCCCTGTCGACCTCTGAAGCGCTCAAAGCCCCACAATTAATGGCGATAAAAGGGCCCTTAGATCGAGGCGATAGGTCGTGTAATACCTGCGCCACGAGTTCTTTACCCGTCCCAGTTTCCCCTGCAATCAGCAGATCCACCTGCAGCCCCGCCAAGCTACGTAATTGCTGGCGCAAGGCTTGCATCGTCGCCGATTGACCTATCAGTCGCTCTTCTGGTACTGGATTCCAACGTAATTGATCACGCAGACGAATATTTTCCAAATGCAAACTTCGCATCTCTTGTGCGCGCCTCAACACATCGAGCATTAGCTCCGGAGAGCACGGCTTCTCTAAAAAATCATGCGCTCCCCCACGCATGGCCCGGAGTGCTGCAGGGACGTCTCCGTGGGCAGTGATCAAGACAAAGGGCACCTCTGGCGCGACGTCTTGCACCTGATCCAGAAAGTCGAGACCCGAAAGACCCGGCATTCGTAAGTCGGACAAAATCACACCAGGGAAATCAGGACGTAGCTGCGCCAGCGCCGGAGCCGCTGCTTCGAACGCCAATACCTGAAACCCAGCAAGCTCTAGCGTCTCGACCGTAGCGAGTCGCAAATCGACATCATCTTCAACTAACATCACCTGTGGCATATCACTCATCACCTCTTTGCCAGCGATTCAACCTTAACCGTACAGCAGCTCCACCTTGGTCTCCTTGCTCAATCTCTAAATGACCTCCCATGTCTTGCATGACATTGAAAGCAATCGAAAGACCAAGACCAAGCCCTTTGTCTGGCTCTTTTGTAGTCACAAAGGGGTCTGTTAATGCCTGTCCACTTTGCCCCCCCAAGCCCACGCCATTGTCGCAGATGAGTAGCCTAACCGGATCACCAGCTTCTAGATGAATTCGTATCAAACCGGACTCGGGCGTCCCTTCGCGCGTAGCAATCGCGTCCAGCGCATTCCCCAAAATATTTAACAAGACTTGCTCTAACAGAATTTCGTCTCCTGAGACCATTACCTCTGTTAAATCGTCGCACTGAATTTGAACCCCTTCTGCTCGAATACGATGCTCCAGCAGCTCCATTGCCTCAGTGAGCGGCTCCGCCAAAGAAACACAATGATTACGATGAGCCGATCGACGAGCGATACGACGCAAATGACTGATGGTACGATTAATTCGTTCTAATAATCCTTCAATTCGCGTAATAGTAGGACGAGTTTCGGGATAGTTTGCACCCAGATTATGCAGTCGGTGGCCGATAGCAGCCAATGGTTGATTGATTTCATGACTAATCGCCGCCGACATCTGTCCCAAAGCTGCCATCTTACCGGCTTGTATCAGTTCACGCTGCGCGAGCTCAAGTCTTTCAAGCACCTGCTGCCGCTCACGGACCGATACGCGAAAAACTCTTACGGCATGCGTCATATCCGCAATTTCATCCCCCACAGGAGATTGAGCAAGAGCCGGCACAGGGATTGGCTGGGCATCGCTCAAATCGCCTCGCGCAATACGGCGTAGATCAGCCGACAGCGCCTCAATGCGCAACAAAATACGACGATGAACAAAGACCGCCAAAATAACAGCCGTTGCCAAAGCGCCAAACAAGGTCACCAAACCCAAGCCAAACGAGCCACGCCGGATAGCAGCGGCAGCTGCATCAGCACTGCGCTGTGCTCCGATGCGCTCTGATCTACCCAGATCGGTCAGTGCAGCCTGCATCTGCGCCAGACTCGTTTGGGCTGCATGTAATTCAGCAACAGCGGCGCGGTGCAATTCCAGACGCTGCTGTTGTTGCTCAAAAACATTCCCGTCACCTGCTGCTAGGGCTTTCAACCTCTCGAGAACTTGTACTAACAATCCGATATCCACTCTCGGTGCCAAATTCAGTTGAGCCAAAGCCAAACTGTCCAACGTGTCGCGGCCCAAGCCTCGTGTCTGCTCAAGCCCATCAAGGCTATCGGCTGACCGCGCTTGAAGCAACAAGGCGGTTAACGTGGCAGCTTCAGAGCCAATCTGCTGTATTCGGTCGCGCAGTAGCCAGTCTCGCGTCAGTGCTTGCTCAGCCTCCCGACGCACCACCGGAGCTGCTTCACTCACCAACGCCGTCAACTGCGTATCCATATTAAAAGATAGGTCACTCAGAATGCCCTGCACTTGATCCTGCACGTCGGCATGAACCCAACGCAGCTCAATATCCGCTTGAGCTTCGGACTGCGCGTGGCGGGAGAGGTCCACACTGATGCGACCAAAATCAGTGAGTGCGTGCCTCAAGTCGCGCTCAGCGACTTCAAGCGCCGCACGCGTCGCGTTTCGTTCAGGGGCAACCTGTAATACCGGTGATGCCAAAACCGCCTCGACCCCTTCGGTTGCATGTTCAATGGCTCGCTTCATCGGTGTTATCGGCATAGCAGGGTCTGCGACTAACTGCATCGCGAGTGCCGCCAACTCGCCCGTTGCCTCCGCTAACTCGCCAGCCAATGCAACCGCGGGGATCCGGTCCTGCGCTAAGGTCCGAAAATCACGTTCGGCATGAAGCATGACCGTCATACCCACCGTTAATACACCGGCTGCAATCAACACCACAAGTATTAACGCTGCTACCAACCGCCCCCGAATGGACTTACGCCAATACCGCATTACGACTCCTCTAACAGCCGAATGAGCGACTCTGCGTCACGTAAAATGGTATGTGAACGCTCAGACCATTCTATTAGCGTCTCACGGTTCTGCTTGGTCGAGCGAGCTTGATGTTCGGTTAACGGCATCCATGTCAACAATTGCCGTATACGAGCTCGCTGCGCAGCAGGCGCGTGATCCAGCGCTCGTAAACGGCGCCATAAATCACGGCGCAGCAGCAAATCACGAGCCACAAACGCTTCAAATATTTGCTTGATTTCCCAATAACGTCGTGCGGCCAACTCAGGGTCATAGCGTGACCAACTGAAATTCAACGCCGCTCTGACCTCAGGATGCAAAGACGCTTCGAGCTCGGCACGCACATCAGGGTCGACAGGGATGCGACGTATCTCGGGCCGTAGCAAAACTCGTTGGCCCTGCTCCGACAATACGAAGTTCATGAAGGCTCGGGCTGCTGAGGAGTTGTCGCCGCCCTGTAACGCGGCTATTCGCGCCGGGATCATGATCACTGGATGACCGTAGCGAAAAACCAGTCCATCACTCCGGCGTGTTAACGCCAAGTAGTCAATACTCAAGCCTAAAGTGAACTCACCACTCTCCACACCCTCTAGCACACCAAAACTACGGGCAGAGATCGTACTTAACTGTGCAGTAAGTTCTAAAACCCACGCCCAACCCGCTTGCCAACCTCGATCTTGCAGAATCGTTTCCAGAAGAGAGTGCATGGTCCCTGAGCGCATCGGATGCGACATGGCAATACGTTGCGAAAACACCGGGTCGAGCAAATCATTCCAGTCTTGCGGTATAGGAAAGTCAGGGGGTGCATCGTGTGTTGCTCGCCATGTCCAACCCACCGCTGACCATGCGAAATCGGCGTGTGGCCCATGCCCTACGTCAACCAATAGGCCAGCATGTTTCAATACCACAAAAGCCTCTGGTGATGAGGCCCAGAACAAATCAAAGCGCCGACCATTACCCGCCAACATCTCGTCGACAGCAGCATGAGTGTTCTTATTCAGCACCCGCACCCGGATATCCGGGTGTTGCCGATGGAAGGCTTCAACCAATGGGTCAACCACAACCGATTGGTACGACGTCATGATCCGCAGTTCTTGAGCTGCCGCCATCGTAGGTAACATTAACGCCACCCACACAGTCAACAAACTGAGAGGTTGGATAAGAACCATCGGTCCGTGATGAACTGAGCGCATTTTTCCTTTTGCTTTAAATATTATATTCACCCGCTCAGGACGCTTGACGTCCACGAATCACATACTATCGTACAGACAGCCCCTCGCACAGCTTCAAAGCATCATAAAAGCAGACATAATCACTGAACAACGGAATATTCGTAAGGCTGCCTCTTGAAATGATAAAAAAGCATCTCCATCTATGTGGTTAGCTGCACACAATGGTGTCAGCACGGCGCTGTGGCTGGGTAGAAAGTGCGTTTAAATCCCGTTATGTAACCATCATGGTTTGCATGACTTGAAATTACCTCATTCACCCTTATAATTAGCACTCATAGCTAGTGAGTGCTAACAACAGTCACAGGCTCAAAATTTTATTCCACTTGTTTTTTTGAACAGGAGTTCAACTATGGCACTGCGTCCTCTGAACGATCGTGTGATCGTCAAACGTTTGGACAACGAGCGCACCACAGCCTCGGGTATTGTTATCCCTGAAAGCGCGGCAGAAAAGCCCGATCAAGGTGAAGTTTTGGCAGTAGGCCCAGGTAAACGTACAGAAGACGGCAAAGTTCTGCCTCTCGACCTGAAAGTTGGCGACAAAATTCTGTTTGGCAAATACGCCGGTCAGAGCGTCAAAGTTGACGGTGAAGAACTGCTCGTTATCCGCGAAGAAGAAATCCTCGCCATTATCGAGTAATCCTCCATTTACGCACTGAATCAAGGAATTAAAAATGGCTGCTAAGCAAGTATTTTTCGGCGATGAAGCTCGCACACGCATTGTACGTGGTGTAAACACTCTCGCTAACGCTGTAAAAACCACCATGGGCCCCAAAGGTCGTAACGTGGTTCTCGATCGTTCTTTTGGCGCTCCTACCGTTACCAAAGACGGTGTATCGGTTGCTAAAGAAATCGAACTGAAAGACAAATTTGAAAACATCGGTGCACAACTCGTTAAAGAAGTGGCTTCTAAAACGTCTGATAACGCCGGTGATGGTACAACCACTGCTACAGTTTTGGCACAAGCCATCGTAGAAGAAGGCTTGAAATACGTCGCAGCGGGTATCAACCCAATGGACCTCAAGCGCGGTATCGACCAAGCCGTTGCGGTTACCGTAGAAGAACTACGTAAACTGTCACGCCCTTGCGCGACCAGCAAAGAAATCGCTCAGGTGGGTTCTATTTCTGCCAACAGCGACCTCTCCATCGGTGAGATCATTGCTAACGCCATGGACAAAGTCGGTAAAGAGGGTGTCATTACCGTTGAAGACGGTAAGTCGCTTGAAAACGAACTTGATGTTGTAGAAGGTATGCAGTTTGATCGCGGCTACCTCTCACCCTACTTCATCACTAGCCCTGAAAAGCAAGTTGCTGCTCTGGACGATCCCTATGTGCTAATTTTTGACAAAAAAATCAGCAACATCCGCGATTTGCTTCCTATTCTTGAGCAAGTTGCCAAGTCCAGCCGTCCTCTGTTGATTATTGCTGAAGACGTAGAAGGCGAAGCGCTAGCTACCCTAGTCGTCAACAACATCCGCGGCATTCTTAAAGCTACTGCTGTTAAAGCTCCAGGCTTTGGTGATCGTCGTAAAGCCATGTTGGAAGACATCGCTATCCTAACTGGCGGTACCGTAATTTCAGAAGAAACCGGTATGTCACTCGAAACAGCAACTCTCGAGCACTTAGGTCAAGCCAAGCGCATTGAAGTTGCTAAAGAAAACACCACGATTATTGACGGTGCTGGCGATAGCCCTTCCATCGAGTCACGTGTAAAACAAATCCGTGCACAGATCGAAGAAGCCACTTCCGATTACGATCGTGAAAAACTTCAAGAGCGTGTAGCCAAGTTGGCTGGCGGTGTAGCCGTTATCCGCGTTGGTGCAGCAACAGAAGTTGAAATGAAAGAGAAAAAAGCACGTGTTGAAGATGCATTGCATGCAACTCGCGCTGCCGTAGAAGAAGGTATTGTTCCTGGTGGTGGTGTTGCACTTATCCGTGCACGCGCTGCAGTTTCTCAGCTTACCGGCGAGAACCTAGACCAAGACGCAGGTATCAAACTTGTACTACGTGCTATTGAAGCTCCCCTACGCACCATCGTCAGCAATGCTGGTGAAGAAGCAAGCGTCGTTGTTAACGAAGTCGCTTCCGGTGAAGGTAACTACGGCTACAACGCCTCTACAGGCGAGTACGGCGACTTAGTGGCTCAAGGTGTACTTGACCCAACTAAAGTAACGCGTACAGCACTACAAAACGCTGCTTCCATTGCTAGCTTGTTGCTAACAACTGAAGTTGCTGTTGCCGAAATCGCCGAAGAGAAAGCCGAAGGCGGTATGCCTGATATGGGTGGAATGGGCGGCATGGGTGGTATGGGCGGAATGGGCGGCTTCTAAGCACCCAATTCGTTGCAAAAGCTTAACCTCTCTCGTTAAGCACCCTGCACTAAAAGGGCCCTTGCTGTGATAACGCAGCAAGGGCCCTTTTTTATTTTCTTGGGTCAGCCTTTATAATCACGTCTGCATCTAGGCGGCATCGAATCATCGCTGTCTTACGCTCACTACCGCCACACCTGTTAAGCTTTCACTTTCTGCTCGCTGCCATTGGCCTCTTATCGCTTTATTTATTATGAAATTTTCCGCTAAGCTTGAGGCCGCCTGGTCTCGCTCTAACTCGTTATTGATGGTAGGCCTAGACCCAGATACCTCTCGCTTCCCCGCAGAGTTACACCATAAACCTGACGCTATTTTTGAGTTTTGTCGGGACATCGTCGACGCGACTGCAGCGTATGCCTGTGGGATTAAACCCCAAATTGCCTACTTCGCCTCGCAAGCGGCCGAAGCGCAACTTGAAGCCTTATGCGCCTATGTACGAGAGCACTACCCCTGGCTGCCGATCGTCTTAGACGCGAAACGTGGTGATATTGGCTCGACTGCCAATCATTACGCCGCCGAAGCCTTTGAGCGCTATCAAGCCGACGCAGTCACCGTGAACCCGTATATGGGCTTTGATTCGGTAGAACCCTATCTAGAATGGTCTGATCATGGGGTCATCGTATTGTGCCGAACCTCTAACGCTGGCGGGTCAGATCTACAATTTCTGACGATGCAAGATGGTACGCCCCTATACCTTCATGTGGCCGATCTGGTCGCTAATAAATGGAATCGCAATGGGCAGTGTGCCTTAGTAGTAGGCGCTACCTTTCCAGACGAAGTAGCAGCCGTACGTGCCCGCATTGGCGACATGCCACTACTCGTACCTGGCATCGGTGCTCAAGGTGGCAGCATTTCTGAAACCGTGGCTGCAGGCTTAGACAGCACCGGTCATGGCATGATGATCAATTCTTCTCGGGCCATTTTATACGCGAGCTCGGGCGACGACTGGCGTGAAATGGCAGCAACCGTTGCAAAGCAAACTCGCGACGCCATTAATACTGCCAAAACAGCGATACGATAGACACCCTTAGGCGTTCTGTAAGAGATCAGCCGTGGTAGTGAGAATAAATACCACCGCTTGATCTCGTATCGCAGTGCGATCACCTTCAAAAATTTGCGTATAAGCGCGGGTGACAATTCCGTCTTTGGTACATCTTGCAATGCCAAAACAAACCATGCCTACAGGCTTTCCTGGTGTAGCGCCAGTGGGTCCTGCTATCCCTGTGGTAGAGACGGCGACCTGTACACCTGCTACAGAAGCTAGCACCCCAGAGGCCATCTCCATGGCGGTTTCTTCACTGACCGCACCAAAACGCTCCAGCGTATCAACGTTCACCTGAAGGTCTTCTTGCTTTGCCGCATTGCTGTAGGTCACAAAACCGCGCTCAAACCACTGGCTGGATCCATCAATTGCGGTGCAACTCGCCGCGACTAAGCCACCCGTGCACGACTCTGCCGTGGCTATAAACATGGCTTTCTTTTTTAACAATGTACCGAGTTTTTCAGCTAAGAGTAGGTTCGTATTGCTTATCATACAAAGACTCCTAATCGTACCAAGAGGGCCATTGCCAGTAAGGCATATAGCGCTGCGACAATATCGTCAAACATAACGCCAAAACCGCCCGAAAGACGGCGATCGACATAACGTACCGGTGGCGGCTTAACAATATCGAAAAAACGGAACAACGCAAAGGCGCACAACTGAGGCCAAAATCCCGTCGGGCTAAGCCAAAGCACTAACCAGAACGCAACCACTTCATCCCAATTCATACCACTGTGATCGGGTACGCCCAGATCATCGCCAGTACGCTGGCACGCCCAGCAACCTAAGCCAAAGCTCAGCAACAACAATACCGCAACACTGGTATCGGGTAAGTGCTGCAACACAAGCAGCCACAACAGCCACCCTAATACCGTCCCCCATGTACCCGGCCCTGGATACAACGTACCCGAGCCGAAACCAAAGGCAAAAAAACGGTAGGGCTTTTGATAAACCCATTGCACGCTGGGACGAACACGTACGCTATCGTGTGGCTTTGTCATGATTAAATCGGTATTTACTCTGCAAAATGATCATAACCCTGACGAGTTGGTTCAATGCATTCGCCTTGGGCATTACGAACTCGCAGCCCTGCGCTTTGTGTAATTTCACCTATCTGGGTAACACGTATCCCGTGCTGCTGAGCCATTTCCATAATCAATGACCGTTGCGATACTGGGGCGGTAAAACAAAGCTGAAAGACATCGCCACCCCCTAGCACGGCCTGCTCTTGCACAGCCATGGGCAGACCCATTAACGCCGGATGGATAGGCAATAAGGCATAATGAACTTCAGCACCGCATCGGCTTGCCGCCAGAATATGCCCTAAATCTTGCACTAAACCATCGGAAACATCGATGGCCGCATTGGCTACCCCCACTAAGTCAGCACCTAAGCGCACGGGGGGATGGGGAAGCTCAAGGTCGTCAATACAGCCCGCATAACGGACGCTGTCCATAGGCAGCTGCTGTGTACGATAGCGCAGAGCAATGTCCGCAGCACCTAACTCGCCACTTAGCCAGATATCGTCACCTACCTGAGCAGCAGAGCGCAATAGAGCGCGACCCGTGGGTACCTCGCCCATTACGGTTAGGCTGATGCTGATACCTTGTACTGATCGAGTGGTGTCGCCCCCAATAAGGGGGCATTGATAGCGATCTGCGAGTTCAAGCAGACCTTTGCTAAAGGCGTACAGCCAGTCGTGATCGACCGTGGGAAGGGCTAAGCCCAACAAACATCCCTTAGGGATAGCGCCGATAGCCGAAAGGTCGGACAGATTCACTGCAAGAGCCTTATGGCCTAAACGCTGTGGATCCACATCGCTAAAAAAGTGGCGCTCTTCAAGCAACAAGTCAGTACTTGTTGCTAGTTGATAACCCGAACGAACCGAAAATAAGGCACAGTCATCGCCAACGCCCACATAGCCCTCTGGGGCCGGCCGGGAGAAATACTGCGCGATTAAATCGAACTCGTTGGCCAACGGCTTGCCCTACTTACGCTTTTGGTACTTTTGAACTTCGGCTTCCCTGACCGTAAGCGCGAGCCGATCAAGCACACCATTAACAAACTTAAAACCATCGGTGCCACCGAAGTCTTTAGCCAGCTCTACCGCCTCGTTGATGGCCACTCGGTATGGCACTTCCACATGGTGCACTAGCTCATAACTACCCAGAAGCAAAATACCATGCTCGATCGGTGAGAGTTCGCTGAGCGGGCGATCAACAAAGGGCATAAAGCGCTCTTGTAGATCAGCGGACTCTCGCATTACACCGTACAGCAAGGTGCGATACCACGCCGCATCCGCCTCAGCAAAGTGCTCTTCGCTGCGTATGTGTGCATCAATGGAACCGGCTTCTTGTAAGCCGTCGGCGCCACGGATAATCCACGCGTATATACCCTGTAGGGCAAACTCACGCGCAAGACGTCGGGCGCTACGGCTGTTTCCCCGCGAGGGTGTAGCTCCCGAAGGGTTAGTTGTTGTTGTCAAGATTTTCTTCCTCATCATCGTCGAAGTCAGTATCGTCTGCTTCGTCGTCTATATCATCATCGTCTTCGTCATCTTCGTCGAAGTCAGGCTCAAGCAACGCGATTAGGTTGGCCATTTCAACGGCGGTACGCGCACAATCACGGCCTTTCTCAGCCGCTCTAACTTGTGCCTGCTCATCGGTTTCGGCGGTCAAGATGCCATTAGCAATGGGCATGCCCGTATCAAGCGATACCCGCGTAATGGCCGCTGCGCTTTCATTGCTTACAATTTCGAAGTGATAGGTTTCACCTCGGATCACCGCACCCAACGCGATCAGCGCATCAAATTCGCTTGTTTCTGCCATTTGGGCTAGCGTGATACCTACCTCAAGCGCCCCAGGTACAGAGAGCACTGTGATATCACGTACATCAACGCCCAAAGCGACGAGCTCGGCAACACACGCCTCTTGCTGCGCATTACCAATTTCGTCATTAAAACGAGCACGCACAATACCAACATGCAGGCCTTCGCCGTCGTGGTCTGGAAATACGATGTAGGGGTTCATAATGGGCAGCTCCGATCAGACTTATTGGTTAGGTTCGCTATGGTAACCCGTAATGCTCAGGGCAAAGCCCGTCATACTAGGCATTTTTCGTGGGCGAGCAAGAAGTTTCGCTTTACCCACATTTAAATCACGTAAAATTTGGGCCCCAATGCCGTAAGTGCGTAAGTCGTAACGGTTTTCACGTCCGATCTCAGGGGTGGTGGGTTTTGGGCTATCACTGCGGGCATCGAATTGGCCGAAAAGCTTTTCGATGTCACCCTGACAGTTCATCAACACCATAACGCCAGCAGGGGTTTGTTTAATGGCATTCAACGCTGAGGAGACCGTCCAACTGTGGTCGCTAACCTCGTCGCAGAGAAAATCCATAACCGTCGTGGGCTCGTGTACTCGCACTAGCACCTCGTCGTCGGGAGTGACCGTGCCATGCACTAAGGCTAAATGGGGGGCCCCGGACGAAAGATCACGATAGCCCACTGCCTGAAACTCGCCCCAAGGGGTAAGCATTGGACGATCAAACAGACGTTCAACCATGGACTCGTTTTGGCTTCGGTACTGAATTAAATCAGCAATCGTACCCACTTTCAATTGATGCTGTTTTGCAAACCGTACAAGATCGGGAAGTCGTGCCATCGTTCCGTCAGGATTAAGGATCTCACAAATGACCGCGGCCGGCGTTAAGCCTGCCATTCTAGTCAGATCGCAACCCGCCTCAGTGTGCCCTGCACGCACTAGCACACCGCCATTAGCCGCCTTTAACGGAAAAATATGGCCTGGTTGAACCAAGTCAGTAGGACGAGCATCGCGAGCCACCGCCGCACGCACGGTTTTAGCGCGATCGGCAGCAGAAATACCGGTTTCCACACCCTCGGCAGCCTCGATAGAGACCGTAAAATTCGTACCGAATTTCGTACCGTTACGCACTGCCATTAACGGCAAATCAAGTTGCTGACAGCGCTCTTCTGTTAAGGTTAAACACACCAGACCACGTCCGTGAGTCACCATGAAGTTGATCGCCTCTGGGCTAACGAACTCGGCAGCCATCACCAAATCGCCTTCGTTTTCACGATCTTCTTCATCAACCAGTATGACCATGCGCCCCGCACGTAGCTCGGCCACAATATCGGGGACGGGTGAAATATCGTAGGATTCTGCTTCCGGAAGATCGGCCGGTTCGATATGACTCATAACATTCCTGCTTTTTAATGGATAGGCCATTTTAGCGCCTGTCGACGCTATTCGTACAATGAGACACGAACAGCTGAAACTGAATAAGGCATAATAGCTTTTTTGCCTTACGGCCCTCTGCATTGCATTGTTGCTAAACCGTAGTATACGGCTTCTAGAACAGTAGATGGAAACCTCGTGGCGCTTGGGCACCGCTCACAATTTACGACCCTTTAACGAAGAACTTACCGTGTTAGAACGCGAACTAAAGCTTTATATCCCCCGTGACGCTATGCCTGCGTTAACAGAGCACGTTGCCAAACTGAAACCCCAGCGTCAAACCCTGCATGCTATTTACTACGATACGGCTGAACGCGACTTAGCTCTTAAAAAAGCCGCTTTACGTATTCGTCTGGAAGGCGACAAATGGGTACAAACCGTAAAAATGGCCGGTCCTGACGAGCTCTCTAAAATTGAGCTGAATCACACCCTAAAAAAACCCACCCTGGATTTAAAGAAATACCGCGATCACCCATCGGCAGAGTCGTTGTTCAAGAAACTGGGCCACGCATTAAGTGCTCGTTACGAAACCATCGTTGAACGACATACCGCACTTATACACGTCGGGCAATCAACAATAGAAATCGCGCTAGACGAAGGCATTATCAAAGCAGGCCATGCGGAGCTTGCCATTCGTGAAATTGAGTTTGAGCTAGTATCAGGGAAAGTCGATGCGCTGTTCGAGGTGGGTGAAATCTGGCTTAAACAGTTCGGCCTTATTATTGAGTTGCGTAGCAAATCAGAACGCGGCGACGCTCTGGCCAGCAAGAACGCAAAAGGGGTTTTGAAGAACCACAGCAGCTCGGCGTTAGCACTTGCTCACCGAGCCTATCGCATCCAGAAACGTCCCTTTAGCGCTGCCCAATCCATGCATGCGTGTTATGCAGAATGTGCCACGACCTATCTTAGCCAAACCATTCGTAACGCTGCCTTTTTAGCCGGTATCGACGACATTCAAGCCTCAGCCACACAACAAGCCGATTATCTGACACAAATGCGAGTTGGAATGAGACGACTGCGCTCGGTACGCCGTCTATTCAGGCCTTGGATGACACCCAGTGAAAAACATCTCAGCAAAGCCTTACGACATTACTTTGCCGAATTTGGAGAAGCCAGAGACGGCGATCTGTTAGCGTTAGAGATGCTGCCAAAACTGCAAAAAGGTGGACTGGTGTTTTCTGAACCTATCCATCTACCCGCTAAGGCCGATTTTGATGCGAAGAAGGCGGCCGCCAGCCCCGACTTTCAACGATGTCTGTTACGCAGTCTAGGGCAGCTTGTAACCCAACAAAGCATTGTCGAGGATGCACCGACAAAGTCTGAACTGTACCCCACATTACACGCCTTACTAGAGGGACAACTAGACAACATACAAAAAGCAAGTGCTGACTTTAAAGCCTTAAGTCAGCGGCGCCAGCATCGACTTAGAAACTGGATAAAAAGCTTACGCTATTGTCTGGAGTTTTTAGGGACATCATCCCATACGCCATTAACGGCGCAGTTACGCGAAGCCCAACAGGTGCTAGGCAAAATGACGGATCTGGATGTAACGATTGCGTGGGCCCAAGCGGCCATCGAAGACCCTGAGCAACGGGGTTACGCTCTGGGATGGCTGAATGCTCGACGTGATTTACGAGCAAAACAAGCGGCTCTTACGCTACAACCCATTATCAACATGCCATACCCGCCTTATGCTCGGCATAAAGCGAGACCTGTCAAAACCATTGAGGCCTAGGTGTTACTCGCCGACTAACGCCGAGGCAAACTCAGAAGCGACGAAAGGTTGTAGGTCTTGCATGCCCTCGCCTACCCCAATCCAGTACACAGGCACGGGCCTTACGCCCTGTGCGCCTGCAGCAACCGCTGCTAACGTGCCCCCTTTCGCTGTACCATCAAGCTTGGTAACAACCAGACCCGTTAACCCTATGGCCGCATCAAACGCTTTAATTTGTGACAAGGCATTCTGCCCTGTATTGCCATCCACCACTAGCAATACCTCGTGGGGTGCTTGACCATCGGCCTTAGCGGTAACCCGTTTAATTTTCTTAAGCTCTTCCATCAAATTAAGCTGCGTTGGCAAACGACCTGCGGTATCAACCATCACCACATTCATGCCACGAGCCTTACCCGCATTAACGGCATCAAAAGCAACAGCCGCCGGATCACCCCCGTCTTGAGCAATCACGGCAACGTTGTTACGTGATCCCCACTCGACCAACTGCTCGCGCGCTGCAGCGCGGAAAGTGTCCCCAGCGGCCAACAGCACCGATGCCCCCTGCGCTTGAAAGGCATTCGCCAATTTACCTATCGAGGTGGTTTTACCGGCACCATTGACGCCTGCGATCATAACCACTAAGGGTGAGGCCTGCTTAAGATCAAATGTTTTCTCTAAGGGGCGAAGGTGATCGGCCAGTATTTCTTTTAACGCCTGCTTTACTTGTGCACCGTCAGACAACCTTTCTTTGCGTACCCGCGTGCGCAGCGTCGTCAAGAGCTTTTCCGTTGCTTCCACACCGGCGTCTGACATGATTAACGCCATTTCGAGTTCATCGAACAACGCCTCATCGACGTTAACGCCAACAAAAATGCCACCAATCGTTTGCCCTGTACGAGAAAGCCCTTTGCGTAAACGGCTTAACCATGACTTTTTAGGCGGCGGCACGCTTTCTTCTTGCTTCACCTCGCTGGGTTCTTCTGTGGGAACAACGTGTTGATCGGAAACCGGCTCGTCCGCGACAACATTCGCGTCGTTTGTTTCTTGAACGAAAGGCGCCATCGGCTCTGCTGAAGCCACAACGGGAGAAGAAGGCTCATCAAGCGGACGCGCCATTTCACGAAACATCGAATTATCGGTGTTCAGGCTTTCCACCTGTGCTAACTCGCTACGATCAATAGCAACATCTGAGAGTGCAGCAGCGTCTTGCTCTACACTAGAGGCCTCAGCTAGACCGAGGTCAGCTACAACCTCAGCTTCGCTGACTGTCTGTTCAGCTTGAACTAACGCCTCGGCGTCTAATTGAGTCTGATCGACAACGGTTTCTTTAGAGCCTTTCTTTCTTTTAAAAAATCTGAACATACAATTTAGATATAGCCAAAATTTGGTTGGTTCATACTCTCGCCATTCGAAGCGCGCATGAAAAAACACACAATCCGTATTGTAGGCGGTGATTACCGCCGTACACCCATTATTGTCACCGATGTTGAGGGCCTTAGGCCCACACCTGATCGCGTGCGAGAAACATTATTTAACTGGTTGCGCCACCTGTGGCAAAACAACTTTGCCGATAAACACGTCCTGGATCTATTTTCGGGCGCAGGAGCCTTAGGTTTTGAAGCCGCCTCACATGGTGTAGCCTCTGTGCAAATGGTAGAGCTCAACAAACAAGCCGTTAGCGCCTTACGCTCGTTACGCAACAAGCTGGGCGCGGAGCAGGTTCGAATTCATGCTGGCGATGCCCTACACGTACTCGAACGAACCGAAAGTCGTTACGACTTGGTGTTTATCGACCCCCCCTTTGGCAAAAGCTGGTTGGATAAAGTGTGGCCAATTTTACCCATGGTACTTGCACCCGACGCCTTAATCTATGTAGAGTCTGAAGTGCAGGTCGAACCGCCCCCCAACTTCGTTTTAGAGCGCGAGCAACGCGCAGGTCAGGTATATTTCCATTTATTCAGATTTGCCGCAAGACACGAAACAGTCAATAATGCCTGATTTCGCTGCTAAACACAGCCATAAACTTTTTTCTCGTCTGCTACCTTGTCTTATTAGCACGGAACCAAAATGATAACTGCCGTATACCCTGGTACATTTGACCCCCTTACTCGCGGGCACGAAGATTTAGTGCGTCGTGCTGCCAATTTATTTGACCGCGTGGTGGTGGGCGTGGCGCACAGCCAAGCAAAAAAACCATTTTTCACGATAGAAGAGCGTGTCGATATCGCCAACGAAGTGCTTGGGCACTATCCTAATGTCGAAGTGCGAAGCTTTGGTGGCTTACTTAAAGACTTCGCCCGCGAGCAAAACGCCCGAGTCATCGTGCGTGGTCTACGCGCGGTTTCTGACTTTGAGTACGAGTTTCAAATGGCCGGCATGAACCGCCATTTACTACCCGAAGTGGAAACTCTGTTTATGACACCATCCGATCAATACCA
Organism: Paenalcaligenes sp. DL 463; assembly: GCF_057475185.1. Taxonomy (NCBI): domain Bacteria; kingdom Pseudomonadati; phylum Pseudomonadota; class Betaproteobacteria; order Burkholderiales; family Alcaligenaceae; genus Paenalcaligenes; species Paenalcaligenes sp. DL 463. The sequence continues at coordinate 211,384 of NZ_JBYBKX010000003.1, read as the reverse complement.
ATTTATATCAGGCACGATTGTTCGTGAAATTGCTATATTGGGCGGCGATGTCAGTAAGTTTGTCTTTCCTTCGGTTGAGCGCTGGCTTCTTAACAAAAGTAAAGCGCTTAGAGCACAACAAGAGCTCGACGCCCAAGGTTAATCGCAGTATGGCTTCAGTTAAGTATTACACTGTAGCCATGATTATCTTTTTATTTTACGGTAGACAACATGGCTCTACATATCACTGAAGAGTGCATTAACTGCGACGTATGCGAGCCACAATGCCCAAACACTGCTATTTATATGGGCGCAGAGATCTACGAAATTGACCCCTCACTTTGCACCGAGTGCGTTGGTCACTTCGACGAACCTCAATGTGTGGTCTTTTGTCCCGTCGAGTGCATCGAAGTGCACCCTGAGCACCCTGAAGATCAAGCGACTCTGCTCGCTAAATACCATCAGCTAACGGCCACTAAAGCGTGATTCTTATCGGGCAACGATGCCTAATAAGTCCCGAATGGCCTCGCCCAAACTTCGATCTCTGATATCAGCATTACTGGTCGTTATCGCCTCAACCGACTCGTCACCCAACAGCTGTTCCGTGGTTGAGCGACGTGCTGAAAGCTTGTCTAACAGGCCATTTTCAATAGCTTCTTTGATCGTGGGACTATTAATTTGCTCCCACTTCACCTGATGCTCAGGTGCAGCTAGTAACCCACCCACATGAATGGGCACGGTGACACCAATTAGCTCTGCGATTGAAGGGTCACGCGTTATCGCGTTCACTTTTTGCAAACGTGTCTGCAAGCTAAGATCGACCTGCTGATCACGTAAATTAATAGTCGCTGGGGCTGCCGTACTAATGCGTAACGTAGGCGTTGACGCCACCAAGGTCTTAAAGGTTAATTGCCCTTCATCGATCACAGACTGCAGACTTAATGCTGCAAAATCAGTGGATTTTTGTAGATCAAAGTCGAGATCCAGCGGGGGAAGCTGAGGGCTGAACGCATTGTCAGCTACGTGCAAGATATTGCGCAGTGCCTGCTCTAGGTCCAAACCATAAATCTGACCGTCCGTTGCGTCTAAATTAAAACTTCCTGTTAGTCCACTTAACCACGCAGCAGGCGTGTAGCCGCTGGTTTCCAGCCTGAGTGAAATGTCACTTTTACCGCTGGCACGCATTTGCCCAAAACTGTCTTGCAATAACGGCCCTAAATCGATGCCGTAACCCGTCGCCGATGCACGCATCGTATTATCGGGAAGCAAACGCAAGGACCCATTAATCTGGCCCTGATAGAAGCGTGGGCTTTGAAGTTTAAGCTGCAAATCGCCCTGATCTAAACGCATATCCGTAGTCATGTCTTCCAGACGTAGATTGCCAAGATACACATTTTCAAGCTTAGCCTTCGCGCTAATATCAATCGCACGTAACGGCGAAAAATCAATCCATGGCACAGCGACAGGCCCGATCAGCTCGGGCGGTGGCGTATCGCTTTGTGCCTGCGTTTGACGTGTGCGTAGTTCGTGCGAGGGCAACCAACTTGTTAGATCCACATCGTTGGCAGTCACTCCCACCGCTAAGCTTGGGCGCTGTCGATACTGGTAGGTGCCCGATACATTAAGCTTGCCTTGACCGCTAGCCGCTTCGATGGCGGTGTCCCATTTGCGTTGACGTAACAACCAGGTTGCCTCACCACTAATGTCGGCTTGAGCGGGACTACGAGGTAGACCTTCATCCGTAAGGCTGAGCACCCCGGCGAGTTGAGACCATTGCAACTGGTGGCGCGCTCGGTCCCAGTGCATGGGGCTATCAAGTTTCAACTGCCATGCTTGATTTGGCCGTTTAACCACGCCATCCACCGTAAACGACTCCGCGTGTAAATCAGAAATTGACCCATGCAGATCACTTACCTGTAGGTTTAAACCGATGACGTTTTCTTGACCTAGTTTCACGCTGCCCACGATCGGTTCTGCTTCAGCCGACGAAGGGGTAAGACTAATTTGGGGCACATCGACAGCAAGCTCTAAAGGCTCACCTTCGACTTGCCCCGAACCACGAATGGCCAGTTGCTGGAAATCCAAAGTGTCTTGGTCTCTGCCATAATTCAACTGAGGAGTCGTCACGGAAAACTGCAACCCGGTAACGGGGGTTTCGCCTTTAAGTTCGCCTTGGCTTTGCAACTCTAGCGTACGTGCTTGCAGCAACCGCGTTGCAGGTTCGTAGGCTACATTTCCTCGAAGTTGCAACGAACTAGCCCTGTAATCAGCAATGTCGCCCACAAGCTGAGCATTAATTCGTTGTGCCGAATAGTTATTCTGATAAGGATCCAGCTTAACTAACGCTTGACCTTCAAACTGCGCATCGATAATGGGATAGTCGCCTTGTAAATCACCGGAAAATGCGACGTCAAACGCCTGCCCAAAGGTCATCCGGCCTGTATTGACCTCTACATCCACAATACGAGCAATGGTGGCATTGCTCTTATCGTAATAATGGATTTGCCCCTCTTTAAACTCAAGGCCGGCAATATCGATCTGAAAATCTGTGTTATGGGCATCAGGCGTGACCGCCGCCTTCAACGCCGCCCCCGCTGAGGATGCCGCTTGATCCACTACCTCTAAGGCCGTAGTGGGTTCGGCGCGTGCAGACGCTAAGGGACTAAACCGCTGAAGTGTGCTGGCTGTTTGACTAGGAGCTGGGCTAAGCGTCGAGCGGTGCAACAAATCGGTAAAGTTAAAACTTCCGTCTTCTTCGCGCACAATCCACGCTTTAAAACCCCGTAATGCCACATGATCCACAACAAAACGATTCGACATCAAAGGCCAAATTGCCACAGCGAATCGCGCACTTTCTATTGATGCAAAAGGATCTTCAGATAAACGGTCAGAGAGCGATGCCGAGGTGACGGCCAACCCAATACGGGGAAATAAAGAAAGCTCGATATCACCCTCAATCGTTAACGTGCGTTGATAGCGTTCGTAAACGATTTCTTCCAATTTGTTTTTGTATGCATTGGGATCAAAGGTTAGCAAGAAAATTGCAGCGCCTACCAACGCTACGATAAACACTACCACTAGGCTAAATAGCCCACGTTTAAACCATACTTTCATCGGGCCCTCAGAAGCAAAGAGGGAGCGCAGCGACATTCGCCACGCCCGCAATGCTGAATCCTACATCAACTCGTTGTACCATGCGATAGTCAACGTCAAAACACGCATCTACGTAAAACCAAATATAATGTCATAGCCTAAAGAGCACACCATATAACAAAAACGAATAACAAATAAAATTATTATCCATCTATAGTTATTGCTTAGGTACACGCATTTAACGTCGCCATTCTGTAATCATTAAACCGAGACATATATGAAATTAGAAACATTGGCCATTCATGCTGGCTATTCCCCAGACCCTACCACCAAAGCCGTAGCCGTACCCATCTACCAAACGACGGCGTATGCGTTTGATAACACGCAACACGGTGCTGATTTATTCGATCTCAAAGTACCGGGGAATATCTACACGCGTATTATGAACCCCACCAATGCCGTGCTCGAAGAGCGTGTCGCAGCGTTAGAAGGTGGGATTGGCGCCTTAGCGGTAGCCTCTGGCATGGCTGCCATTACCTATGCTATACAAACCATCGCACAAGCAGGCGACAACATTGTTTCGGTTAGTAAGCTTTATGGCGGTACCTATAACCTATTTGCTCACACCTTTCCTCGTCAAGGCATCAACGTTAAATTTGCTCCGCATGATGACATCAGCAAGCTAGAAGCGTTAATTGACGAAAACACCCGTGCCGTGTTTTGCGAGACGATTGGAAACCCCGGCGGAAACCTGATTGATATTCAGGCCTTAGCAGATGCCGCTCACCGCCATGGCGTACCACTTATTGTGGACAATACCGTCGCCTCGCCCGCCCTGTGCCGACCCATCGAGCACGGTGCTGACATTGTGGTGCACTCACTCACTAAATATCTAGGTGGTCACGGCACCACCATCGGCGGTGCCGTCGTCGACTCCGGTAAATTCCCATGGGCTCAGCACAAAGAACGGTTCTCCATCCTTAATGAGCCTGATCCGTCTTACCATGGCGTGGTATATACCGAAGCCTTTGGTGAAGCGGCCTTCATTGGCCGATGCCGTGTTGTGCCCCTGCGTAATACGGGTGCAGCGCTATCGCCCTTTAATGCCTTTCTTATCTTGCAAGGCATCGAAACTCTCGCCTTACGTATGGAGCGCCATACTGAGAACGCGTTGAAGGTAGCCGAATATTTGAAAGCGCATGATCACGTTAGCTGGGTACAGTATGCCGGCCTTAGTGATCACCCCGAACATGAATTGGCACAACGCTACATGGGCGGCAAACCCGCTGCTATTTTGACCTTCGGCATTAAAGGAGGTCGGGACAATGGTGCTAAGTTCATCGACGCACTACAACTGATTACGCGCCTCGTTAATATTGGTGACTCTAAATCCTTAGCATGCCACCCTGCCACCACAACGCATCGCCAGCTAAACGATGAAGAGCTTGAAGCAGCAGGCGTCACCTTAGACATGGTTCGACTGTCTATCGGCATTGAACACATTGATGACATCTTGGCTGATTTAGAGCAAGCATTAGCAGCCAGTCAGTAACACGTGAATAATTTAGACGTATAAGACATTTACGTTCTTAATAGCGGGCTTTTGGGCAAAAGACCAAAAGCCCGCTTTTTTGTGTCGCTCTCGCTCTGCCCGGCGCTTGTTTCATTTTTATGAACGTCCTCATCGGCCGACCACGACAGCTCATTAGTCATGTAAATGTACTTTAAGCAATGGTATGCTTAAGTCATTTCGCAACAACTCAACACAAATACCCACTTTTCGTTTCAGGCCCTTTATGTCTAGTGCTTCCAGCCCTAACTCGACTCTCGAGCACGATCCTTATCACTTGTCATCTCGCTACGAAATCAACCGTATTTTTCGACGAATCTTAGAAGATGGCATTTTAGTGCGCATGCAAGCCAAGGGCTCACCCGCAGCGGTGGTTACCACCTTGTTAGCAATGGATGTAAACGCCAACCGTCTTATTATCGACACCGCATCGCATGAGCACATCAATGACGCCTTACTTCGCAGCGGTGCAGCAAACTTCGAAACGGTGATAGACCAAATTAAGGTGCAATTTAGCGTGGATGACATTCAGCCCTGTACCTTTGAGACAAAGCCAGCGTTGCATATCCCCATTCCTAGCGCCATACGCCGTATACAGCGGCGTGAGTTTTTCAGGGTGCGCACGCCGGTAAATAACCCGGCCACCTGCACTGTAAACGCAGGCGGACTCGCTCAAGCCTTTGACGTGTACGACATTAGCGCAGGTGGGATTTCTTTACTCGACACGGACCTGAGCACCGATTTTCAAATGGGCGCCGTGCTAGATCATTGCTCTTTGCTTTTACCGCCCACAACCACCTTAACGGTTGCACTACAAGTCATGCGCATTCAAGCCCATCAACTTGCTAGTGGGCGAGAAGTCCGCAGACTAGGTTGTGCGTTTATACACCTATCAGGTAGCGAGCAAACGCACATACAGCAATACAGTACTCAGCTTGAACGCTTACTTATCGCTCGAGATCGCGGTTTAAGCTAAGCTTGTGCGACGCTACTTCCGCCGCCATAACCAATACAGTAGCAACAAGCTACCCGTTAAAGTAGCCAGAATCCCCAACAGGGTAAACAATGGCAAACCGAACAAACGGGGCCCTATACTCGATAAGTGCGGAGCCAAACCCAGCGCAAAAGCGGCGGTCACGATGGCAATACCCACGCGTGTCGCTGCGCGTTCTAGCGACTGTCCAAGATCTCGCATGTGGCGTACTTCTAAATCCACCCCCACACGCCCATGCCGGATACGATGCATCAACAAACGCAAATAGCCCGGCATATCCGATGCCAAGTCGTATAGCTCAGCACTCAAGATGCGGGTTTTACGGCGTAGCATGTGAGGCGAATATTGTTCAGTTAATTGCGCCTTCACTAAAGGTTGCGCCACACTGACAATATCTAAACGGTGATCCACCCGAGAAAGCACACCATCGGCCGTAATCAATGCTTTAAGTAATAGACTTAAATCCGCCGGAAGCGCAATGTGCAGCTCGCGAGCCAAGGTCATAAAGTCGCTTAGCGCCTCATTAATCTTTAACGGCGCTACACGATGCCTACCCAGAAAACGCTCTGTAGCAGCGCTTAACGCGATCGGGTCGCTATCGTAATCACTGGACCAATTTAATAACATCCCCGCCACGCTATCCGCCCGCCCATCGACCAAAGCTTTGAACAATAGTAAAAGCTCGAGTTTGCGCCGTTCTGAAACACGGCCGACCATACCGAAGTCAATAAAGCCGACTCGGTTTTCACTCATGGCCAAAATATTTCCGGGATGGGGGTCTGCGTGAAAAACGCCATCTTGCAGAACCATTTGCAACATGGCCTTAGCGCCATGCTCGGCGATAAGATGCGGATTTAAACCCTGTGCACGCAATTGTTCAGCACTAATAGGGGTATGCCCCTGCATGAACTCTTGCACCAGCAATCGCTCGTTACTCCATTCCCAATAAATTTTGGGAATCGCTACCGTTGGGTCTGCCTCAAAATTTCGGGCGATTTCATCGCAATAATGGCCTTCACGCGCGAAATCAAGCTCGTCCCGCATAACAGAACCGAGGTAACTGACAATTTCAAGGGGCTTATAACGTTTCCAAGCCTCGCTGGACTGTTGCAACAGTCGCGCAATGTAATTCAGTATACGCAGGTCAGCTTCAATGATCGGGCGCAGACTAGGACGACGCGCTTTCAGTACAACGTATTCTCCGCTGTGCAGTGTCGCCCGATAGACTTGGGCCATGGATGCCGCAGCAATCGGTGTTTCATCAAACTTAGCAAATACCGTATGAGGGTCGGCATTAAGGTCTTCCGTAATACGCTCGCGCATCACCTCCCACGACACCGGCTCGACGGTGCTGTGTAGCTTTTCAAGCTCGCTCGTCCATTCAGGCCCGAGAAGGTCATGACGAGTCGCTAAAATTTGACCTAGCTTAACGTAAGTGGGGCCTAAGGCCTCAATCGCTTTGCGTAGACGTTCGGGCTGAGACAGCTCGATGTGACGAATATCGATACGTCGTTGACTTTGTGGCAGCAGCTTACGTAGGTTTAACTGGTCAACGATGCCATCTAAACCATACCGAATCAGGATAGACGCCACACCAACCAAACGCATACGGTCGCGCGCCGCAACGATTGCTGTCTCTAGCATGAGAAATCCTTGGGGTGATAATTACCCCAAGCATAACGCACCACGCTTACCCTTTGAGCATCCGTTGCGCGTTGATTACGTCCAAAGGACAATCAATCGAAATGGGTTTCAATGATCTGACCAAATGCTTCTTCAGCACTTTTCCCCTGCTGCATTAACTCACTGACTTGCTCAGAGTACTGCTGAATGCCTTCGGGCAATGTTGAGCGGTTGGCTTTAAAATAATTGTATTTTTCAACCTCAAGTTCGTCAGGAACAGGACGAGCCACTGCACGACTGCGCGTACTTTTCCCTGTGCTACTGCGGGTAGCCCGTTTTGCCGCTGGTGGTGTAACCAGCGCCTGCTTGACCGCTTCCAGCGTAAACTCGGCTGAAAGCGCGTCGCTAACGTCTCCATTTTCATTCAAGGACATCAGTAAATTCTTACTGTCGAACGCCATTTTAAAACCACGGGCGTTGATCACTTGATAGTTTGGACGTTTAGCGTGTCCAGGAAACTCAAATTGCACACGATCTCCGTAAGATTCCATGCGCTCGATCACTTCTGTTAAAAACTCAGGGGCGAGTGATAGCAGCTCGCCATTCCAACGTGCACTGCGTCTGGTAGCCAAAATATATGCTTCCCTAGTCGTAACTGATGGACGATAACGTCCAAAAAAATCCAGAAAAGCATTGTACCCCTTCACCGTTACACTGTAATACACCTGATTTTGTAAAAATCCTGTCTCCCCAAAAAAATGTTGTGTGGGTACGCCAACGACGAGCGAATACTTTGCACGACGCTTGGTATATACTTTAAAACGTGCCGCGTTAACGGGGCACTTCATTTTTACGTTTTCAGGGCGGGGCGTAACTCCCCACCGGCGGTAATGGCCTACGTGCTTCAGCCCGCGAGCGCCTACAGTCAGTTAGGGTCAGCAGATTTGGTGTGAATCCAAAGCCGACGGTTATAGTCCGGATGAAAGAAAACGCACATGCCTTGGCTTCGGCCTCAGGCCGCTGCTGTACGCCCTGATTCTGGACTTATTATTGAGCTTTCCATGAATCAGAATCAACCCTCTACCTACCCTCATGCCTCGCAGTTACGCTATGCCTTTGTTCATGCTCAATGGCACGAAAACATTGTCTTAAATGCGTATCATGGCTTTTTACGCGAAGCCGAAAAACTGGGTATCGACGCCTCACAAATTGATGTGTTCCCCGTTGCTGGCGCTTACGAAATCCCATTGCACTGCAAAAAATTAGCCCAAACTGAAGGCTACGCTGGTATCGTAGCATGTGCTTTGGTGGTTGATGGCGGTATCTATCGTCACGATTTTGTTGCTTCTACCGTTGTTGACGCATTAATGCGAGTACAGCTCGACACCGAAACACCGATGTTTTCAGTAATGCTGACTCCTCACCATTTTCACGAGGCCGGTCCACATTACGATTTTTTCGCCGAACATTTTGTTCAAAAAGGGGCCGAAGCTGCTAACGCTTGCTTCAGCACAGCAGAAAGCTTAGCTAAAATTAATACGCTATCCGCTGCTTAACGTACTTTTATTTCTGGCACTCTACTTCCAATGAGTGCCATTCAACGCTTTGACCGATGACTAACGACACCGCATCAACTGAAACCTTAGCGAGTCCCGAGAACATCAACTTGCGGGACCATGACCTTAGGCTAAGACTTGATCTTTCATGCCATCACAACCCCATGAAGGACGGCGCTCCTTTTTATCAATTCAGTATGCAATGTGGGGACGAGGTCGTAGGCGTCATTCATCTGCGCATTGGCGAGCACCCTACCCTTATTAATCACCTGGGCCATATCGGCTATGAGGTATTTCCAAATTTCAGAGGTCGTTCTTACGCACAACGCGCGACCCATCTTTTATTGCCTTTGGCCAAGTTAAATGGCATGAAAGACCTTTGGATCACCTGTAATCCAGAAAACTTAGCTTCCCGACGAACCTGTGAAAAGCTGGGCGCTCTTTACGTCAATACCGTTGCCGTACCCGAAGATAGTCCAATGTATGCAGCGGGTGATCGCTTAAAACGCCGCTACCATGTACGCTTAGCGTAAACGAGCCTAACGCCTACCCTTTCTTCCAACCATTGAACGGATAAACCGTTACATTGGCATCTCGCGGCAGCTTATTTCTTCACCCTACTTTACACAAACTGAATGCCCACGTTTATTCGCCCAGCTTCGTTCCCAAGGCACATATCCATACTGATACTGCTCGTAGTGGGTACTTGTTTTGCCAGTGCCCACATTGCTGCGCGAATCTCGTTTGATCACAACACAGGCTTGCTGACTGCCGTACTTTTTCGCTCTGCAGTCACCGTACTGGTACTCACGACCGTTGTGGTAATACGTCGTCAAACCATTTCCCTCGCCCGCGGCCACATAGGTTGGCAACTTTTGCTAGGTTTATTAATCGCCTGTCAAAGCATCAGTATTTACTCGGCTGTCTCCCGTATCCCTGTCGGCATTGCACTATTGGTTGTCAATACCTTTCCCGTCTGGCTCGCACTGATTACGTGGGGCTTGGGGGGTCGCCGCCCCGCTCTTCGAGTCAGTCTCATTATGGGGGGAATTATTGTAGGGCTGCTATTGGCTTTGGATATCCCCGCGCGCATTGCTGAGCCAAGTGGTGAGCTTCTGCATTGGCTAATCGGAATCGGTTTTTCCCTGTTAGCATCGCTTTCTTTTGCCGTTGCATTATGGGTCATTGAACACAAACTGCCCACAGTCAATGGCACAGTACGTAGTCTCTATACGATGATCGTGGTATTCATCTGCGCGATGGCCGCCGGAGAGCTGGGGATGATTGCTAACGGGCTTGCCTGGCCTGACTCGTTCGTGGGGTGGTTTTCTTTAGCCATTTTAAGTTCGTTGTACGCTGGCGCATTTACTTTCTTGTTTATTTTTGCACCGCGCCTTGATATGGCACAAAACGCACCAGCGATGAACATTGAACCCATTGCCTCATTAAGTTTAGGCTGGTTGATACTAGGCCAAGCGTTGAGCCCGATTCAAATTCTGGGTGGGGCCACCGTGATCGCAGGCATCATTGTTCTAGCCTACACCAAACAAAATTAGTCTTGCGCCGCCAACGTGCTCCAAAGAGGCGGCTGCTTATTGATTTTTTCCAAGCTATCCAAATAAGCTTGATGCTCGTTAAGCTCGTGCTCGTTTGCGCGAATAACTGCCAATTGGCCTGCATCAAAGCGCGTTAACTGTGCCGCCGCATTTTCTACATTAACGTCATCGTCACTGCTTAACATCATCAGGCTTTCTTGCCCGCGTGTCATGGCTAGCCAAACGTCTGCCAATAGCTCGGAGTCAAGCAACGCGCCGTGTAACGTACGATGCGCGTTAGAAATGCCGTAGCGATCACAAAGCGCATCTAAGTTGTTGCGCTTACCAGGATGCAATTCTCGCGCCAACACCAACGAATCAGTGACCTTCGCGCAATACTGACTAAAGCTATCTAAACCACACCGTTTAAGCTCGGCATCCATAAAGCGCAGATCAAAAGGGGCGTTATGAATGATGACTTCTGCACCGTCGATAAATTCGACCACCTGTGAGGCCACTTCTTCAAAACGCGGATGATTAGCTAAAAAATCGGTGGTTAAGCCGTGTACAGCCAGCGCTTCGGGATCACTATCACGATCTGGATTGACGTACAGATGCAGGTGTCGCCCTGTCAGGCTACGGTTGATCATTTCCACGCCGGCTAGCTCGACCAGACGATGCCCTTCGGCAGGGTCCAAGCCCGTGGTTTCCGTATCAAATATAATTTGGCGCATAATTACTTAAAGTCAGAGCACATAAACAGCGAAGTCTTATTTTACGCTATTCACGTAATCGAGCCCGCGCGGCAATAAAGGTGTAGGCAACGGGCACCACAAACAACGTTAACACAGTGCCGAAGGTTAACCCCCCAACCAACACCCAACCAATTTGATGTCGACTTTCCGCACCCGCGCCCGTCGCATAAGCAAGCGGCAGTACGCCAAGCACCATCGCGCCAGTGGTCATTAATATGGGGCGTAAACGCATTTCAGATGCCTTCACTACCGCACTATACAGCCCCACCCTTTGAGAGCGCAGTTGGGTAGCAAACTCGACAATCAGAATACCGTGTTTGGTGATCAGCCCCACCAACGTGATCAAACCAATCTGGCTGTATATCGATAGTGTCCCCCCACTTAACCAAAGTGCCAAGAGGGCCCCGGTCATAGAGAGCGGCACCGACAGCATAATGATCAAGGGGTTACGCCAACTTTCAAATTGGGCCGCTAGCACTAAGTAAATGAAAATAAGGGACATCACAAAAATAAAGTACATGCTGCCCGAAGAGTCTCTGAACTCTCGCGACTGCCCATCAAGATCAAGCTGCACCGAGGTCGGCAAGGTTTGTTGTGCCACGCTATCCATATGCGTCAGCACCTCGCCTAAGGCGTATCCGGGGGCGACCGATGCTTGTACGATCACGGCACGTAAACGGTTAAAGTGATTTAACGACTGCGGAGACACGGTTTCTTCAACACTTAAAAAACCGGATAGCGGCACCATCTCGCCCGACTCAGCACGCACATAGATATTGAGAATATCATCGGGGCGAGAACGATCTTCTTTTTCAATTTGAACGATGACATCGTATTGCTCACCGTCCGTTTCGAATCGGGTCACTTGGCGTCCGCCAATTAAGCTTTCAAGTGTTCGCCCTACCGTGTCCACATTCACACCACTGTCCGCCAGCTTTTCACGATCCAGAAGCACTCGTAACTCGGGGGTGTTCAACCGTAAATCGGTATCGATATTCTGCAAACCGGGATAATCAGCCAACGCATCCGTGAAACGCTTCACAATACTCGCAAGCTCTGGATACGGAGCTTGGCTCATAATCACGTACTCAACTGGCTTAGAGGTAGCCCGTTGCCCCAAAGAAGGTGGATTTGTTGGGAAAGCACGCACACCCGGCAGCGCGCTAAATTTGGGTTGTAATTCGCGTGCGATGTCTTGTTGGGCTCGTGTGCGCTCGTCCCAGGGAGCCAGTCGCAAAATCGCAAACGAATCTGTCACGGTGGGGAAGCCAATAATTGACTGCACGCCCTGCATCTCGGGAATGGTGCTGTACATTTCCTCGATTTTTTCTACGCTATTCAAGGTGTATGCTAAGGTCGCTCCTTCAGGCGCACTGACCACGCCGAAAATCACCCCCCTATCTTCTGTGGGCGCCAACTCACTTTCCATGGCGTTAAATAACACCACGCTAAACGCAGCAACGACTACACCCAACAACGCCACCCAACCTCGATGCCGTAATGATCGAATCAAACCTCGACGATATCGTATGGTTAGGCGCTGTAGAAAATTTTCAATGGCCTGAGATAGACGTCCGGGTTGCCGAGTTTCTGCTCTTAATAAACGAGAACACATCATCGGCGTCAACGTTAAGGCGACAAAGCCCGATACCGCCACGGCACCCGCTAGCGTTAAGGCAAACTCAATGAACAGCCTACCCGTTCGACCAGTAGCAAACGCCAAGGGAGCAAAAACCGCCACCAACGTAAGCGTCATGGCAATCACAGCGCCAGCAATTTCTTTGATCCCTAGGAAGGATGCCTCTAGGCTGTTCATGCCATTTTCGATATGACGATAAACGTTCTCTAGCACCACAATGGCATCATCCACGACCAAACCAATGGCCAGCACCATCGCCAGTAAGGTCAATGTATTAATAGAGAAGCCAAAAGCGTACATCAACGCTAGCCCCCCAATTAATGAAACTGGGATGGTCACGATGGGGATTAAGCTTGCCCTGACGTTGCGCAGGAAGAAAACAATAACAAGCATCACCAACACGATGGCTTCAGCAATGGTGATATAGACGGACTTAATGGATTCTTGAATAAAGACCGAACTGTCGTAGGTGATCACCAACTGCATGTTTCCAGGCAAGTTGCGATTAATCTCTTCAACCTCGTCTCGCACGGCTAGGGACAAGTCCAAGGGGTTGGCCGTGGATTGCTTGGTTACACCGACTGATAAACTGTTATTACCATTAAAACGAGCCAATACTCGCTCTTCGAGCGCCGCCACACGCACGTCCGCCATGTCGCCCAAACGGACAGGAAATCCGTTAACCCGCGACACAATAATGGCATTGAACTCTTCAACCGTTTGTAAGTCGGTGGACGACACCACAGAAAACTCGCGCTCACGCGATTCAATACGTCCAGCAGGGATCAAAACGTTTTGGCGCCGTAGCGCGTCTTCAATGTCTTGCACCGTTAAGGAATAGCCCGCCATCCGAGTACGATCGACGAAAATGCGCATCGAAGGAAGACGCTCGCCGAACACACGTACCTCGGCGGCACCGGGCAGCACCGAAAGACGCGTTTTTACATAACGATTAATGTAGTCAGACGCTTGAATCGGGTCGTAATCCCCCAAATTCACCCCAATATAAATAATGGGGGTAGAGTCCGCCTCGACTTTATTAATAATAGGCTCATCGACTTCATCGGGTAGAAAGCGTCGGGCTCTGGACACCTTATCGCGCACATCCGCGGCAGCCGCCTCGGGAGAGCGGCTAAGGTGAAATTTGATGTTGATGTAGCTACGTTCGAACCGACTACGCGAGGTCATCACATCAACCCCCTCGATACCGGCCAACTGATCTTCTAGGGGCTTGGTGACCTGAGACTCGATCACTTCGGGTGAAGCCCCTGTATACGTGGTAGACACTGACACCACGGGCTCATCAATGGCGGGATATTCTCTTACGGTTAAACGGTCGTAAGAGATCAATCCAATCAGTACGATTAATAAGGAAAGAACCGTGGCAAATACAGGCCGGCGTATACAAACATCAGAAAGCAACATAAGCGTCTTTGAAGAATAAAGCCGTAGCCCTAGTGATTAACCACATTTACGGCCGTGCCTTCAGCCACCTTTTGCGTCCCTAGCACGACTATCTGCTCGCCTTGCTCAACTCCTACCACTTCGACCCAGCCGTCTCGCCGTAGTCCGACTGAAACCTCTACTCGCTGGACCACATTATTAACCACTTTGAACACATACTGTGCACTACCTGAGGGCGTGATGGCAGACTCTGGAACCATAACGACATCATCCGCCCCTAGCTCAAGCGTCACGCGTGCAAACAAGCCCGGACGTAAATTCAAACTCGAATTTGGCACCTGCGCACGCAACAATAGCGAACGCCCTGTGGCATCAACAACGGGGCTGATCGCGCCAACTTCGCCCCGATACGTTTGCCCTGGAAAGGCGTCCAAGCGAACATCAATCGGTAAACCCACTGAAATTTCGGCTAGATACTGTTCGGGAATACGAAAATCAACATCAAGTGGATCCACCGCTTCAATCGCAACCAGCTCGGCCCCTGGACTGAGGTAATCGCCCACGGAAATGTTTTTGAGTCCCACCACCCCATCAAACGGTGCCCGTATGCTTGTTTTATCCAATTGTGCTTGGGCTAATGCCACACTGGCTTGAGCGACTTGTAACTGGCTAGCGGTTTCATCGCGCGCTTGCGAACTAATAAACCCCTGTTGGCTGAGTTCTTGAGAGCGTCGAAACTGACTGTTGGCTAAACTTAATTTGGCTTTAGCCTCTTGAAGCTGGGCCGCCACCACACTGTCATCCAAGCGAATTAAGAGCTGCCCTTTCTGTACAGGCAAGCCTTGGTTGAAATCGATATGCGTAATCCGACCATTGGTTTCTGCACGCAATAATACGGAGTCTCGCGCTCGCAACGACCCTACGGCGTTAATCTGCCGCGCTAAGGGACGTAACTCGGCAGCAATGGCTTCCACATCGACGCGGTCCGTCGCAATGTCATCCAGCTGCGTTGCGGGTGAGTCTGGTAATGCCTCTTGGTCCGGTGTTAAGCGAGGACTCAGCTCGGTGCTCTGCTCTTGCTGCGGATCAAGTGCCTGTCGCACTAGGCCATTCGCGCCACCAAAAAACAGCACCGCACTTGCCACCACAGCAATGGCTACGACCCACATCCACCTGCGTTTATTCATTCAGTTCTCTTTACTTAGTAATACGCTGTCCACGCCCAAGTTGGCGAGCTCGTCAGCACGCTCGTTTCCCGGATCGCCTGCATGACCCCTAACCCATTTCCACGTGAGTTGATGCTGAAGGGCGAGCGCATCAAGCTCTTGCCAAAGATCGGCATTTTTAACCGGCTTTTTACTGGCCGTACGCCAGTTCCGCAACTTCCAATTGTCGAGCCACTCGGTCATGCCTTTTTGCACGTATTGCGAATCAGTATGAACCGTAACCAAACATGGCCTTTTTAACACCTTTAAGGCTTGAA
The DNA here is from genome assembly GCF_057475185.1 of Paenalcaligenes sp. DL 463. Lineage (NCBI taxonomy): Bacteria > Pseudomonadati > Pseudomonadota > Betaproteobacteria > Burkholderiales > Alcaligenaceae > Paenalcaligenes > Paenalcaligenes sp. DL 463. The sequence continues at coordinate 195,753 of NZ_JBYBKX010000003.1, read as the reverse complement.
TAACGGCTAAAAGTTCCATCCGATTATTCGTTGTGTTGGTTTCTCCCCCATAAATTTCTTTTGTATGCGTTCCGTGCTTTAACAGCGCCCCCCATCCACCCATACCGGGGTTTCCCTTGCAAGCCCCGTCCGACCAAATTTCTACCTGACTACTCATGCGTTTTATATACCTCTGCATCACGTCTCGCGGCGGGCACCGCCCCTCGCGCGACACGTTGCTTACTTTTAGACCAATTCAATCCCACCAAGGTGATGGAGTTTACGCGTTTAACGGCTGATACAGCATAAACGGCTCCACTTAATGGCCAACCTCGTTGCGCCATCACATCCAAAAAGGCCCACCGACGCAACCACTTTCGGCTTGTGCAATGCGGCGCAAAACACCCTTGAGTGGTTTGTTCAATATCGAAAGACAACAACGATAACCAATCACAGACTCGATGCTGAGACAAATGATGTGACGGTAACACTGGCATGAGTTGCTCAAGTCCTGGTATGCGATCACGCATCCCCCACAAACTGAATGGACTGAACCCCGTAATCACAAGCTGCCCCTCAGGTACTAATACGCGATTCGCTTCTCGTAAGACTTGGTGCGGGTCGGTTGAACACTCAAGTACGTGCGGTAAAACGATAAGGTCCACACTTTCTGTATCAAACGGTAATGCTTCGGGCTTACACAACAACAGCCCTTTACGGTTAATATCATTGTCGAGCGCGCCATACGTACACACTTTGTGAGGGATGCGGTTAGCCCTAAGTAAGTCCCAATGCGGTAGACCAAGTTGTATGGCATGATAGCCAAATGTATTAGCCACCATAGTGTTAACCTGCTTGTGCTCCCAAGCACGCGCATAGCGACCCGACGTGGTGTGAAACCACTGCGCAACGGCGGCAATCATGGTCTGATCCACTGATAACTTACCTCCCTTTCTATGAAGAACGTACTCAGCTCTGCCGGATATTCACAACTGCGTCTTTCCCCATTGCCCGCTTTTAACGATAACTACATCTGGTTACTCGAAAAAGACGACAAGGCTGTCGTGGTTGACCCCGGAGAAGCGACGCCCGTTTTGCGTTATCTTAAACAACAATCATTAAGCTTAGACGCAATTTTAATTACACACCATCATGGTGATCACGTGGGTGGTGTGCTTGAACTGTTAAAAGCCTACCCGGACGCGACCGTCTATGGTCCAGCCAGTGAACATATTCCCGGCCTTGATGTGCCCTTGAAGCAAGACGATATTGTTCACATTGATGCCTTATCCCTTCGCTTTTCCGTTTTAGATATTCCAGGGCATACCGCCGGTCATATCGCTTATTTTTCAAATGACAACGCTGAAGAGCCCATTTTATTCTGCGGCGATACCTTATTTTCTTCAGGATGTGGACGTTTATTCGAAGGCACCCCTGCACAAATGGCCTCGTCTCTGGGTAAACTATCGGCTTTGCCTGCTACGACTCTTGTATGCTGTGCTCACGAATACACGCTATCGAACTTGGAATGGGCGCTTGAGGTCGAACCTTCAAACGTGGCCATCCAAGCGCGTTGGAATCAGGCTAAGGCCCAACGTCAAGACGGGCTACCCACTGTTCCGACCACGATAAAAACCGAACGGGACGTTAATCCGTTTATTCGTACCCACCACCCTGAGGTCGTCGATGCCGCGCAGGCCTATGCGGGTAAAGCGTTGACTTCGCCGGTCAATGTATTCGCCTGTTTACGCGAATGGAAAAACAACTTTTAATCGCCATGAACGTCTTACGCCTTCTTATTTTATGCATAGCCGTTGCTCTCGCAGGCTGTGCCACCCAAACCCAAACCGCGAAAAAAGACACTGGGCCGCTTGTCGCCGCTGACACCTCTCGCACTATCGATCTCACCCATCCACCACGTGATGTCTGGGATCGAATCCGTCGCGGTTATGCCATTCCAAATTTACGCACGGATCTGGTCGAGCACTGGACAAACTATTACGCGTCTCACCCCGAATCCGTACAGCGCATGAGCCAGCGGGCAAGCCATTACCTTTACCACATCGTGAATGAGTTGGAAGAACGTGGCTTGCCCACCGAGCTCGCTTTATTGCCTTTCGTGGAAAGCGCCTATAACCCTAAGGCTTATTCGAAATCACACGCTTCCGGTTTATGGCAATTCATTCCCAGCACGGGCCGCTACTACGATCTGCAACAAGACTGGTGGCACGATCAGCGCCGTGACCCTATCGCCTCTACCGATGCGGCATTACGATACCTGAACTACTTATACGAGTTCCAAGGCGACTGGTACCTGGCACTGGCCTCGTATAACTGGGGAGAAGGATCGGTGCGCCGAGCGATCGAACGCAATGCGAAGAAAAACTTATCGGGCGATTACCTATCATTAAGCATGCCCGATGAAACGCGCAATTACGTGCCGAAACTGCAAGCGTTCAAAAATATTATTACTGACCCCGAGCGTTACGGCATTACCTTACCTGCGGTTCAAAACGAACCCTACTTCGCCACAATACAGCGCAGCACCGATATTGAGCTTGAACTGGCAGCTCAATTGGCTGAAATGTCACTTGACGATTTCACCCACTTGAATCCATCGTACAACCGCGCAGTTATCCCTGCCCATCAGTCTCAATTACTATTACCTAAAGACAAGGTCGACATCTTTAACAGTAATCTCGCTGCTTACACCGGTAATTTAAGCAATTGGCGTGTGTATCAGCCCAAGCGCGGCGAAAGCATCTCGGCGATTGCTAAACGCCACGGAATCAGTATTACTGAGTTACGTAGTCTCAATGGTCTAAGCGCTAAACAAACCATCGCACAGGCACAGAACTTATTGGTTCCTATCGACCTTAACGCTGCGCAGCCCGCCAGCAATGACCCTATCGGTATTCAACTGGCCTCATTGGACACAGGCGCTGCTGTCAGCGCCTCGAAAAGCACTCACCGCCCTCAAGGCGATGTTACCGTGATGCGCCGTCAACCCAACGTGTTAACCCATCGCGTGGCGAAAGGCGACACCTTATTTGGGCTGGCACGCAAGTACAATACCACGGTCACTGAGCTTAAAAAGCTCAATAACTTGAACGGCAGCACCTTAAAACTTGGTTATCGCTTGCGAGTACCAGGCACCGATATACGCGGATAATTTTTATTATCCCTTAAAGAAAAAAAAGGATTTATCAGCATGGGTTTTCTAGAAGGCAAACGCATCCTTATCACCGGAGTGATTTCCAATCGCTCTATCGCTTATGGCATTGCTAAGGCCTGTCGCGAGCAAGGAGCAGACATTGCGCTATCCTATGTAGGGGAACGTTTCAAAGAACGTGTGGAAGGCTATGCAGCCGATCTAGGAAGCAATATTGTTTTACCTTTGGATGTTTCCGAAGATGAGCAAATTGCTGAAGCTGTGAGCGAACTTGGTAGTCACTGGGATAGTTTAGACGGCTTAGTGCATTCGATCGGCTTCGCCCCCCGTGAAGCCATCGCTGGCGATTTTTTAGATGGTTTATCTCGCGAAGCCTTCCGTGTCGCGCATGATATTTCAGCCTACAGCTTTCCCGCATTGGTCAAAGCCGCTCTTCCCATGCTCGAAGGACGTAAAAGCTCAGTGCTAACACTGACCTACCTTGGCGCAGAAAAGGCCATTCCACACTACAACACAATGGGGCTAGCCAAGGCTTCACTGGAAGCCAGCGTGCGTTACTTAGCGGCGTCGCTTGGGCCCCGCGGTATACGTGCTAATGCCATTTCGGCAGGCCCAATCAAGACCTTAGCAGCCAGCGGCATTAAAGATTTTTCATCGATTCTTAAATTTGTAGAGACCTACTCGCCGTTGCGTCGCAATGTCACCATTGAAGACGTAGGGAATGTAGCTGCCTTTATGCTATCGGATCTTGCCGCTGGAGTGACTGGCGAGATTACCCACGTAGACGGTGGTTTTTCCTGCGTTGCCCCAGGCATGCAAGAATAATTCGCATAAACCGCAGCTAAACCATTAAGGTTTGGCTGCGTATACCTTGCTTAAAGCTGGGGTGGTGGAAAAATAATTTTTGCCTGTTGTGGTTCCCACGGCTCGTATTTTTCCATGACTCGCAAAAACCGTGCTGACGCAACAAATTCGTTAAACCAACCAATTAAATTGGGCCAAAGTTGCTCGTTAAACCAGTCGAGATCCGTATGTGCGTACTGACGCACGAAAGGCGCAATAGCGATGTCAGCCAACGATAATTGCACACCGAACAAATAGCGATCTTGGGCCAAACGTTGTTCTAGTTGCTGCAACCATTTCGCCCCTTCATCACGGTGAATTGCTGCATAGTCATCCGCACCGCCGGCTTCGCTATGTTCTGCATGCCGTTGTGGATACTTATAGCGATCTAAAGCTTGCTTAAACAAGCCATCATTTTCTGCAATAAGCGCTAGCATCTGCGCCAAGTCACCTTTTTGTGGTGTTAGCAGCGATTCTGGATCGGATTGAGAAAGCGCCCATTGCATAATGTCGATACTTTCATCCACCACCTGTGTCCCTGTAACCAGCACAGGCACCGTTCCCTTTGGGGAAGCCTCTAATAACGCTTCGGGCTTATTGCGCAAAACCACCTCGCGAAGCGCACACTGCAGCTCGCTTGAGGCCACTGCCAAGCGTGCTCGCATGGCGTAGGGACAGCGTCTAAATGAATACAATATAGGTAGACCCACAGTCCAAGTCCTCTTGATAACGATTACTCTTACTATTTATATGTACCACACACACCGACACTCTGTGTATGAGTATAAGAGTCGATAACGCTTAATCGTTGTCCTTGATGGATTGGGCTCGTTCTTGCGCTTGTCTGGATAACTCGGCCTGCTCTTCTAGCCATGCACGCTTTTGAGCCTTAAGCTCGTTCATGGGCGCCCCGATGTGTCGTAGGTTTCGTTCTTGCGCTAAACGAGTTTGCTTTTGACGTTCGCGCAAACGCTCAAGCTTGTCATCGCTAAATGTGCCGATGCAATGCGCACAACTGACTCCCTCTTCAAACTGCGGCATATCACGCTCTGCAGCCGTCAAGGGCATACGACAAGCCCGGCAAAACTCATAATCGCCTTGTTTTAATCCGTGCCCTACGGCGACACGCTCGTCAAACACAAAGCAATCACCCTGCCATAGGCTATCTTCCTCAGCCACGTCTTCTAAGTATTTAAGAATGCCGCCTTGTAAGTGGTAGACCTCGTCAAAACCTTGCGAACGCATATAAGCAGTGGATTTTTCGCATCGAATACCACCGGTACAAAACATAGCGACTTTAGGCTTTCCGGCTAAAACACCCCCCGGCTGACTTTGTTCAGCCACCCACTTCGGAAACTCAGAAAAGCTGTCTGTTTTTGGGTTAATGGCATTTTTAAAGGTGCCCACCCCGACCTCGTAATCGTTTCGCGTATCGACAACCACAACGTTCGGGTCTTGAATTAAACGGTTCCAGTCTTCAGGTCGTACGTATTCGCCCACCATTTCAGCCGTTTTGAGATCCGGTACGCCCAACGTCACAATTTCTTTTTTTAGTTTGATTTTTAGACGATAAAAAGGCATAACGGTTGCCCAAGCTTCTTTATGAACTAAAGCATGTAATCGTGGGTCAGAACGTAAGTAGCTCAATACCTCACGCACACCCGCTTCGGGGCCAGCAATTGTGCCATTAATGCCCTCCCGAGCCAGCAGTAACGTGCCGATCACCTGATGCTTTGCACAAAACTCTTCAAGAGGATCGCGCAGCGCAGCGTAATCTTCTAACTCAACAAAATGGTAAAGGGCGGCAACTAAGTATTTGGCCATATCAACAAAAGCACACAGGCAATAAAAAGCAATTAAGCAATGTTTTCAACAAAAGACTCGTAACGATCGTTATAAAAAGAAGGTTAACGACCGATCAAGGACACGTTAAGATAATAACGCTTTAAAGCCATGCCTTCCTACTCAAATAACCATTCCATTTGTTTTAGCGCAATAAAACTCACTATTTATTCACCATGACCAGTACCCCCTTCTATCGCCATCCTCGAACGCCGCTTTCTGGTAAAGCTCAGTAAATGGACTCCCTCTCACAAGCCGTTCTTGGGGCGACTCTAGCTGGGGCGACGCTAGGCCGCTTTCATGGCCGTAAAGCTGTTGCGGCAGGTGCCGTTCTTGCGACGTTACCGGATCTGGATGTGGTCATACGCTACAGCGACCCCATTCTCGCCATGACTCATCACCGAGGCTTCTCTCACTCGGTCTTTGCCTTAAGTGCGCTGGCTGTTGTGCTAACGCTGTTATGGCGCTTACTGCGTCCTGACCCCCGTTATCGCGCACGATATTTGCTGTTCAGCCTATGGCTTATCTTGATTACACATCCGCTACTGGACGCCTTTACGAGCTATGGTACGCAATTATTGTGGCCACTGACGCCTACGCCGCAAGCATGGGGCAGCTTATTTATCATCGATCCGGCCTACACCGTGCCGTTACTCATTGCCACGCTGATTGGGCTGTCCGCCGGAGCTCGCCTTATCACCACCAAGGCCTGCATCGTTGCGCTTATTATCAGCACCAGCTATTTAGGCTTAAGCTTACTGGGCCAACAGTATGCTGACCATAAAGCCCGTGTCCACCTAATGGCCCAAGGCCACACTCCTGCTCGCAGTTTCACGACGCCCCAGCCCTTTAGCACGCTGTTATGGCGCGCTGTCATCCGTACCACTCAAGACCTCGACTGCGAAGTCATCGTGGGTTTATTTGACCGGTCTCCACCAGAAAGCTGGTGTGCTGCCAACAACCTCCATTTGGCAGAGGCCATACAGCCTTCGCCCGAACTTGATCGATTGCGTTGGTTCAACGGAGACTGGGTGCGTTTTGACGTTCGTGACGACTTATTAATTGTCAGCGACCTACGCATGGGCATGGGCGCAGGACATTACTCGTTCCGCTTCGTTGTCGGTGAGCTTAATCACGCCGACTCGTGGCAATGGGTTAGCCCCTATCTGTGGCCAAGTTCGCGAAGTTTTGCCGATTTGAAACCCGTTATGCATCGTATTTGGAGCCAAAACCCTCCATTGCCACTTGGGCAGTGGGCTCGCGATGCGAAACTGAACCATCAGCCTTTCACCTTACCTTTGCAATAAGGTTTTTTATGAACCACACCCTTAACATCCGAGACGTCATCGCCTTGGGCTTCATGACTTTCGCCCTGTTTCTTGGGGCGGGTAATATTATCTTCCCACCTATGGTTGGCCAACTATCGGGCTCACACCTTTGGTACTCGGCACTGGGGTTTTTGTTAACAGGTGTAGGCCTTCCTTTGTTAACCATCGTCGCATTGGCGCGGGTAGGCGGGGGCATGCGGGCCATTACGTCCCCCATTGGTAAAGGGGCGGGTATGCTCTTGGGCATATTGGTGTACTTAACTATCGGCCCCTTTTTTGCAACGCCACGTACCGCGACCGTCTCGTTTGAAGTGGGGTTCGCCCCGTTTGTAGGCAGCGGGCAGCTTGCACAGGGCATTTATACCTTTGTGTACTTTAGTCTGGTCATGCTCATCGCCCTATTCCCTGGGAAAATGATCGACACCGTCGGTAAAATCATTACCCCTGTGCTAATTCTCGCGCTTATTATCTTATCCATCGCCGCCATACTGGTGCCTGCTGGAGTCGTAGGCGAGCCCTCAGGCTTGTATCTGGTCGCTCCGTTATCGCAAGGCTTCACACAAGGCTACCAAACCATGGATGCTCTGGGTGCATTGGTCTTCGGCATTGTTATTATCAACGCCATTCGCAGCCGAGGTATTTCAGACTCTACATTACTTACACGATACGCCATTGTCGCGGGTATTATCGCTGCCATTGGTCTGGCTCTGGTATACCTGTCGCTGATTTGGTTAGGGGCCAGCAGTGGCAACATCGCCCCTAACGCCACAACCGGCGCCCCGATACTAAGTGCCTTTGTTCACCATGTTTTTGGGGCTGGGGGCAGTGTCTTACTGGCTATTGTGATTACCCTTGCGTGCTTAACCACCGCCGCAGGCTTGGTCTCGGCTTGCGGGGACTACTTCAGTAAAATCATTCCCAAAGCCACTTATCGCATGGTGGTGATTGTGGTTAGCCTCTTTAGTATGGCGGTTGCGAATCAAGGGCTGGAACAACTGATTGCGATATCCGTACCGGTACTGTCCGCCATTTATCCCGTAGCGATTGCGCTGGTGGCTCTTAGCCTTGCTTCAACATTGTGGAAAAATTCCTCGCGCGTATTTATACCCACCTTAAGTATCGCCGCGTTATTCGGTGTGATGGATGGCTTGACGGCTGCTGGCTTCGACTTCTTAGTGCCTTCAATGCTAAGCGACATGCCTGGGGCCAATCTGGGTTTAGGCTGGCTTTTACCTGTTCTTGTGACAGTCTTGCTTTCTGCCATCAATGATAGATGTAGGCCACTCAAACCTTAGATACTTGCGTGTACTACAACCAATAGAGCCTTAGCCGGAACGTCTGACATATTACGCAACTCATGCGCCTCAGAACGTAATGTTCCATTTGGTTGTAACACCAACTCGTACCACTCAAACTCACCGGCTAATTCGATTGGACCCCAAACTTTTAAGCGGTAGCCTTTGGTCTCGCTGGCTAAGATGGGGCTTTCATGAGCGCCCCCAGGCAACCGATATCCGTTTAAACGGTGGTAGCGAGGTACTCAATTTTTGTGCGAATAATTATTTGGGTTTAGCGAATGATCCCCGCTTAATTGAAGCTGCTAAAACCAGCTTAGATGAAAACGGCTTTGGAATGGCATCGGTACGTTTCATTTGCGGAACGCAACACGTGCACAAGCAGTTAGAAACGCAACTGGCCCAGTACCTACAAACCGAAGCCGCTATTTTGTATTCCAGTTGCTTCGATGCCAACGTAGCTCTATTTGAAACCTTGCTCGATGAAAACGACGCCATCATTAGCGACGAGCTGAGTCATGCCAGCATTATTGATGGCGTACGGCTTTGTAAAGCCAAGCGCTTTCGTTATAAAAACAATAATATGCAAGACCTCGGCATCATTTAGCACCAAGGGTTACGATACGTATACAATCAGAAAAAAAACATAACTAGGAGACATCGCCATGCGTAAAACGTTTTCTTATCTCGTCCTGTCTGCTGCGTTCGGTACCGTAGCGACTGCCGCCCATGCTGAAAAATGGGATATGCCCCTCGCCTACCCAGCCAATAACTTTCACTCAGAAAATGCCGCCGAGTTTGCTACCTGCGTGAAAGAAAAAAGTGAGGGTAAGCTTGAAATTATCACGCACCCTAATGGTTCGCTGTTTGCTGGCAACGATATCAAACGCGCCGTTCAAACCGGTCAGGCCAATATTGGCGAACGCGTGACCTCCGCCCATGAGAATGAAAATGCCATTTATGGCGTTGAGGCCATTCCTTTCTTAGCCACCTCGTTCGACGCCTCCGACCGCCTTTGGAAAACGGCCTTACCCCAGATGGAAAAAGTCTTAGACTCTCAAAATCTGGTTTACGTGTATTCAGTGCCTTGGCCGGCCAGCGGTTTCTACACAAAAAAAGAAATTAATACCGTGGAAGACCTCAGCGGCATCAAATTCCGCGCCTATAACGCGGCCACTGCTCGTATTGCGGAACTCGCCAATATGATCCCGATGCAAATCGAAGCCGCTGAGCTTAGCCAAGCGCTTGCCACGGGTGTGGTTGATAGCATCATGACCTCCAGCACCACAGGCGTGGACTCCAAAGTTTGGGAACAAGGTATTACCCACTTCTACGATGTACAAGCCTGGTTACCGCGCAATACCGTCTTTGTGAACAAACGCGCTTGGAGTCGTCTTGACGACACTGCACAAAATGCCATTACAGAATGCGGCGATATCACCTATGACAAAGGCTTAGAAAAGGTAAAAGCCTTGGCCGAGCAATACCAAAAAACACTAGAAGAAAATGGCGTAACGGTAACGCCTCCTAGCCCTGAGCTTGAGGCAGGCTTAGCAAAGCTGGGCGAGATCATGACCACCGAATGGCTTGAAAAGGCAAAAGAAGACGGCCAATCTATTATTGACGCGTATCGCGCACAATAAAGCTGACTGGGGTGGGCTGGAGGTCGTGCCAGCCCTTCTCAACGTTGCAAGGTGCTCTCATGACTTCATTGCTATGCAAAGTGCGTCGGCTTTTGGATGCTATCTATCTGGCCTCGGGCGCATTGTCTGCCCTTTTTCTGCTGTCAATTTTAGTGATTATTGTGCTTCAAATGGCAGCTCGCGCTACGGGCATTCACTTTCCTGGCTCCACAGATTACGCTGGCTATATGATGGCTGCCGCCTCATTCATGGCATTTGCCTATACCTTAAATAAAGGTGGACACGTGCGTGTCAGTATTTTGCTAGGCCGCCTAGAAGGCACAAAGCGCTATATCGCCGAGCTCATTTGCCACCTAGTGGCAACCGTTTTTACCTGCGTACTGGCCTGGTATGCCGTTGCTATGGTCTATTGGTCATATGTGCTTGGTGATGTAAGTCAGGGGCAAGATGCAACGCCCTTATGGATTGTTCAAACACCTGTTGCCGTGGGTTCGGTCATTCTGGCCTTGTGCTTTGCTGACAACCTTATCTCCATGTTGGTACGCAAACGCGACAATATCGCAAGCGAGACCATCTAACTTTACAGAATGCGGCTCACATCATGGAATCTTTTTACGTTGTTAGCATCTTTCTGTTTGTCCTATTTCTTCTACTGGGCAGCGGCTTATGGGTGGGCCTTTCTTTATTAGGCTGTGCCTACATCGGGATGGAACTATTCACCTCTCGGCCCACGGGAGACGCCATGATGACGATCTTATGGCGTTCCTCTTCTTCTTGGTCGCTAACGGCATTGCCCTTGTTCATTTGGATGGGTGAAATCCTATATCGCACGCGTCTTTCAGAAGACATGTTTAAAGGGCTTTCGCCTTGGCTGTCGCGCCTCCCCGGAGGACTACTGCATACTAATACCGTGGGCTGTACGGTATTTGCGGCGGTTTCTGGTTCTTCGGCAGCAACGTGCTCTACCATCGGCCGCATGTCCATTCCTGAACTACGTAAACGTAATTACCCAGAGCACTTGATCATGGGTACGTTAGCAGGCGCCGCCACCTTAGGATTATTGATTCCCCCCTCACTCATCTTAATTGTGTATGGCGTCACGATTAACGAGTCCATTACTAAACTTTTTATTGCCGGCATCATTCCAGGCCTGATGCTGGCGTTGATGTTCATGATCTACACAGCGTTTGCAGCGCGATTCACACGTTCGTGGAACCCTGTTAAAGAGCCAAGCATGAGCTTCAAAGCTAAACTTTGGCAATCGCGCGCACTCTTTCCTGTGGTACTTCTGGTTGCCTTTGTGATCGGATCAATGTACACCGGCATCGCCACCGCAACCGAAGCCGCTGCCGTGGGGGTGATAGGTGCGCTAATCATTGCCGCCGCGCAACGGTCTTTGTCGCTCCGTACTTTCATCGACAGCCTAATGGGGGCCACACGTACCTCGGCCATGATCGCCTTACTGTTAGCAGGCGCTGCATTTTTGACGCTAGCAATGGGCTTTACCGGCTTACCCCGCACGCTTGCGATGTGGATTGGCAGTTTAGGCTTAACTCAGTTTGAACTCTTGCTGGTTTTGCTTCTGTTCTACATCGTGATTGGCATGTTCTTAGACGGGATTTCTGCCGTTGTCTTAACCATAGGAATCGTCGAGCCCATTATCCGCCAAGCAGGCATCGACCCCATTTGGTTTGGTATTTTCGTCGTCATTACAGTGGAAATGGCACAAATCACCCCGCCTGTTGGTTTTAATTTATTTATTTTACAAGGCATGACAGGACACAACCTTGGCTATTTGATCAAGGCGGCGTTCCCCATGTTCTTGATCATGCTTGCCATGGCATTCCTGCTTATTGCTTGGCCTGAACTCGCGACGTGGCTGCCTCAGTACGTACGTAAGTAGGATGCTCCGTTTCACCTTTTTTATAACGCTTGATCATCATTAATCGAATCCGGCCATCCGGCTGCAATGTCTTGCCGGTAGTCGGCCGCATAATGAATCGCTAACGCCGCGCCTTGGCGTTGAATTTCTGCAGCGATTTCCTGTGGACTAAAGCTCAAACCCGCCACGTTATAGCTACCCCGTTCACGTATGGCATTTAGCGGGGCTTGCATCAATTCAATTGTGTCCCAGACCGCATCGCCCATAAACATCATGGGCAATACTTCATCCGCATTCAGTAAACAGGAATAAGGTCGACCTGTAACGGCTGCATGAAAAATGTCCATTGCATAATCCGTGGTGCCGCCTCCGGGTGCGGTTTTATAAGAGATTAATCCAGGGTAGCGCAAACTACGCACATCCACCCCATAAGCACATCAAACTCAGCCGCTTCTTCTATTTTTTAATATCTATCTTTTAAATAATTGACAAATTAGCTAGACAACAAAAAACCCGTAAAGCATTTCGCTTTACGGGTTTCTTAATTGGTGTCTAGCTAATTAGACGAATTCTTGGCGGACAGAGAGTCCGCCATAAACCAATATAAGCCGTAGCATTACAGGTTACAAGTAATATTTTCCACCATTTTTCAACCAATAAATTTAAGCTATGTGATTTATTTAATGTAGCCCAACATACCGCTGCTGTCGTGTGGTTGCAGCTCATGCTCGTTACGGCAACGGTGGGCCAAACTGCATAAGTCACCCAATGCCGCATGTGCTGCTTGCAATGACGCTTGAAGCCTCTCCATTTCACCCGCAGAGTATTGACGACTACCGTCGGGGTCGTAGCTCGCAAGAGCTTGACCATAACGTACTCCTGCATCGGCGATGTCGCTGAGCAACGGACGCATACGTTCAGCATGTTTCTGTGCACATGCCTCGATGTCATGAAGTAGGGGGCTAATGGTCTCGGCGTCTACAGTAGGAGGGAAAACTCCGGGTTTCATAAGCGTCCATGGTTAAGAATGGTTAACTTTCGACAGAACAATACCAAATACAACAAAGTCTAGGCTATAAGTCTTTGAACAGCTCGCCGACTGATACGCCTAACGCGGTTGCTAAAGTCTCAATAGCATCAAGAGAGGCATTAGAACCCCCCGTCTCAATTCGACTCATGTAAGTACGGGCAAAACCACACTTGTCGGCGAACGCTTCCTGTGAGAGCCCTGAGGCCTTTCTGAGGCAGCGTACTTTGGTGCCAAAGCGTTTCCTTAGGATAGGTTGCATCCCAAGCTTTTACCGAGTGTAAACTAAAAGGAACACACACTAATCGTGACATGTGGTCTGATCGTGACGTTTTGTGGTTCTTATTGAGTACTTGAGAATAATAATTTTTATATAAAGGGGAAATAAGATGAGAAGTAAGATTCTGTTGATGATTTTGACGATGACGTTAACAGGCTGCTCTTCTTTGTTTGGGGGGAGGGATAACACTTTCGAACGTATGGCTGAGGTCCGTGCTGAATGCCAAGCTCAATGGGACGCGCCGGAGTTTGCTCCTATCCGCAATAAAGTCGAGCTGAGGCCGACTGCCGAAGGAGGAAAATTGCGCTTCAACGAAAGCTATGCAACTGCAGCCGAACTGCCATTAATTGCAAAGTTCCGCGATTTGCTGGATGAGTGTGGATCAAGGACAGCAAATATTGTTTTTGTAACGAGTCCATCAATCGGAGCAGCGTCTATTCGAAGTACAAACGCTGTGGTCGAGCAGTTAGAGAATCTTCGTCGCAAGCGCATTACTTGGGGCGAATTTAATACACGACGTTACGCAATCATAAATGGACGCGCAGAGACAACCATTCGGAGTAATCAGCGTCGGCATGAAGCTGATATGCGGGATGCACAACAGTCACGTGAGCGAATGCTTGAGGACGCCACTCGTCGGAATGAAGAAGCGATGAAACGTAATGAAGAAATGATACGCAACAGTACTCCAAAGCAGACTACGACAGATTGCACCCCAAATGGATTAGGTGGGTTTAATTGTCGCTCGACCCAGTGGTAGCAAAGGAATTGTACAGATGCACTTGTAATATTTTTAGAGCATCCGTATCGGATAGAAAATGCCTAATTGCTCTAGGGCGTTTGGTGCCTTGCTGAAGCGGATCATACGAACAACAATTCTGACAATTAAGTGCTGAAATGAGCATAGAGCCTCAGCCTTGCAGATTTGATTAATAAAAGGCATTAAATGAATGAAATCAGAATTCACCCTCGAGGAGGAGGTAGGCAGACGGACTATCAAAAAGCTGCCCACTTAAAGAACATAGCTCCAAAGTCGTTTTCTATTGCACAAAAGCTGCTTATAGCTACCCAAAAATTTCGCAATAGATCCAATACCGCTCGAGCTGAGAAGGTCACCCATCTTACGTGGAAGTTGAGGAGCTCTCTTGCCAAAGAAGCTTACTTACTGCTCTCTATGCCGCTCTTATGTATGGAGGAGACAGCAACAGCCTCAGTGCCTGATTTTTCTGGAGAACATGCATTATTCAAGTTTCTGTCAGAAGTGTCCGATGCGTTTCCAAATTGGCAAGACGAATACGTGATTTTGAATCACATAATTGAAACTATGCCGGAAGATAACGCTATATCTACTCCTGAAACTGAAACTTTGCTGGGAAATAATCCAGTATCTACTCCTAATGAAAAGGGCAGTGTTTTTTCGAACGCGACAGCGCGTTGGCTTACTGCCATCGTCGCGCTTTGTGTCATCGCCATCGTTGCGCTATTCTTTCATAATTTCATCCAAAATCAGCCAATCCAACATACGCCTCAGGTAAAGCAAACACTGTCTGCCCCAACTATCTACTTAGTAAACAATCAAAATCAGCGCTTAGTTGAAACGCCCCCTACTCCTGTTAGTCCTCTGCCAAGGTCCAATGTCCCAAAATTCACTGAGTATCCAGTATTTACTACTTATACAGGTTCACGTCCGCATGCGCCGGTCGCTCTTGTTTCTGAGTTTGACAAGGCATTCAAAACGCGCATAAAGCATACCGAGCAACTACCAGTAAATTTTGCGGGCGAGTACGTCTTAACCACTTGGGGCTGTGGAACGGGCTGTTTGATGGGGGTAGCAACCAATGCACGGACAGGAACAGTATCACCACTACCCGGAACCATTTGCTGCTGGGAGGGCGCAGGAGACAAGGTCATCTACCGACAAAATAGTCGACTCATAGTCCTAGCCGGCTTGATTGACGAAAAGGGAGTGTATGGAGCACATTTCTATAAAATAAAAAATGATGCATTCGTTCATATTCATACAGTTCCTATTCACGAAAACAACATGAACGACATAGTTCAGCCCAAACCTAGTATGGACACCTTTTACAAAGAGCTTGAGCAATCCTTAAATATAATTAAAAGCCCTCACAAATTAGAAGGTCTCGCCGCATGCTCCAATATGGCCAACTTGATGCATATCACTCATATGGTCAAAAATAAATTTCCAACATTGCAAGCGGCCAAATCAGCAATCAAGAATGACAAAAGCTTAGGAGGGATAAAACAAGCCATTGTAGGAGCAGTCCTTCCACGAGCTTATAACGACCCTCTTTTCTTGGGGAGAACTCCGTCCCATTCCGGTGGAGCATTCTTCTCGCGATGTGTAGGCTGGGAGCCTGGCATGGTTTCGGAGCCAGCTCCTCTACCTCTTAATACAGAGGAAAGGATGCGGGGAGCTCAATGTGCCACAACAGCTGTGATTGCTTATGAAATAGCTTCCTGGAAAGTTGCAGGAAAGACCTTACTTACTTCTAAATCGGCATTCCCTCCAAACTCATCTGCGTCGCTCATCGTTGATCAAGTGTACTCAACGCCACAATTTCCAATGCCTACTGCACTCGGACATGCGGCATTCACCTCTTGTATGGGATGGAACTAATATATTAACAACCACTTCAATACAATGGCTAAGCCTCTTCCCTACAACTGTTGAACTTTTTGGACTGAGTCTCAAGGCATGGCTTGCACTTGGCATCTACATTGCTCGTCAGGACAACCAAATAGATGCCGAGCAAGTTCGAACGGCTTGTGTTCGAGATTCCTACGAAATGGCAAACACACACATGGAAGATCACCCTAAGAGTGGGAACGGGAATACTTACAGTACAGAACACACAGGAAGCATTAGATAGACTGAGCCTACTCCCGTTTTCGAGGGTGAAACGGCTGGCTAATGTCTACCCCTCTACCCTTGCTAGAGGCCAGGGAGTGGATAAAATCTATGAGTGTTTATTTTTCTGCTTCTGCCCCCTACCTAGAACGCTATTGCTCAGAGCAATAGCGAACATGGCGGCTTGAGGCCTCAGCCTGCCCAACTAACGATGTTTACATCGCTACCTGCGACCCTGCGTATAACTACCACGACGGCTTCGCAACACCTTTCCTAGAGCGCTTGCCAGCTTTGCCTCAGGCATCGTCACTAAGCTAATCGCCTTCGATAGTGCGGCGTAATAAGGCAACGGGGACGGCCAACGTGATGCATCAGAGGCTAGGTCGAGAGCACGGCGTTGCTCGGACCAAGGGAGAACTTGCAGACGCTGGTAAATGGCGAGACCTTTAGCCAAAACATCCTCGACATGTGCACCATTATCACTATGACAGCGAACCGCTAACAAATCATAAAACACACATTCCCGCCACACTAAGGACAGCTTTGCTTCGGCAATTTTGTACTGTAGCCAATAAAGATTGATTTTTGGCATGCTTAATCCACACAAATTTTTAATAGATGGGACAATAAAAAGCAGATTCAGTATGCTATCCGTCCCGACTAAAAGCCTTATAAATACGGGTATCGCATTGATTCATGACAGATAGGACAGATATAAAACCAAAGTCTGAATGAACTTAAGAAACACAGACTTTTATGAGGAACAGAACCATCTAACTGTCCATCCGTCCTACACATGTCCCACTTCCATCTTGTGGGCGTAGGCTAATCGCATAATTCTTCTGCCCACCCCGATGCGGAAGGAGCCACGGAAGCAAGTTGTTTTGTACCCATGGCACTTGGGTGCGATAGCCACGGAGGTGAAAGTAAGCCACTAGTGCCTGGGCAGCATCGGCAGGGGACACGCCAGGCCCATCACCCCCGACATAAAGCCTTTCGCGGAACCAGTCCAACGCCACTTCAACTGGGGGCCAGCGCTTCGAACTGGCACTGTACCCCCGAGCGTGGCTTAGAGCGAAAACTCGATCAAACCGCCACGGTACATCCTGTGAGCCTGACAGACCGCACAAGCTCGGGGAATTAAGGTCCTCCGCGATAAGCCTCCACGGCACCTCCAAAGCGACAGAAACCAAGCCGATAAAGGTAGGCGTCTGGCAGCGACGACTACGATCAAAGTCAGGAGGGATATTAGCAAGCCAGCGACCTACCCACCAGCCGGCATCACGTAGCGGCGTCCACCGCCAAGCACCATGTTTATAGTGCAACCAAATGACATCGGCTTTAATATGTCCATATAGCCCATGCTCGTCACACGAACGGATCGCGCAACAACCGTACCCGTCGATAAATGCCAATATATCTCGCAAATCAGAAGTCATGCGCTAAATCTCCCTGATCAATTAACATGACTGGATAGCGGCGACCATTGGCGCGGCTGTTTGACTGTGCCACTCCTTTACCTGCCAACCAACGGCCTAGGGCTTGTGCTGTGACTCGCGATTGATCGTCAAGCATGCGACGATAGGCTCGACAACTATCCAGTAGCTCGGTAGGCGTGGAGCCAGCCTCGCTGGGCCGAGCCGGACGCGTACAGTCACGCAGCCATGCTTCTGTCGGGTCTACAGTACTAAGCCAACCTCTCGTTGTCTCTTCAATGTCAGAACACGAAGGCATGGATTTGCCTCTGTGCTGTTGCTCATACATAACAGCACCATCAAGTGCCCATGCAAGGATAGTGGGACCTTCCGCGACAAGCTTGTCGTAGAGTGCTGCATCATCCTCTTTTTCCGAAACGCTTTTAGGGAATCTAACGGCATACAGTCTTCGCTGCAACGAGTCCTGCTGCTGGCCTGCAACAGCAGGTAAGCTGTTACCGTACATCAACAGGCCACACACCATCTGAGCCGTCACCGGCCTGGAGAAAAGCGTTCGAACGCTCATTGGATCACCTCCCGTGATGCGTTTCACCATCTCTGCATCAAGATGGTGCAAACTGCCCGTTTCTTGAACGGTAACGTACCGCATACCGATAGCCTTAAACAGCGAAGCCTGAGGGCCATCACCACCACCAAAACGACTGACGCAAAGAGCAGCAGGTGATACATCTCCCGCATAGTCGTGGAACACAGCCGTTAGCACACGTGCAATCAAACTTTTACCATCGCGCCCTGCGCCAACCAATACTGCTATTTCAGTCTGGGGCTTTCCAATACAGCAAGCGCCAACCCATACATGAAACCAGTGCAACTTATCAGCATCACCATCGAACGCACGCTCAAGCGTCTGCAGCCACAACGTCGGTGAACACCGCTTAGGGGTAACGGATGTAGTCTTGGTGATCATGTCATCCTCTGTAGAGGCCCTCAGTTCCCAGCTGTCGGCACTGATACTTACCGTGCCACCAGGAGTGCCCAACAGCATGCCATTTTGATCAAAAGGTGTATCCGCTACTCTGGCACTATTGATCTCCCCAGGCACCACGACAGCTTCTCGAATAAATATCAACGCGGCATCACGTCTGGTCTTCATTCCTAGCGACTTAGCAGTAATACGGAGCTTGGCCAACAGCTTGGAATCTGGCGCAGCACGAATCGCTGCTTCGGCCTCAGCCAAACATGAGGAGGCGAAAGATGCGAAGTTGGCGCGGATCGCAACACCGTCAGGGTCTCCTCGCCATTGCCGTCCGTCCCACGACATCCATGCATTACGCTGAGGAGACCATAATAGGGTACTCCGCCAAGAAGGCAGTGGCATTCTGCTGATCGTTGCCCAAAGGGAGCCTTACAGGTTTCCAACCATTTTCCTTTGCGTACTGGAACACTGTGCTCAGAGTGCGTTTTGTGCCACCGATACGCTCACGGCCATCTGCCCATACCTTTGCGAACTCGCTTTGATTGTAGCGATGAGGGGCACTAGCACTCCAATCGCGAGCTAGGCCTTTCGCAGCCTCCCAGCCAGTACTACGCAACGACAGTAATACAGATAACCACCGATCATATAAGCAGTCTGCACTTATCGTTGATAACGCAGACCGCACCTCTTCAACCGCACTGCTTGTTTCCAACCGCTCCGGCCGCAAATCAGCCGGACTATCTCCAACAGCCGGAGCATCAATCTTCACAGACAGCCACTCATCTACACATAACGCTGGCATATCGGCGTTCTTCAAAGCGATTACGATACGTCCCCGACATGGTAAAAAGGCAATCTGCCCCGAACGCTGCTGTGCAGGATCAATCTCAACTTGATTGCCCAGCCCGATACCTTCCAACTGATGCTGTACCACCCTAGCAAGGTGCTGCGCCTCTGTGGACTTAACTACGCGGTCCAGGGAAAGCAACACCCGAAACCTAGGTGCATCAGCGGTATAACTTGACGTGGAATACCCAAACACAGGTGCCAGGCTCCGCAAGAAAACCAAAAGAGGCTCCACGGCATCCGGCATACAGCGATCTATATCCAGCACCAAAACAGGCCAAGGCAGCGCATTTTGACCACTGCGCTTATTGTCTTTGAACGGCGCTGCAAACCAGGGTAGTTTCAATTTTCCATCGTTGCTCACGGGCAGCGGTGGAAGGCCGTCGGGCAGCATGTCAGTATCGCCCATAACAATCATGTCTGCGAGATCGGCAAAATCCTCAGCCTGACAAGGTATCACCTTTATAGTTTTCGCCCCCCAGCCCAGGGAGAACAAGATGTTCTTAGCGGTCATGATCTGCCTCCGCCAGCGCCCTACCCAATTCCTCTATAGTTAGTGGTGTAACTCTAGGAAAGAAACGCATGTACTCTGGTGATGTCACATTCCAGCGAGATGTAACCCATCGCTCACCCGCAAGATGTCTGAGCCTGCCGGCACAGGCTGTTAGGGCTTCAACACCACCCACCTCGTAGAACCAACGTCTCAGCAATCTGCGCGGGGTTGAGCAAATATCAAAGCTGGCCCCAAGCTGATCTACCATCTGGCTAAGCATGTCGTCGCATTCACCCGCACAACCCTCAAAGATGATGGATGGCGTGAAGCACGAGAGTAAGTAGCAACCCTCATGATCAAGGCGGATATCAAACGATACAACGTATCGGTCACAGCCATGGCAATCGACACCTACAGCGTTCAATGAGATACCCAGCTTCACGCAAAGGAAAGTCACTGCCGCACCGTATAGAGCCGCGTCGTGGATATTTTCAAAAACAGGCTGAGGAGCGACCCCTTGACCTTTAGAATCACTCCCCAGTGTAGGAAGCAATACACGTCCCTTAAATGCCAGCATGGGGTTTATGCGCCAAGTGTTCATACCTGCCCCCCCATCGAGGTTCCAGCACCTTGTGCCAGAGCCCTTACTGATTTAACAGGATAACGCGATAGGCGGCCTATCTTCACTCGTAGCAAAAGGCCAGCGCGAACGTGTCTATCGAGTGTTGCAGTGGAAATACGCAGCACTGCACAAGCTTCCCGTTTCGTCAATGGCGTATCGTCTTGGAGTAGTTCTGTGCTTGTCATGGTATGGCTCACTCAAAGTTGAAGTGAAGCCATAGTGGCTTACAACACATCACTACAATAAGGACAAAACCCCTACGATTTTTGCAACAATCTATCCGCGTAACGCGTAGCCAGCTCAAGATCAAACCCACACTCAACAAACGCCCTAATGACATCCTGTCGTGTCAAATTAGGAGTCCGCTGTAAAAAACCATACAGCCACTGATGCAGCACTGTTCGAGGCCTGCCAATGCGCGATGCCAACTCAGTTTTAGTTTGCTGTACAACGTCAAGCAGGTAAAAGTACATGTCTGGAGGCATTTCCCCACGCCTACCGCCCAGCGTTAAAGCCAAGTCGTTCAAGCCCCGCATAAAGGAGGTTTGGATGAGATTTGTGCGCAGTGTCACATGCGCTGGCGTGACTCTGGTAGCGATGCCCTTAATAACATTCTGAGTATGTTCGGCGTTACATGCCCGTGTGCGCGCATCCTTTGCGTGCAAGGCTCCCTTTAGGAAGCGAGCCAGGCGGATAGCAAGCTTCCGAGCGTCGGGAAAATAGTTGCCTTCATCTTTGGTGAATACCTCCACGGCCGATACTAACAAGCGATAGTCGTCTTCCCTCATGGCAGTACAAACCTGGCCCATGCCTGCATCAACTCAGCGCGACGAGATAGCATATCACTGCGCTGATATGCAGCCTCAACAGCGCTACCAAGAGCATGGGCTAAAGACGCTTCGGCTAAGGCCCTATCGCGCCCGTTGTCTGCACACCAGTCGCGGAATGACGATCTAAACCCATGCGCAGTAACACCTGAACCCATATCACGCAGCAGCTTCGTCAACGCCATATCACTTAGCACCCCGCCTTTTCGTGGCGATGGAAACACGAACGCATCCCCGTCGGGAGTTTCTGGTCTCAACGCATCGACAATAGCGCGCGCTTGCAGGCTCAATGGAACTCGGTGCACTCGGCCGGACTTCATCCTAGAGGCAGGAACAGTCCACAGGTTGCCCTCAACTTCGCCCCAAACCATACCTCTGACCTCGCCCGACCGCCCTGCGGTAAGAATCGTGAAAGCCAGTGCCTGAGCCGATATGCCTTCACGCTTTCCCAATAAGACCATAAACGACGGGACTTCACTCCATCGCATGGCAGCATGGTGCCCACGCCTGCCCGCTACGCCCTGACGCTTTGGCATCGGCGGTAATGCCGCCTTAAGTTTTGCATTTGGTGCAGCGGGATTGCGCAGACCGTCGGGCCTCCAGCCGTGCGCCTCGGCATAATCCAGCACAGTTTCGATGCGACCACGTAACCTACGGGCCGTTTCTTGTTTGACGTGCCAAAGGGGATCGAGAACAGCGACGATCTGAGCATGGCCGATCTCACCACAAGGCATTTCACCGAGAATAGGATAAGCATATTGGGTCAGTGTGTTACGCCATTGCTGCGCATGCTTGGCATTGCGCCAACGCGCTTCGTTTGCTGCGACGCAAGCCTCGGCAGCCTGAGCGAAAGAGCGTACATTCCGCGCCTCTCGTGCCGCAGCGACAGCTGCCGCCTGCCGGACCTCTCGTTCAACCTTGGTGTCTATCCCCGCTCGCGCACGATCACGCATCTCTGCAGCCTTCTGACGAGCTTCGCCCAGCGCTACAGCAGGGTAGCCCCCTAGTCCGCGCTCAACGCGCTTGCCATTAATCGTCGTGCGCAGCGTCCACGACACAGCTCCTTTCGGAGCAATGCGCAAGTACAAGCCAGCAGCACCGCCAACGGCGTAAGCACCAACCTTACCACCTTGGGCTAGGGACCTTATCTGTAATGAGGTAAGTTTTTCAACCATTTTTCAACCCGTGAATTTTGCGCTGTACTGATTCACAATGGTTGAAATAGTATGCCTCCTGATTCACTTTGTCTAGAGCCTATGAGGCTTTTCGTTTTTAGTTCTAATGCGAATCAAAGGTAATTGGCGGACAGAGAGGGATTCGAACCCTCGATACGCTATGAACGTATACACGCTTTCCAGGCGTGCGCCTTCAACCGCTCGGCCACCTGTCCTAAATTGGCGCAATAAAGCGCCAAGTCCGCTATCATAACAGCAAAGCTAATTAAAAGGCAAATTAAGCGTCGGCTTTTACAAAAACTACGATTTAGTCTGGCTAACGCTTAACATACGCTCTACATAGCGGGCGATAGCGTCGACCTCGATGTTAACGCGGCTTCCCACTTGCAGATGCTTTAATGTGGTCACTTCTACCGTATGAGGAATCAAATTGATGCTGAACTCACAGCTATCAACATGATCCATTACCTCGTTCACCGTCAGGCTGACGCCATTGACCGTAACTGACCCCTTGTACGCAAAATACTTAGCAAAGGCCCGGTCAATGGTAATAGACAGCAACCAGGATTCACCCACTGGCTCCAAACGACTAACGGTGGCCACACCGTCCACGTGCCCTAGCACCATGTGCCCGTCTAAACTGTCGCCTAAGCGCAGCGAGTGCTCTAAATTCACCTCGGCAATATCGTCTAAACCTGCCGTACGGTTTAGGCTTTCTCGCGAAATGTCTACGCTAAAAGCGTCGTCGTACAGCTCAACAACGGTCATGCAAGCGCCTTGCATCGCGATAGAGTCACCCAACTTCGTCTGCGTTAACGGCAGCCCGCCAGCTTGTACATATAAGCGCAGGCCAGCTTCTGCATTCTGAGCGTCAAGTGGCGTAATGCGCTCGATACGCCCGACGGCGCTAACAATACCTGTAAACATAATTTCTTTACCTAAAAAAACACCTGTAACGCCAACGCTCTACACATGAAGCGAGGTCGCTTTTACGGCCTGTTGTAATGCTTCCCAGCGAGAGGGCTCTTGCAATAAGAGGCGTACATCGGGGCCAATTTTGCACATGTCGCTAAACTCAAATCGCTGAGCATCCGCCAAACGTTCAAGTGCAGGCAATTGGGCTACAGGCATTCCTGAGCCAATCAACATCGGCGCTAAATACAGCAGTAGTTGGTCCACACAACGTTGCGTTAATAGGGCCCCGCTAAGCGTGGCCCCAGCCTCGACATGAATCTCGTTAATGGCTTGTTCACGTAAAAAAAGCAGTAAATCACGTAGATCCACCTGCCCTTGCGGAGTAGCACCTAGTATTATCACTCTGGCATTCAAATCCGCCAATTGTGCCGTTTTCTCGGGTTTGCGTGCCGTGGTGAATATCCACACCGGATCCCCATTAAAAATCGCCGCTTCAGGGCTAATTTTAAACGTCGAATCAACAACAGCGCGTAGCGGCTGACGTACCGTATCGATACCACGTACATTCAACAACGGATTGTCATCCGTCACTGTACCGATACCACTTAAGACCATACACGAGCGAGCACGCCAATGATGCCCATCGGCGCGAGCCGCGGCGCTAGTAATCCACTGCGATTGTCCGTTTGTTAAGGCGCTACGCCCATCAACCGAGGCAGCCAGCTTTAACCACATAAAAGGTTGCTGATTGAGCATCCGAGAAACAAAGCCCGGATTTAACGTAAGCGATTCAGTTGCGCATAACCCCACATCCACTTGAATACCCGCTGCACGTAAAGCCTTAATACCTTTACCGGCCACAAGCGGATTGGGATCAACTAAAGCGACTACGACTCGATTAGGCTGTGCTTGCAACAAGGCATCGACGCAAGGAGGCGTCTTGCCATAATGACTGCAGGGTTCTAGCGTGACGTAGACCGTACATTGACTAAGATCGGCGCCATTGTGCTTCGCTTGCTGAAGCGCAACGATTTCAGCATGAGGCCCTCCGACACGCTGCGTAGCCCCTGCTCCGACTAACTGATCATTTTCTACGATTACACAACCCACCCGAGGATTAGGTGATGTTAAATACAGCACACTTTGTGCCATGCTCAACGCCGCCTGCATCCACTTTTGATCTTGTTGTTCTGTCGTCATCATGTATGCTCAGCGCTACTTTTTAGACTTGGCCGGCGAGTCTTGCATCTCATCAATGGCCTGAACGAACTCTCGGATGTCATTAAAGCTTTTATAGACGGAAGCAAATCTAACATAAGCCACCTGATCAAGCTTCTTTAGCTCATCCATGACCAACTCACCAATGCGTTCGGTGGTGATCTCTCGACCACCGCTTACCAGTAAGCGCTCGGTAATGCGGGTAACCGCCGCGTCCACATCAGCACTGGCCACTGATCGTTTACGCAACGCTAGATCTAGGCTTGCCCGAAGCCGAGAAACGTCGAACTCCATACGGCTTGCATTGCGCTTCACAACGGTGGGCATCAATAGATCTGCCCGCTCATAGGTCGTAAAACGACGATCACAGGCTACACAGCGCCTGCGACGCCGAATCGCATCACCTTCTTCTAAGACTCTGGAGTCTATAACTTGGGTGTCTTCATTACTACAGAACGGACATTTCATTAAGTTAAATAGGCCCCGTTGGGGGCCATTGGGTACTACGGCTTAGCGATAAACAGGCAAACGTGCGGTTAACTCGTTAACACGACGGCGCACTTCTTCGATATTAGCCGTATCAGTTGGGTTATCAAGCACGTCTGCGATCAAATTCGCAGTAAGCTCGGCTTCGGCTTCTTTAAAACCGCGGGTGGTCATGGCGGGCGAACCTAAACGTATGCCGCTTGTGACAAACGGCGACTCGGGATCGTTAGGGATCGCGTTTTTGTTAACCGTAATATGCGCTTCGCCCAACACACGCTCGGCCTCTTTACCGGTAATGCCTTTAGAGCGCAGATCCACCAGCATCACGTGGCTTTCTGTTTTACCTGAAACAATACGCAAACCACGCTTAACCAAAGTGCGCGCTAAGACGTCAGCATTTTTAACCACTTGCTGAGCATAGTCACTAAAACTTGGTTCTAGGGCCTCTTTGAACGCCACTGCTTTCGCAGCAATCACGTGCATAAGTGGACCGCCCTGAATACCGGGGAAAATAGCAGAGTTAATGGCTTTCTCGTGCTCGGCTTTCATCATAATGACGCCGCCACGTGGGCCGCGCAATGATTTATGGGTCGTTGAGGTGACAAAATCAGCATGCGGGACGGGGTTAGGATAAGCACCACCTGCGACAAGACCCGCGTAGTGTGCAATATCAACCATAAACAAGGCGCCGTTTTCGTGTGCAATACGAGCCATACGCTCGAAATCGATATGCAAGGAATAGGCAGAGGCCCCACCTACAATTAGCTTAGGCTTATGCTCTTTAGCAAGGGCCTCAAGCTGATCGTAATCCAGCACTTCGTTGGCATCCAAACCATAGGAAATAAAATTATAAAGCTTACCTGAAGCATTAACCGGCGAGCCGTGAGTTAAGTGACCACCCTCGGCCAAACTCATACCAAGCACAGTATCGCCCGGCTTTAGCACAGCCATGTATACCCCTTGGTTGGCCTGAGAGCCTGAGTTGGGCTGTACGTTAGCGGCTTCTGCACCAAAGAGCTTCTTCAAGCGATCAATTGCTAACTGCTCGACCACATCTACGTGTTCGCAACCGCCATAGTAGCGTCGCCCTGGATAGCCTTCAGCATACTTATTAGTCAGCTGGGTACCTTGCGCTTGCATGACGGCAGGGCTGGCATAGTTTTCTGAAGCGATAAGTTCGATATGTTGCTCTTGGCGTATATCTTCTTTTTGGATTGCATCCCAAAGGTCTGGGTCAGCAATATTCAGCGTACGTGAACGGTCAAACATGAGAGATCCTAACTAAATAAAGAAGCAAAGATAAGTACGCATTCTAGCGCTTAAGCACAACAAACGTGACATAAAGAAAGGCGTAACGCTATTTAATGCGTCGAAAAACGTAAATCCTACAGTTGAGTGAAGTGCCTAACACGCTAAGATGAAGTTTATTCATACTACAGGGCTTCGACGCACTTGGGATTAAGCGTATAGGTTCCGTAGACACTGGCTTGAGCCAACACATGGGGCCTAATTGCCTCGTTAAGTTGCGGGCCAGTAAAGCGACCTTGCAACGGCACCTCATCAATATCTAAGGCGTAAACCGTAAAATAGTAGCGATGAATTAAGGCATCGTTCCAAGGTGGACATGGCCCATCGTAGCCGAAGTAATCGCCATTCATGTCGTGGTCTTGGGCAAAAAACGAGCTGAAGTCATTAAGCCCCTGCCGGGTATCATCAAGAGCCAAGGGCCCCGCTTTACCTTTAGGCGTAATCCCGCTGGAATAAGCCCCTTCTTGTATTGCGGTTGTCTCGGCAGGCAAATCAATAAGCACCCAATGATAAAAATCGCCACGAGGCACCGAGACAGAGATCTCACGCCCGGGTTGATTCACATCATCAAAACTCGTGGGGGCATCGAGATCCACACACATCACAACAAAAGAACGTGTGCCTTCTGGCGCCCCTGACCAATGCAAATGGGGGTTACGGTTTTCGGCTAGCGCCACATGCTTAACGTCATCGATACGTCCAAAAGCAAGACGCTCGGGTAGAGGGCTAGCATTCTGAAAAGAGTCGCTGCGAAGTTGCATGATCAGCTCCGATATCAATGAATAGTGACTCGGGCAAAACGACGTTTGCCCACTTGCAAAACGTAGGTACCTGATTGTACTTGCAGAGCCTTGTCCTCAATACGGTTACCGTCTAGTCGAACGCCGCCTTGTTCGATATTACGGTGGGCTTCACTGCCCGATGAAACCAGACCGGCTTCGCGTAATAACTTAACAATACCGATAGGAGCTTCAGCAATGCTCACCTCAGGCATGTTCTCCGGAATCTCGCCGTGACGAAAACGCGCTTCAAAATTACGTAACGCTTGCTCGGCGTCGTTTTCCGAGTGGAAGCGAGTAATAATCTCTTGCGCTAACGCCACCTTAATATCACGTGGATTGGCACCTTGGGTAACGCTATCACGATAATCTTGAATCTGCGCGATAGACTTGAAGGAGAGTAGCTCGTAGTAATCCCACATCAAGCTATCAGAAATGGACATCAACTTACCAAACATAGAGTCTGGCGCCTCTGTGATTCCAATGTAGTTATTCTTGGATTTAGACATTTTCTCAACGCCATCCAAACCCACCAATAGCGGCATGGTTAACACGCACTGTTGCTCTTGTCCGTACTCTTTCTGTAACTCACGACCTACCAACACGTTAAATTTCTGATCCGTACCCCCTAGCTCTAGGTCGGCTTTTAACTGAACCGAATCGTAGCCCTGTAAAAGCGGGTAAAGAAATTCATGTACGGATATCGGCGTATGAGAAGCAAAGCGTTTGGTAAAGTCGTCGCGCTCCATCATACGAGCAACGGTATAGCGCGAAGCCAATTGAATAATGCCTCGAGCGCCAAGTTGATCACACCACTCGGAGTTATAACGAACTTCCGTTCTTTCTGGATCAAGCACTAAACTGGCTTGTTGATAATACGTTTCAGCATTCGCTTTCACCTGTTCGGGCGTCAGCGGTGGGCGAGTACTATTGCGCCCACTTGGGTCACCAATAGTCGATGTAAAGTCGCCAATCAAAAAGATTACGGTATGACCCAAATCTTGAAGTTGACGCATCTTATTGAGCACCACCGTATGGCCCAGATGTATATCAGGTGCTGTTGGATCTAGCCCTAATTTAATACGCAGCGGCGTACCAGTAGACTGGCTACGAGCCAGCTTTTTCACAAACTCCGCCTCGACGATAAGTTCGTCGCAACCACGTTTGACGATATCTAATGCTGCCTGAACTTCAGATGGGATGGAGACTTCGGTGCTAGACATGATTGACCTAAAAAACTATTGCTTTAAAATACTCGATTAATCGCGCTGAATGCGCTAGGATAACGTGCGATTGACTAATTTGCACGTTACCTGCAGCAAGTTGAGTTCAATCTTTCAATTTTAACAGAATGACGCCATACACCTCAGTGAAGTGTAGGGTCATTCCGTTTTCAGTTTTAAAGCTCCGCGTTGCCTCGGGCCTTGCCCGTTACGCAATTTTTCTGATAAAAACGCACACCTAGGTTTTGGTTACATGCTTAATAAAGGGTCTACCGGCGCCTCAGCCACCCCCCAGCGTACCACTAGCAGAGCAACTCGCCTCGTACAAAAAGGCCTACTTTTTGTGGCTCTCGGTTTATTTGCAGGTGCCGCAGCAGTCGCGGTCAAGCCTCCCGCCCCTAGCAACGAACCAGTTATTTTCCAAGCGCGCACCACGCTCGATCTTCCCCACTCTTTCGATAGTCTAAGCAATAGCTTTTCCGAGCCCTTCATCAGCGAGACTCGTATTCGTCGCGGTGACACCTTGGCCGCCCTATTGCAACGTTTAGACATTCGAGCCGAGGGGTTACAACAGTTTTTAACGCATCATGAAGATGCCCGATCCATTTACAAACTGTACCCAGGTCGAGCTATCCAAGCGGCATTAGACGATAACAATCAGTTGCAGTGGCTACGCTATCACCACACTCCCTCGGCCACCGAAAATGGCAGACCTGTCTCTCGTTGGCTTGAGGTTCGTCCTAATGGCGAAGGCTCTTACGTCGCCACCGAAGATTACGTCGCCGCGGCGCCCCATATACAAATGGCTGAAGCCGTTATCAGCTCTTCGTTATTTGGCGCTACCGATGGCGCCGGAATACCCGACGGCATTGCTATGCAAATCCCCGAGGTCCTAAGCAGTAAAGTGGATTTCTTGCGCGACCTACGCAAAGGAGATCGCTTGCGGGTGGTTTACGAGACTTACAGTCAAGACGGACAGCAAGTGGGTTCAGGCCGACTACTGGCTTTAGAGTTTGAAAATCAAGGCACAGTACACGAAGCCTTATGGTTTACTGACGATAGCGGTAAAGGTAGCTATTACGATTTTGACGGTCAAAGTTTGCAAGGTGCTTTTTTACGCACCGCCTTAAAGTTCACACGCATTAGCTCTACCTTTGGCGGGCGACGTCACCCTATACATGGCAATTGGCGCAGCCACAATGGTGTGGATTACGCCGCGCCCACAGGCACACCCATTCACGCCACTGCTGACGGCGTTGTTGAGTCCATTGGTAATCAGCGTGGGTACGGTAAAACCATCGTTCTGAAGCATCACGGTAGCTACACCACCCTGTACGCTCACCAAAGCCGCTTCGCTAAAGGCTTACGCAAAGGAGACCGCGTAGAGCAAGGCCAGTTAATTGGCTACGTGGGTTCCACAGGATGGGCCACTGGACCTCATTTGCACTACGAGTTCAGAGTTGCCGGCAAGCCCATTGATCCACTGTCTGTGGACCTACCCGTTGCTCGAACGCTAGAGCCGACTCAGCAAAAAGCCCTTAACGTCGAGGTGAGCAAGTATAAAACGCAACTTGCCTTACTTAAAGGCTATCAAGACAGTGCTCTATTGGCGGCTGCTCAATAAATAAATAATAAAACGCCGTGCTTGCACGGCGTTTTTATTCGTCGCTATGAATCAAAATTTGTACATAGGATTAATGTCTGGAACCAGCATGGACGGCGTTGACGCTGTACTTGCCGACTTTAGTTCCTCACATCAACCTGAAGTCTTAGGCTCGGTTTCCCTTTCCATACCCGACGATCTACGCGAACAGCTGCTAAGGTTAAATCAAGCTAGCGAGAACGAACTAGAGCTCGCTTACTTGGCGGCCAACGAGCTGGCCGTACTTTATGCGCAGACCTGCCAACGTCTTCTTGCACAACACCAACTAGAGCCTCAAAACATTCAAGCCATTGGCGCCCATGGCCAAACCGTTCGGCACCGCCCCGAATTAGGTTATAGCGTTCAACTGAATTCGCCAGCGCTACTTGCTGAGCTTAGCCAAATTGATGTCATCGCTGATTTTAGAAGTCGTGACATTGCCGCCGGAGGCCAAGGCGCCCCATTAGTACCTGTGGTGCACCAAGGCCTATTTCAGGTGGCACACGAGCGGGTCATTCTAAACCTAGGGGGTATTGCCAACATCAGCATCTTAAGTCCTAATAAGCCCTTAGTAGGCTTTGATACAGGGCCCGCTAACATGCTGATGGATTACTGGGCTCAACAACACCTAGGGCTGCATTACGATGCCAATGGTGATTGGGCAAAAGGCGGTAAAATCCTACCTAACTTATTAGCTGGCATGCTAAATGAGCCTTGGTTTACGTTACCCCCGCCCAAATCAACAGGACGCGATCTTTTTAACGCGGTGTGGTTACACGAACAACTTGAACAACACGCACAGCACGCCGCCGCACAAGACGTGCAAGCGACCCTGATGGCTCTGACGATACACAGCACCAGTGACGCCATTAAGCGCTACGCAGCCGAAGCATCAGAAGTGTTAGTTTGTGGGGGAGGTGCTTTGAATACGACCTTGCTGCAGAAGCTGGAAGACAGCTTAAACATACCCGTACAAAGCACGCAAGCGGTGGGCATACCTCCTCAAGAGGTTGAGGCCCTCGCCTTTGCCTGGCTGGCCTATGCCCATAAAAACAAAATTAAAGCGAGCGCTCCGGAAGTAACGGGAGCGCGTCATGCGTCGCTGTTAGGCGCTTGCTATCCGGCTTAAATCGTAAACGACGAACCGCAACCACATGTTGTGCTCGCGTTAGGGTTGCGAATAACAAACTGCGCGCCGTCTAAATCGTCTTTATAGTCGATTTCTGCGCCCACCAAATACTGAAAGCTCATTGGGTCTACCAATAAGTGAACCCCGCTTTTATCAATAGTGGTGTCATCGTCGTTAACGACATCATCAAAGGTAAAACCGTACTGAAACCCCGAGCAACCGCCACCTTGGACGAATACACGCAGTTTCAAATCAGGATTACCTTCTTCTAACAATAAATCACGCACTTTCTCGACTGCTGCATCACTAAAAAGTAACGGGGCAGGAGGCGCTTGTAGATCTACAGATTCGGTTAATGTGCTCATAAGATACTCCAACAGTGGAACACTGCAACTATTTTAAGCTTTTCACAATCACTTGTCGCCTAGGGCATCGTAATGTCGATATCACGTGAGGCACGCAATGTAGTACCTTCGTAAATATGAACCGTGAGTGACTGTGGAATAACGTTATCGGGGATCGCTAACCAGCCCCCGCTACGGTTGAACTGGTCAAAGCTCAGCTCGAAACTACTATCTCCTGCGGCAGCACCATCTTCCTCTAACAGCGTTGGGTCGATGGCATTTGCCTGCTCGGATAATTCTTTAGCGGCGCGCAAGGTGAGCGTGACCGCCTTACCGTCTTGAATACCTTTAGCCGTAAAGCTAAGCGTACCCTCAAATGGCTTATCACCCGCTGCGTTTCGCTGTAACAATAACCGATAGCGTAACAGATGACCCACGACTTCCACATCGAAAGCCCTAATACTTATGGCGCCTTGCGGACCCGGTGGCAGTAGCTTTTGATAAAAAGCGAGCTGCTCTTGCAGACGGCCAATTTCTTTTTGCCCCTGCTGCAGACTGGACTCTAAGCCTTTGATCGTGCTTTGCTCGATAACAAGCTGACCTCTCAGAGTATCACTTTCTGCTTGCTCAACAACGATACGCTCGTTTAATTTTTGAATTTCTTCATGCGGATACTCGGGCATAGGGGTAGATGTGGTGGTAAACAACCACACTAGTATTGCACCTACGCCCGCCCCGATGATAAATGCCAGCAACGCACCCATGCCACGCCACACAGAGGGGCTG
Organism: Paenalcaligenes sp. DL 463; assembly: GCF_057475185.1. Taxonomy (NCBI): domain Bacteria; kingdom Pseudomonadati; phylum Pseudomonadota; class Betaproteobacteria; order Burkholderiales; family Alcaligenaceae; genus Paenalcaligenes; species Paenalcaligenes sp. DL 463. The sequence goes on along the minus strand of NZ_JBYBKX010000003.1, from coordinate 163,385 downwards.
GCGTTGGTTGCGGAAGAGTCGGAGGAATGTTTCGTCATAGCTTAAAGACCGTAGCTAAGGGAATCAGTTCCCGACCCAAGGGTATTAACACAACATTACGGGACGATGGCTACGTGCTCTAATCCCGTATGCTCAGCCAAGCCAAACATTAAATTCATGTTTTGTACCGCCTGCCCCGCCGCGCCTTTCACCAGATTATCTTGTACCACTAAAATAACGAGCTGATCGCCGTTGCCCGGACGCTGCACCGCAATACGCACATTATTCGTTGCTCGTACCGAACGCGTTTCCGGCAAAACACCTGCTGGCAAAACGTCAATAAAGCGTTCGTTTGCGTAGCGCTTCTCGAATAACGCTTGAAAATCAGCCTCTAAGGCCTCGGGCTGTATGCGCGCGTAGATCGTGGCAAACATACCGCGCACCATCGGCACGAGATGCGGCACAAAGGTCAAGCCTACCTCGTCGCCATGCAACGCTTTTAACTGCTCTTTAATTTCAGGTAAATGACGATGCCCACCCACATTGTAGGCACGGAAACTATCGCTGGTTTCGGAGAACAAGATAGCCTGCGCTGCTGTACGGCCCGCCCCTGAAACACCGGATTTACAGTCAGCGATAATATGATTCGTATCGATGAGCTTTTGCCCATTCTCGATAAGAGGCAATAAGCCCGTGATAACCGTAACAGGATAACAACCCGGATTGCCCACTACTTTGGCATCACGAATTCGCTCGCGATTTACCTCGACCAAACCATATACGGACTCTTTCAGAACATCGGGGCAAGCATGAGGCATTTTGTACCACTGCTGAAATACCTGCGTGTCTTGCAGTCGGAAATCAGCCGCCAAATCAATAATTTTAACGCCGTGCTTGAGTAAGTTTTTGGTTTCGCTCATGGCCACGCCATGTGGCGTAGCAAAAAACACCACATCACACTCCTCAAGCTTCGCTTCGTCGGGCGATTGAAAACTGATATTGATATGCCCGCGCAGATTGGGAAACATATCTGCCACTGGTAGACCACTTTCTTGGCGAGACGTTACTGCGACGATATTTGCATTCGGGTGTTGCGCCAAAAGACGTAGTAACTCTACCCCCGTGTAACCTGTAGCACCCACAATACCAATGTTGATTGGATCTGAAACCGTTGTAGCCATAGTGAATCCCCATTTGTGCAAGCATGCACCTATTATGCAATAAATAAAAACGGGCTAAGCGTAAAGAGGGATATTTTCAACGCAAGCTTAGGCCCATACAACAAAACCCCGGCAAGGCCGGGGTTTTGTTGTCGATGAATGGCGACCAGCGCCACCCCAACAGTATTAGCGCTTGCTGAACTGTTTGCGACGACGTGCTTTGTGGAAACCCACTTTTTTACGTTCAACGCTACGAGCATCGCGAGTCACTAAACCAGCTTGTTTCAATGCTGTTTTAAGTGTTTCGTCGAAGTCGATCAACGCACGTGTAATACCGTGACGAACCGCACCAGCCTGTCCGCTTTCACCACCACCGTGTACATTAACCTTGATATCAAATGACTCTAGGTGTTCTGTCAGGGCAAGCGGTTGACGCACAATCATGCGACCCGTTTCACGAGCAAAATACTCATCTACAGGCTTACCGTTAACAACGATAGCGCCTGTACCTTTTTTGATAAATACGCGAGCAACTGACGATTTGCGTCGTCCGGTGCCGTAATTCCAATTACCGATCATGACCTGTCCTTAGATTTCCAGCGGTTTGGGCTGCTGTGCTGAGTGAGGGTGCTCGGCGCCAGCATAAACCTTAAGTTTCTTGGCCATGGCATAACCCAGTGGGCCCTTAGGCAGCATGCCCTTAACGGCTTTCTCGATAGCACGACCGGGGAAGCGCTCTTGCATGCGCTCGAAGTTGATTTCGCGAATACCACCTACATAACCAGTATGACGGTAGTAAATTTTGTCTTGGGTTTTATTACCCGTAACGCGAATATCAGCTGCATTGATGATGATAATGTAATCGCCGGTATCCACGTGCGGAGTAAATTCAGGTTTGTGCTTGCCACGTAGGCGACGTGCGACTTCGCTGGCCACACGACCCAGGACTTTGTCCTTGGCATCGATCACAAACCACTCACGCCGGACTTCATGCGGCTTGGCCACAAAGGTCTTCATGATGGTTCCTAATAATATAAAAACGCCTACATCACAATGATGTACGGCTGGGTTGCTTTAACCATAATTGCCAAGACGTTATGAATCGCCCGTGCAGTCTGTGTGCCCTTGTGCTATGTGATTTACAAACCACCCCAAAGAGACAAACGTTGGCTAAAACCGGATAATTCTACCATGTTAATTGCAGGCTGGCGAGAAAAAATCCCTATGTATTTTACACATAGGGGTTGAATCACAACAACTTAGGAGCGGCGGCGATTCGCCAAAGCCATGCCCAGATAGTTATCAAATGAGCCCTCTGCCACACGGAACCATGGCACAAGCTCGTCACGGAAAGACATATAGCTATCGTGAATCTTTTTGAACATGGGGTCTTTATCGCAGAACTCTTGGTAGAGCTCGTTTGATGCTTCAAAAGACGCGTCCATAACGTCACGCGGGAACGCTTTGAGCAAGGCTCCGCCTGCAATGAGACGACGTAACGCTCCAGGGCTTTGCGTATCGTAAGTGGTCAGCATTTTATTGGCTGCAGCGCGAGCACATGTCGACACCACGGACTGATACTGTTTCGGCAAATTCGCATACGCTTCGTCATTAATATAGAGCGAAACCTGCGCAGAACCTTCCCACCACCCTGGGTAGTAATAATATTTAGCGACTTTCTGGAAGCCGAGCTTCTCGTCGTCCACCGGACCAACGAACTCTACAGCGTCCAAGGTGCCCTTTTCTAGCGATGGGTAAATATCACCGGGTGGTACTTGTTGGGGCACAACACCCAAGCGCGCAAGCACCTCGCCAGCGAAGCCCGCTGTACGCATTTTCAAACCTTTAAGGTCTTCAATGGAGTTGATTTCTTTACGGTACCAACCGCCCATTTGCGTACCGGTATTTCCAAAGGGAAAGTTCACAATGTTGCGGGTAGCAAAAAGCTCGCGTAGCAATGTTAAGCCCTCGCCCTCGTACATCCACGCATCAAGCTGGCGCGAGTTCAGACCGAAAGGAACGGCTGTATCAAAACTAAAAGAGGGATCTTTACCGTAGAAATAATATGAAGCGGTTTGCCCTGCTTCAACGGTGCCATTACCGACGGCATCCATCACCTCGAAACCAGGAACGATTTCACCTGCAGGATATAGACGGATGGAGAAGTTGCCATCAGTGGCCTCTTCAACCATTTTCACAAACAACTGCGCGGTACCATATAAGGCAGGCGTTGTTGGCCCGTAGGTGGAAGTCATCTTCCAGTTAACTTTAGGGTTGCCTTGCGCAATAGCAGGAGCGGCAAAGGCCGCTGTACCTGCTACCGCACCCACACCCGCCTTCTTCAAAAATGAACGGCGCTCCATAGTGCTGAATCTCCTTGGGTTCAATAGCGTACGCCGAATAGGTGGCGACTGAGGCTGAATCATACACCGGCTAAACCATGGGTGTAATAAGGATAAACCTAAGTTTTTGTGCTCACTTAACGGCGTCGTGTTTTTAAATGCTTAACTACCGGCAATGGCCATTTGCTCGATAAGAATAGAGCCAGCGCTTTTAGAGCCCCGCGTTTGGGTATCCGCACCAACGGCCACGATACGCTGGAACATGTCTGCTAAATTTCCAGCGATTGTTATTTCTTCCACAGCGTGTTGGATTTCACCATTTTCTACCCAGTACCCAAAGGCACCGCGGGAGTAGTCTCCCGTCACGTAGTTGACGCCCTGTCCAATCAATTCGGTAACCAATAGGCCTGTCCCCAGCTTCTGCAGCATCGCCTCGAAATCATCCTCAGCCTTAGTTAGCTTCGACACCAATCGCAAATTATGTGACCCGCCGGCGTTACCTGTGCTGGTCATTCCCAATTTCCGTGCGGTGTAGCTGGATAAGAAATACCCTTCAAGCGTGCCATTCTCTACAACGGTACGGGCCTGAGTGCGCACGCCTTCGCTATCGAAAGGCACGCTGCCCATGCCTGCTTTTACGTGTGGGTTTTCGAACACACTAAGATGTTTTGCTAAAACACGTTTACCCAAGCTATCGAGTAAAAAAGTGCTTTTACGATAAAGCGCTCCACCGCTCGTAGCCTGCACCAGCGAACCAAGTAGCCCTACAGCCAATGGCGCCTCGAAGAGCACAGGGTAGTTACCCGTTTTAATACGACGCGCCGATAGGCGAGCCAACGTGCGTTTGGCCGCATAGGCTCCGATAGACTCCGGCGCAGCCAACTGCGAAGCTTGGCGCGCAGCGCTATACCAATAGTCTCGCTGCATGGCTTCTGCCGACCCAGCGATGGGCGAAACCGAAAGGGAATGACGGCTATACGGGTAGCCACCTAAAAAACCGCGACTATTTCCCAACACAAAATGACCTTCATAACTATCGAGCGAAGCCCCCTCACTATTCTCAATGGCATCGCTATAGTCCAAGGCGGCGCGCTCTGCCCGTAAGGCCAATTGCTGCGCTGTGTTTGCATTAAGCTGCCACGGGTGATAGAGCTGTAAGTCGGGGTAATCAAGAGCGAGAAACTCTGCTTCCGGAAGCCCCGCAGCCGAGTCTTCAGCCGTGTGCTTTGCGATGTGCCATGCGGCTGCAACCGTTTCTTTTAGCGCTTTGGGGGCAAAATCAGAGGTCGATGCTGTACCTCGTTTTAAGCCATCAAACACGGTGATGGCTAAGCCGCGATCACGCGTTTGCTCAACCGTTTCCAAATCAAGATTTCGCACCGACACCGATAGTCCACGATTTTCAGAGACTTCCACGGCCGCATCGGAAGCGCCCAGTTTTTTAGCGTGTGCCAAGGCGTCGCTGACCAACTCGCAGAAGCGAAATTGGTTCTCAGAGATAGGTAAATTAGAAATGAATGGTTCGCTCATTGATACTCTTTAAGGTTAGGCGGTTATGATAGCCAATTGGCGACAATTTTTTTATTCTTTTATGTCCGAACGTAATTTAGAACCCGATGAAAACGGCTATTTCGGCCCAAGCAAGTCACAAGTCAAGCGTGAAATGCTGGCTTTAGTTGACTTAGGCAAACAGCTCATCGACTTGTCAGATGACAAGTTACGCCAACTTAAACTCGAAGACAAACTGTACACGGCTATTAAAGACGCCCGAAGTATAACTGCACGTGAAGCCAAACGACGCCAAGTGCATTATGTGGGCAAGCTGTTACGCAATGAAGACGCTGCAGCGATAACGCATCAGCTCGACATCTGGGAGAATGGCTCTAAAGAGCAAGCGCGCGCCATGCATCGCCTTGAAGCATTACGCGATCTACTCATGCGTAGCGATGACGCCCTGACCGAATTTTTCGATACCTACGAGCAAGTGAATGTGCAAGAGTTTCGCACATTAGTCCGCTCGGCCCGACGCGAGGCACAGCAGAATGAAGCCCTGCCAGAAGGTCGAGAGCCCGTCCGTAAACACTATCGAAGCCTGTTTCAAGCCATTAAAACCATCGTAGCTTAACCGGAGTATTCATGACCCCACTACTTGAATGCGTAGAAATAGAAACCGCAGCCAACCCTGAATTCTCAGTCATTTGGCTTCACGGTCTCGGTGCCGACGGGAATGATTTTGCACCCATCGTTCCTGAGCTAACTCTGCCTCAAGATACCGCTATCCGTTTTGTTTTCCCCCATGCTCCTGTGCAGCCCGTGACCATTAACGGCGGAATGGCAATGCGCTCATGGTACGACATCTACATGGCCGACCTCGTGCGTCAAGAAGACGAAAGCGGCCTGCGTGCCTCTCAGCTCGCTGTACAAGACTTAATTGCCCGTGAGAATGCCCGCGATATTCCCACCGAACGCATTGTGCTTGCTGGCTTCTCACAGGGCTGTGCAATGACCTTGCAAACCGGCCTACGACTGGAAGAATCACTGGCTGGCATGATTTGCCTGTCCGGCTATTTACCGCTAGCTAAAAAAGCGGAAAGCGAACGCCATAAAGCCAATCAAGACACGCCTATCTTTATGGCTCACGGCACACAAGACACGGTGGTGCCCTTAGCTCGCGCCGAAGACTCTAAACAACTATTGGATGAATTAGGCTACAACGTCCAATGGCACACCTACCCAATGCCGCACGCGGTGTGCGCTGAAGAAATTGCCGACATCTCTGATTTCTTAAGAAAAGTCTTAGTGAAATAGCAGCTTAAGCGGCTAATGATCAACGGTTTCATCACGCAGCCGCAACCACACTTGACGTAGAGTGGGATCTTCTCGGTCTCGCTCTACGGTGAACGACAAGCTTTGCATCAACCTAAGCATGGCCGTGTTCTTTGCTAATACGTAGCCATTGATGTAGTGCAAACCTTGATGCTTGGCGGCAAGAATTAAACCCTGCATCAGCCGCGTTCCCAAGCCACACCGCTGCCAATCGTCGGCGATCACCAAGGCGTACTCTGCGCCTAAGCCGTCGTTATTACGCAGGTAATGCGCAAACCCCACCACGCTTTCGTGTAAGCGCCCTCGGTCTTTAGGGTTTGGCGTCATGACTGTGGCTACAAGCGCAAGCTCTCGATCGTAATCAATACGGGTATAGCGCGACAGCATTTTAGGACTTAGCTCGCGCATCATCGATACGAACCGCATATAACGCGACTCAAACGACAACGCCCGCACAAACTCTTGTAAGGCTTGAGCATCTTCTGGCCGTATGGGCCGCATTAGCCACGTGGTTCCGTCAGCGTTATGTTGCTCTTGAACCAAGTGCCGAGGATAAGGGTGAATTGCCAAGTGCGCGTATCCCGTCGCTGGGGCCATGTTACCGCTTGAGCTCTCTGCCAAGCCTATACGTATGTGAGTTGAATATAAGTTGCGGCCATCAGCGGTTAGGGGGTCGATGGTCACCGACTCGATATCGGGAAGCTCGCTCACTAACTCGGAGATTCGCTCTAAGCTGTCTTTCAATGCCTCCAGCACTGTAGGGCTAAGTTGCTTTTCATACACGGCGGCCCATCCTGAACAGCGCTCTAATAATTGACGTGCTAACACCCGATTTAAAGGCGGCAGCTCGAGATTACGATAATTAGTGGCGGCTCCTGAGTCGGGCCCTCCTGGGCTAACACTGAAATACGGCCCCAATTGAGCCTGCCTACGCACACGTATTGATAAGGGGCTTAACTCTGCCTCAACACGTTTATCTTCGTATTGTTTCGCCCCTACAAGCTGTATAGGAATATGAAAATAGGACAGCAACGAACGGATATCAGCCTCGCCTAATTGGCGCTGCGCTTGATGAATGCGTGCTTCGACCAACGCACGCGCCTCCGCTAACTGAGGCGCCATACTGAGGGGGTCAGCAGGCAACACCTGCTGAGCAACAACCTGTCCATAATGATAAGAAGCCAGTAAATCAAAGGCATTGGCAGCCGTATCGGGGGTACGGAAAGCAGGCACGCCGGCATCATCTAAACGGTAGCGAAGAGGTCGCATACTGCGCTCGCCGGTTAAGCAACTTAAGATGGGTTTACGTAACTGTTGTGTCAACTCAACCAACACTTGGGTCACAGAAGCCAAGTCAGATAATGGATCAGGGGCCAACAACACCAATATGCCATCAACATTCTCATCAGCGTTTAAGCTTAGCAACACGTCACGAAGCCGTTCCCCATTCAATGCGGCATAAGTGATGACCGGATTGGTTAATTTATCCCCGCTGCCCAACTGTTCCGATAATGCTTTGATGGTGTGTGGCTGCAGGGTAGCTAAATGAGAGGTCTTTCCGCGTCGAATGACCTCGGCAGCAAGCCCCGCTGCGCCCTCGCCGTTACTCAACAGCGCCAATCGACCGCCTTTAGGTCGTCGCGCATACACCAACACTTTTAATGCCGAAAACAACTGCACAAAATAATGTATGCGCACCGCCCCTACCCGCCGTACCAAGGCCTCGAACACCGCATGGCGCTCAGGCGAATCATTGGTATTCACCGCATCAATAGGCAGTATGACCACGGGTTTCACAGCGGCAGCGGCATGCAAAGCACTGCTAAACTTACGAGCTGAAACGGTGTCATCGGCGATCACGGCGATGCTATTGGTGCGAGGGTCAACGGCAAAAAAACCAAGCACGTCCACCAAAGAAATATCGATTTCTGCGCCTAAAGACACCACACAAGAAAAACCAGCGCCCACATCATCAGCCCAATCCAGTACCGCCGCACTTAAGCTGCGAGACTGAGACAACAACGCCACTTTTGCATTGGCAGCCAAGGTTGGTGTCAAGCTGGCATTCAGCCCCAAAGCAGGCCGCTGTATCCCAAAAGCGTTCGGCCCGATGACATAGCAACGATGCGCGCTGGCCCATTGCCGCACTAACGCCATCGTTTGCGCTTGGTGCTCAATGCCCTCAGAATTCGCCAAAAGCAACAAGGCCCGCGGCTGCCAAGATGCTAAACGCTCTAAAACTGTTGCTAAAGCACTCTGCTTAAGACTCAAAACCACCAAATCCAAACGATGGCTCGGCTCAAGAAACGCTAAGGTCTTTGGTAAAGCCCATTCTGGTGAGTCATCGTACTTAAAAAAAGCATAACGCCCAGCCAAAGCCGAGGTCTCGGTTAACACGTGCGGCATCTCGCGATCCGCAATGACCACCAATGAACGAGGTTCAAAAAAGGCCGCTAAGCGATGGCGATAAGAGAACATTCACTTCCCTAAAAAAGAAAAACCACGACAGAAAGGGCCAGACTCTGTTTACTATCTTAAAATACAAACATCGCAGACTATACCTATGCATGGCTAACAATCGACAGCCTAGGTCTTATTACACCAAACTATGACAATATCCACACCTGTACGTACTCGCTTCGCCCCTTCTCCTACGGGCTATTTACATCTGGGCGGAGCACGCACCGCCCTGTTCTCTTGGGCATTTGCGCGTCATCATCAAGGCAGTTTTATTCTACGCGTTGAAGACACGGACGTAGAGCGCTCTACCCCCGAGGCAGTTCAAGCCATTATCGACGGCATGAACTGGTTAGGAATGGAGACCGACGAAGGTCCTTTTTATCAGATGCAACGCATTGAACGCTACCGTGCGGTCATTGAACAAATGCTAAAAGAAGGCACTGCCTATTACTGCTATAGCACGCCCGAAGAAGTGGATGCCATGCGCGAACTCGCTCGCGAGCGTGGTTTAAAACCACGATACGATGGCACATGGCGCCCGGAACCGGGAAAGACCTTAGGCCCCATACCCGAGGGGCGATCACCCGTGGTGCGCTTTAAGTGCCCTCAAGATGGCATAACCAGTTGGGATGACATGGTGAAAGGCCGCATCAGCTTTGATAACAGCGAGCTGGACGATTTAATTATCGCTCGCGCTGACGGCACCCCTACCTACAACTTCTGTGTGGTCATTGACGACTGGGAGATGAACATTACCCACGTTATTCGTGGTGATGACCATGTGAACAACACCCCACGCCAAATCACTATTTTGCAAGCGCTGGGCGCCACCGTCCCAGAATACGGTCACGTACCCATGATTTTAGGGCCCGATGGTGAAAAACTGTCGAAACGCCACGGGGCTGTGAGCATTATGGACTATCACACCGACGGTTATCTGCCCGATGCCATGGTGAACTACTTAGCTCGTCTAGGCTGGAGTCACGGCGACAGTGAGTTGTTTAGTAGAGAACAGTTTGTAGAATGGTTCGATACCCGTAATTTAAGTAAATCCGCTTCGCAATGGGATCCAAAAAAATTAAATTGGGTCAATGCCCACTACATCAAGCAAAGTGATAATGCCTCGCTTTCTCAGCAGGTTGCGCCACGCATCCGCGCACTGGGCGCCGACCCTACTGCCACTGATCTGGATGTTGTGATGGGTTTGCTTAAAGATCGCGCTGAAACCCTTAATGATCTAGCAGAAAGCGCATTGCTGTTTTGTGCCCCTTTTACGCCGGCACCTTCGGAGCTGCAAGACGACGTGCTTACCGATGAAGCCAAACAGCTTTTACACAGCTTCAAACAACACGCCGAGGCGCTTCAAGAATGGACGGTTGAATCCTTAGCACAAGCCATACGCGACACCTTGGCCGCCAACAACATCAAAATGCCAAAGCTCGGAATTCCATTACGAGTGGCCGTTACCGGACGCAAGCAAACACCTGCCATTGATGCCGTACTGGCCATACTGGGTAGAGAAAAAGTGCTAGAACGTTTAGCGGCCTTATAAGGTAGCCATATCGACCCACATTAAGCCACCCTAATACGGTGGCTTAATGTTAGGTACCCTACTAAAACGGTAAACGATAGCCCTGAGACGTACGTGTTAATTCGTAGTTGCTGCCCATTGGGTTTGAAAGCAGCAGTTTTTCGGCTTCCAAACGTATTACGGTGAAGCGATTGGTAAAGATCGGATCTGAGGTATCAACCTCAAGACCATTTGATTCGCGTGTTTCTAACACCAACACATCCCCCTCACGCCACCAGCAACCGGCTTCGGCTAAGCCCTGAGAAGGCTGGTTTGGCCTTTTTAATTGTTCGGTGTAGGCCATTTGCCCACTTGCTTGCAACGTAAATAACGTACGTAACTCGCCCGCCACACCCTCTTCTTGCCGCTTACTTAGCCAATTGCCCACGAGCTGATCCGTGGCATCGGCAGGCTGACATGCCTTGAGCGCCACCGGCTGCTCTGCACCACCCTGAGCCGGTTGTTGTTGCGCGCAACCCGCTAAAAACACCCCCACCAATAAACTCAAGGTAAACGAGCTTGTGATTTTGTGGCGAAAAAACATAGAACAACCTCTTCTAAGTGTTGGAAGACAAAAACCGGTGCTGACAACGCAGCCACCTAGAACCAGCCATGATTCTAACTCAGCTCGCGCGGTAATATCGTGAGCACTCATTACAAAATTCGTGCTTAATATTTACTAACATTTAGGCCAAAGGCACACCAATAAAGGTTTTGCGCAATCACGCGTACAATCGCATCATGCCGGTTTGCGAATTGCAAAAAGTCAAGCGCAAAATCGGCTTGATCACAACGACTTACACCACTACAATTAGTGTCAGGCAGCTGCTACACCACTACATCTTGTGGTTGAAAGGAAGCAGCGCCACAGTAACAAGAATGCGCGTTTGCGCTCGTTGTTCCACCAAATATTCTTAATAAACTGTCGCGCTGGCCCCTACACTGCCGCGCTGACCCCAGCTCAAGGACATCCACATGCAAACCACGTCGACTGCTGCAACTTCGTCAGCCACGGTCACGTCTACTAGCTCCGCCGCGCCAGCATCCAATCACGATGCCAGCCAGTGGGTAGACTTCAATGTTATACGCCGAAACGGTGCTGTCGTTAATTTCGAGCCCAGCAAAATCTCTGTCGCCATGACGAAAGCATTTTTAGCCGTTAACGGAGACCAAAGCGCTGCCTCTGCACGCATTCGCGAACTTGTAGACCAACTTACCGAGCAAGTCGTTAATGGCTTGGTACGTCACCGCCCCAGTGGAGGCACCTTCCACATCGAAGAAATTCAAGACCAAGTTGAGCTATCGTTAATGCGCTCTGGCGAGCACGATACCGCTCGTGCCTATGTGCTGTACCGCGAAAAACGAAACCAAGAACGAGCCGCACAAAAACAAGCAGCTAACGAGGCCGCTCATACGCCCGCATTGCACGTTAGCGAAAACGGCGTAAAACGCCCCTTGAATATTGAACAGTTAAGAAACACCATCGTAGAGGCAGGCGTCAACCTTCCTATTGAAATTGATGTCGATGGTTTGCTTAACGAAACCATCATTAACCTCTACGACGGCGTTCCGGTCGAAGAGGTATTTAAGTCCCTAATCTTAGCGGCTCGAACACGCGTTGAAACCGACCCCAACTACAGTCAGGTTACCGCTCGCTTATTGCTGCACACCGTACGCCAAGAAGTCTTAGGCGAAGAAGTCGCGCAATCAGCCATGGTCGAGCGCTACGTTAGCTACTTCCCCGAGATGATTCGCCAAGGGGTAGAAGCCGAGCTTCTCAACCCCGAGCTCGCTAGCTTTGACCTGCCACGCTTAGCCCAAGCCATTAAGGCCGAACGCGATCAACAGTTTGATTACCTTGGGCTGCAAACACTGTACGACCGCTACTTCCTACATATTCGTGGTCGTCGTATTGAATTACCGCAAGTATTCTTCATGCGTGTTGCCATGGGCCTTGCCCTGCGTGAAGAACAACGCGAAGAGCGAGCCATCGAGTTCTACGACATGATCTCGTCCTTTAACTTTATGAGCTCAACGCCCACTCTGTTTAACTCGGGCACCATCCATTCGCAGCTCTCTTCGTGCTATCTCACGACGGTTCCTGACGATTTGGCTGGCATTTACGACGCTATTAAAGACAACGCCTTGCTGTCCAAGTTTGCAGGCGGCCTCGGTAACGACTGGACACCCGTTCGTGCGCTGCGCAGCCACATCAAAGGCACCAACGGCGAAAGCCAAGGTGTTGTGCCTTTCCTAAAAGTGGTTAACGACACTGCTGTGGCCGTTAATCAGGGCGGAAAGCGTAAAGGTGCCGTGTGTGCCTACCTAGAAACGTGGCATTTGGACATCGAAGAGTTCCTCGAGTTACGTAAAAACACCGGAGACGAGCGTCGTCGCACTCACGACATGAACACCGCCAACTGGATTCCTGACCTGTTCATGAAACGCGTCATGGAAGGTGGCGACTGGACGCTATTTTCTCCCTCCGATACACCGGATCTACACGACAAGTACGGCCGTGATTTCGAGGCTGCCTACGTCGAATACGAGCGTCGTGCCGACCAAGGTGAAATCACGCTTCACAAACGTCTTCCCGCCTTAACACTCTGGCGCAAGATGTTGTCCATGTTGTTCGAAACAGGCCACCCTTGGATCACTTTTAAAGACCCTTGCAACATCCGCTCTCCTCAGCAGCATGTGGGCGTGGTCCATAGCTCGAACCTATGTACAGAGATCACCCTTAATACAAATGACGACGAAATTGCGGTATGTAACTTAGGCTCAGTGAACCTATCTGCACACCTTAAGCAAGACGCTGATGGCAAATTTGTACTGGATCACGAAAAGCTCGAGCGCACTATTCGCATCGCGATGCGTATGCTTGATAACGTCATTGACATTAACTTCTATGCCGTAGACAAAGCGCGCAACTCGAATGCACGCCATCGCCCTGTCGGTCTAGGTATGATGGGTTTCCAAGACTGCTTGCATAAAATGCGCGTGCCCTTTGCATCGCAAGAAGCCGTTGAGTTCTCGGATGTGTCTGCCGAAGCGGTTTGCTATTACGCGTACAAAGCCTCCAGCGAACTGGCCGTCGAGCGCGGCACTTACCAGACATTCAAGGGCTCATTGTGGGATCAAGGCATTCTGCCCCTCGACTCGCTACGTAAATTGCGCGAAGAGCGTGGTGGTTACGTTGAAATCAACGAAGATCAAACCATGGATTGGGACGCATTGCGTGCGCAGATTCAAAAGAACGGTATGCGCAACTCGAACTGCGTGGCCATTGCACCGACCGCAACGATCGCGAATATCATTGGTGTATCGCCGTGTATCGAGCCCACCTACCGCAACTTGTATGTAAAATCGAACCTCTCAGGCGAATTTACTGTCGTTAACGAACACTTAGTTAATGAACTGAAAAAGCACGACCTCTGGGACGAAGTCATGGTTGCCGACCTTAAGTACTTCGACGGTAGCTTACAACGCATTGACCGTATCCCAGCCCACTTACAAGAGCTTTACGCCACCGCATTTGAAATCGATCCAAGCTGGGTCATCGAGTGTGCGGCTCGTCGCCAAAAGTGGATTGACCAAGCCCAGTCATTAAATATTTTCATGGCTGGCGTCTCCGGTAAAAAACTGGACGACACGTATAAATTAGCGTGGATTCGTGGCTTAAAAACCACCTACTACCTACGCTCTAGCAGCGCCACCAGCAGTGAAAAATCCACTGGTCGTATTGGTGAGCTTAATGCGGTGTCTTCAGGCAGTGCAGTGAATGGTGCAGCTTCAGCAGTTGGTGCTTCAAGCGTTTCACCATCACCCTCTTTGCCCGAAGCCGAAATCGTTGGCGAGGTTTGCACAATGCGCCCCGGTGACGATGGTTTCGAAGAATGCGAAGCCTGCCAATAACTTTCTGACAGGATTACTACTATGTTGAATTGGGACTCTAACCCCGAAACCGTTAAAGAGCAGACCGTCACCGAAGGCGGTACTGACACACCCGTTACGTCTACGGCTCAAGGCCTGAATACGGGTACAGGTAGCCGCGTTCGCGCCGCTGACAAACGCATCATTAATGGTGAAACTGACGTCAACCAACTTGTACCTTTTAAGTACAAATGGGCTTGGGAAAAATACTTAGCGACGTGTGCCAACCACTGGATGCCACAAGAAGTGAATATGTCGCGTGATATTGCGCTTTGGAAAGACCCTAACGGTCTAACCGAAGACGAGCGTCGTATCGTTAAGCGTAACCTTGGCTTCTTTGTGACCGCCGACTCATTGGCGGCCAATAACATTGTGCTGGGTACCTACCGACACATCACAGCCCCCGAGTGCCGCCAGTTCTTATTGCGTCAAGCCTTTGAAGAAGCGATTCATACGCATGCTTATCAGTACATCGTTGAAAGCTTAGACTTAGACGAGTCTGAGATTTTCAACGCTTACCATGAAGTGCCCTCCATTCGAAATAAAGACGAGTTCTTGATCCCCTTTATTGATCAAATTTCTCATCCAGACTTCAAAACCGGCACCGTCGAAAACGACCAGAAACTGCTTGAGTCGCTGATTGTGTTTGCTTGCCTAATGGAAGGCTTGTTTTTCTACGTAGGCTTTACACAAATTCTTGCCCTAGGCCGTCAAAATAAAATGACCGGTGCTGCCGAGCAGTACATGTACATTCTTCGCGACGAGTCCATGCACTGCAACTTTGGTATCGACTTAATTAACACCATTAAGCTTGAAAACCCGCACTTGTGGACAGAAGAGTTCCGCGAGAAAATTCGTGGCTTGTTCGTACAGGCTGTAGAGCTTGAATACGCGTATGCGGAAGACACCATGCCACGTGGCGTACTCGGTCTCAACGCCACGATGTTTAAGACCTACTTGCGTTTTATTGCAAACCGTCGTTGCCAACAAATCGGCCTAGAGCCTTTGTTCCCGCAAGAAGAAAACCCTTTCCCTTGGATGGCAGAGATGATTGATCTTAAAAAAGAACGCAACTTTTTTGAGACACGAGTCATTGAATATCAAACAGGTGGTGCCCTTAGCTGGGATTAACACTTGACTGTATAACGACTTACGTTAGACTTCTAGGCGTACACTGCTCTTCGTGGTGTACGCCTCCGTCATTTGCGAGGCGCCACGCTCCAGCGAGGGCCACACCAAATGAGTATATTCCTTTCGACCTGTACTCAAGGAGCTTGACCATGGCAACTGCCAAAAAAGGTGCTTCCAAAGCCGCTACAACGAAAACCACGAGCCCCAAAAAAACGGCGACAACTGACGATACCGCCAAAACCAAAGCAAAATCTTCTGCAGCTAAAAAAGTAGCTAAAACAAGCGCTAAGACCGCCGCTAAGAAAACCACAGCCACCGCTAAAAAAGCAGCAAGCAAAAAGGTAGCTAAAAAAGCGGCAGCGAAAGTCAGTGCGGCTAGCACCAAAGCCAGTACCGTCAAAGCAGAGTCCAGCACCAGCACGAAGGCACAAAGCAAAAAAGCCACCAAAGCGTCCAAAACGGCAACGAAAGCCCCCGCCACAAAGACGGATACTAACCCAGCTGGCTCATGGCCTTTTCCAACAGGAAAACGCCCCTAAGCCTTATCAAGTAGCCTGGCCAAGTCAGAAATAATTATGGGTCAAACGTTAACGTTTGACCCATAATTATTTCTGAGCATGCGACAATGTATTATTGACTTTTTTATCTCGCCTTTTTTATGTTGAATGACACCCTCTACTTTGTACTGAACATCATTCTTAGCCTGTTAGGGATCGCTTTTATTATTCGTGCCTGGCTTTATGCCATACGAATGCACCCTTTCAACCCTTACTCTCAGGCCCTTTTTAAAGTCACCGACTGGGCAATTCTACCCATCAGTCGCGTCGTGCCCAATAAGCGGCTACTGGACTGGCCCAGTCTGGTAGCCGCCTTCATCGTGGCGTACCTACATGTGATCCTAGGCTATATGCTGTATATATCCGTCATGGTACCCGTTGATTTACTTTTACGGGCCATACTAGCGGCCTTCATCACTGTGGCCAAATGGGCCGCCAATATCACGCTCTGGGTCACCTTAATTCAAGCCATTTTATCTTGGGTTAATCCAGCCGCTCCCGTGATGCCTTTTTTGCAAACCTTAACAGCACCGTTGCTTGATCCGATTCGCCGCCTTCTTCCCCAGACAGGCGCCTTTGATTTTTCGCCGTTAGTGCTGCTTCTTCTGGCCCAAGTCGCTACCTTTATTTTGCAACGACTGAGCTTTAGCGTTATTGGAATATAACTACGTAGGCTTCCAACATTAATAAAGAAGCCCGCTTCAACTTAGCAAATCAGTTGAAGCGGGCTTTTTTCATTTAAGACAATGGCAGTACACAGGACGATGCTATCAGCATCCTAGTATGATTATCTGATCTGATTTTGGGCTAGTGTAGTCGTTTAAAGGGGAACCACACGGGTTGGCCCATTACCACTTAATAGACGTACGCGCTGACCTGATGTGAACTGGATATCCGCCGCTTGCGCAATCACACGGGTCTCGCCATTATCTAAACGCACTGTTACTTCCAAGCCCTGCGTTTTACCTGTTTGGTTTTCAACCGCATTCCCAGCGATACCACCCAGTAAAGCCCCACCAATGGTCGCTAGCACTTGGCCACGCCCACCACCAATGGTGCTACCAGCTACGCCACCCAGTGCGCCACCGGCTAGGGTGCCCACACCTGAAGACTGCTCGTTCTGAATCACAATGGCTCGTGTGGAGACAACAGTACCCATACGTACAATTTGTTCACGCTGCGCCTGCCCGTAACTGTACACATTACTGGATGCCGATTTATTCGCACAGCCTGCAATAAATACGAGAGGAGAGATGGCTAATGCTGCAATAGCAAATCGACGGGCTGCTGTTTGGCTAAAACCTAGATTAAACATAGGTGACTCCGATAAAGCTCTATGAAGAGTAAAATTTCCACCCTAAGCAGTCAACGCGTTTAAAGCGATCGCTCTATAGCGAAGTACTGCTTAAGTCGCTCGCTAACCTCGGATCTCGAAGGTTTATGATTCTGCGGGCCTTGTGATGCTATTTTAATACTACCCATCACGTTTCCTAGGCAACAAGATTCGTAAAGACTCCAACCTTTTGTTAGGCCATATAACAAACCAGCTCGGTGTGAATCACCACATCCAGTCGGATCGGCAACGTGAGAGACCGTTATAGCATCAATGTGTGTTTGAGTCCCTTCAGTATATAAAGTTGCACCGTGCGCACCACGTGTGATTACAACTGCTTGCATAGTCGATGCAATATCGGCCATGGATTTACCAGTACGCTGCTCGATCACTTCCGCCTCGTAGTCATTGGCTGTCAGAATTTGAGCCATGTCCAGCATGCTATTAAGGTCGTCGCCGGTGAATAAAGGCATGGCCTGACCCAAATCGAATACAAAAGGGATATTCTGAGCTTGAAGACGCTTTGCATTAGCAAACATAGCGTCTCGCGCATCGGGAGCAACAATCGCCCAGGCGGCCTCTTGACCGGTTAAATCATTCTCGCTTGAAAAGTTCATCGCCCCGGGGTGGAACGATGCGATTTGATTACCGTCTAAGTCGGTGGTAATAAAACACTGCGCAGAAAATGAGTCCGCGCGACGCATGATCATCGACGTATCCACACCCAAATCATGTAAGTACTGCACGTAGTCATCGGCATCATTCCCAACTGCACCAACCGGAACCGCCTGCGCACCCAACAAGCTTAAGTTATAAGCAATGTTACCGGCACATCCCCCGTATTCTTTACGCATATCGGGTACTAGGAAAGAGACACTAAGCGACTTAACGCCATCAGCCAAAATGTGGTCTTTAAAATGACCGTTAAATACAGTGATGGTGTCAAAAGCTAAAGAGCCACACACTAGAATACGTTCAGACATTCTCTTCCCTACGAATAATATTTATCAATTTTGTAGCCATTAATACGTTTTCCTCGCGCATTAACGGGCAACGTGAACTCTACCTCATCGAAGGCGCCAAACGGGGCAGCCAATTGCTGTGGCGTCAGATAGCGCTGAGGATCAAGCTCGATACGCGTGATCACCGCTGTGGAGATATCGGTAAACGTGACAATCAAGGTAGGCCACTCTTGCGGCCGTTTATCATCGTTTCGCAAGCGAATACGTAAATTATAAAGGTCTTGTACATCGCCCTTGCCCGCCTGAACCTGAAGCGACGACGACACAATTTTTATCTGATTAATACGGCGCTCGTACGACACCTCGCAGCCTATACGCACACACAACGACTCTAGAACAGGGCGCATTATCGGTAATTGATTCGCTACCTGATTTCTAAAGACATATAGAATCTGTAGTGATAGCAACACCAATAGCAGCACAAGCATGCCCCACCAAAACAGCCGAACCACATTCGACGTCAGTGACGTCGAGGTGTCTGGGTAGTGGCGATGGGGTGGCGGCTCATCGACCTGAACATCATCAGAGTGAGCATAAAAATCAGTAGTCTCGTGGTCGGGCTCAGAACCCGTCTGATCAGCAAAAACCGCATCAGATACATAAAATGTGTCGTCCTGTTCGTTAGGATCGCCATCATCCGATGCGATCGGATTCGCCGTGTCACTTAGCTTAAAGGTCGTGTTTTCATCTTCGGTGAGTTCACGATCAAAAGGCGATGGGATGCGGTGAACGGGCTCACGCGCTAGCGCCAGCTGTAAACTGGGCGGGACGTCGTCATTAGGCGCTATGAAATGCTGCCGATCCGAGCGAATGACCTGAGGTGTATCTGGCCCCCGCTGGGGTGACTCGGGATGAATCAACGGCTTGGATGTACGGACGACAACAGGCACATCGCTTGAGACTTGCGGCTCAATTCGCTCAACGGAAAACGGGTCCGCTAGATTATTTTGCGGCGTCTCATCAGGAACGATTTCCTCAAAGCCATCAAAAATATGAGCGCATTGCACACAGCGTATAAACCCTTTTCGGCGCTGTAAATCGGCCATACTTGCGGCAAATTTTGTTCTACAGCGTGGGCACTGAGTCGTTAGTTCCATCGTGTTGCGCTCGCATTAATTTAGACTGGACGCTGACCCGCTAAACAAATCCACCCCTCTCGTTCTCCCCACAACTCAAGTGTCATCCACGGCTTATAAGCCTCGATCATTTCTTGAGTTTGCCATTCGAGAATGCCCGAAAGAACTAAGTGTCCACCGGGCTTGACGCGCCCACATAGCATAGACGCCATGACTTTTAACGGACCCGATAGAATATTAGCAACCACGACATCAAAGCTACCGTCCTCAAGCTCGTCAGGCAACGTTGCGGTTAGGGTGGTACGATTCATGCCTGCATTGTATTGCGTCGCTAATACTGCCTGCTCGTCAATATCGACGGCCCGCACAGACGCAGC
Source organism: Paenalcaligenes sp. DL 463 (assembly GCF_057475185.1). NCBI lineage: Bacteria > Pseudomonadati > Pseudomonadota > Betaproteobacteria > Burkholderiales > Alcaligenaceae > Paenalcaligenes > Paenalcaligenes sp. DL 463. The sequence continues at coordinate 143,619 of NZ_JBYBKX010000003.1, read as the reverse complement.
GCCTAGTTTTTTTGCTGCAATGGCCAATATGCCTGAGCCACACCCGTAATCCAATACCTGGCTGTGTTCAGGCAAGCAATCGGACAACCAGCTTAAGCACAGGTGCGTTGTAGGGTGACTTCCCGTACCAAACGCCAATCCTGGGTCAAGCTCAATTCGCACTAAACCAGAGTCGGTGTTCTCGGTGTCGGCCACAGATGGCAGATTAGGATCGTCACGGTGCCAACTAGGCACAATTAATACGCGCTCCCCTACCTTCATCGGCCCAAACTGCGCTTGGGTAAGACGAACCCAGTCGTTGTCAGGGACATCTCGAATTTCCCAATAGCCATCGCTAATATCCGCGACATCCCATTCGCGTAACTGACGAATTAACACCTCTGGGATCGAGTCATCGGGCAGCAACGCCACCACACGATTACGTCGCCACGCGAAAACATCAGGCTCTAGCCCTGGCTCGCCAAATAGCGGTTGTTCATTTTCTGTGTGTTCATCGGCATCTTCAACCGAAACGGATAATACGCCTAATTCAAGTAAGGCGTCTGATAGGCTTTCTGCCTGCTGTTCATCACAATGCAGTACGAGTTCACGCATGTTTAATTTCCATAAAAAGAAAACAGGGGTTGAACCCCTGTTTTCATTTTAACGCTTTATCGTATTAAGGACGCTGTGCTAATTTTTCTTCTAAGTAGTGGATGCTGACTCCACCCTCAGCAAACCGACTGTCTTGCAACAACTCGCGATGCAAAGGTATGTTGGTATTAATACCTTCGACAATCATCTCGGAAAGAGCAATAGACATTCTTGCAATCGCCTGCTCTCGAGTTTCGCCATATGAAATGAGCTTGGCGATCATGGAGTCGTAATTAGGAGGTACGGTATAACCGGCGTACACGTGCGAGTCCATACGAATACCGGGACCACCAGGCGTATGCCATTTTACGATTTTCCCAGGACTGGGGGTGAAATTAAAGGCATCTTCAGCATTAATACGGCATTCGATCGAATGGCCTTTAAACTGGATATCACGTTGACGTAGGGTAAATTTTTCACCGGCAGCCACTTTAATTTGCTCTTGAATCAAGTCGATACCCGTAATCATCTCGGTAACGGTGTGCTCAACTTGAATACGGGTATTCATTTCGATGAAGAAGAACTCGCCGTTTTCATAGAGAAATTCGAAGGTACCTGCACCGCGATAACCCAGCTTTCGGCAGGCTTCAACGCAACGATCGCCAATGCGCTCGATCAGTTTGCGTGAAATACCTGGCGCGGGCGCCTCTTCGATCACTTTCTGGTGTCGTCGTTGCATGGAGCAATCGCGCTCACCCAGCCAGACCGCGTTACGACCGCCGTCGGCCATGACCTGAATTTCGATATGGCGTGGGTTTTCGAGGTACTTTTCCATGTACAGCTCGGGGTTTCCAAATGCGGCCTCGGCTTCGGAACGAGTTGTCGCAACAGCCGTTAATAGCGCACCTTCGGTAAAGACCACGCGCATACCACGACCGCCACCACCGCCCGATGCTTTGACAATCACCGGATAACCAATTTCGCGTGCAATGCGGATAATTTCGTCGGAATCATCAGGTAATGCCCCAGCGGAACCCGGCACGACTGGAATACCGGCTTCGATCATGGTTTTCTTAGCCGTTACTTTATCACCCATTAAGCGAATGGTTTCAGGGCGCGGGCCGATAAACACAAAACCACTTTTCTCAACGCGCTCTGCAAAGTCTGCATTTTCAGCCATGAAGCCATAGCCGGGATGGATGGCTTCAGCATCCGTTACTTCCGCTGCAGAAATGATGGCCGGCATGTTGAGATAACTGTCACGCGCTGGCGCCGGACCGATACAAACGGATTCGTCGGCGAGCCGCACATATTTAGCTTCCCGATCCACTTCTGAATGAACCACCACCGTTTTAATGCCCATTTCGCGGCATGCACGCTGGATACGTAGGGCGATTTCACCCCGATTAGCGATTAGGATCTTTTCAAACATGAAATTAACCGATCACAAATAGAGGTTGTCCGAATTCGACTGGTTCACCGTTTTCGATCAAGACTTCTTTAATTACGCCCGATTTATCGGCTTCGATTTCGTTTAGCAGCTTCATGGCTTCGATAATACACAACGCATCACCTTCTTTGACGGTTTGCCCGACTTCAGCAAAAGGTGCCGCGCCCGGATTCGGTGCTCGATAGAAAGTACCAACCATCGGAGCCTTGATGACGTGACCTGCTGGTGCCGCCGGAGCCGCTGGCGCTGCTGCGCTTTCTGCCACTGGGGCTGCCGCTGCAGGAGCCGGTGCTACCTGTTGAGGTGCTGCCGCATAAACCACTTGTTGCGCCTCGGGTGACGATTTAACAATGCGTACCTTGCCGTCCCCTTCCGTGACTTCGAGTTCTGAAATATCGGACTCGGCTACGAGGTCAATGAGGGTTTTAAGTTTTCTGAGATCCATGCATGCTTCCCGCTGCGCCGCTCTAATAAAGAAACAGAGTCGACGCGATAAAGAAATTGGTCAAATTGGAAAAGATATTGCAAGATTTATTGCGCTAATACAAAGCGCAACGCGGCTTCGTAACCATAAGCACCTAATCCCACAATAACGCCCTTTGCTGTCGCCGACAAATAAGAGTGATGACGAAAGGTTTCCCGCTGATATACATTTGAAAGGTGTACTTCGACGAAAGGGATACGCACTGCTGCTAACGCATCACGGATCGCCACACTGGTATGTGTATAAGCCGCTGCGTTAATAATTATATAGTCAATGCGTTTTTGAGCTGCGGCCTGTATTTGGTCGACAAGCTCACCTTCGTGATTGCTTTGGAAGGCTTGGCATTGTGCACCGGACGCAGCAGCCACCGTCCGTAAATGCGTATTGATATCGGCTAGCGTCTGATGCCCATAGACATCAGGCTCGCGAGTACCGAGCAAATTCAGATTGGGACCATGCAGAACCAGTATGTTATGCGCCATTTTTACATATTTCGTGAAGTCAGACCGCCTTTTTACGCCAAAAAGCCGCTGTTGTCTATAAAAGCCGTCTTATGTTTCACATTGTTTTTTTCAGATTTTCCACACAATTAGCGTTATATAGGACAATTTCGCCTAATCAACGTCAGTCACATTATGCCCTCGGCCCTACAGGCTTTTTATCTTTTCTTCCAAGTCCGAAGGCTGAATTTGCCCTAGAATGCGATGCGCAATACGGCCATTTCGATTAAACACCACCGTAAACGGTAACCCGCCTTTTTTGTTGCCTAGGTCTCGCATCTGCTCAACACCCCCATGGCCTGCAATTAAAATAGGGTAATGCACGGGAACCTTCTTTAAGAACTTCTCTACATTTCGAGTTGTGTCGACTGCTAAGCCTAAAAACCCTATGTCTGGAAATTGTTGGCTAAGTTGATCTAAATCCGGCATCTCTTCAACACACGGTGCACACCAGGTTGCCCAAAAGTTAAGCACCAGTGGTTTTCCAGCGTACGTTGATAACGATTGCTCATCGCCCGCTAGGTCATTAAAGGATCTAGCCAAAAACGGATCAGCGGGTAATAGGCTTGCACGAGACACCGAACTGAGGCCCGTTGTCCCCAGCACAATAGCGGTGCTGAACCCTTGGCGTAAAAAACGACGTCGGCTCATTATTTCGACTCAGAATAAACATAAATAAACATAGTTAGTGCATCATAACATCGCCATTTACGTCGCTTTATATGCCTGCTCTTAATATCTGACTAAAATGGCTGCCGGAGGATTGTCATGCACATACATATATTAGGCATTTGCGGCACGTTTATGGGCGGTCTCGCCTTAATTGCTCGCGCTGCAGGGTTAACCGTTACTGGCTGCGATGCAGGGGTCTACCCGCCCATGAGTACGCAACTGGAAGAACAAGGGATCACACTGATCGAGGGTTTCGATGCTGACCAAGTGGCATTAAAACCCGACTTATACGTGGTAGGGAATGTCGTGTCACGCACGAATCCACTGATGGAAGAGATACTGCGCCAAGGGCTACCTTATGTCTCTGGCCCACAGTGGTTAGGCGAGCATATCTTACAAGGCCAGCACGTATTAGCCGTGGCAGGCACACATGGCAAAACCACAACCAGCTCTATGTTGGCGTGGATACTTGAATTTGCCGGTCTCGCTCCTAACTTTCTGATTGGTGGGATTGCGCCAGACCTTGGCCTCTCGGCTCGCTACGACTCCGCCCAGCGCTATTTTGTGATCGAAGCGGATGAGTACGACACCGCTTTTTTTGATAAGCGCTCAAAGTTTGTGCACTATCGCCCTCGCACGGCAATTTTGAACAACCTCGAATTTGATCATGCGGACATCTTCCCCGATCTCGCTGCCATCGAAACCCAATTTCATCATCTCATCCGCACGGTCCCCGATAACGGTCGCATCATCAAGCCCGCCGACGACGCAAACCTTGATCGCGCACTGGCTCGCGGTTGCTGGACCCCTATCACCACGACGGGGCCCCATGGCGACTGGCAGGCCACTGAAGTCTCAGTGGGGGAAATTGACATCCACCATGCTCAGCAAACCGTAGGCCAAATACATTGGTCATTAAGTGGAGCCCACAATATCCAGAATGCACTGGCGGCTATCGCTGCGGCGGAAAGCATCGGTGTGGACCCTGCTCAGGCGTGTGCCGCCTTATCGCAATTTAACGGCATCAAACGTCGTATGGAATTGCGGGGTGATGTAGGCGGGGTAAAGGTATATGATGATTTTGCTCATCATCCCACTGCAATTGCATTAACCTTAGAAGGCGTGCGAAAAGCCGTAGGTACGCAACGCATCGTCGCCGTGTTAGAGCCGCGATCTAATACAATGAAGCTTGGTGCCATGGCACAACGCTTACCCGATGCATTAAGCGAAGCCGATTTATGTTTTTGTTTTGGTGAGCAACAAGGCAAACATGCTTTAGGCTGGGACGCTGCGAAGGTACTGGCTCCGCTGGGTAACAAGGCCTCGGTTTGGCACGAACTGGATGACATGGTGTCCGCCATTGTCGATCAGGCTCAATCCGGAGATCATATCGTCGTTATGAGCAACGGCAGTTTTGGCGGTATCCATCTTAAACTCTTAACGGCTCTTGAAGCCGCCACCACCTCGTAAACGGGTTTTCATGATTCTTTATCTGCACGGTTTTCGATCCTCACCGTCCTCGTATAAAGCTCAGTCGTTAGCAACCGCTTTTAAAGCGCAAGGGCTAGAACATCGGTGGGTGTGCCCCCAACTTCCCGCTAGCCCAACCGAAGCCATAGCGCTGTGCGAGTCATTCATCAGCCGCCATAGAAATGATCAGTCAGAATCCGACTTGGTCTTGATAGGGTCGTCACTGGGTGGGTATTACGCTACGTACTTAGCCGAGCAACACCAAGCGCGATGCGTGGTGCTCAATCCAGCAGTGTATGCCGCACGCGACCTATTACAGCATGTGGGTGAGCACGAGCACTATCACAGCGACACACCGTTTCATTTTCTGAATTACTACATCGACGAACTCAGTGCATTAGCGACAAGTAAGCCTACTGACCCACAGCGGTATTACTTATTGGCCTGCACCGGTGACGAAGTTTTAGATTGGAAAGAAATGGCCGCTTGGTACCAAGGTAGTCACGGGCAAATCATAGAAGGTGGCGATCACAGCATCTCTGATTTTGCTAAATACCAGAACGACATTATCGATTTTGTGCTGAATGCTAAACCTAAGCACCTCTAACCATTAAGCAAAGTATTCCACGAACAAGGCATGAGTTGTCTTGTCGGAACCCTACGGGAACCTTATGTACGTCCTCTTTGAAGACAGCAGTAAATTTAAAGCCGAAAAAATATTCTCCGACTCGGACAGCACCATGCAAGTCGAGTCTGCTAGCGGTAAACGCAGCAAAATCAAGAAAAACACTGTTTTCTTCGAGTTTGAGCAACCTGAGCCTGCTCAGTTACTGGAACAAGCCGAGGCACTGGCCCAAACATTAGATATCGATTTCTTATGGGACTGTGCTCCTCAAGATGAGTTCCAAGCCACTGATTTAGCGGCAGATTACTTCGGCCACACGCCTAATGCGGTTGAAAAAACCGCCATGATTTTTGCACTACATGCTGCTCCCGCTTATTTTCACCGTCGCGGCCGCGGTCTTTATCGCCCAGCGCCGCCAGACATTCTTAAAGCGGCGCTAGCGGCCATCGAGAAAAAACGCCTACAAGAACTGCAGCAGCAAGCGTGGACCGATGCCATGCTAGCCGGTGAGCTGCCTGCCGAGATCGCTGCTGTAGCGAATAGTTTATTAAGCGCCCCAGACAAAAACACCCTTGAGTGGAAAGCCTTTAATGCCGCCGTAGAGCAATCAGGCATGAGCCCTGAAAAGCTGCTGTTAAAGCTGAATGCCTGGTCAAGCCCCCTTGCATTGCATCGCCATCGTTTTCTGTCGCAATACTTTCCACGAGGAACTGACTTTGCGCCTGTCACGCTAGGCGAATACGGAAGCGAGCTTCCTGTTGCCGACGTCATCGCTTATTCCGTCGACGACGCCAACACCGTCGAAATTGATGATGCCCTTTCCGTTACAGTAGTAGACGATGACCGCGTTCGCATTGGTGTCCATATTGCCGCCCCCGGCTTGGCCATACAACGCGACAATGAGTTTGACGAGCTAGCGCGCAAACGCATGTCAACGGTATACATGCCGGGGCAGAAAATACCGATGTTGCCGGACGCCTTCATTGAGCGCTTCTCATTGGTTGAGGGTCAAAAGCGCCCTGCTCTATCGCTTTATGTGGAAGGGAGCTTAAGCACAGGCGAGATTTACAGCACGGAAACCAAGCTTGAACAACTTCAAGTCACAAAGAACCTTATTCAGTGCGAACTGGACCCGCATGTCACGCTTGAAGCGCTTGAGGACCCTAGCGTCGAATTACCTTATGCCGAATGGCTGCGCCCGCTCTGGCAGTTTTCTCGTCACTTATCGGCCAAGCGTGATGAAGTGCGCGGCAGACCCGAGAATAACAACCGAGTGGAATACTCCTTCGAGCTACAAGGCCCTGCCGACGACCCTGATAGTTTATTAAACCTAATTCCCCGTGTACGGAACGCACCTCTGGGATTGCTCACCGCCGAATACATGATTCTGGCTAACAGCCAGTGGGGTGGTTTATTGGCCCAGCACGGTGTTCCCGGCATTTACCGCTCACAACAGGCCATGCGTACGCGGATGTCTACCCATGCGGCGCCCCACGAAAGCATTGGTGTGCCGCAGTACGCCTGGTCAACCTCACCGTTGCGTCGTTATGTGGATTTAGTGAATCAGTGGCAAATTCTATCGGCCGCCGAACACGGTGTCTCTGCCCGCTTAGTCGCTCCCTTTAAGCCCAAAGACGCTGATCTCTATGCAATTATTGGTGCATTCGATGCCCAATACTCTGCTTGGGGGGACTTCCAACACGCTATTGAGCGCTACTGGTGCTTACGCTGGCTGCAACAGCAAGACATTAGCCGTGTTGACGCTACCGTTATCAAAGAAGACTTGGTGCGCTTTAACAACGCGCCGCTGGTGACCCGAGTTGGTGGGATGGGCGAGCTACCCCGCGGCCAAGTCGTACGCTTAGATATACTCGGTGTAGACGAGCTGAGCCTAGACGTAGACTGCCGCTTACACGAGGTTGTCGATCCGCCAACGGAATAGCCATGTCGATTGGGCCCACTTCAGCACGATTTAAGCCACAGCGCGATTATTTGTGGTGGGCCGTGGCGGTCTCAGCCCTTCTTCATGCGCTCGCCGCTTGGTGGTGGGCAGGCGCCTCTAGTACATCTGTCCCAAGCCCCACCGTTGATGTGGCTTTGGTCAACTTCAAAACCGAATCAGCCCCTCTGCAAGCTCATTTACTGGCCCAATGGCAAGCGGATGGCGGGGGCACAGAAGCCCAAGCCGTCGCCAGCTCTCCTACAGCGACCACAGAGTTGCCCTCTCCTGATCAATTGGTCCTGATGGCTTTGCAGAAACGCCAACGTGACCTTGAAGCACAACAGCAGCAACTGTTAAGCCAACTTGAATCCAGTTGGGAAATGCGGGCTGAGGCTTCCATCTCTGACCCCCACCTTGACACCTCTTCAAACGACGACGCTGACCATACTGATCAGCGTCCCACACCGCCGCAGTCGTTACATACGCTACGCGCTACCGTTCAACGCTACAACCAATCGCCACGTTATATTTTTGAAGGCCCCTCAGCCCAACAGTCACCAGTGGCCAGTTACATTGAAACCTGGCGCGCTAGAATCGAGGCACTGGGCACTGAGCTGTATCCCGAGCAAGCTCGAGGCCAACGCTCGGGTACCGTACAATTAACCGTTTATATACGCTACGATGGCTCGCTTGAGCGCGTCGTCATTCATCGACCTGCCGACGACCCCATCTTCACATTGACCGCTCAACGCGTAGTGAATTTAGCAGCACCTTATGCCCCGTTTTCACTAGAGCTTGCCGAACAGGGCGATATTATCGCTATCACTCGTACGTGGCATTTTCACCAGCAAACCTTAAGTACTGAAATCCCATGACCCAAGCCCCCAAACGATACGCTGTTATCGGTAACCCCATCGCACATAGTCGCTCGCCCTTTATTCACCATGCGTTTGCGAAGCAATGTGGTCTCTCTGTGGTGTACGAGCGGCTTTTGGCTCCTATCGACGCCTTTTCAACGTATGTCGAACGCTTTTTTGACGAGGGCGGCTTAGGTTTAAACGTAACCGTGCCCTTTAAAGAAGACGCCTATCGTCTGGCTCAGAATCACCTATCTGAACGAGCACGGCTTGCCGCAGCGGTGAATACCTTATGGAAAAAAGATGGTGTCATTCACGGCTGTAATAGCGATGGAATGGGATTACTGAATGACTTAATCCGCTTAGGCTTTGACCCAAAAAACCGCCGTATTCTCATGGTAGGTGCTGGCGGCGCGGCTCGGGGCTGTTTGCTTCCCTTACTTGAGGCGCATTGCAGCGAACTGCGAGTCATCAACCGAACCCCTGAACGAGCTCAAGCTCTAATTACTGATCTTTTGGCCGTGCGGCCGGAATACAAGACGCGTTTACGTTCAGGTTCACTTGACGACATTGACGGGCAGTGGGATATCGTGATTAACGCGACCTCAGCTAGCCTTTCCCAACAGGCACCTTCTTTAAACGACCTGCGTTTTGCACCCGATGCCTTAGCCTATGACATGGTCTACGGCACCGAACCCACCGCATTTATGTTACAAAGCCAATGCCAAGGCGCTCGTTTTCAGGCTGATGGTTTAGGCATGCTAGTGGGTCAAGCAGCCATTAGTTTCGAGATTTGGCACGGTGTTTTACCTGAAACCACGCCAGTACTCACTGAACTAAGGCAAACATTAAAGGTTAGCTAATGGTGAATGGGCTTCCTTCTCGACGCCTCAATAAGCGAAAAGTCGCAGCCGTACTCGTTATTATTCCATTACTACTCGTATTGGTATATCAGGTCGCACTTTTTATGATGGTGTGTTGGTATAACGTGCAAAACCCTCGCTCTAGCGCTTTTATGCGACAAGCAATTTCCGAGTTGCGTACCGAAAACCCCAAAGCGGCCATCACCTATCAATGGACAGATTACACAGACATTAGCACTCATTTAAAACGAGCCGTTATTGCGTCAGAGGACGCTAACTTCGTCTCACATGGCGGTGTAGAATGGGATGCCATACGGTTGGCGCTTGAGTACAACCGCAAGCAAGCTGATAAAGGCTCTACACGACGTAGGGGTGGCTCTACGATTACACAGCAATTAGCCAAAAACTTGTTTTTGTCACAGTCACGTAGCTATTTCCGTAAGGGTCAAGAGCTCGTGCTTAGCTACATGATTGAGTTTGTCATGAGTAAAGAGCGTATTCTGGAGCTATACCTAAACATGGCCCAATGGGGCGAAAGCGCATTTGGCGCCCAAGCCGCTGCACGACACTATTTCAATGTCAATGCAGGGCAACTTAGCGCCCGCCAAGCCGCTAATCTGGCTGCCATGCTTCCCAACCCCGCGTTCTACGATAAAAACCGGTCAACCTCCTATTTACGTTCTCGTACCTCTACAATTCAACAACGGATGCGCCAAGTTGCGATTCCCTAAGCTTCGTCACTTCTACTACCGTTAATGCCCCTATACACTAGCTCATTCGACTCACACCTACCGCTTTAACTTATGCGCACAGCACGCCGCTATCTCGCCTCAGAAATTTACCGCTCAAGCGCTGTTGTGCTGATGGCGCTGCTGGGGCTTTTTACTTTTTTTGCACTGATCGAAGAGCTGGATAAAGTGGGAGAAAGCTTCACGCTACTCAACTTGTTCTACCTCGAGGCCTTGCAACTGCCCACCCGCCTTTACGATATTCTTCCTATTGGTTTACTGATTGGTGCCATTTTGGCTTTAGCGGGGCTTGCTCAACGTAACGAGCTGGTCATTTTACGTGTCTCTGGGATTAGCGGCTTGGGGATGCTAGGCATGCTATGGATTATTACCATTCCGCTAATGGTGGGTGCGTTCTTACTCTCTGAGTATGTCACGCCAGCCGCCGAGATTAAAGCCAGTGAAGCCAGCCTAACGCTCTTGGGAAGATCTTCTGGCGGAGGCCGATTAAACAGCGGCTATTGGTTTAAAGAAAACACCCAGAACAGCGGCACCCGTATTATCAACATTAGCAGCATTCAAGGCAGCGGCAAGGTCACGGGCATTACCGTGCTTGAATTTCGTGAAGGCCAAGAACTCAGCTCTATGACACAAGCGCCATCAGGCGCTTTTCACGAGGGAGGGCTAACGCTCAATGACGTTGCTGTTATCGATATTGATCAGAAAGCGATTGAAGCGCTGGATAATGCGCAAGCCCCCGAGCAACCTCTAACGGTTCTCGACAACGTAGCCACACTAAACATTAACACCTCCTTAACCGCCGAACGCCTTATTGCTCGTATTCTTACCCCTGAACGAATGGCGCTTTCTGATCTTTGGGACTACATCGGCTACTTAGAAGCCAATCATCTGCAAGCCGACCGGCAACTAGTCGCCTTATGGCGCAAGGTTGCGTATCCCTTCACCTTATTGGTGATGATGACTATCGCTGCGCCCATTAGCTTTCTCCAAACACGCCGAGGCGGAGTCGGCAGTAAGGTTTTTGCGGGTATTCTGATTGGGGTGGGCTTTTTTATGGCCAACCAAATGGCATTAAACATCGGCACCTTAAGCCAATGGGCCCCGTGGGTCAGTGCGTTAGGGCCTAACCTGATTGCGCTACTTGTGGCCTTAACTGCCCTACTGCTTATGGAAAATCAGCATCGTCTTAAGCGACGGCAGCCCATTATCTCTACACATTAAATGACTCACTCGCAACAGAATGGCTCGCTTTGGGTAATTGGTGACGTACAGGGCTGCTTCAGCAGCTTGCAAGCGTTACTGCAGCACCCTGATATTAAAAATGACACTCACGCAACGCTCTGCTTTGCCGGTGATTTAATCAATCGGGGGCCTCAATCGCTAGAATGCCTGCGCTTCATACGTGACCTTGGCCCCAAGGCCGTTAGCCTGTTGGGCAATCACGATATTCACTTACTGGGAATGGCCGCAGGTGTTCGCACTGTGGGTAAGTCAGATACCGCACAAAGCATTCTCAACGCGCCTGATGGCCCAGAGTTAATCGAGTGGTTACGTCATCGCCCTCTTAGCCTAGTTCGACACCAGCACCTGATTGTGCACGCGGGCGTGGCCCCGGAATGGGATACTGAACAGTGCTTAGCGTTATCCGCCGAAGTTGAAAGCATGTTGCAAGCTTCTGACTGGCAACAACGAATCGGTGGCGTCTTTGGCAGCACCCCTGTTAAATGGAGCGAAACCTTAATGGGCGATGACCGTCTTCGCGTCATTATTAACGCCTTAACACGTATGCGCACGTGCTATAGCGATGGAAGCATGAACTTTCAACACAAAGGCCCACCCAGTCAAACTGAAGGTGAAATCGCGTGGTTCGATCTACCCCAACGGAAAGAAACCCTGCCCGTGGTGTTTGGTCACTGGTCTACCTTAGGCTTGTTACTTCGGGACGACGCCATCTGCTTGGATACGGGTTGTGTATGGGGCAGAAAACTGACCGCACTGCGACTACCTGATCGCCGAATTGTGCAGGTCGACAGCCACGAATCGCACCCACTGACCCCTAGCCGTAAAGGTATACCCAACTAGCGCGACTGCTCCACCGCGTGCTTCACAAGGCTATGCACGCGCTCTGCACACTGCGCGCGCCCCATCTCCGTGCACTCGCGTGCTGAAATGCACGGTAAAAATTCGCACTCTACACTGACGTCACGGCTTGAAAGCAAAACCCAGAGATTAGCAATAAGACTTTGCTCGCCAATAAAGGCAAAACGTGCAGTGCGTTGGCCGTGGTGATAAAACCGTAAGGCAACAGGCTGCACACTAAGCTCTGCACTAAGCGCAGCCTCAAACAAACTGGCGTGAAAGGGACGCACACTGAGCCCATCAGAGGTTGTGCTTTCAGGGAAAAAACCAACAGCGCCCCCTTGAGCGAAGCGCTGGTGCATTTGCTGTATCACGCCCTTAATGGCTTGACGCTGGCCTCGTTCGATAAAAACGGTACCCGCTCCAGCCACCAGCCATCCAATAACAGGCCAATGACGAATATCGCTTTTCGCCACAAAGCAGGTGGCTCGCACGCGATTTAGAATAAAAATATCCAACCACGAAACGTGGTTAGCGGCAAATAATATCGGGCGATCAAGCGCAGGCTGCCCCAACACCTTAGCCTTAACCCCGCAGCAGGCCACCAGCACCAGTGAATAGTGCTTCACCATCCATTGCCGTGCCTTCGTACTCATAAAAGGAAGTAAACAGCTAACTGAAAACAGCCCCGCGAATAGCAATAGCGTCATCCAGATGGCACGCCAAAGAAAACGCAATATGCTCAAGATTGACTCGCCTTCTATAATTTCAGTCAGTAACTGCTGGTTTAGATTGAGCATCTAACCAACGCTGTAACACCACGGCGGCGGCAACGGCGTCGTCATCGTCGTTATTGGCTAGAATCGCTTGTGCCTCGATACTCGAGCCCCTCTCGTCGACAAGCTCAACCTCAACGCCATAGCGCCCATATAACTGATTCGCGAAACGCCGACAACGTAGGGAGGCATACTGCTCGCCCCCTTCTGTTGTTAGCGGCAACCCAACAATAATCTTGTCAGGCTGCCACTCGTTAATCAGCAACGAAATGGCCTCAAAGCGTTGCTGCTTCGTTACGGGCCTTAAAATACATAAGGGTCTGGCATGTTGGGTCAAGGTATTACCGATCGCCACGCCGATTTTCTTTAGCCCATAATCGAAAGCCAACAGCGTTAACTCAGGCATGGCCCATTGACCCACTTAACATCACTGGATCAATACCTAATTGCGCAAGCGCAGCCTGATAACGCTCGGCGGCAGGAATGGTGAAGAGAATATCGTTATTTGACTCGACATGAAGCCAAGCATTTTGCGCCATTTCCTCTTCTAATTGCCCTGCCCCCCAACCGGCATAGCCCAACGTAATCAGGATTTGTTCGGGCCCAGCGCCGGCGGCCACCTCTTGCAAGACATCCCGTGACGTCGTCAGAGCTACCTCTCCCAAACCAATGCTGGATGTATATTGTCCCACTGGCGCATGCAATACGAAACCACGATCGGTTTGGACAGGCCCGCCGAAAAAGACGGCGTCGGTTTGGCGAACCCCTATTTCTAGCGATAACTTAAGCTCTATACGTTCAAACAAATCGCCCACGGTAAGGTCAGTAGGACGGTTAATCACCACCCCCAAAGCACCGTTCTCGTTATGTTCACAAATATAGATAACCGTGTCCGCCAAACTGCCAGACACCATTCCGGGCATCGCTACTAATAGGTTTTTAGAGAAATCGACTCGTAGCGGTGTATCAGACACATCCGTATTTTTTGTCATGTCGTGTTCTCCGTCAGCCCTAACAATACGACTGTCGTCAGTCATTAAACTTCGATCAGTTCGAAATCTTCTTTGCGAGCACCACACTCTGGACAGACCCAGTTAGGAGGGACATCTTCCCATAATGTACCAGGGGCAATACCTTCTTCAGGCAAGCCCGCTTCTTCATCGTAAATCCAACCACAGATTAAACACATCCATGTACGCATAACTTAAATACTCACACTAAAAAACACGGAACCCCCTTAGCGGAGGGCTATCCATTAAAATGGGAACAATATTACTAAACCCTGCGCCACTTTGGCGCCCTTTTTACTGAAGTTTCATTACTTTCTAACAAAATGGCCGATGATTTGCTGAGTTCACCACCACCTTTGGTCCTTATTTTTGGCCCACTGGACCCTACCGGCGCAACGCACCTAATGGCCGATGCAATCAGTTGCGCCCATTTAGGTACACACGCCTTAAGTGTAACCACAGCCATTCACACCCAAGACACCACTGCTATTGAACACATCAATTTGGTCTCGCCCGAGCTCTTGCACGACCAAACGCGCTGCTTACTTGAGGACATGCATGTTAGCGCAATCAAAGCAGGGCCCTTATATACCGTTGAGGCCGCCAGTGTTTTAGCACAGGTCGCCGCTGATTATATTACTGTACCACTCGTATTACAGTTGCAAGCATTACCTGAAAGCGAATTAGCCCATGAAGAGATCGACACCGACGATGTGCTTGATGCCTTATTTCAACTGGTGCTACCGCAGTCCGATTTAGTCGTGGTGGATCGTACCTTGCTTGAGCAATGGCAAGCTGAATCGTATCTGGATGCCGAAGGGGATGTTTATCAAGCCATGCTTAATTTTGGCGCGAACTGGGTACTTAGCACTGAACTAACTTACGATGGCCAAGCGGCTCGTTACGTATTGCTTGGACAAGATGGCACACAACGACACTGGCCAGCCTCTGCCGTACCGCACCGTCTACACGACACCAAAGCGACACTAAGTTGCGCGATTGCCGCCTTGCTTGCCAAACAACTTCCCCTAATCACCGCCATAGAACAAGCCATCGAATTCACCGAACAACGCGCTCAACGCAATTTTCAAGCCGGCATGGGCTTACGTATTCTTAATCAAAGCACGCTATGACCACAACATTACGATTTCCCTCAGGCCTGTATGGCATTACCCCAGAGTGGGATGATACCGATCGTTTACTGCAGGCTGTGGCCGATGCTCAACGCGGCGGCATGCGCGTTTTGCAATGGCGACGCAAGCTTGCCTCAGCAGAACTGGCTACACACCAACTGCACGCTCTGCAAGCCCTCTGTAACGAGCTTGCCCTGCCATTACTGATCAACGACAACTGGCAGCTTGCTGCCCAAATCAATGCCGACGGTGCGCATCTGGGCCAAAGCGATGGTAACTTAGCCGAAGCACGAGCAGGCTTAGCCCAGCCTAAGTACATTGGCGCATCATGTTATAACCAACCCGATATGGCTCGTGTGGCGCTGGAAGCCGGAGTCGATTACGTCGCCTTTGGTGCCATGTATAGTTCAAGCATTAAGCCTGATGCCGTTCGTGCCACCCCTGCCAATTTGCAAGAAGGTCTAGCGCTATGCCGTGATTTCTGCATCGAGAACAAACGAGCAGCAGTCGTGGCGATTGGCGGAATCACTCCCGAGAACGCCGCGGATGTCATCCAGGCTGGCGCCGATAGCATTGCTGTCATCAGCAGCCTATTTGACGCCCCTAACGTCTACGAGCGTGCCCAACACTTTAGCCGCCTATTTGATCGCGGTTAATACCCCATTACTTACGTTGGCTTAGCATTCTTACTTAGCCCACCGACTCAATTTCCATTGGATCTTTCTACTCATGACAAGCAACTCTGATTTATTTGAACGCGCCTGCCAATATATACCTGGTGGGGTTAACTCACCCGTACGCGCTTTTGGTTCAGTCGGAGGCACACCTCGCTTTATCAGTCGCGCACAAGGCCCGTGGGTCTGGGATGCCGAAGACAAACAGTACATTGATTACGTTGGCTCTTGGGGCCCCGCTATTTTGGGCCACGCACACCCCAAGGTCGTCAAAGCGGTACAAGAGGCGGCCGTAAATGGTCTGTCTTTTGGCGCACCCACCGCAGGCGAAGTCGAGCTTGCTGAACTCATCTGCACCTTACTGCCTTCAATTGAAAAGGTACGACTGGTTAGCTCAGGCACCGAAGCCACCATGAGCGCCATCCGTCTGGCCCGCGGTCACACTGGGCGCAATAAAATCATCAAGTTTGAAGGGTGTTATCACGGCCACGCCGACAGCTTATTAGTCAAAGCAGGTTCAGGCCTACTGACTTTTGGCAACCCGACCTCGTCAGGTGTGCCCGCCGAGTTCATTCAACACACATTGGTACTCAACTATAACGACATCGAAGGCGTCAAAGCGGCGTTTAGCGAGTACGCCGACGACATTGCCTGCGTCATTGTCGAGCCCATCGCTGGCAACATGAACCTGATTAAACCAATAGCGGGTTTTCTTGAAACTTTACGCGAACAATGCACTCAGCATGGCGCCGTGCTGATTTTTGACGAGGTGATGACAGGTTTTCGTGCTGGCCCTCAGGGCGTTCAAGGCATCAGCGGCATACGCCCGGATCTGACGACCTTAGCGAAAGTCATCGGGGGTGGCATGCCCGTCGGAGCATTTGGTGGCCGAGCTGAGATTATGGACAGCATTGCTCCGCTGGGTGGGGTGTATCAAGCGGGCACACTATCTGGAAACCCCGTGGCGGTAGCAGCGGGCTTATGCACCTTAAGCTTACTGCAAGAGCCCAAACTTTACGAGCAGCTAACAGAACAAACCACCAAACTTGCTTCGGGTCTACAAACACGAGCACGCGAAGCTGGCCACACCTTTAGTAGTGATAGCGTAGGCGGTATGTTCGGTTTTTACTTCCGTTCGACCGTGCCCACGTCGTTCGCTGAAGTTGCTCAAAGCGATACCGAGAAATTTAACCGTTTCTTCCATGGGATGCTAAACGAGGGTATCTATTTTGCCCCGTCTGCCTACGAAGCCAGCTTTGTATCGATAACTCATAGCGATGACGTCATAGAACAAACGCTGCAAGCGGCCGAGCGGGTCTTTAATCAACTGTAAGACCGTCTAACCCCCACCTTAGCGTGCCGTACTAAGGTGGGTGCTCAGAAAATGACAAAAACAAAATTGTGTTACTCGGATCTTTATTAAAAAAAATGATAAAAAAGATCTCAATTAGCAATGAATAATATTATTGTGACCACTGAACTATTCATTAAATTAATGCCTAGACAGCTATTAATTAGCATGTCAATTTCATACCAAAACGTTCAATTATCACCAATTAATTTTAAATAACAGAATAGTCTAGGTGACAAAAAAAACACAATAAGATGATGATTTTATGCGTTTTTATGAAAAACCCACTCGTTATTAATGATATTTAGCAAGAAAAATTAGGATTATCACGTAATTATTAGGCCAAACAAATCATTATAACTAATCATTGATAACCGAAATACATAAAGTTTAAGCGTGCCTTGACGTTATATTATTAAAATATTAATTCAAACTCATATAACAAGGCCTTAGGCATCGTAAAAATGCACGAACTCGCTTCCCTCCCCACTGTGACTGAATACCTTGACCTCGAAAGTCGTGTTAACGCCCATGAACAACAGCATTTGCGTCTGTGGTTACGCTTATTAAGCTGTAGCAACGTCATTGAAAACGAAATACGCAGCCGCCTACGCACAGAATTTAATACCACGCTACCGCGCTTTGATTTCATGGCCCAACTACAAAGCACTCGAGGCGGGCTCAGCATGAGCGAACTCTCTAAACGCATGATGGTAACCAACGGCAATATCACTGGCATTGCCGACCAACTCGAAAAAGACGGCATGATCGAACGCACACAACTCGCCACAGATCGCCGAAGCTCAGTCATACGACTAACCGGTAAAGGTCGTCGTTATTACAAAAAAATGGCAAGCGCCCATGACGCATGGATGGAAGGCCTGTTTGGCCCATTAGCCGATACCACTCGCTCCGAACTCCTTAAGCATTTGGATGAATTAAAAAATCTCGCACACGCTTTCACGCTGACATCACCACAAGCTTCTTAAGGTTCACTATGGTCTAACCGTATTTAGCACCTACCCCCCGCGTCATTACCCATTGCAGCGAACAAAGCAGGTATTATTACTGCTTAAGCTTATGATTTTTTCCGCATTCACAGGTGTGTTATGGCTGTTAATTTACAAATCCCCGCCGAAGCTGACGTTTTTCCGGTCGCTGGTGTAAAAATTGGAATTGCCTCTGCTGGTATCCGTAAGGCCAATCACCCGGACCTTACCGTATTCGAGCTCGCAAAAGAGACCTCCGTCGCGGCGGTATTCACGACGAATCGTTTCCGAGCCGCGCCGGTCTTGGTCAGTGAAAGCCACCTTAGCTCTGAGCCCGAAACCCGAGCCCTTGTGATCAACACAGGTAATGCCAATGCCGCAACGGGCGAAGCCGGTTTACAAGCAGCGCGTTTAAGCTGCAACGAACTGGCGACGTTACTCGACTTACGTCCCTCCCAAATTCTGCCCTTCTCTACCGGCGTGATTCTTGAGCCTCTACCGGTAGAAAAGCTAGTAAAAGGGTTGCCCGAAGCCGTCAAAACACTGGATGCCAATTCCTGGTTTGCAGCGGCTCATAGCATCATGACCACCGACACCCAGCCAAAAATTCATTCGCAGCGCTTTACGTTGGGCACCACGCTTACTACCGTTACTGGCATTAGCAAAGGGGCTGGCATGATTAAGCCTAATATGGCTACTATGCTCGGCTTTGTGGCTACGGATGCTGGGGTAGCGCCTAAGCTACTCAAGGAAATGACCCGCTCTATTGCCAATCTTTCCTTTAATCGCATCACTGTAGACGGGGACACCTCCACCAACGATTCCTTTGTCATCATGGCAACCGGACAAAATGGCATTCACATCGACTCGGTCGCCAGCCCACATTACCCTGTTCTATACGAAGCATTAGCGAATGCGGCTCGCGATTTAGCGCAAAAAATCGTCCGTGACGCCGAGGGCGCAACCAAGTTCATCACGGTTCAAGTCGAAGAGGCCGCTAACGCGCAAGAGGCACTTAAAGTTGCCTATGCCGTCGCCCAGTCTCCCTTAGTAAAAACGGCCTTCTTTGCCTCTGATCCCAACTTGGGTCGTATTTTGTGCGCTGTGGGCTACGCTGGCATTGACGATTTAGATACCTCAGCACTACGCATGTGGCTAGGTGACGTATTGGTAAGTGTAGATGGCGGGCGTAATCCTGATTACCAAGAGGCCGATGGCCAAGCGGTAATGCAAGAGGCTGAGATCATGGTGCGTATCGCTTTAGGCCGTGGTAAACATACCGAAACCGTTTACACCTGCGATTTTTCACACGAATACGTGAGCATAAACGCCGACTATCGCTCTTAAGCCACAGGCGTATAAACAATACGCCTAGAGCCGCTTTTCAACGCCCCTTCACTTTTTAGGAACAACGAACGCCAGAACCCCTCCATCCTTACCATCCTTAACGGGAGACAGCGCATGATACGTCAACAAGACAGTGTTCAAGACCGTGCCACCGGAGCATTCGACTCACCCACTCTTGGCGCCCATTTCGACCATATCGTTGCTCTACATCCGAACCAAGTCGCCGTTATCTGTCATGAGGAAGGGGTTCTCTACACCTGGCAGGAACTACAAAGTCGCGTGGATCAGCTCGCCATTGGGCTACTCAGCACAGGGCTACAAAAGGGCGACCGTGTTGCCTTATGTGCGTCAAACCGAGCGGAATGGTTAGTCGTACAGCTAGCCTGCAGTAAAGCGGGCTTCGTTTTAGTTAGCATCGCGCCCTCGACTCGCCCACCCACATTGGTTGATTACCTGAACGCAACCTTGGCCAAAGCCTTGATTTTAGAGCCAAGCCGCCAATACCTTGATGGGCTGACTCACTGTTTGCCCGAAATCCTAGCCCCTAAGCTCTCGTCGCTAGCCAGCCCACAGGCACCTGCTCTACAACACCTGATAACGCTGGGCCCTTCAGCACGGTCAACACAGCAAAACGCCATGGTTCTTCCCGACAGCATCATATCCATCAACTCGATTATCGACAGAGGGGCTAAAGCCGAGGCCATGCTACTCAGTGTGTTTGCTAAAGATATGCAAAGTAATGATATCTGTGCCATACAACTTCCCACACCAAACAACGCCAATCCACCCAAAGCCCTACGGTTCAGCCATCATGATTTATTGCATCAGGCCCATTTACTAAATGATGAGCTTAGGCTGACGAATCAAGACAAAATTCTCCTGCTGCAACCCACTGCAGCAAACTTCTCACCACTCACCGCCAACACCAGCGGCTTAAGTCAGGGCTGCACACTTGTCTACCCCGACTGTGCTTACACCACCCCTTCTACTGTGCTCGCTTTATTACAAGACGAACGGTGTACTGGCCTATACGGCACGTCAGAAAACATGGAAGAAATATTGGCGCACCCCGAATTGGCTGATTTTGATCTGAGCGCGTTGCGCTTTGGAATCGTAAGCGGGACGGCCGACTTAGCCGATCTCACAAAAAAGCCACCCCTAAATTGGATTTACACCAGATGAGATTCAGCCATCACAATGCGCAGCTCCTGGTGTTTAAGGCTTAAACTACACACTTAACGCCTCTACCCACGACACACTAAGCAAGAACGGCCGTTGGGCTATCTTCATGCGCGTGTCATCCTGTAAATCCCATGATCAATGTACTAAAAGATAACCGCCTCGTTGAGATGCGCGTTTTTAAAGCTGTAGCCGAAACCGGCGGCTTTACCACCGCAGCCAATAGACTCAGCGTGAGCCAGCCTTTTGTCAGTCAAAAAGTGACTGATCTCGAAAATCGATTAGGTGTGTTATTACTGCGTCGCTCGACCCGCACTCAACGTCTTACCGCCGAAGGAGAGCAGTTTTTAGACGTCTGTAATGTGTTATTAAACCAACTTGAGTCGGCGGAAACACGAATTAAGACGACTCAACCTAGCGGATTACTGCGCATTAGTGCGCCGCTTTCCTTTGGCTCTGACCAAATCGTCCCGCACCTACCCGGCTTTCTCAACAGCTATCCTGATATTGAGCTGCAGCTCTCACTGTCCGACTCATTAGCCAATTTAATTGAAGACAATATTGATGTTGCGATACGCATGGGGCGCTTACAAGATTCGTCGCTTGCCAGTCGTAAGCTGTGTGATCTTCATCGAATTATTGTGGCGTCGCCAGACTATATTAAGCAACATGGTAGCCCCACTCGACCCCAAGACCTTGAGCAGCATGAATGCTTAAGTTGGCATGGTCCGCAAGACCATTTGAACCGTTGGCCTTTTCTTGTGGACGGCAAGCGCGAAGAATTTATCGCTAATGGTCGCTATGCCAGCATGACTGGGACGGCGTTATTTCAGTTGTGCATCGCAGGTATGGGCGTTATGCGTTGCGCAGAACACATCGCCATTCCGGCACTGCGTTCGGGTCAATTGGTCGCGTTGCTTACTCCCTATCAAGCGTATGACGACAATGCCATTCACGCTGTGTTTTTACCGGAACGCCAACTCATCCCTCGCATTAGGGTTTTCATCGATTACTTCCAAGCGTTTTTTCATACTCCCCCGTGGGCCTCGAGTTAAAACCCATTCATCACAAGCCGCAATAAGTCTTATCGTCTAAAGCGCCTTGTTCGGCCGCTATTGCGCTTTTATGATTAATTTATGGCTAAGGTTTACAGGGTGTTTGCGTCAACTCATACGTAGCCAATGAGATAACAGCGATTGCTATCTGACGAGGAGCACGGAGACCGCCTCTTCTTTTTAGCAGCCCTTGACGCTATTTCGACTTCAGAGTTTTATGTAGTAACCGCGATGGTATTACGTGTCTATCTGGCTATTTGAATAGCAGCCTTGCCTCATCTATCTTCACACTCCCCATTACGGTAAGTCTATGTCTACATCCCATAGAGCTTCCATCGGTAGCAAAAGGAAGCATTATGAAAAAACTCGTTGATATTTGGTTTCTACTATTAAAAATAACCGCTATCACCTGTTTGGCGCTCATGGTAGTGCTAGTTTTTGGTAACGTTGTACTGCGTTATGCCTTCAACTCAGGAATTACGTTTTCAGAAGAAGCCTCTCGCATTCTCTTTATTTATCTCACCTTCCTCGGTGCGGCCATCGCACTACGGGAACACATGCATTTGGGCATTGATTCCGTGGTTTCACGTCTTAGCCCTACCGGTAGAAAATACTGTCTTGTGGCCTCACAGGCCTTAATGCTAATGGTAACGTGGCTGCTGCTCGCTGGAAGCTGGGAGCAAGCGGTAATTAATCTGACAACACGCACACCCGTTATTGGCTTATCAATGGCCGTTATATACGGCGTAGGCGTGATTTTCAGCATTACCACCGGCGGATTACTTATTGCGAACATTGTACGTACACTCGCAGGCAGGTTAGACGACCGCGAAATCAGCCTAACAATCGGTGCGATCACACCTCAGCAAGAAGAACTTGCCAGTATCAGTATGGACGATAGCGGCGCTGCCCCCGCTTCGCCCGCCCAACCCCTAACCCCCAGTAAGGCCGCATAGGAAGCACTATGGTTATTTTTGTTTTTCTTGGTTCCCTACTAGGAACCATGGCCATCGGTGCGCCCATCGCCTATGCCTTATTACTGTCGGGCGCTGCGTTGATGCTGCATCTGGATCTTTTTGATGCACAAATCATTGCTCAAAATATCGTTAACGGTGCGAATAACTTCGCGTTAATGGCGGTACCTTTCTTCCTTCTCGCCGGTGAGATCATGAACACGGGTGGGCTTTCAAAACGCATCGTTAATATCGCAATGGCATTAGTGGGCCATGTGAAGGGTGGACTGGGTTATGTTGCCATTTTGGCCGGCTGTTTACTGGCCGCGCTGTCAGGCTCCGCGGTGGCTGATGCCGCCGCCCTGTCAGCCTTGCTATTACCAATGATGGTTAAAGCTGGCTACGACAAGGCATCCTCTGCTGGCCTTATTGCTGCCTCGGGCTGTATTGCCCCGGTCATCCCGCCATCCATTGGTTTTATTGTTTTCGGTGTAGCGGGTGGCCTGTCCATCACCAAACTCTTTTTAGCCGGTATTGTGCCTGGCTTATTAATCGGGGTGGGCCTGGCCTTTGCTTGGTGGTTAAAAACACGTAATTCAGACATGGAGCTGCCTGCGCGTCAATCCTCTGCTGAGATCCGAGCCGCGTTACTAAACGGCGCATGGGCCATGATGCTGCCCGTGATCATTGTCGTAGGTTTACGTTTTGGTATTTTCACCCCAACTGAAGCCGCTGTAGTTGCTGCTGTCTATGCGCTTTTTGTTGCCATGTTTGTGTACAAAGAACTGTCTTTGCAAGACCTCTACGAGGTGCTGCATAGCACAGTAAAAACTAGCGCTGTGGTTATGTTTTTAATTGCTGCAGCGTTGGTCTCAGCGTGGCTCATTACGATTGCTGATGTCCCCGGACATATTGTGCAGTTGGTAGAGCCATTTATGGATAACCCGTTATTACTCATGCTCGTGATCATTGGCCTTGTCATTCTCGTTGGCACCGCCATGGACATGATCCCCGTCATTTTAATTCTGACACCCGTCCTTCTGCCTGTCGTTAAAGAGGCAGGTATTGACCCCATTTACTTTGGTGTGTTGTTCATTGTTTCTTGCTCTATCAGCCTTATTACCCCACCGGTTGGCTCAGTGCTAACGGTAGTAAGGGGCGTAGCAAAACTGGGGATGGACGACATGCTTAAAGGCGTACTCCCCTTTATTACTGCCCAACTCATTGTTCTGCTCTTAATGATTCTATTTCCAAGCATAGTAATCGTTCCAGCACAGTGGTTTGGCGGCTAATTTCTTTTGATCATTGATTAAAAATTACGTATTCACAACATCGGAGTTGACAATGAAATTTTCACTTAAAAAAACCTTACTTTCTATTGCCGTACCTTTTATGTTGGTCGGTGCCACCCAAGCCTTGGCTGCTGACATCAAAGAGCGCACGCTACGATTCTCTTTCGTGCAACCCATCGAAAGTCATATGGGCTTTGGCGCCAAAAAATTTGCAGAGCTAGTTAAAGAAAAAAGCGATGGCAAAATGCAAGTCCGTCTTTTTCCTAACGGAACATTAGGCGGCGACTTGCAAACTGTATCAGCGTTACAAGGCGGCACCTTAGACATCACCACCTTACCTCCAGGTCTGCTGGTTGGCTTGGATTCAAAATACAGCATCTTTGATCTGCCTTTCTTATTCCAAAACTTTGAAGAAGCCGATGCCGTACTTGACGGCCCTGTCGGTGAGTCATATCTACAAAACATGCCTCAGGGCTTAGTGGGTTTAGGCTATTGGGATCACGGTTTCCGTAACGTGTCTAATGGCAAACGCCCTATCAATAAGCTTGAAGATTTTGACGGTTTAAAAGTGCGCGTACTTGAGGCGCCTCTTGTACTTGATACCTTTAGCGCCCTAGGCACCAACCCTGTTCCATTAGCGTTCACAGAGCTTTATACCGCCATGGAAACCGGTACTGTCGATGGCCAAGACAACCCCGTAGTGGCTTTTGAAACCAATAAATTCAATGAAGTGCAAAAGCACTTAGCCATGACCCGTCATATCTACAACCCCTTGGTCATCGCGTTCAGCGAGCGCACTTGGAATCGTCTATCAAAAGATGAGCAACAAGTTTTGCTTGATGCCGCTCGTGACTCCCGTGCAGAGCAACGTGAGGTGTCACGCAACATGGAAGCCGAAGCCATTGCTAAGGTTAAAGCCGAGGGCACCCAAGTCACTGAAATCAGCGACGAGGAAATCGCCCGTATGCGTGAAGCCACAGCTGCGGTTACTGCCAAACACACAGCCCAGATTGGCGAAGATGCTGTTAACGCCATGATGACTGAAATCGAAAAAATCCGTAATAAGTAAATCAAGGCCTAAAGAAAAGCCACCAACTAATTAAGTTGGTGGCTTTTTTGTACCCAGCTCGAAGCAGTAAACCATCCGCTTCAGCCAACTAACGAACTAGCGGCATCCACCTACTTCATCAGCCCTCGCAATAGACTGAGAACGGCCAATACCAAAAATACAAAAAATAGAATTTTTGCGATGGAGGCAGCACCCGCTGCTAAACCGCCAAAGCCAAGCACTGCAGCGATAATGGCGACGATGAAAAATATCAAGGCATAATGCAGCATCGTTATACTCCCCGTTACTTGTCTAAATCGTTTATCAGTAGAACCGACCTTACTGCTTTTCGCTATTGCTTATCTCAGGCTCATGCTTGATTAACGATGTTGGTCGTAGAAGTCATTCACTTCTTTTTCCGCTTGTTCTCGGGTGCGACCATAACGCTCTTGTACCAATCCGGCTAAGCGTTGCGCATCGCCTTTCACCATTTCGACCTCATCGTCGGTAATGTCGCCCCACTTTTCGCGTACTTTACCTTTCAACTGTTTCCATTGTCCTTCAGCGATATCTTTGTTCATGATTACACTCCATAAGATGAATCACTCACCAACTTAGGAACTGGTGGTAGCTATTAATCTATCTGCTTTCGCATATATACAACGCCACATTTTGGGAGCAAATGTAACGCCATCGAACGCTCTTGCTCCGTGCTAACTACGGATTTACGACTTTTTTCATAAAAACCTAGCGCTTTACTGTAGCGTCTTCGTTACATTCCGTATGAGCGAGTCGTAAACCATCTGTGCAGAGCATTGTTTTAATTGCCTATTTTGGGCTTCTTTTATATAATATCTGGCTAAGCTCACGTTGGCACGACTAGCGTGGCTTCATTTTTTTATTGGTTTTGATGGATATCGTCGGCATCAAGTCGTTATAAAACACGCGAAACGCTTGGCTTTACCATCGAATTTTTAGGATTTTCCCTATGTACGCGGTTATAAAAACCGGCGGCAAACAGTATCGTGTTAGCCCTGGCCAGAAATTAAAAATAGAACAGATACCGGCAGACATTGGACAAGAAATCTCGCTCGACCAGGTTTTATCCGTAGGCGAAGGTGAATCCCTTAAATTGGGTACTCCTCTCGTTGATGGTGCCGTGGTTACAGCTACTGTTCTTGCACAAGGCCGCCACCCAAAAATCAAGATCTTTAAAATGCGCCGTCGCAAGGGCTACCGCAAAACCCAAGGTCATCGTCAAAACTACACCGAAGTTCGTATCGAAGCTGTTAACGCCTAATTCGCGTTATTTGCTCTACCACTTTGGGTAATTCCATATCAGGAGTTCAACATGGCACAGAAGAAAGGCGGCGGCTCTACGCGAAACGGACGCGACTCACAGGCTAAACGCCTAGGCGTCAAAATCTACGGTGGCCAAGCCATCAACGCAGGTTCCATCATCGTTCGTCAGCGTGGCACACAGTTCCACCCCGGCGCTAACGTAGGTATCGGCAAGGACCACACACTGTACTCATTGGTCGATGGCCATGTTAAGTTCAGTATTCAAGGCGCATTGAACAAGCGCACCGTTTCGGTGATTGCTGCTGAGTAACACTCAGTTCAATATGTTTTGCAAAGCCCTGCCCTTAATAAAGGCAGGGCTTTTTGCTTTACACTAACACCCCTATGTGTACGCTTTTGCGCTCTGCGCACTACCCCATTACACGTTTTCACAATTAATACCGGACATTCATATGAAATTCGTAGACGAAGCTACCATCGACGTTATCGGTGGTAAAGGCGGCAATGGCGCAGCAAGCTTTCGCCGCGAAAAATTTATCCCTAAAGGGGGGCCCGATGGTGGAGACGGGGGCCGTGGTGGTAGCGTATTCGCCATTGCCGATAGCAACGTCAACACGCTGGTCGATTATCGCTTTGCTCGTATGCACCGCGCACGTAATGGTGAAAATGGTCGTGGCTCGGATCAGTACGGTGCCTACGGTGAAGACATCACACTACGCATGCCTGTAGGAACCACCATTACCGATGCCGAAACCGGCGAGTTACTGTTCGATCTTGAACACCACAATCAACAGGTCACACTGGCTGAAGGTGGCGCTGGGGGGTTGGGCAATTTACATTTTAAAAGCAGTGTCAACCGCGCACCTCGTCAGTTCACCGAAGGTAAGGCAGGCGCCCAACGGCGCATCAAGCTAGAACTTAAAGTGTTAGCTGACGTGGGACTATTAGGCTTACCCAATGCAGGCAAGTCCACCTTCATCAGCCATGTGTCTAACGCTAGGCCGCGCATTGCCGACTACCCCTTTACCACACTGCACCCCAATTTAGGGGTCGTACGCACCTCACCGGCTCACAGCTTTGTGGTAGCTGATTTGCCTGGTCTGATCTCAGGTGCCTCTGAAGGTGCTGGGCTGGGTCATCTTTTCCTACGCCATCTGTCACGCACTCGCCTGCTTTTACACATCGTAGACGTCAGCACGCTGGATCCAGACATTGATCCCGTTACTGCCGCCGTGGAAGAAATCCATACCATCACTGAAGAGCTACGTTTATACAGCCCAGAGTTAAACGAAAAACCTCGCTGGTTAGTGCTAAACAAAATGGATATGATTGACGAGCCCGATGCGCTACGTCAGGCCATTATCGAGCGTTTAGGCTGGGATGGCCCTGTGTTCTCGATTTCCGCCTTAACCGGTGCAGGCACGAAGGAAATCACATTAAAAATCCAAAGCTGGCTTGATGCTCAACGTCGTGAAGAGTTAGAGCAACAAGAACGAGCGGCGGGGACCTATGTGGAATCCGATCCCCGCTTTGATGAAAACCGTCAAAACATTGACGATAACTAACCTTTTTATTTCGATTCGCCTCGCCCACCATGCCAGAGATGTCTAACACCAAATCCGTTGTTTCCACCGCTCAACGCCTTGTTGTAAAGGTAGGCTCATCACTGGTTACTAATGATGGTCGAGGAATCGACTCGCAAGCCGTTGCCGAATGGTCACAACAAATTGCCGAGCTGCATAAGCAAGGCAAACAAATTGTGTTGGTCTCCAGCGGAGCCATTGCCGAAGGGATCGCACGTCTGGGTTGGCCCCGCCGCCCTAACGCGATGCACGAGCTACAAGCCGCAGCAGCCGTGGGGCAAATGGGCTTAGTGCAAGCCTACGAGGTCGCATTTGCACGGCACGGCATACGCACGGCACAAATTTTACTAACCCATGAAGACTTGGCAGATCGACATCGCTATTTAAATGCACGGAGTACCATCTACACGCTACTCGGCTTGGGCGTGGTACCCATTGTTAACGAAAACGACACAGTGGTGACGGATGAAATCCGCTTAGGCGATAACGACACCCTAGGGGCTCTTGTTACTAACTTAATTGAAGCGGAATCGCTTATTATCCTGACGGATCAGCAAGGTTTGTATAGCGCTGACCCTCGCTCGAACCCCAACGCCGAATTTATTTCGGTCGCCCAAGCTGGCGACCCCACCCTTGAAGAAATGGCGGGTGGTGCGGGCTCATCGGTGGGAACGGGCGGCATGATTACTAAAATTCTTGCAGCAAAGCGCGCCGCCAACAGCGGAGGCCACACTGTTATTGCATCGGGTAGAGAAGCGAACGTGCTGGTACGACTAGCGCAGGGCGAACGCATTGGCACCGAACTACGGGCGGTTCTTCCTGTACAATCCGCTCGCCAACGCTGGTTAGCTAACCATTTACGCGTGCGTGGTCGCGTAACATTAGACGAAGGTGCTATTAAGGCGTTAACCGCCGGACACAAAAGCCTTCTTCCTATTGGCGTAACCCGAGTAGAAGGCCATTTTGGTCGCGGCGATGTGGTGGCATGCGTGGATACCCATGGCGTTGAGTATGCTCGGGGGCTTATTAACTATTCAAGCACTGACACCCAGCGCATTCTAGGTCTACCCAGTCAAAAAATAGCCGAAGTCTTAGGTAGCATGTCGGCTTCCGAGCTTATGCACCGTGACAATATGGTGCTAAATCGCGAAATCAATAAAGCTTAGCGACGCTCTAACGGGGCCACGAACATATAACCCCAGTTATGCACCGACTTGATAGGAAGATCGAGGCCCGCATCATCGAATTTTCGGCGTAAGCGGCTAATGATTACACCTAAACGATTTAAGCGCGTTGTCTGTGCCAATGACTTATCAACAACGGCAATGGTCTCTAAGAGGTGTTGGTGCGTTACCTTACCGTCTGTTGCCTCAATAAGCTGCTGAAACAAGGCACGCTCGTTCGTGGTTAAGGTAACCAAGATGCCGTCAGGGCTGGATATGGTCCAATCGCCATCCTGTAACAGCCAACAGGTGCTATCAAGTGGCTGCGACACCCCCTGGCGTTGACCACGTAAAACAGTATTAATGATCGCCAACAGTAACGAGCTACCTGTATCGCTTGTTACGTAATAGTCGGCACCACAAAGCAAGGCCTGAGTAAAGGCTGCTTCATTGTGCGAGGGCAGCATTGAAATAATGCCTGTTTCGTCGTTGATCGCCCGTAACCGCATGATCGCGGACACGCTATCAGCAGGACTACCTGCAAGAATAAAAAGACTGGGTTGCTGCGTTTGTTTCAGTTGCTCCGCATGCTGACAAAGTACATTGAGATCGTTTTCACGATGTAAGGTGTAACCATGACTTTGTAAATCACCAATCAACGACGTCGCCTTCACCTCGTGGATCTGTAACGACTGTGCTACGTACCAGTAAACCAGCGGTACATTTTCTGCAGGCATAACACTTTCCTTAATAAGTATTCATTTATTCGTAAAAACCTACGTTACAAATTACTACATCAGTAGTTTTATAACACTACCAACGTAATATCAATACATCGTTCAATAGTGTCCGTGAACACTTTTGGCAAAAACCTTCGTAAAGCACGTGAAGCATTGGGATTAACGCAGATAGAGTTAGGCAAATTGACCCAGCTTTCTCAATCTGCCATCTCCAGCTACGAGCGTGGAGAGCGTCTAAACGCTCGTGAATTATTACGTCTTGCCGAAGTCTTAAAAGTCACACCTGAATGGCTCAGTGGTCATAACCCCAAAAAAAGAACAAACACGGCATCAGACGTGGCTGAGCCCATGGCCGATATTCCTTTTAGTTTTGAGTGGCCCTTCGCTAGCGTAAGCCCTTTAGCCTACTACCAATTAACAGAAGACGAACGTAGAATGGTAGAAAGCCTAGCGAAGTCGTTAGTGACGCTTCATCAAAACGATTAAGGTATTCAGGCCACCCGCTTACGTGCACAGGCCTCTCCCGCTTGAACTTTCACGCTAAAAACGACTCCTACTTAGTAAGGCATTAATCAGTATTTGCTGGTGCATAGCAGCTGAAACGGAGGCTATTATGTTGAAACGTGTTCTCGATGCGTCGTTATACGGTGTGGCGGGTGCCATGCTACTGGTCGTCTCGGCGTGGGCCATTAACAAAAGCTTTGACTTGGGTTGGTTCTCCTACCTTAGTGCTTCTAAGATGTTCTTTAGCTTAGCCATGACCATGGCCATGTTATTTCTCGCTCAAATCCTTGCTCCCCTGTTTTCTTCTCCGCCCTTACCTTCCCATCAAGGTGAATTGGGTACAGACGAAAAAAACCCCGCCTAAATAACGAGACGGGGTGGAAATGCATTGGGGCGTTACCCAATAATCACACGGAGCGTGAGCTTTAGTTCTGTTGTACCGCGTACAAATATAATTCTACACGTCGGTTCATGGCGCGACCTTCTGCTGTCCCGTTATCCGCAACGGGCTCGTTAGGGCCTCGTCCTTCGGATGTCAGTACAGTGGGAGATACGCCCTGTTGGGTTAAGTAGTTTGTAACGGCATTAGCACGGTTGACTGATAAGGTTTGGTTAACTTGCATAGAACCTGTGCTATCCGTGTGGCCAATTGATTTCGCACGAACTTCTGGATGCTGGATCAAGGCGCGCGCCACGCTATCAAGCACCGGCAACAGTTCGGATTTCAGTGCGTATTTGCCCGTATCAAAAGAGACATGGCTAGGGATGTTAACGCGTAGCGTACCATCAGGCATTTCCGTCACATCCACGCCTAGGCTCGTCGCGCCGGACTCTTGAACGTCGTTTTTAATGCCGGACCAGTTATAGCCCACGATGCCACCCGCTACGGCACCTACGCCTGCACCGATTGCAGCCGCTTTACTGCTATCACCGATCAAAACACCTAAACCAGCGCCTAGTGCTGCTCCTGCACCTGCACCCGTGGCCGTACGCCCTCCTGTACCCATGTCGGCACACCCTACCATGACCGCCGCAGCGCCTACGCAGGCCGCGATACGGCTCAGTTTTAGGGATATGTTCATGTTCTTCTCCTTTAGCAATCAACACCCCAACATTTTGTTGAGTGAAGCTATGCTAGCAAGGCTTCGCCCTATCATCTGTTACAGATTGGTTCTGAACGCCAAATATTAACTAAACTTTACAAGGCGATTCGCATAACAAGCAAAGCACACGCGAAACAGCGTCAGAGTTTAGTTAATAATTTGACTTAAGAATGCTTGTGTACGGGGATTGCTCGGGTTATCAAAAAACACCGAAGGTGGATTTTCTTCGATAATTTCTCCCTGATCCATAAAGATCACCCGATCTGCTGCTTGCCGCGCAAAGCCCATTTCATGGGTCACGCACAGCATGGTCATGCCACTGTCGGCCAAGCCAAGCATCACATCCAATACTTCTTTCACCATTTCAGGATCGAGTGCTGAGGTGGGCTCATCAAACAGCATGATTTTAGGTTTCATGCACAGTGAGCGGGCAATTGCCACACGCTGCTGCTGCCCTCCCGAAAGCTGTCCCGGGTATTTATCGGCTTGCTCGGGAATGCGCACCCGCTCTAAGTACTGCATCGCTGTGTCGCGGGCCTGCGCCTTAGTTCGCTTCAATACCCACACTGGGCCTAGCATCAGATTTTCGAGAACCGTTAAATGGGGAAATAAATTAAAGTGTTGAAACACCATTCCCACATCGCGCCGAATGCGTTCTATGTCTTTTAGATTATTCGTAATTTCGGTTCCATCAACAATGATGGTGCCTTCTTGATGTTCTTCTAAGCGATTAATACATCGGATCAAGGTGGACTTACCCGAACCTGAAGGACCACAAATCACAATCCGCTCGCCTTTGGCCACTTGCATCGTGATATTGCGCAATGCCTGAAACTGACCAAACCATTTATTAACATGTTCGAGTCGAATAATGGGCTCTGACATCGTGGCTCCTTGCGTCCTGAAACAAGTGTTTTAGTGTGATGCGTAGAATCTTACGAACGTGAGTCGTGATCTAAGCGTTTTTCTAAGGTCTGGCTATAACGCGAAATGCTGTAGCAAAACACAAAATAAATAGCCGCAATGAACAAGTAAGCCTCGGTACTAAAACCGCGCCATGCCGCATCCGTTAACGCCGTTTTCGCCGCCTGCGTTAAATCGAAGATACCGATAATAACCACCAACGACGTGTCTTTAAAGAGGGAAATAAAAATACTCACCAAAGGCGGGATCACCACTTTCAAGGCCTGAGGCAAGACGATTTTTCGGGTAGTCTGCCAGTATGTCATTCCTATCGAAGCCGCCCCCTCGTACTGTCCCTTAGGGATAGCTTGTAAGCCGCCTCGTACCGTTTCAGCAATGTAAGCGGCGGCAAACAAAATAATGGCGATTTGCGCGCGCAACAGCTTGTCGATATTAAAGCCCTCAGGCATAAATAAGGGCAGCATCACTGAGGACATGAACAGTAGGCTAATAAGCGGAACACCGCGTATTAACTCAATATACACAACGCAAACAGCCTTGATGGCGGGTAGGTGTGAGCGCCGACCTAGCGCTAAAAGCACCCCCAAAGGAAAGGCAAAGGCCAAACCAAAGGTAGAAAGCATCAAGGTTAAAGGCAACCCGCCCCAACGACTGCTGTCTACCGGGCTTAAGCCCAACACGCCGCCGCGCATCAGCACCCAAAAAACGCTCAAGCCCATTACCCATACAAGCACGAGCGCTGGGCGCCAAGAACGGCGTAAACAACTTAAATAAATCAAAGCAATTAGCACCAACGATGCCAACAACGGCCGCCATTGCTCGTCATACGGGAAAATGCCGAAAAGAATCAGCCGGTGCTTCTCTACAATAAAGGCCCAACATGCGCCGCTGTGCTCTTGGCACTCTTGCGCATTCTGGGCCGAGTACGTCGCGTTGAGTACTCCCCAATCGATCAGTGCGGGTATCGACATGAGTAAGAGCCACAGCACCATTACACTCAATACGATGTTGGCAGGCGTAGAGAATAAGTTACGACGCAACCACATACCGACGCTGCTTCTTGAATGGGGCGCTACGGTCGGAGCCGTTTGAAGAGTTTGCATACTAACGCTCCACCAACGCCATGCGCTTGTTGTACCAGTTCATCAACAATGAAATGGATAGGCTCACCGTTAAATAGGCCGCCATAATAATCAGAATGCCTTCAATGGCCTGCCCTGTCTGATTTAAGGTGGTATTTACCACCGATACAATATCCGGATAACCAATGGCAACGGCAAGCGAACTGTTTTTAGTGAGATTAAGGTATTGGCTTGTCATTGGCGGCACAATCACCCGAAGCGCCTGCGGCAAAATAATCAGTCTTAAGGTATGGGCCCGTGACAAACCCATAGCTGCCGCTGCCTCCCATTGCCCCTTATTTACAGCTTGAATTCCCGAGCGCACGACCTCTGCAACAAAGGCCGAGGTATAAATAATTAGACCGATCAGTAATGCAGCGAACTCGGGCGTTACGTTCGCGCCCCCCACAAAATTGAAGCCTTTCAGCTCAGGCACGCTAAAGCGCAGCTCGGCTCCGCTGAGCATCAGTACGACAGTGGGGACCACAAACATAATGATTACAGCAAGGCGTCCAACGGGCATGGGCTTTCCCGTCAGCGCATGGCGATGCTTCGCCCAACGAAGCAGAGGCCATAATAGGCCTATTGCTATCGCCAATCCGCCCAATAACCAACCAAGTGCAGTCACGTCTAGCGTCGGGACCGTTAACCCTCTGTTTGAGATCCACACGCCGGGCAACAGATGATGCGCATTTCGCGGCACCGGCATGGTTTCGGTGATGAGGGCATACCAAAAAAACAACTGCAACAACAACGGCACATTGCGCATGACCTCGACATACGCCGAGGCCAGTTTAGCGATAAGCCAGTTCGACGATAAACGAGCCACACCGATTAGCGTGCCAAATAAGGTTGCCGCCACGACCCCAATTGCGGACACCTTTAGCGTATTCATCAGGCCCACTATAATAGCTCGACCGTAGGTATCTGTTGGCGTGTAAGCGATCACTGATTCGCCAATCGCGAAGCCCGCTTCACGGTCCAAAAAGGCAAAACCGGTTGAAATGTTGCGCACAGACAGGTTATGCAGCGTATTACTGACCAAATACCATACAACGACGGCGATCACGGCTACGATCAAGAACTGGTACAGCAGCCCCCTAATAAAGGGGTCACTTAACGAGATCCGAGCATGACGTGAACGTTTTTTTTGGGGCTGTTCCATGTTTTTTTCTATTCAAGACAAGCCAAAGATAGGGCCAGCTACCAGACATAGCCCAAACACATTAAACCATTAAGTGTAGGCTTATTTAATGTTTGACCCTGCTTTGCAGCCTGTCGATGTTGGTTTACTTCTTTTGGGCTTTCCCTTTAAGGATAAAATACGTCACACTACCTCAGTCGGTGGCGAAGCCCTTTTCTTTTCCATGCCCTCTAACTGCTTTTGATGTTCCAGCTATGATCAAGTTTAAGCACGTGTTTAAATCCTACGGCCGCGGTAAGAACATACTGGCGGACATTAACTTTGATATACAAGCAGGCGAGTTTATTTTTGTCTCTGGCCCATCAGGCGCCGGAAAATCAACCTTATTAAAGTTGATCGGTGGCTTAGAGCCCCCTAGCCGTGGCTCGGTTATTGTCAAAGACCAACGCGTCGATAAACTCAGTGCACGCGCACACCCCTACTTGCGTCGAGCCGTGGGCGTTATCTTACAAGACACCCACCTGCTTTATGACCGTAACGCCATTCATAACGTTCTGCTTCCGTTAGAGGTACTGGGTTTAGAGCGAGACGTGGCCATTAAGCGTGCCCGAGCCGCCATGGAAAAAGTAGGCTTAGCCGGCAAAGAAGACTTCAATCCGGTAGAAATGTCTGGTGGAGAGCAACAACGCTTAGCCATTGCACGTGCCATCGTTAACCGCCCCGCCATTGTGATTGCCGACGAGCCTACCGCCAACTTAGACGCCAGTAGTGCAGCCCGAATTATGGATGTGTTTTTAGACTTCAATCGCGTCGGCGTCACAACACTGATTGCTTCTCACGACCACCATTTAATGGCAAGGTACGCCCGTCGTACGATGTACATTAATAATGGCAAGTTTAGCGACACCATGGGGGTGCAGCTATGAATCGCTGGCTACGCCAACACCGCTATGCATTACACGTTGCGTTAAGTCGCTTACGACAGCAACCTTTTTCATCACTGGCTAATGTGTTCGTTATTGCGCTGACGCTTGCCGTGCCCATCATCAGCTGGGCGATTCTTAGCTCTGCCCAGCCCCTTGCCACACAGCTTCCTGTTAATCCGGAAATTACGCTGTACTTAAGCATGGAGACCGATGAAACGGAGGCGCAAGCCTTAGCCCAAACCTTAGAAACACAGTACAGCGACGAACTCGCATCCGCCCGGTTTGTGTCTCGACACACGTCGTACGAGGCGTTACAGAGCAACCCCATCTGGGCAGACGCCCTAACAACCTTGGGTGAAAACCCCCTACCCCACACGTTGATTCTTAGCTTGGCTGACTCGCCAGACCAATCATCGATTGCCTTACGATTGGCCGACGAGATTAAATCGCAACCACACATCGAGCGTGTGCAGCTCGATAGTGATTGGGTTCGTCGTCTTGAGGCCTTATTGCATTTTGCCCAAGTCGCGTTATTACTGCTTAGTTTTAGTGTCATCGTCATTGTGGTTGCTACGGTGTTTAACACCGTACGCTTACAAGCCCTCAGCCAGCGCGACGAGATCGCCGTCGCCCGACTGGTGGGCGCAACCGAGAGCTTTGTGCGCAGGCCTTTTTTATATCAGGGCGCACTGACAGGCCTGCTTGCCAGCGGGGCTGCCATTGGCCTTTCTTTGTTAGCATTACGGCCCTTAAACGACGCGTTAAACCGTTTAGCTGCCACGTACGAGCTGCAGGTTAGGTTACACCTGCCTGATGCGGTCAGCTTGCTATTAGCCACGTGTCTTGTCGTGCTTATTGCTGCCTTAGCTGCCCGTTGGTCAGTCACTCGTAACACTCGTTTCTAGTACCCTATGTCAACCACGCCCTCATCGATTGCTGCCTTCGCTCAAACCATTGTTCAATGGCAACGGCTACACGGTCGACAACACCTACCCTGGCAACAACACACGGATCCCTACAAAGTTTGGCTGTCAGAAATTATGCTGCAACAAACGCAGGTCGCCACAGTACTAGGGTATTACGAGCGTTTTTTAGAGCGCTTTCCTACCGTCCAAGACTTAGCCGGCGCACAGCAAGACGAGGTCATGCCGTATTGGGCAGGACTGGGCTATTACGCTCGGGCACGAAACCTACATCGCTGTGCTCAAGTCGTTTGCGAAACGTTTGACGGCGCTTTCCCTACCACCAGTCAGCAGTTGGCCACCCTACCCGGAATAGGGCCCTCTACCGCTTCAGCCATTGCTGCATTTTGCTTTGGCGAGCGCTCGCCTATTATGGATGGCAATGTACGACGGGTTTTTACGCGCTATTTTGGCGTATATGGGCATCCCCAAAAACGGGCAGTAGACCAAAAGCTATGGGCCTTAGCCCAGCAGATCATTGACCTCAGCCCACCCGAGCTACCCATGCCAGCCTACACCCAAGGGCAAATGGACCTGGGCTCAATGGTTTGTACCCGTGGTAAACCAGCCTGTCATGCCTGCCCCTTGCAAGCAGACTGCTTCGCAGCCTCCCACCAGAAAACACACGAACTTCCTACACCGAAGGCCAAGACACTACAGCCCGAACGCTTTTGTGAAATGCTAATTTTAGAACGCGAGGGCGCCATTCTGTTTGAACAACGTCCAAACACGGGGATTTGGGGAGGGCTTTGGGTGTTACCCCAATATGACACGGTGGAAACATTGCAGCGATACTGCCAAAGCTTGGGCGTAACAATCAACAGTGAGCAGAAAATGGCAGCGATGCTTCATGTATTCAGCCATTTCAAACTGCACATCAACCCGTGGTACGTGCCAGTTTCTAGCTCGGTAACGGTCAGCCTTGAAGCCAATCAACAGTGGGTGGCAATCGATCAACTTGATAGCGTGGGACTACCCGCCCCCGTCAAAAAAATAGTAGAGGGGCTGTATCAACAGTCTCAGCCTACACTCGATCTGGCCTAAAGCGATACACGGCCATCAACAGCCCGCAAGCCACACCAAGGGTGAGTAAAGCCGTTCCGCCGTAGCTCATAAACGGCAAAGGCACACCTACAACCGGCAGCACCCCAGTCACCATACCGACATTGACGAACACATACACGAAGATCATCATCGACATTGATCCCGCGATAAGTCGTGTAAATTGCGTGGGCGCAATCACGGTAATGGTTAGGCCTCGTAAGATAATCAACGCATACAACACCAGCAGCAATATCCCACCGTACAGGCCAAACTCTTCAGCATAAACGGCAAAGATAAAGTCGGTGGTGCGCTCGGGGATAAAATCCAGATGCGTCTGTGTGCCCAGCATGTAACCTTTACCGTAAAGCCCTCCCGAGCCCACAGCGATCATGGACTGAATCGTGTGAAAGCCTCGTCCTAGTGGATCCATACCCGGATTTAATAAGGTACAAACACGGTGCTTTTGATATTCGTGCAGTACCACCCAATCAAAACCGGGCGCGCACAAGTGGTCTTCAAAATACAGCACGCCGCCCAAACCCACGACAAATAATAAGGTAATGGGTGCTAATAACTTAAAGGATAAACCCGCAAAGTAAATAACACTTAGCCCAGCGGCCAGTACCAATAAGGCGGTGCCAAGGTCGGGCTGGCGCACAATCAATATAAAGGGAATGGCGAGCAACACACCTGCCGCGAGAAAGTCCACAATGCGAAGGCTCGCACCCTGATTTCGATGAAAATACCACGCCAGCATAAGGGGAACGGAAATTTTCAGCATCTCAGACGGCTGAATACGAGCAAAGCCAAAATTAAGCCAACGAGTGGCCCCTTTGCTTGATTCCCCATAAAACTCCACACCCAGCAGCAGTAAAAGGGACAAGGCGTACACGTACGGAACCAAGCGCATCATCCACGGCGGCGGAATGAGGGCCACGAACCACATCACAACGAAGGCGACCATAAAATGGCGAGCTTGATCAGCAAAGCGCCAGTCGGTTCCGCCCACAGCGGAATGCATCACGACAAGCCCGCAACCCGCCATAATGGCTAACAAGATGAGCAAAGGCCAGTCAAAGGCAGTAATTGCTTTTAGGCCCCATTGCATAACGCGCTTCATGGTTTATTCGGCCTCTCTACTAACCAGTAATCGTACAACGTACGTGCGATGGGCGCTGCCACCGAGCCACCCCACCCCGCATTCTCTACAATTAACGCAATGGCTATTTCAGGGCTCTCGGCTGGCGCGTATGACATGAATAACGCATGGTCTCGCAAACGCTCGTCAATCGCTGAGGCATTGTATTTTGTTCCTCGTAGACTAAACACTTGGGCTGTGCCCGTTTTTCCGGCCGCCTGATAAGGAGCATCGGCAAACGCTCGTCTTGCCGTTCCTTTGCGTACCACATCCACCAGCGCATTTTTTATGATGTCGATGTTTTCGGATTTTAATGGAATAACGTGCGTCGGGCTGGTCACCGCCGCTTTGCTCTCGCCCGTTTGAGGTTCGGTAATATGACTAACAATATGCGGTGCCATATAGACGCCATCATTCGCCAATACCGCCGTCGCCTGCGCTAACTGCAATAACGTAAATGAGTTATACCCTTGCCCTACCACGACTGAAATGGTCTCACCCGCATACCAACGTTGTTGGCCTGGGTCTTTAAACGCCTGACGCTTCCACTCCCGAGAAGGCAGAATGCCCCGACGTTCGCCATCTAAGTCGATGCCAGTTACCTGTCCAAAACCAAACTGCTTACTAAAATCATGCAGGGCGTCCACCCCAATCTCAGGGCCCAGCGAATAAAAATAGGTATCCGAAGACACCATTAATGCCCGATGCATATCGGTAGCCCCGTAAGCCACATTACCCGCATTACGGAACCGCTGCCCGCCAAATTCGTAATACCCCGGATCTGGAAAACGCTCGGTAGGATCACGCTTTTCAAGCTCTAACGCCGCTAAGGCCACAAAAGGCTTATAGGTAGAACCGATGGGATAGGTCCCGAATAAGGGCCGATTAATTAAAGGGTGATCGGGCGACTCGTTGAGCTTACGCCAACTTTCTACATCGATACCATCCACAAAAAGATTGGGATCAAACGAAGGCGCTGAGACAAAAGCCAAAATCTCACCCGTTTTAGGCTCGATGGCCACCAAAGCCCCCCGCCGACCAGCAAACTGCTCTTCAGCGAGTTTTTGCAGGCCGATATCGATGGATAACGTTAAATCAGCCCCGGGTATGGGATCAGTACGTTGTAATACGCGTACTGGCCTGCCCGATGCCGTGACCTCGCGTTCTTCGACCCCCGTGCGGCCATGCAAGGTGGACTCCCAGGTCTTTTCTATTCCTTTTTTGCCAATAATTGAGGTGCCACGATAGTTTCCTAGCAAGCCCTCTTCTTCAAGGCGCTCTTCATCCGCTTCGGATATACGACCCACATATCCCATTACGTGTGCGGCAGCGTCACCTTGCGGGTACTCACGCACCCAACGGGCTTGTAAGTTCACCCCCGGAAACTTAAAGGCGTGAGCCGAAAACCAGGAGGCTTCGATTTCATTCAGGCTATTGCGTAGTAGCACTTCTGCGTAACGGCTATTTTGTCCTAAGGACATCGTAAAACGTCGACGATCTCTGGGGCTTAAATAAACCAACTCGCTCAGCGCGTCGAGCAAGTCATCCATTTTCCCTTCGACCTGCGCAGGGATCACCGTTAAGGTGTAATCACGATAATTACGGGCTAATACCACCCCTTCACGATCGGTAACCTCGCCACGCAACGGAGCAATAGGCACGACAGCGATACGATTGCTGTCAGCACG
The DNA here is from genome assembly GCF_057475185.1 of Paenalcaligenes sp. DL 463. NCBI lineage: Bacteria > Pseudomonadati > Pseudomonadota > Betaproteobacteria > Burkholderiales > Alcaligenaceae > Paenalcaligenes > Paenalcaligenes sp. DL 463. The sequence continues at coordinate 103,206 of NZ_JBYBKX010000003.1, read as the reverse complement.
AGCCGCTAAGCCCTCGTAGCGAACCACCTGCAAGTACCACAACCTAGACCCTAGCAACGCCAATAGCAACACGACGGCTAACCCAGCGACCCAAGCACGTATCAAGGTACGTCTACGGTGCAAATGAGAGGTTCTTTTAAACTCAAACATCGGCGTCGACAACTCTAGGCCGAGCCATCGTCGTCATCATCTAAACGACGGTGGGGTAAGAATAATAGAAAATCAACCAACGGCCATAGCATCGCGGTAAGCACGGCCGACAACACCCATCCCCATCCGCTCGATTCGCCAGCAATCCATGCATGCAATAGATCAGGTATGGCATTCGCTACAAAGAAAATCGGTATCAAATGCATCAGTTGAATCGTCGGTTCAAACTGCAGTAAACGCCGAGACAACACGATCACCCCATAGGCTGCGAGCACATAACTTAATGCGTGCTCTCCCAAAAAACTCGCATCATGAACATCAATTAAAATGCCTAAGGAAAAGGCCCAAAGCATGTTGACGCGACGAGGTTCGTGCAATATCCAAAAGGACAGAACCAGCATCAATAAATCAGGAGCAGGAACCCATTGCCGCCAAGGTAGCAGCATCACAAGCCAGGTTAAGAAAATCGAGCCCCATACTATCCAGGAGCCCGATCTATTTTTAAATGGTGAAGAATCAATGGGTTGAAGAGAGCTTAACGAGGACGACGAGCGTTTCACCGGTAAGCTTGAGCGCTCCGGCTTATTGCTCATGGTCGAATTCCTCGTTATCTGGATTAATCACAGGCTCGGGTACTAATAAAATCAAAAAATGCCGATAACGCTCGGGAAACGATAAAGGAGTACCAACCGCTACCGCAAAACCCGTGGCGTTATCTCGTTCTACGCTGTCAACACGCGCCACCGGCAGTCCTGCTGGAAACAAGCCACCAATCCCGCTAGTAATCAAGGTGTCACCCACCTCAAGGTCAACATCAGAGGTCAAATAACGCGCCTCTACCTTAGAGGCCGCTGCTCCACCAAAAGCAATAAGCCTAAGCCCATTACGTAACACTTGTACGGGCACGGATACTTTCTCGTCGGTAATCAGCGCCGCTTCAGACGTGTAGGGCGTAACACGCACGACTTGCCCCACCACACCGCCATCGTCAATGACGGGCATGCCTGCACGAATACCGTGCGTGGAGCCCTTATTGAAAATAAGATGTCGATTAAAGGCATTAGAAGGCTCGTAAAAAACCTCAACGGCGACGGACGGCTGTGACACGCGATCCGCCACCTGCAGTAAGCGACGTAGCTGCTCATTCTCGGCAGATAACTGCGCGGCATGAGTGGACAACTGTGCTAATTCGATACGTTGACGCTGCAGGGCTTCTTTTTCCGAACGCACCAAGGCAGCAGAGTCTGTCCAGCTACTTAAGTAGCTGGCGAGGTCTCCAGGTGCCATGGCAGCCCGTTGGAAGGGGTACAACACGACAGAAATTGCCTGCCGAGCAGGCTCCAGCAATTTACTGCGAGCATCCACCACCAATAACGTCATTGCTAAAATCACAAAAACCGCTAAACGAACCTCGGCAGAGGGCCCGCGCTTAAAAAGCCGGATTGTGCTTTGTTCTTGCATGCATAAACCAATAACGATCTGGCCGTGCTTGAAACACAAACAAAACTGTGGTCAAACCGGTTAATCGTAGATAAATACCGCCCCGAGCTTTTCAAGGTGCTCTAGCGCTTCACCGCAGCCTCGGACCACGCAGGTAAGCGGATCGTCAGCGACCACCACAGGCAAGCCCGTTTCTTCTTGAAGTAAACGATCGAGGTCGTGTACTAAGGCTCCGCCTCCGGTTAAGGCAATCCCTTTTTCGGTAATATCGGCGCCTAATTCAGGAGGCGTTTGTTCTAAGCCGGTTTTCACGGCAGAGACAATTTGATTCAAAGGATCGGTTAGCGACTCAAGAATTTCGTTGGAAGACACCGTGAAACTGCGTGGTACCCCTTCAGACAAATTTCGCCCTTTGACTTCGATTTCACGAATCTCCGTACCCGGGAACGCCGAGCCGATTTCTTTTTTAATACGTTCTGCTGTGGGCTCACCAATTAACATACCGTAATTACGACGGATGTAATTAATGATTGCCTCGTCGAACTTATCGCCGCCAACGCGTACCGAGCCTTTATAAACCATGCCGCCTAAGGAAATAACGGCAACCTCGGTAGTACCACCACCAATATCAACCACCATTGAACCGCTGGCATCCGATACGGCTAGACCAGCACCGATGGCCGCGGCCATGGGCTCTTCAATTAAATACACCTGACTTGCCCCCGCACCCAGTGCGGACTCACGAATAGCACGACGTTCAACCTGCGTAGAACCGCAAGGAACACACACGATAATGCGTGGACTGGGCGCAAACATACTGCGAGGGTGCACCATACGTATAAACTGTTTGAGCATTTGCTCGGTAACAGTAAAGTCGGCAATGACCCCGTCTTTCATGGGGCGTATGGCTTCAATATTACCAGGAACGCGTCCCAACATTTGTTTGGCCTCTTGGCCAACTGCTTGAATAATTTTTTTTCCGTTAGGGCCACCATCGTGACGAATCGCAACAACGGAAGGCTCGTCCAGCACAATCCCCTTGCCCCGTACATAGATTAGGGTATTGGCTGTACCGAGATCGATCGCCATATCGCTGGAGAAATAACTGCGTAGGAATCCGAACATGGGCGTGCAATGTAGATAAATGATGGGAAAATAGGTATGTTCGACGCCATCGCCATCAGTGTAATGGGTTATAAAAACCTATTCACCAACGAACACACAAAACACCTGAGAAATAAAGGGTCAATGATAACTTATAATTTGTACCTCATAAGACAGAATTAACGCCTAGTTAAACCCTGTAACCCTCTTTTCAGGTAAAAGCCTGTTTTGCGGCATAAGGTCGGCAGGCATTTAAACTATTTATCGACATACCGGAATTATTTATGGCAATTTCACAGCAGGATGTAGCTCGCATCGCACAGCTGGCCCACATTGAGCTTTCGCCAGAGCAGACCGCACAAGCAGAGCAAGACTTTGCGCGTATTATTCATCTCATTGAAGCCTTGCAATCGGTGGACACCAGTGGTGTAGAGCCCATGACCCACCCCCTGTCGGCAATTCAAGAGATTTCCTTACGTTTACGTGCTGATGAGGCCGCACCCACGGCAAGCGAAGCTGAGCGCGACACCCTTATGGCGAACGCGCCGGCTCAAGACGAAGGCCTGTTCCTTGTGCCCACTGTTATCGAATAATACTCACTATGTCACTATTAAATGAATACCCTTCTATTCACGCACTTAGCTCCGCGTTGCGTGAAAAAAAATTCAGTGCGCGCGAACTTGCACAAGACGCGTTAAACACCGTGGCGGCACGCTCTGCGTTGAATGCTTTTATACACGTAGACGCCGACCTGACGCTACGCCAAGCCGATGCTGCGGATGCGTTACTTGCTAACAATCAAGGTGGCGCCTTAACGGGCATCCCCATTGCACACAAAGACGTGTTCGTGACCCAAGGTTGGCGCACAACCGCTGGCAGCAAAATGCTGGAAAACTACCGCAGCCCTTTCGACGCGACCATCGTCTCGCGCCTGAACGCTGCCGGCACGGTGTCGTTAGGTAAGCTCAACTGTGACGAGTTTGCCATGGGCTCAGATAATCAAAGCTCGTTCTTTGGTGCTGTACAAAACCCGTGGGACACGCGTAAATCACCCGGTGGCTCATCGGGTGGTTCTGCTGCCGCCGTTGCTGCAAATTTGGTGTTATGCGCAACAGGTAGCGATACCGGAGGTTCGATTCGCCAGCCCGCCGCTTTGTGCGGTGTCAGTGGCATCAAGCCCACCTACGGTACCATGTCACGCTACGGCATGATTGCCTATGGCTCTAGTCTGGATCAAGCAGGGCCCATCGCACGCAATGCTAAAGACCTATTGGAAGTTCTAAGCACCATTAGCGGCTTTGATGAGCACGACCCCACGAGCCTTGAAGTGTGCTTAAACGACGCCAACACCGGCGAACGCATTCGCCAACACTTCAATACGTGGCAACAGCGCTTCGAACAGAACCCCGCCCAGCCTTTAGCGGGATTGCGCATTGGCGTACCGAAGGAATACTTTGAAGGCGAGCTCGATAACACCTTGGCTGCCCCAATCGAATCGGCCATCGCTCATTTCGAAAAGCTAGGCGCTACCCGTGTTGACGTTTCGCTTCCTCGCACTCGCGAGGCGATTCCCGCCTATTACGTGATCACGCCAGCCGAAGCCTCAAGCAACCTGTCTCGCTTTGATGGCGTACGATTTGGTCATCGCTCAGATCGTTATGGCAACCTTGAAGAAATGATCAGTCGTTCGCGTGCCGAGGGATTTGGCGACGAAGTCATACGCCGTATCTTGGTGGGCACCTACGTGCTATCAGAGGGATACTACGACGCCTATTACTTACAAGCTCAACGCGTACGCCGCATGATCGTTAACGACTTTCAACAAGCCTTCGCCGAGTGTGACATCTTGATGGGGCCCGTTACGCCGACGCTGGCGCGCCCATTAGGTGAACCGTCCAGTGACCCCACCACCGAGTGGCTCTCTGACATATACACCTTGGGTGTTAGTCTGGCTGGCCTACCCGCCATGTCTATACCTTGTGGCTTTAGCGACGACACCCAACCTTTGCCGATTGGGCTACAACTTATTGGTAATTACTTCAGCGAAGGCCAACTTCTGGCCTTAGCAGACCGTTACCAACAAGACACCGACTGGCACCAACGTAAACCGGAAGCAAAATAATGGAATGGGAAATTGTTATTGGGCTAGAAACGCACGCCCAACTCTCAACCGCATCGAAAATATTCTCTAGCAGTAGCACGCGTTTTGGGGCGGCCCCTAATACGCAAGCCAGTGCGACCGACATGGCGCTTCCCGGCACTTTACCGGTTTTTAATGCTGGCGCTGTCGACAAAGCGATTAGTTTTGGATTAGCCGTTGGCGGCCATATCGCGCCTTTTTCGATTTTCGCGCGTAAAAACTATTTTTACCCCGACCTACCTAAAAACTATCAAATTAGTCAGTTTGAACACCCGATCGTACAAGGTGGAAAGGTCAGTTTCTTTGTAGGCGAAGACGAGCTCAGCGTTAACCTAACGCGTGCCCACCTTGAAGAGGATGCAGGGAAGTCTTTGCACGAGAACTTTACCGGCCCTTACGGCGAATCATCTACCGGCATTGACTTAAACCGCGCTGGCACACCGTTGCTTGAAATCGTGTCCGAGCCTGAAATGCGCTCGGCGGCCCAAGCCGTGGGATACGCCCGAGCACTACATAGTTTGGTGGTCTGGCTAGGTATGTGTGACGGGAACATGCAAGAAGGCTCGTTCCGCGTCGACGCCAACGTTTCGGTACGCCCTAAAGGCCAGAAAGAACTCGGCACACGCTGTGAGCTAAAGAACATCAACTCTTTCCGCTTTTTAGAACGTGCTATTAATTACGAGGCACGACGTCAGATCGAACTGATCGAAGACGGTGGCACCGTCTTACAAGAAACACGCCTTTACGATGCCGATCTCGACGAAACACGCAGTATGCGCACAAAGGGTGATGCTGACGATTATCGTTACTTCCCCGACCCTGATTTACCGCCACTACTGATCTCTGACGATAAGATCAACGCTGTGCGTGCGCAAATGCCTGAGCTGCCTGCCACAAAACGCGAACGCTATCAGCAAGAGTTCGACTTAAGCGCCTACGATGCCGCTCAACTCACAATGAGTCGCGACACAGCGCAGTTCTTCGAGCAAACCAACGCCGCGCTGAATAACGCGCAGGCCAAATTGGCGGCTAACTGGGTACTTGGCGAGTTAGCAGCTGCCCTGAATCGCGAAGAGATCGAACTCAGTGCATCCAAAGTCAGTCCAGAGCAACTTGCTAAGCTTATTTCTCGCATCGCTGACAACACCATTTCCAACAAAATTGCACGGGATGTGTTTCAAGCCATGTGGGCAGGCGAAGAGCAAGGCGATGCTGACCGCATCATTGACAGCAAGGGCTTAAAGCAAATTAGCGACGTCGGCGCTATCGCAGCCATGGTCGACGAGGTCATTGCTGCCAACCCTGCAACGGTAGAAGAGTACCGTAGTGGACGTGACAAAGCCTTTAACTCGCTCGTCGGACAAGTGATGAAGGCCGCCCGCGGAAAGGCGAACCCTAAGCAAGTCACAGACCTATTAAAAGAGAAGCTGGGCTAGGTCTGCCTCTCTGCTTAATACGTGCCAACCGCAGCCCTAGCGCTGCGGTTTTTTTTGCACACTACCTTTGTTTTCCACGCCAAAACACCTCAACATATAAGCCCAAATCAGGGTCATCATTAATTTCTCTAATGATGACCCTTGATTAGCCCATTTTTACTGTCAAAATGATAGCCTTTCTAATAGTGGGAGAGAAATCATGAAAACAAACAAGGCTCTCGATATTCGGGCCTTACGAACGTTTGTGACCGTGGCGGCGACCGGCAGTTTGACCCAAGCCGCAAACGAATTGGGCTTAACCCAATCCGCTGTGTCACAAGTGATTGCCCAGATCGAAACCATTGTTGGGGTTCCGATGCTTGATCGCTCAAAGCGGCCATTAAAACTAACCGCTGCAGGGCTGTCACTCCATCGTAGCGCACAGCATTTAGTGTTAGAGATGGACAAACTCATTGCCCAAACTCGTGAGGCTGCACAACTCAGTCGTAAAGAGGTACGTCTGGGAATGATTGATTCTTTTTCCGCAACGGTGGGACCGCATGTACTTAATACAACGTTGCAGAATACCAGTCGTATTCTAGCGTGGTCAGGGTTAGCAAACGTCCATGCCAACGGGTTATTAAGCCGGCAATTGGATTTGATTGTCTCTTCTGATCCCTGTGATGAGATAGACGGTCTAGTTCGTACCCCCTTATACCGTGAACCCTTTTTGCTGGTGGTTCCTAAAGGATTAGAAACAAAATTCAAAAATAAAGACCTGTTGGATTGCGCTCAATTAGCGCCGTTTATCAGGTTTAGCGAACGATCTCATTACGGATCAATGATTGAACGTCATTTACGAAGACGGAACGTCAGTATCCCGCATTACCTAGAGATCGATACCGCTGACGTGGTGTTAGCAATGGTTGCGTCCCGTTTGGGCTGGTCAATTGCCTCACCTTTATGCGTTTTACAAGGAATAGGGTACTGGGACAAGATTTCAGTTTTGCCGTTACCAGGACCCAATTTTTCTCGCACTATTTATCTGATCTCTCGCTTGGGCGAGAACGAAGATATCAGTGCAGACCTATACAAGAGCTGTCAAAAAGCCCTTGATGAACAGGTTCTTCCGGTATTGAAACAAAAGATACCGTGGCTTGAATGAAGCACTTGGCGTCACTATCAACTTGAGGAGACAAGATGTCTATCGACCGTCGGAATTTTATGAAAGGTGTAGCAGTAAGCGCGGCATTAGCGAGCTTACCGTTAAGTAGTCGTTTGGCTTTTGCAGCCGAGATGCAAACCATTAATTATGGTGGCTCACAGTGGCTTGGACACTATCCCGCTTATGTCGCCATGCAAAACGGCACTTTTGAAGCCAATAATATTAAGCTGGGCTGGGACTCGTTCGGCACCTCCTCTGGACGCATGAGCGCGTTAATGGCCGGTAATATTGATGTGGCCGGCACAGGCGTTGTGTCTGCTATTGCCTTAATGGCGCGCGGCGTTAACCGCTTCTACGTTATCGGCGTACCGGAAAACTTTGGTCGTGTTGAGGGCTTATTCACACATAACGATGTGAACTCACTGGAAGACCTGCGTGGTAAAACCATCGGCACCACCTTTGCCTCCAGCAGTCACATGCTGGTGTTAGATCTTCTGGCACAGCACAACCTAAAGGTGGATAGCGATGTTAATGTAATTAACGTGCCCGCCCCTGAACTGCCCGCCGCCATGCAATCAAAACAAATTGATGCATGTGCCACCTGGACACCCTACTTTAACCAAATAGCACGGATGCCCGACATCAAGCTGTTTGCGGACGATACCGAGTTCAGCCTGTATAAAGAGTTTGGCGTCACCCCCGGCCCCGATGTGTTGGTCGTCAGTAAGTCGTTTGCAGATAAAAACCCAGAACTGATCAAACGCTTTACCAAAGCCTATTTCGAGACATGCGCACTACTCGGCGCTAACCCTGAAAAAGCAGTCGATATTCTCAGCGAGTTAACTCAGCTCGATAGCGAAGAGCAGCTACAAACCATTAATGATGCTGACTGGTATGACCTTGCTATGCAACAGTCCATGCTAGCGCCTGGAGCTAAGTTTGTGGAAGGCTTGCAGCGACTCTCAGACATGTTGGTGGACTTCGGACAAATCGACAAATCACCCGACGTTGCCCAATGGATTAAAGCGGATTTCGTTTAAGCCCAAGCCCTTTGAGTTACTACGTAGTAAAAGGCCCCTAGCTTGAGAAGGGGCCTGTCCTACTACTGCTTTAATAAAGCCTTATTATGCCCAACCATAAACCAGAACAACGTTCTCTTTTATTCATTAGCACGTTATCGGTCATTGCCTTTATCGCCATATGGGAAACCGCATGTCGCACAGGTCTGGTCGACCCCATCTTCTTACCAGCACCCTCAGAGGTGTTAGCTCGTGCGTACACCACACTCAATAACGGCACCCTCATCGCGAACGTTTTAGCATCAACCCGTCGCGTGATGATCGGCTTCCTTATGGCCGTTATCGTCTCTATTCCTTTAGGTCTGGTGCTAGGCTCCTCACGTCGAGCCTGCGCGATCTTTGACCCATTGATTTCTCTGCTACGCCCCTTGCCTTCAATGAGCTGGATACCACTGTCATTACTCTGGTTTGGTATTACAGAAACTCAAAAATACAGCATTGTCTTTATGGGTACCATTGCTCCGGCATTGCTTTACGTCATCGAAGCGACCCGTAACGTCGATAAAGTACTGATCCTCGCTGCCCGAAATATGGGAGCGTCACGTATTCAGGTGATGCGCGAAGTGATTCTACCGGCAAGCCTAGCTCAAATTATTAGTGGCTTCAAAATCATTCTAGGTTTGGCGTGGACTTGTGTCATTTCCGCTGAGCTTATTGCCGCTAAAGAAGGCTTGGGCTTCATGATTATGAACGGTAAAGAGTTCTTCCAGACCGACACCGTTGTGCTGGGTATGGTCATGATCAGCGTCACGGTACTTATTATTGACGTCATCTTGCGTCGTATCGAAAACAAAGTATTAGCGTGGCAACGCTAAGAGGAGAGCAAGCATGATTTCAATTAAAGGCGTAAGCAAAAAATTTGGTGATTTAACCGTACTCAATAATATCGACCTTGAGGTAGAGAAAGGTGAGTTCGTTGTTTTACTCGGCGCTTCTGGCTGCGGAAAATCCACACTATTAAACCTGATCGCGGGGTTCGAGCAGCCCACTGACGGTACGGTATCCGTGAATGGCCATGAGGTGACCGACGTCGACCCACACAGCGGCATGGTGTTTCAACAGTACGCGTTGTTTCCGTGGCTAAGTGTGCTTGATAACGTTGCTTTTGGCCTTAAGTTGCGCGGTATTAGTAAAAAAGAACGTCACGAAATCGCCAAGAAATACGTGGACATGGTGGGACTCACACCGTTCATGGATTCGTACCCTAAGGCCTTATCCGGTGGTATGCGCCAACGCGTAGCCATCGCCCGAGTCTTAGCCAATGACACGGATGTGATCTTACTGGATGAGCCGTTTGCTGCGCTGGATGCGATGACCCGACAGGTTCTTCAAGAACAGCTCGTGGAAATTTACGAACGCAGCGGAAAGACGATCGCCTTTATCACGCACTCGATTGACGAAGCCCTGTTACTGGCGACGCGAATTATTATTCTGGGCTCTAAGCCTGGGCGCATCGTCAAAGATATACGTAATGACCTCCCCCACCCACGAAACGCTAGCGTGCAGCTGTCAGAACGTTATACACAGCTAAAAGCCGACATTTGGGATGTGGTTCAAGTCGAAGTAATGAAAAGTTTAGAAAGTAAGCAGTAATCTTCTTTTAGCGTCCTCAAGGAGCTCTATCGTGTCAACCGCTGACACTTACCCCCATTACACTAACAAATCGGGCTGGAATGCGTTACTGCCTTCCCGTCAGCCCGTTATACCAGCCCGTATAGAGGCTGAGTACGATTTCGTCATCATTGGTGCTGGCTTTACGGGTTTAGCAGCTGCTCGACGTATAGCGGAACTTAATCCGAACAAGCAAGTGTTGGTGCTTGAAGCCACCACCTTAGGCGAAGGCTCATCGGCGCGAAACTCTGGCTTTTTAATTAGCTTACCGCACAACACCAAAATTGGTGGGCACCATAGCCCGCGTGAAACGGCATTAAAACAGATCAGAGTGTATAACTCTGGCCTGTCATGGTTGCAAGATATTGTCGATACCCACCATATTGAGTGCGGCTGGGCCGCTGTCGGCAAGTATCACGGAGCCGCTACCAGTAAGGGACAAGACAGTCTGGTAAGTATGCTGGCACAGTATCAAGACTGGGGGATCACGTGTCGCGCGTTATCACAAAGTGAACTCGTGCATAACATCGGTACCGACTATTATCGCTATGCATTACAAACGCAGAACAACGTGTTTGTACAGCCTGCTGCACTCGTGCGGGGCTTGGCCGATAGCTTAGCAAAAAATGTGGTGCTGGCTGAGAACTCACCAGTGCAAAAAGTTGAAGAGATAAGCGACCATTTCATCGTTCACGTTGGGGGCACACGCGTTAAAACACCTAAGCTATTTTTAACCAATAATGGTTTTGCAAAAAAACTGGGGTATTTAAAAGATAGACTGATCACCATCTATACCTACGCCGGTTTTACGCCGCAACTCGATGAAACCGAACAGCAATGGTTTGGACACGATAAACATTGGGGGCTAATCCCTGCAAACCGCTTAGGCTCAACCTTAAGAAAAACCGAAGAAGGCCGCTTCATGGTGCGCAGTTCGTACTCGTACGAACATTCGCAACCCGATTCAGTCGTAAAAGCCATGCTTCTGGACTGCTATCGTCGCCGATACCCCAACCTGCCTCGTCACGAGCTAGAGCATGTATGGGGCGGAGTCACTGCACTAACCCGTAACGGAGCCAGTTATTTTGGTGAAATAAAACCCAATTTATACACGTCGGTGGGATGCAATGGTGCGGGAGTATTAAAAGGCACTATTTACGGGAAATTGCTGGCAGAGATGATCATGGGCCAAGTCTCTACTGAACTGCAAGATGTGCTAACGCTAGATAAACCCACTTGGTTACCGCCTGAGCCCCTACGCGGCCTTGCCGTACTAAGCACCATACAACTGCAAAAACGTATTGCAGGCGCTGAGCGCTAAACACGTTCAAGCAAGCCTCTGTGGATAACTTATGTGCCGCGTTATCCACAGGGGTGTTTTATACGCCGTAGCGCTGTCTGTACGCTGCAACCCGTTGTTGGTGCTCGGCTAACTCGGCGTTACCCGCTAAAAATGCCATGATGTCGCTTAACGACGCGATACTGACCACCGGAATGCCAAAGCGCTGCTCAACCTCTTGTACCGCTGAATGTGGTGATAAGGCATCGTCAGCCCCGGCACGCTCCATACGATCAAGAGCAATCAATACCGCTGCCGGTTCGGCGCCCGCTGCACGGATAATATCGACGGACTCGCCTACCGATGTGCCTGCTGTGATCACGTCATCAATGATCACCACCTTCCCTTCCAACGGTGCGCCCACTAGGGTTCCGCCCTCGCCATGGGCTTTGGCCTCTTTGCGATTAAAGGCAAACGGCACATCACGCCCTTCTAAGCTTGGGTGATTCACCAAGGCACACGCGGTGGCGGTGGATAAGGGGATGCCTTTATAAGCAGGTCCAAATAACATATCGAAACTCAAACCCGAGTCGATCAGTGCCTGTGCATAAAATTGGGCTAACTTACCCACAGATGCACCGCTGTTAAACAGGCCCGCGTTAAAAAAGTAGGGGCTTAAGCGTCCTGACTTCACTTTGAATTCACCAAAACGCAACACGCCTTGGTCTAACGCGAACCGAACAAACTCGCTGCGTTGAGTTGATATGTCACCCATAATCGTCTTAAAAATAAAGAATAAAAGTCTTATTATTTCACATTGATGCCGCTGGCGCGTCACTTCGTCCTCAATTCAAACCCTATCTTCGGCAGAATGGCTGCAACAATAGGATGAATAAGGTACAGTGCTCTGCGTAATGACGGAGAAATCACCTTGTTAAAAGTTACTAGTTTAAATGTTAATGGAATTCGCGCCGCTTTTCGTAAGGGCCTGCAACCTTGGCTAAGCAGCTATGGGCCACACATCGTTGCGATGCAGGAAGTACGCATTCAAGATAGCGATTTAACCGATGCCATGCGACACCCAGAAGGCTATACCGGCTACTTCAATCTTGCCGAGCGCAAAGGCTACAGCGGAGTCGGCTTTTATCTCTCACACGATGCCAACACGGTGCGTTCGGGCATGGGATGTAATGAGTTTGATCCCGAGGGTCGAATTATCCGTGCAGATTACGAGGGGCTCAGTGTCGTCAGTGCCTACCTACCGTCGGGCTCAAGCGGCGATCCGCGCCAAGAGGCTAAATATCGATTTTTAGCGCACTACGAGCAATGGATGGATGCGCTCATGCAAGAGCACCGCGATACCGGACAAGAATTCATTATTTGCGGGGATTGGAACATCGCTCATCAAGAAATTGACTTGAAAAACTGGAAAGGCAACTTGAAAAATTCGGGATTTTTGCCTGAAGAGCGTGCGTGGATGACCAAAGTACAAACGGATATGGGCTGGGTGGATGTTTATCGACGTCTACACCCTGACACCACCGCTGAGTGCTATACCTGGTGGAGTAATCGCGGTCAGGCTTGGGCCAATAACGTAGGGTGGCGCATTGATTACCAAATTGCCACGCCGGGTGTAGCCGCCACAGCTCAGAACGCTGAAGTCTATAAAGACGAGCGCTTCAGCGACCACGCCCCCCTAACCATTGATTACGACTGGCGTTTAGGAAGCTAAGCCTTTAAGTGCTAAGTGCTGCACAATAAACTCGGCCACCTCATGCGGGGCATTCAAATTCAGCAAAGGCAGGGGGCAATCGGGCAAAGGCTCGTCGGTAGCAACCGCCACCACGCCTTGGTTCTCGCTGTAAACCGCAGGAATGCCTCGCGACGGACGATGAACCTCTATACGAGAAATATCGGCTTGTCGGTAACCTTCTACCAGCACGAGATCGACTGGTGCTAAGCGCTGCACCAGTTCAGCTAAGGTGGGCTCGGGCTGTTCATGCAAAGCATGAAACACCGCGTATTGATAGGGCGACGCCACAATCACCTCACGCGCGCCAGCCGTTCTAAAGCGCGCGCTATCTTTATGGGGTGGCTCGAAGCTGAGTTGATGATGGCTATGCTTGATGACCGCAACTTCTAATTTTTGTTGCGCAAACCACGTCAGCATCGATTCAATTAACGTTGTCTTGCCACTGCCCGACTTACCAATTACACCAAACACCGGTTGCTGCATGATCTGCCTCGTCAATAATTGCGCTTAGCGGTCGCGAGCAACAGCGAAATCACAAAACTCAACCAATGTTTGCTTAAAGGCAGAGTCTGGAAAGACACTAACAGCCTGTAAGGCCATTTTGACTTCAGCCTCGGCAGCTTCTCGTGTGTAGCGAATGGCGTCCGTATTATGAATGGCCTGCGCAACTGCCGTGAAATCAGCATCACCGGTCTCGATCGCTGTTTTGATCAGTTGTTGTTCGGTTTCGGTGCCCACTTCCATGACACGAATAAGCGGCAACGTGGGTTTTCCTTCACGCAGGTCATCGCCTACGTTTTTACCCAATGCTTCGGCATCACCGCTGTAATCGAGCACATCGTCAATTAACTGAAACGCTGTGCCGATATGGCGGCCGTATGCCGCGGCGGCCTCTTCGAGCTCGGCCGATGCACCCGCTAAAATAGCCCCCACTTGTGCTGCGGCCTCGAAGAGTTTGGCCGTTTTGTAACGCACCACTTGTAAGTAACGCTCGCGCGAGACGTCAGGGTCATGCACGTTCAGCAGTTGCAAGACTTCGCCTTCGGCGATAATCGTCGTAGCACCCGATAAGACGGACATAGCTCGCATCGAACCACATTCAACCATCATCTCGAACGAGCGTGAATAAAGGTAATCGCCGACTAATACACTGGCCGCATTACCAAAGACCGCATTGGCTGTGCTACGACCACGGCGCAAATCAGATTCGTCCACAACATCGTCGTGCAATAACGTAGCGGTATGAATAAATTCAACCACGGCTGCCAACAGGTGGTGATTGGTACCTTGGTAGCCTAAAGCATTTGCCACGAGTAATACCATGGCAGGGCGCATGCGCTTACCGCCCGCCCCCACAATGTATTCCCCTATCGTACGTATTAAGACAACTTCTGAGTTAAGGCGGCCCCGAATCACAGCATCAAGCTCTTGCATGTCGTCGGTGATTGGGGTCATCAGATCTGGGAGATTCAAAACAATTTCCGGACTAAAAGGTTATGGGCAATCAGCATACCCTGCATAAGACTGCAATTATACGTTTTTGTACGCCATTAGCCGAACTGTACTTATAAACGTTGTGTACATATATCAGCAGCAGTCCGACTAAATTAGCGATAATAGACCTCTTTAGAATTCTTAGTGGAGAAAACCCTTGTCTTCGCCCAACCTATCAACCTTAATTGAACGCGCCGAGCGCGTATTAGTGCAACTTGAAGCGTGGTTGCCACCTGTTCCGCCAAGCACTGACTGGGACTCACTTGCATTCAGATGGCGTCGCCGTGGTACGCAAGGCTGGCTAGAGGGCGTAAAGCACTTTGCTAGCATCCACCCTGACGATCTTAAACACGTCGAACAACAAAAAGAAACCATCGAACGCAATACCCGTCAGTTTTTAGCGGGTAAGCCGGCTAACAACGTATTGATGACCGGCGCCCGAGGCACAGGGAAAAGCTCATTGGTTAAAGCTATGCTGGCCAGCCTGAGCGAACAGGGGCTACGCCTTGTCGAAGTCGACAAAGACGACATGGGCGATTTAGGCGACATTATCGACATCATTAGTGAGCGCCCCGAACGTTTCATCATTTTCTGTGACGACCTGTCTTTTGAAGATGGCGAACCGGGATATAAAGCACTAAAATCTGTACTGGATGGCTCTGTCGCCTCGCCCGGTGACAACGTACTCATTTACGCGACCTCGAACCGTCGTCATTTAATGCCCGAATACCACAGCGAAAATCTGGCCGCTCGCCCCCATAGCGATGGTGAAATCCATCCTGGCGAGGCAGTGGAAGAAAAAGTGTCGCTTTCGGAGCGGTTTGGCTTGTGGTTGTCTTTCTACCCATTTAGCCAAGATAAATATTTAGACATCGTCTACTACTGGCTACGACAAGCAGGGTGTAGCGACGCACAGATTGAACAGTCTCGCACTGAGGCCTTGCAATGGGCGTTGCACCGAGGCTCGCGCTCGGGGCGCGTCGCACGACAATTTGCACGAGATTGGGCTGCCCGCTATGTCTAAAAAGCCCGTCATTCAGGTGGCCGTAGGCATGATCATCAACAATCAGGGCCAACTTCTTCTGGGAAATCGCCCAGAAGACAAGCCTTGGCCGGGCTGGTGGGAGCTTCCTGGAGGCAAAATCGAGGCGGGTGAAAGTGTGCTGGAAGCCCTCGCCCGCGAACTGGATGAAGAGCTGGGAATTCACATCACTGACGCCACCCTGTGGGTCAATTACACACATGAATACCCAAAAAATCTGGTGCAGTTGTCGTTCTGCAAGGTGACCCAATGGGAGGGGCAACCCACTGGACGCGAAGGGCAACAATTGAAATGGATCGACCCCCACGCTCCCGTTCCAGTGACCAAGGTTTTACCCGCTACCGAAGCGCCCCTACGATGGTTAACGCTGCCTTCTCAATACCTACTAAGCCACATTGGTAGCGCCGAGCACGTCACAAACTGGCTTGAGCGATTACGTCAGGCCTTAGTGTCGGGTATTAAACTGGTGCAATTCCGTGAGCCTCAATGGGAAGCGGCATCTTCAACCAATAACTCGCACGAATTGAAAGACGCATTACTAAAAACCGTGGCCTTATGTCACGAGTACCAAGCAACGTGCCTGATTAATAGTGTGCATGACCAGACGTGGTGGGCGCTTGCCGACGGTGTCCATCTACGAGCAGAGGATGCGCGCCGGCTGGCTTCGCAAGTTAACTCGCCCTTAACACCCTACACCGCGCACGCTGATCCCATCATCAACGTGGCTGAACAAGCCCTTGTAGGGGTTTCTGTGCATGATCAGCAGGATATTGATGCAGCCATCCAGCTTAATGCCACCTTTGTGGTGATTGGTCACGTTCTCACCACCCCCTCTCACCCGCACCAGCCACCTCTGGGCTGGGAACGATTTTTTGAGCTTGCGCAACGTGCGGGGCGTCCGGCTTATGCCATAGGTGGACAATCCAACGCCACGCTTGAACAAGCTAAACGCGCTTCAGCCCATGGCATTGCCGGTATTCGTCAATTAGGTCACGCATCATGAACCCACAAGTGTCTATTTCTGAGCACGAAGGCGTACGCTACCTGCATTTAGGCTCTGCTTGGGTGCAAGGTGCGATGCGAATCGATAACCCACACCAAATTGAGCTTGAGTACGCCCAACAAATGATGATGTGGCGTCTATTTATGGCTGAACCTAAGCACATTGTGCAATTAGGCTTAGGTGCTGGTGCGTTAACGCGCTTTTGCTACGAGAACTTTCCTAACAGCCACATTACTGCCGTGGAACTGAACCCCGATGTGGTTCGGGCTTGCCAAACGCTATTTCACTTACCACCCAACGACGAGCGCCTTAAGGTAAGAATTCAATGTGCAGACCAATATCTGCAAGACGTTGCCCAGGAAAGCCTAGACGTATTACAAGTCGATATCTACAGTCAGGAAGCGCACAGTCCAGCATTACAAAGCCCCGAGTTCTATCAAGCTTGTGCGCGCAGTCTTAGCAAAAACGGCTTGCTAACGGTCAATATTCTAGGTAATGAATTCGTGCACGCCACCAATCTGCATCATTTACAAACGTACTTCGGAGCCGTGGCATGGTTACCCGAAACGCACGATGGGAATATCGTCGCCATTGCTTTTAAAGACCCACCACAAATTGACTTCGATACGCTGTATCAAACGGCGACCGACATTGCGCAACGATATCAACTGCCCGCTCGCAATTGGGTAGATGGCCTTTATGCGTGGATGGCCGAAGAATAGTGCTTAAGCAGCTTAATTAGGCTGTGGCTGTGGCTCTGGCGGCAAGGGTAGCGGGTTTGGTGCCTGAGGAATTGCCGTCGGGGCCAAGCCTTCTACACTGTCCCAGCCCCCTCCTAGCCCTGCGATGACGCTTACCGCTGCGATATACTGTTCGGACAATAACGAAATCGCCGCTCGCTCTACGTTCAGCGTGCTCGTTGCCACCTGTGCCAAACTTAAAAAGTCCACCAAACCGGCCTCGTACTGATTGCTTATTAATTCCAGCGATTCACGTGCAGCGGCAAGGGCACGCTGTTGGACCTGCGTCTCGTCTGCCAGCCCGTACCAAGTGGCTAAGCTGTCTTCCACCTCTTGTAATGCCGTCAACACCGTTTGCTTATAACCATTGGCCTGCAAATCGTAATTGGCAATCGCCTCATTCATCTGGGCTGTACGCGCGCCCCCATCAAACAGACTCAATGCCAACGCCGGTCCTAAGCTCCAGAAACGAGCGGGAGCACTTAACCATTGCGCCCACTCTCCGGCGCGATAACCCCCTTGAGCGCTTAAGCGCAAGTTCGGAAACCACGCGGTTTTCGCGACGCCAATTTGTGCATTGGCGGCCATGACCCTACGTTCGGCACTGGCCACATCGGGACGACGCTCAAGTAGCTGCGATGGCAAGGACAAGGGTACGGCGGGTAAAGTAGGCCATCCTTCAAGGTTTAAGGCTTCAAGCTGAGAAGGCGGTTTGCCCACCAACACTGCCATGGCATTATGCAGTTGTGCCTGCTGACGATTCAGCGCTAAGCGCTGGAGGCGTGCATTTTCTAACTGTGCCCGAGCCGCTGCCACATCGCTTTGTGCAGCCATCCCCACGGCCAGGCGGTTCTGAGTAATGGTTAAAACCTGTTCATACGTTTGAAGGGTCTCATCCAAGAGTTGTTGCGAGCTAAACCCATTCTTAGCCTGAAAATAGGTTTTCGCTAAGGTGGATTCTAAGCTTAAGCGCGTGGCAGCAAAATCCGCTTGGCTGGCTTCGACGTTTGCCATAGCCGCCTCACTGCTGCGCCGTACGCGCCCCCACACATCTGGCTCCCAGCCAGCGCTAAGGCCAAGGTTGTAATTCGATACTGCCGATGTCGTGCCGGAACCACTGCGCGTAGCGCCTGCATCGCTATCTAAGGTAGGAAAAAACCCAGCCCTTGCCCCTTCCAGTGCTGCCGTTGCTTGACGGTAACGGGCTTCCGCTTGGGCCAAGTCCGCGTTGTGCGCATGAAGGTCGGCAATCAACGTCGCCAGTAACGGATCGTCAAACCTTAACCACCATTGTCCTGCTCCTGCCTCATCGGCGGGTTGCGCTCTGGACCACAATTGCTGATCAACCGCTTCATCTTGGGCATTGAGAAAGTGTTCGCCTACATTAAAAATAGGGCGCTGGTAATCAGGGCCCATGGCACAACCCGTCAGTACCGAGATCATGGATACCGCTATTAAGCGCCTTTTAAAGGTAGCGAACATACTCTGAAACCGTCTCTCGTTAATCAATCAAAAATGCCTTAGGATTCACGCTTCAGTCCTTTTGGGGCGCGTGATGCCAAATAGCGCTGACGAAAACCATCTAAGTAAAGATACACCACCGGAGTGGTGTAAAGCGTAAGCACTTGACTCACAATGAGCCCACCCACAATGGTTAGCCCTAGTGGCTGGCGCATTTCCACGCCAGCACCTGTCGCCAAGATTAATGGCAACGCACCCAGAATGGCAGAAATCGTGGTCATCATGATGGGCCTAAACCGCACGATACACGCTTGATAAATGGCCTCGGTGGGGGGCAATCCATCCCGACGTTCGGCAATAAGGGCGTAATCCACCATCATGATGGCATTTTTCTTCACGATGCCAATCAATAAAAACACCCCAATCATGGCAATGACCGAAAACTCTTCACCTACCGCAAGCAGCGCTAACAAGGCGCCTATACCAGCAGAAGGCAAGGTCGATAAAATCGTGATCGGATGAATATAACTTTCATAAAGCATACCTAAGACGATGTACATCGTGAGCAATGCCGCCAAAATCAACCAAGGCTGCTGCGTCAGGGCATCTTGCATAAGCCGAGCCGACCCTTCAAAGCCAGCTTGGATCTGATGGGTGGGCAAACTAATACGTGCCAAGGCATTTTCAATGGCCCGCGTGGCTTCCTCCAACGACACCCCCTCTGCGAGACCGAACGATACGCTTTCAGCCACGAACAGGCCTTGATGACTGACGCTTAACGGCGCTGTGCCGGGGACGAACTCGGTGAAGGCCGCAAGAGGCACGCGACGTCCATCTCGGCTAATCACTTCGACCTGCCTGAGCGACTCAATATCTTGAGCGAAACGGTCTTCTACGCCCAGCACCACGTGGTATTGGTTTAAACGTCCATACACCACAGACACTTGTCGCTGGCTGAACGAACTATTTAAGGTGGACGCCACCAACGCCATGTCCACACCCAAACGCGTTGCCTTATCGCGGTCAATACGCAACTCGATGCGACTACCTGGGTCATCTGAGTCCGTATCCACATCTGTTAATTCAGGAAGGTCAGCCATGGCTCGGCGCACTTTGGGTAACCACTCTTTGAGCAAATCCAAGTCGCTACCCAGCAAACTGTATTGATAGGATCCCGCTCTACCTAAACCGCCTCCGACAAAAATGTCTTGTTGTGGGGTTAGGAACAAACGTGCGCCCGGCTCAGACTGAAGCTGGGCACGCAGACGATTCACAACATCATTCGCCCCCACTTGGCGTTCTTCTAGGGGCGCCAGTTCAACCAATATCATCGATGAGCTACTTCCCCCGCGTCCACCAGCAAAAACGGCAACGTTTTGCACAGCGGGGTCCGCCATTAAAATGTGGCGAAATTTATCCAACTTAGGTTGCATGGCATGAAAGGAGGTACCCCTATCCACACGGAAAAACCCCATCAACTGACCCGTATCTTGTTGAGGAAACAACCCCTTTGGTACCGCCGTATATAAATAGACATTTAGGCCCACGGTCAGAAACAAGGAAAGTAGCATCAACCGCTTATATTTCAACGCCCAACGTAAACTGCGTTGATAGGCTCGTGCGCAATGGTTACCGCCCCATGCCAACAACGCAAAAACACCCGTCTCGTTACGAGCTTGGCGCGTACGGCTGCGCAACAATTTAGACGCCATCATCGGCGTCAACATGATTGAGATCACCAACGAGAACATGACCGCGACGGAAAGGGTTACGGCAAACTCTTTAAATAACCGTCCCACCAGCCCCCCCACCAGCCACATGGGTATAAATACCGCAACCAGAGAAAGGCTCATCGCCGTCACGGTAAAGCCCACCTCGCGCACACCGCGTATGGCCGCACGAAAAGGGCTGAGCCCTTTTTCGATATAACGCATCACGCTCTCTAACACCACGATGGCATCATCGACCACAAAGCCCGTAGCAACGATAAGTGCCATGAGCGAAATCGTATTCAGCGTAAAGCCAAAAAAATACATCAATGAAAACGTGCTGAGCAACGACGCCGGCACTGCTACGGCGGGAATCAGGGCTGCTCGCCAATCGCGCAAAAATGCCAACACCACCAATACGACCAACGCCACCGCAATCAAAAGCGTATTGCGCGCCTCGTGCATGGAGGCTCGTATGCTGGGGGTTCGGTCCTGAGCCACAGAGAGCCGAACATCAGCCGGCATCATGGCTTCGAATGAAGGAATGCGCTCGCGTATGGCATCAACCGTTTCAATAATATTGGCATCCGCCTGTCGACGCACCAGCAACAACACACCGGGCTGATCGTTAACATAGCCCACGTTAAACTGATCTTCAGAGGCGTCCTCAACGGTTGCGATATCACGTAAACGAATTGGGTTCCCGTTACGCCAGGCCACCACTAAAGGCTTGA
Source organism: Paenalcaligenes sp. DL 463 (assembly GCF_057475185.1). NCBI lineage: Bacteria > Pseudomonadati > Pseudomonadota > Betaproteobacteria > Burkholderiales > Alcaligenaceae > Paenalcaligenes > Paenalcaligenes sp. DL 463. The sequence continues at coordinate 81,887 of NZ_JBYBKX010000003.1, read as the reverse complement.
ACTGCTCAGCCGTATTCATTTGCCGGCCCGAGCTTAGGTACCACTGATGCGTGGAGTTTTCAATGTAACCATTGGGCCCAATGGCGTTTTCACGACTCAGCGCATTACGTACTTCATCTAAGGACACGCCTGCACTGGCCAAAGCGTGTGGGTGCAAACCAATACGCACAGCCGGCAAAGACGCCCCTCCTACGGTCACCTCGCCCACCCCTTTAACTTGAGCTAGTTTCTGCGCCACGATCGTGGTCGCTAGATCATAAAGCTGGGGCTGGGTCGCCGTTGGTGATGTCATGGCTAACACCATGATCGGAGACGATGAAGGGTTTACTTTGTGATACGAGGGCACACTGCGCATGCCCGATGGCAACATAGGCCGAGCTTGATTGATCGCCGCTTGAACATCACGCGCGGCGTTATTCACATCACGGCTCAGGTCAAACATCAAGGTGATTCGTGTTGAGCCTTCAGAGCTTCTTGAGCTCATTTCCGTGACGCCAGAGATGGCCCCCAACGCCTGCTCTAACGGTGTTGCCACACTGGATGCCATGGTTTCAGGGCTGGCTCCGGGCAAGCTAGCACTAACTGAAATCATGGGAAAATCCATTTGCGGTAGTGGCGCTACCGGCAAAAAGAACATCGACAGCACCCCTGCCCCCACCATTGCAATACACAGCAGCGTGGTGGCCACCGGTCGCACAATGAAGGCGGTCAACCATTTCATGGTAGTGCCTCACCAGACGTGGCACGACGTCGGCCCCAACGCACGGCCAACCGATCAAAATACAAATAAATAACCGGTGTGGTGTAGAGCGTAAGTACCTGACTACACAGCAGCCCACCCACCATCACAAGCCCTAAGGGTTGACGCATTTCAGCACCCGAGCCGGTGGCGAGCATTAGCGGCACGGCACTGAACATGGCCGCAAAGGTGGTCATTAATATGGGTCTAAAACGAAGCAACGCGGCATCATGAATGGCCTTTTGCGCCGCAACGCCTTGCTCGCGTTGCGCCACCAACGCGAAATCGATCATCATAATGGCATTTTTCTTAACAATACCAATAAGCAGAATGATGCCTATCACCCCTACCATGTCGAGGTCTTTTCCTAACAAAAGCAGCGCAGCCAAAGCACCAATCGTCGCCGAAGGCAGGGTGGAAAGAATCGTAATCGGATGCACGTAGCTTTCATATAAGATGCCCAATACGATATACATGGTCAGTACAGCGGCTAGCATTAACCATAACGTGCTGGATAACGAGGCCTCAAACGCGTGGGCGGCCCCCAAAAAGCGTAACTCGATCGATTCGGGTAAAGCGATGTCCAGTCTGGCTTGCTCGATTTGCGAAATGGCATCAGATAGGGAGGCGCCTTTCGCTAAGCTAAATGACACGTTGACCGAAGGAAACTGATCCAGACGATCAATGGTTAAGGCCATGGGCTGCAGGGAAATCGATGCAATGCCTCCTAAGACAATCGTATCGCCAGACTGTGTCGGTACGTGCAACTGCGCCACGCTTTGCGGCTCTGCCCTAAAACGCTCGGCCACCTCTAACACCACCCGATATTGGGCAGACTGTGTGTAAATGGTTGAAATTAAGCGCTGACCAAAGGCGTCATAGAGCACATCGTCAATGGTGGCTTTGCTGATTCCTAAGCGAGCCGCCATATCGCGGTCGATATCCAACACGAGCTGCTGCCCTTGTTGCTGTTGATCAGAGGCGACGTCCTCGATTGCTTCGATGCTTCGCAACTGGTCCAACCATTGTGGCAACCACGTCAACAACGTCACCGGATCCGGATCGGACAACGCCATCTGATACGGATGCCGACTGACCTGATCGTCAACCGTTAACTCTTGCACTGATTGAAAGTAAGCCGACAAATTCGGGATGGAGCTTAACTGCGACTGCAAATCAGTGATGATGTCTGCCGCGCTACGGCTACGCTGATCTTGGCTCAGTAACGAAACCTGCATCCGTCCGGTATTTAACGTGGGGTTGCTACCGTCTACCCCGATAAATGCACTCACACTTTGGACATCAGGATCTTGCAAGATTTGCTCTGCCGCCTGTTCTTGCAGCCGACTCATTGCGGCAAAAGAAGCACGTTGAGGCCCTTCAATGATGACCTGAACGATGCCCGTATCCTGCGGCGGGAAAAACCCTTTAGGTACCATCACATACAACAATGCGGTTAATACCAAGGTGGCCAGAGCCACCAGCAAGGTCAAAAACTGACGTCTCAACACCCATTGCAAACTGGTGTCATAAGCGTGAATCACCCGCTGCATCCAACGGTCCATCAGCGCGGTAAAGCGTGCCTGAACGCCTCGGATGCCCGTTGTCGGGGCGGTCTTATCTTGGTCATCGGGCGCCCGCAATAACCGTGCGCACATCATCGGCGTTAAGGTTAGCGAGATAAATAGCGACAACAAGATTGCCACCGCAAGCGTGACAGCGAACTCCCTAAATAAGCGCCCAATGACGTCGCTCATAAAAAGCAGTGGAATCAATACGGCAATAAGCGAAAGCGTCAATGACACTAAGGTAAAACTGATCTGGGCGGCCCCTTTTAAGGCCGCCGCAAAAGGCTTCTCGCCTTTCTCAATATGACGAGCGATGTTCTCAATCATCACAATCGCGTCATCCACCACAAAACCCGTCGCAATGGTTAATGCCATGAGCGTCAAATTATTAACGCTAAAGCCCATCAGGAACATAACGCCGAAAGTCCCCGCTAGCGACAGCGGCACCACCACGCTAGGGATCAGGGTAGCAGTCCATGTCCGCAAAAACACGAAGGTAACAAGTACCACCAGAGCGATGGCAAGAAACATTTCTTGTTGCACATGATCGATGGAGTCTCGAATCGTGTGCGTTCGATCGGTGGCCACCTTGATGTCCACACCGACGGGTAAAGAGCTTTGCAGCTCGGGCAGTTCGGCAATAATGCGATCCACCACGGCAATCACATTCGCACCAGGCTGACGCTGTACATTCAACAGGATCGCTGCCGAGCCGTCAAACCATGCGGCTTGCCGAATATCCTCGGCATCGTGCACAACCGTGGCCACATCGCTTAACCGCAATACCGCATCGTCGGAGCTACGAATAATTAGCCGTTCGTAATCCGCCACCGAACGTAACTGCTCGTTGGCGCTGATCGTCGTGGAGCGCACCGGACCGTCGAGGTTTCCCTTGGGTTGATTCACATTAGCTGCCGCCACAGCCTGGCGAATATCCGCCATGCTCATCTGATAAACAGCTAAGGCATCAGGATTGACTTGTATGCGTACGGCCGGACGTTGCCCTCCGGAAATGCTGACTAAGCCCACCCCATTAATTTGCGACAACTTTTGCGCCACACGCAAATCGATTAGATCTCTGACCTCAGTCAACGCCAAGGTGGGTGAACTGACGGCGAGACTAATCACAGGCGTGTCTGCCGGGTTCACCTTGCTATAAAGAGGTGGGGACGGCAAGTCGGAAGGCAGCATAGTCGATGCCGCATTGATCGCCGCCTGCACCTCTTGCTCTGCGACGTCGAGAGCCAAGGTTAAATCAAACTGCAAGGTAATTCTGGACGCACCACCCGAGCTGGTAGAGCTCATTTGCACCAGACCCGCCATCTGCCCGAACTGACGTTCAAGTGGCGACGTAACCAAAGCCGCCATCACTTCAGGACTGGCACCTGGATATAAGGTGACCACTTGAATAGTTGGGTAATCAACCTGCGGTAGCGCCGCAACCGGCAACCACTTATAGCCCAGCAGCCCCGATAGCAAAAGCGCCACCATGGCTAGGGTCGTAGCGACGGGGCGAAAGATAAAAATGCGAGAGAAGCTCACGCTTATCCCCTAGGGTAGTGCATTCGTAGAGGCCGCCGGAGCGGGCAGTACCTCTACCGGTGCTCCCTCGCGTAACCGGTCAGTCCCTTCGATCACCACACGCTCGCCCTCGGTCAAACCCTCGATAATGACCGTAGACATACCGCTGACCGTTCCTACCGTAACTTGACGAACTTCAACATGTTCACGATCGTCAACCACATACACGTAGGTACCAATTGAGCCGTTTTGCACGGCATGTGAAGGCACCACCATGCCTTGCTGCTCGCCAAGCAATACGCTCGCGCTCACAAACTGATTAGGGAAAAGGCGATTATTGGTATTTGGGAAACTGGCTTTCATGCGCACCGTGCCAGTCTCAATATCAATTTGGTTATCAACGGCAAGCAATTCGCCAGCCGCGATCGAGTTTCCATTTCGATCGCTCACAGACACCGATAAGGCCGTCTCTACCTGCATGCGCTCGAATACTTCATACAAATCGTGCTGGGGTAACGAAAAGCTGACGGCAATAGGCTGCGTCTGCGTAATAACCACCAAACCATCAGTATTTGAGGCCGAAACCAGATTGCCCACATCGAGGCTGCGTAACCCAAGGCGCCCCGTTATGGGTGCCGTGATCTTGGTGTAGTCTAACTGTAAGCGCGCATCATCCACCGCTGCTTTATGGGTCTGTGCACTGCCCTTAAGCTGTTCCACTAACGACGCTTGGGTTTCCACTTGCTGGGTTGCGATGGAGTTTTGATCACGCAGGCGTCGATAACGCTGTAAATCGGTTTCAGCAATTTTTAATTGAGCCTCGGTTTGCCGTAACTGTCCTAATGCTTGGTCAAGCTGAACCTGAAAGGCTCGCGGGTCAACTTGCGCCAAAACGTCACCCGCTTGAACAAGCTGGCCCTCTTTAAAGTTAATACTGATTAGTTCGCCTTCAACGCGGCTACGCACCGTCACCGTGTTAAATGCCTGCACGGTACCAATAGCATTAATACGCTGTGGCACGCTTCCAGCCACCACAGCCTCAACCCGAACCGGCGTTTTTATACTAGGCATGCCGTTGGCTCGACCTGGCCCACTTGGGGAAGAAGAGCCATTATCCGTATCACGGGTAAACCACCCATACCCTAAACCCACTAGCACTACCAAAATAATGATGCACCAAATGGCTTTTTTAGACCTCAATCCAGCGCGAGGTTTAGATACAAACATGCAGTGCTCTCCGGCAATAAGGGCGCGCTCTCACAAGGTGAAAGCCAAAAAAACAATTTATTATTTTGTCTACATAAGTACGATAAGCGGTAAGCCTTCATCTGAGTGCTTACTACCGCCTCACATCGGACATACGTCGTATTATAAAGTTCCGCTCAACCAATATTGCAGCGAGCAAGCTTAAAAGGAATGTCGCGTGTGATGGCCAGAGGCTTATTTTCATTATCCTGAAGAGCAAAGCGCACCCAAATCACGTATTTGTTCGCACTCATCTCGGGAAAGGCGCCGGTGCTAGCATCGACCCATACCCTAAGCAACTGAAAAGACTTTCCACTTAGCATTTCCTGATAGCTGCCCTCGTGAGCAACATGATCCACCACATCACCTGCGCTACGCAGCATCGCTAATATCAATTTTAGTGCTTGATGCAAAGGTGCGAACGCCTCAGTCCAATGCTCAAGGTCAGCTCGACGCGTGTGCTCTGGTTTTAGCTGCCACGAAAAGTAGGAGGGTATATCAGCTTGCGAGGTACCGCCTGGAATAGCAATTCGACCCCTGAGACTGGATAGCCAATCGTTATCACGAAGCGTTTGACCAATTCGACCCTGTGCCGCTAAATTAGCCGCCACATCTTGCATCTCTTGAAGCATGGAATCCAGACGTTGTCCGGCGACACCGGGGTGCTCACGCAAGGCGGTCAGCGCCACACGTTGACGTTCTATATCTTGTAGAACCATTCCACGTATATCTGAGCGCTCACAAATTTCCAATAACTCAAACAACGTGCTTACCGCGACTTGATGCAATAAGGGATCGCTACCTGCCGAAAAATAAAATAGACGATCAAACAAATGCTCGACTCGCAAAAAGGCACGTACGCGTTCATTGCATGGGTATTCGTAAAGAATCACGCGATATAAACCTTAAATTTGACGAATAGCTATAAAAACCAGTTGGCTCAGGATAGTGTAGTCGCTAAGCCTTTCCAAAACGTGTGCAGTTGCCATGCTCGATCTTTCAGCGTGGACAGGCTTGTGGCAGCATCATTAAGAATAATATCGTCAGCTGCTTGCAAGCGCTGCTCACGTGTGGCTTGCACCTTCATGATACGCTCAATGGCGGGTATCGTCAGCTGACTACGCGCCTGTACGCGCTGAATTTGTGTGGCGGGATCGCAATCCACAACACAGATCCTATCGACCCGATCTCTCCATGTCCCATTTTCGACGAGCAAAGGCACTACCACCACAACATAACACCCTTGCGCCTGAATAATTTGGCGATTTGTAACGTCGCGAATCAAAGGATGTAAGATTGCTTCAAGGCGACGCCTACGTTGAGGCTCTGAAAATACGTACTCACGCATTTTAGCCCTGTCCATGGCGCCCTCTGGGGTTATAAATTCGGCACCAAACTGGCTTCGTATGGCCTCGATGGCCTGGCCCTGCGCTATGGTCAATGAATGCGCAATAAGATCAGTATCAACCACGGTAGCACCCCATTGCTCAAAAAACTGAGCAACCTTTGTTTTACCGGACCCAATACCACCTGTTAAGCCAATTTTAAGCATAGATATGTGCAAGTTTAATGCATTCTTAGAAGCCATTACTGTAACGCAGGCAGCCCCAAAATGCTGATTAAATAACCAATGCATAGATAAGGGCCAAACGCACAACTGCCCTGCGGTAACCATCGTCGCTGCCAAATTAACTGCACCAACCAACAACTTAAGCAGGCAAACAAATAACTAAATAACGCTGCCTTCAGCGTAGGCAAGCAAGCGACTAAGGCAATATAAAGCTTTACATCACCCAAGCCTATTAACGGCGCGTCGGCCACGTATCGACCTACAACGTACGCGCCATAAGCCAACACGGCCACCCACAACACACTTAACACTGAATTCACGTCCATTATTGTGGGAAAAAACCACCCCATCAATACGGCCGATAGCAATAAGGGCAGGCACAACACATCGGGAAGCAGGTATGATTTGAGATCAATACACGATAAAAAGATCAATAGCGTTACGACCCACGCATGCCAACCTAGCAGGACGATAAAGGAGGCATTTAACGTTGACGCCAGGAAAGCCCAACGATACATAAAAGTGCTTAACACCACCAAAACAAGGGCTACGGCCACACAGCATACGTAGCGGTGATAGCGCGCTAAGGCCCAACCGTATTGCATCGATAGCAACTGGCTGGGTTTTAATGCCTGCATGATCGAGTGAACAAAGGTACGCCGATTAGGCTCAAACCCCGCTATAACTAAAGCCTGATAACAACACGCGCAGCGATATGCTACCCAAAACACGGCACAAAAATAGGCCAAACACACCATATACAGCATCGTTACGCTTGCTCCTCATTAAGCGCTTATAATTCTCTTACCCAACCCTGCATGTAGCATGCACTCTTCATTAGCCTCTTCGTTTAGGAAATCACGATGCCTATCGCCATACTCAAAAAACACCGCTCAATCACAACAGTGAGTACCTTGCTGGCGGGAATGCTCATGGTTGGTTGTGCTCAAAACCCAATGGCGCCAGACTATAACGATGCCAACATCGCTCGTGACAGCACCATTACCGATGCGCAAAACAAAGCCCGCGGCCGTGAGCAAGCCAAAGCCGCGTCACAGATTCAAATGGGGTTTGGTGATAATGCGAAAGCAGAGGTTGCGCAAACGGCCGATCAGGCCGTGATCGAAGCGCGTCAAATTCGTGAGTTGCTTGAAGCCCGCACTTTTCTCGGCACGATTAGTTGCCCCAGCACCAACGTACATTGCACACCACAACGTACGACATTGACGACAGCACCCTCAGGCGTATGGAGAATGAAGCTCGAAGCAGTGGATGACTCGGCGCAAGCGCATCACCTTACCGGCTGCTGGTATCCTGTCGGTACGGCGCCCACTCGTATTATTTTGCAAACCAGTGATGAGGTCAGCATCGCCGAGCTTAGCTTCCTGAACGACCAACAGTTACGTGTACATTCATTCAATCAAGTGCGCCCTACGCTAGAAACGTTCTTACGTCGTCAGGCGAATATTGAGCCCATTCCCGAACTTGATAACACCCCTGCCCCACAGTGCCATAGCGCACAATAAAATTTGGCTACGTGCACGTCAACGCCCCTTTTATTTAGGGGCCTTTTTTTTATCGGATAGGTCACCGTTTTTTAAAGTGAGCGAGTCGTCGTCATCATCCTCGACCTGAGCCATTGGCTCAGCCACACTGGGGGAATCCGTCCTACCTGAGTCGGCATAGTTTGGCGAGGACGACAGCAACAAACCCGTTAGCTCTACCGCATTTCGTACTTCAAATTTTTTAAAGATACGCGCACGGTAGGTTTCTACGGTGCGTTGCGAAATACCGAGTTCGGCCGCGATCACTTTATTCGCCCACCCTTTGATCAGCAGTGCCTTAACATCGCGCTCACGTATCGTTAACAACGCAAACGCTCGATTTAAACAAAAATGACGGTCTAACGACATACAAACCTCTCTGAAGTAGTAGAAGCTGTATTTTTTCAGAAACGTTTTGTTACGTCTATCCGCTAATTTAAGTAGGACAAATTTGTCCACATGCAAAAACACGTAGCGAAAGCAGATCGAGGCGTCGCCTTATCTTTTATATTTCTAAGTTATCAATGAGGCGGGTATCACCTAATTTCGCAGCGGCTAAGGCCACTAAGGGCTCGCCAGAGACAAGCTCTTCATTGTTGGGAATCAATAGGTCTCGTTGACGGCGCAAAGCGAAATAATCAACTTCCCACCCTTCGGCCTGTAAGCGTCGAGCGGCCTCTTGCTCGATCTCTGCCACATTCGTTGCGCCCCCTAAAATTTGCTGCTTCACCGCAGTCAAACAAGCATAGAGTTGTGGGGCTTGAACGCGTTGCTCGTCGCTTAAATAGCGGTTACGCGAGGACAGGGCCAAACCATTATCTTCCCGCACCGTTTCATGGGCCAAGACCTCGACCGGCAACTGAAACTGCCTGCACATATTACGCACCACCATCAATTGCTGGTAGTCTTTTTTCCCGAACACCGCCACTCTGGGCTGCACACAGGAGAACAGTTTTAAGACAACGGTGCTGACCCCTTCAAAGAAACCAGGGCGAAATTCACCCTCGAGTATGTCGCCTAAATCATCAGGGGGTTGCACCCTGAAACTTTGCGGCTCTGGGTACATTTCTTTTTCGGTGGGAGCAAACAGCACATACACATCACGCGCAGCTTCGAGCTTATCGATATCGTTTTGCAGCGTACGGGGGTAAAGATCAAAGTCCTCATTAGGACCGAACTGTAAGGGATTCACAAAAATGCTGGCCACCACTGGATCACCATGCTGACGTGCCAGGCGCATCAATGAAAGATGGCCCTCGTGTAAATTCCCCATGGTGGGCACAAAGGCGACACGTGTTTGGCCTTGCAAATGATCTCGTAACTCTTGAATAGTATGTACAACTTTCACAAAAAACTCCGATACCTAACTACGACTATTGAATCACTTCGTCTGCCGTGCGGACAAAAGCAAGTCGTACATAAATAGGGTCATAAGGCGCAGCCTGAGTAATCTGCACTAGCGATTCTCGGACCAACTCGAGCATGGCAAGAAAATGCACCACGATAATCGCTACCGTGTCACCTTCAGCAATACGCTCGCTAAACAGCTCATTAAATTCTAAAAACTGAACGTCATGTAAACGACGAAGGATTTGACTCATGTGATCACGCACCGATAACTGCTCGCGCGTAATCATGTGATTACGATTAAGCTGAGCCCGTCGCATAATGCCTTGCCACGCATCACGAAGCTCATCAGGATCGACGTCGGGCAACAGTTTCTCGACATACACATCTAAATAAGCCTGCGCACGCTTAAAATCACGGTCAAGTCTGGGCACGGCGTCAAGCTGCTGTGCAGCCAGCTTCATTTTTTCGTATTCCAGCAGACGTCGCACTAATTCGGCCCGTGGATCATCGACCTCTTCGCCGGAGTCTGCCTTTTTGACGGGAAGCAGCATTCTGGATTTAATCTCGATCAGAACAGCAGCCATCAATAAGTATTCGCCCGCAAGCTCGAGATTAGTGCGACGGATTTCTTCTACGTACGCCAGATATTGCCCCGTTACTTGGGCCATGGGAATATCAAGTACGTTGAAGTTTTGCTTGCGTATTAAATACAGCAGTAAGTCCAGAGGCCCTTCAAAAGACTCTAAAAAAATCTCAAGGGCATCAGGTGGTATGTAGAGATCTTGGGGAATCGCAAACAAAGGCTCGCCATATAGGCGAGCCAAGGCCACATGATCGACGTCGTGAGTTGTAGATTCCGAAGCCATCAGGCCAGAAGCTAAACCATCCCCTGTCGTCTCAGACATCAAACCATCTTACTTGTTTTCGTAATACACATAGGCAGGTTGAGCGACGCGGCCGGCTCGATACCCTTCTTGCAGCTCGGGATCGATGTGTTTATCCCATAGTCGACCACGCCCTTCTCGCTGGCGTACTTCAGTTTCTGGATTTTGCTTTTTATAGGTGTTGAGAAACTGAGTGATCTCAGATTCGAAATTTTTTGCCATAATGACTATAAAGTTTAGTGATGGGTTACACGATTAAGCTTCGAGTGTACTTCAAACCGGCTCATAAATAGAGTAAGGCATGCAAACAGACCATAAACGTGACACCGTAGCTGCAGACCCCACTTTATCAAAAACCGAACAACGCGCTATTCGAATGATCCCATATATCGTGGGATGCGCATTATTTATGCAAATGCTGGACGCAACCGTCGTGGCCACAGCCTTACCCACCATGGCGGCCGACCTTAACACCAGCGTCATCCGCATGAATGCCATTATTACCAGCTACTTACTTGCCGTAGCGGTGTTTGTTCCGGTCAGTGGTTGGGCTGCGGACCGATTCGGCGCCCGCCGCATTTTTTTGGCTGCCATCCTGTTGTTCACCTTAAGCTCGGTTGCGTGTGCAGCATCACAAAGCCTAGAGCAACTGGTTGCTGCCCGTGTCGTACAGGGCCTAGCCGGTGCCATGATGGTACCTGTAGGCCGTATTATTTTACTACGACGCGTACCCAAAACTGAACTACTACGTGCCATGTCGGTATTAACCTTACCCGCGCTATTTGGTCCCATACTGGGCCCGCCCGTGGGTGGCTTTCTGGTGACCTACACCACCTGGCACTGGATATTTTTAATGAATATTCCCGTGGGTATTCTTGGGATTATTTTGGTCTTAAAATTTATTCGTAACGACTACCCTATTAGTGCCCAACGTTTAGATTGGGTGGGTTTTCTACTCAGCAGCATTGCTCTGTCCACCTTGGTAATCAGTTTCGAATCCATTGGCCACCCCACCATGCCATTGAACCTATTAGGAATACTGTTTACGGTCGGACTGCTTAGCGGCCTGAGCTATATCTGGTACGCACGCAGAGCGCTTAACCCCATTATTGATTTGTCTTTATTAAAAAGCCGCAGCTTTGCCATTTCGGTTCTAGGCGGAAACCTGTGTCGCTTCTCCTTAGGGGCCGTGCCCTACATGTTAGCTATCTTGCTTCAGGTCGGCTTTGGCATGTCGGCTTTTGCCGCAGGAATGGTCACCTTCACCAGCGCCGTGGGTGCACTAATTATGAAGCCCATTGCCCCTTTTATTATTCGACGCTTCGGCTACAAGCACGTTTTAGTCTATAACGCCTTGTTAACAGGCTTATTTATTATTCTCTGCGCTTGGTTTGATATGAACACCCCCCTTTGGTGGATGTCGGTGATTCTGGGCATAGGCGGAATTTTTAGATCATTACAATTCACTGCCGTGAACACCCTAACCTATGCAGACATCGACGCCGTTTCCATGAGCCGAGCCAGTACCTTTGCTTCCATGGCTCAGCAACTGGGTATCAGTATTGGCGTTGCCTGCGCTGCGGTCACCTTAAATTTGAGTATGCACTGGCGTGGTGGCACAGCCGTGACCACCACCGACCTGTTTTGGGGCTTCATGGTGATCGGACTTGTCACGGCATTATCCAGCTTGTCATTTTTGCGGCTGCACGGCAATGACGGCGACTCGTTGCAAACGCCTTCCAACTAGTGGCGGATTGTGGCGCAACGCGACGCGCCCGCACACCCGGAAGCAGCTTCCTGCTTTTGTCGCTAACTTGGCTTAAAATTGCGTAATTAACCCATTAATAACGATTAATTAGGAACTTTTATGTCAATGCCCCCAGCTTGTCCTACCTGTACAATGGAAAATACCTATCAGGACGGCGAACTCTATATTTGCCCTGACTGCGCACACGAATGGCCCACCGTTGCTGTCGACACCACAGACGAAGACGATAGCCCCGCCATTAAAGACGCCCACGGCAACGTCTTAGTGGACGGCGACGATGTCTATTTAATTAAAGACTTACGCGTCAAAGGTTCCTCAACCACACTAAAGAAAGGCACCAAAATTCGCGGCATTCGTATTATTCCCAGCGATCATGAAATCAGCTGTAAAGTGGATGGCATCAGTTACGAGCTCAAAGCAGAGTTCATGAAAAAAGGCTAAGAAGCACCGGGTATTAACATCACTAATTTACAATCTGCCCGGACTGCCAACCTGAAGGTAAACTGCTGAAAGTGCAGCACGCCGTCTTGAGGGTGGTTAAAACTACGTAGACCACCCTCTCGTTCAATAACGGTTTGGCGCCCCCACCACTGTGCAAAAACCTCACTTTCGCTCAATAGCTCGTCGAGTAACGCATTCAACTCAGGCTCACCCGCGTGCGCACCGACATCGGCTCGAAACTCACTGACCACTCGTGTTGCTCGCTCATCCCAATCTACAACAAGAGAGCGAGCGGCAGGGTCAAGAAAGATATAACGCAATAGGTTGGGCTCAGGCGAGCGGTCAGGCCACCCATCAAACAAACGCAGCAACGCCCTATTACGCGCCAGTACATTCCATGTGCGATCAAGAATATAAGCGGGCGCCACGATGCTGTGCACACAGTTAGCTAACCCCAACGGCAGCTCAGCACTGGCTTCCGCATGCTCGGGATCGGTGACCTCTGCCAGTTCAAACATATAGTGTCGTTCAGCGCGCCCCAACCTTAAGGTGGATGCTAACCGCGCACATACCGTAGGTGAAATCGCAATATCACGTCCCTGCTCTATCCAGGTGTACCACGTAACGCTAATGTCACACAGTTGCGCGACTTCCTCTCGGCGCAAGCCCGGCGTACGCCGACGCCCGCCCGCCGGCAGCCCCACACTTTGAGGGGTGGTGCGCTCTCGGGCACTGCGTAGAAAATCGCCCAATGCTCGCCGTCGAGACGACGCGGAGTCGCTGCTGGAAGACGTGGACTTTGCACTGGGCATACGCTTAGCCTCGCAATACACTCGCCAACGAGCGTTTCACTTCTGCTTCGTCTCTTCCTGATCGCTCAATATAGTCTTGCAGCTGATCAGCTCCGATGTGCCCAACATTAAAGTACTGAGATTTAGGGTGGCTAAAATAAAAACCAGAAACGCTAGAAGCGGGGTACATGGCAAAACCGTCAGTTAATTGCATGTCGATGTCTTCGCATTGCAAAACGTCGAACATATCGCCTTTCACCACGTGCTCTGGGCATGCTGGGTAGCCCGGTGCTGGTCGTATGCCTTGATACTTCTCGTCGATAAGCGCTTCGTTGTCCAGACTTTCTTCAGGCACATAACCCCACAAGTCAGTTCGTACCCGTGCGTGCAAGCATTCGGCAAAACCTTCAGCGAAACGATCTCCTAAGGCTTTAAGCATAATGTCAGAATAATCATCACCCTGCGCCTGAAAGCGTTCAGAGTGCTTTTCGATATTCAAGCCACCGGTCACAGCAAACATACCGATGTAATCGATAATGCCTGTTTCTTTAGGCGCGATGTAGTCGGCTAAACATTTGCTGTCTACCCCTTCACGTTTCACGGTTTGCTGACGCAAATTACGCCAAGTGAACAACACCTCAGAGCGGCTTTCATCGCTATACACCTCGATGTCTTCGCCATTGACCGAGTTCGCCGGATAAAACGCAATCACACCGTTTGCTTGTAACCAGCGCCCATCGATAATCTTCTTGAGCATTTCCTGACTTTCTGCAAAAAGCGTTCTAGCCTGCTCTCCGACCACCTCATCATCAAGAATACGCGGATAACGGCCAAATAGGCTCCATGTTTGGAAGAAAGGCGTCCAATCAATGTACTTGGCAATCTCGGCTAAGTCGTAATTGATAAAAGTTCGGCGACCAATGAATTTCGGACGTGGTGGCGTATAGCCCGTCCAATCAATTTGGGGTGCGTCGGCACGGGCCTGTTCGAGCGACACCAAAGGCGTCTCTTTGCGATTAGCATGACGCGTACGAACCAACTCGTACTCGTCTGCCAACTCTGCCAAGTAGCGCTCACGAGAGTCGGACATTAACTGCGTCGCCACGCCTACCGAACGGCTGGCGTCAGGCACATAAATGACCGGACCGTCGTAATTCGGTGCGATTTTTACCGCGGTATGAACGCGACTGGTTGTGGCGCCGCCAATCAACAATGGCATTTTTTTGTCGCGGAAGTAAGAGTCGCGCTGCATTTCTGAGGCCACATACCTCATCTCTTCTAAGCTAGGTGTGATCAGACCCGACAGCCCAACCATGTCAGCGCCTTCTTCTTTCGCTTTCTCAAGAATTTGGGCACACGGCACCATGACCCCCATGTTCACAACATCGAAGTTATTACACTGCAACACCACGGTCACGATGTTTTTCCCGATGTCGTGCACGTCACCCTTAACGGTAGCAATCACGATCTTGCCTTTAGAGCGGACATCGCCACCCGCCGCCTCAATTTGACGCTTTTCCTCTTCAATGAAGGGCACCAAGTGCGAAACAGCTTGCTTCATGACCCGGGCTGATTTCACCACTTGGGGCAGGAACATTTTCCCCGCGCCAAATAAGTCGCCCACCACGTTCATGCCGTCCATTAGCGGACCTTCAATAACCTGAATCGGACGTCCGCCTGTCTCTGCGATTTTTTGACGTACCTCTTCGGTGTCTTCCACAATAAAAGCGGTGATGCCGTTAACTAAGGCGTGAGTAATGCGCTCTTCGACGCTACCCTCACGCCAACGCAAGTCTTCTTCGCGCTTCGCCCCCGAGCCTTTTACTTGCTCGGCAAACTCAACCAAACGCTCGGTCGATGTACGCTCGTCATCGGGGTCTGTTTTACCGAGGGGTACCTCACGGTTTAACACCACGTCTTCGACCATGTCGCGCAGTACGGGATCGATGTCTGCGTAAACGCCTAACTGACCGGCATTCACAATCCCCATCGTGAGCCCTTCACGAATGGTGTGATACAAGAACACAGTATGGATCGCTTCGCGCATGGCCTCATTGCCACGGAAGGAAAAACTAACGTTAGAAATACCACCAGATAAGCGTGCGTATGGAAGGTTAGCCCGTATCCACTTTACGCTTTCGATAAAATCAACCGCATAATTGTTGTGCTCGTCGATACCGGTAGCAATCGCAAAGACGTTCGCATCGAAGATAATATCTTCAGGCGGAAAGCCCACCTGATTCACCAGAATATCGTAAGCTCGTTTACATATTTCGATGCGACGTTCAAGGTTATCGGCCTGACCGTCTTCATCAAACGCCATCACGACGGCGGCCGCCCCGTATTTACGGCAAAGCTGAGCATGCTTAATGAACTCTTCCTCGCCCTCTTTCATCGAGATCGAGTTAACAATGGCCTTACCCTGAATGCAGCGCAGTCCGGTTTCGATGACCTCCCATTTAGAGCTATCGATCATAATAGGGACGCGAGAGATATCCGGCTCGGAAGCAATTAAGTTTAAAAACTTATGCATGTTCGCCACCGAATCCAACATGCCTTCATCCATGTTGATATCGATAACTTGCGCGCCATTTTCTACCTGCTGACGGGCTACAGATAACGCCTCTTCAAACTTCTCTTCACGAATGAGGCGTAGGAACGCTTTACTGCCCGTTACGTTGGTTCGTTCACCAACGTTCACAAACAAACTTTGCTCGTCAATATTCAGGGCTTCTAAACCCGATAAGCGAGTTTGTACCGGAATGGTCGGAACCGTACGCAAAGGCAGGTCTTTGACCTGCTTAACAATGGCAGCAATGTGATCTGGCGTGGTGCCGCAGCAACCTCCCACCATATTGACGAGACCAGAACGCGCAAACTCTTCAAGCAGGCTAGAGGTATCGGTTGGGGTTTCATCAAAGCCCGTTTCCGCCATGGGGTTCGGCAGCCCCGCATTGGGATAGACACACAAATAGGTATCACAAATTTTCGAAAGCTCGGCAATGTACGGGCGCATTAACGCGGCCCCTAAGGCACAGTTCAATCCAATCGTTACCGGGCGGGCATGGCGAACAGAGTTCCAGAAGGCCTCGACGGTTTGCCCCGACAAAATACGACCCGACGCATCAGTCACCGTGCCCGACACCATAACCGGCAAGCGGATACCACGCTCTTCAAATACGCTCTCTACCGCAAAAATAGCCGCTTTTGCATTCAGCGTATCGAAAATCGTTTCAATCAAAATGATGTCGACCTGACCATCGATAAGCCCGTTTAACTGTTCGGTATAGGCTTCGCGCAATTGTTCGAACGTAATATTACGCACTGACGGATCATTCACATCGGGCGAGATGGAGGCGGTTTTAGGTTGCGGGCCTAAAACTCCCGCCACATAGCGCTTACTACCATTTGACTGGAACTCGTCACACACTTTACGAGCGATCTCAGCCGAAGCCCGATTCAGCTCGTAACCAATGCCGAATAATTCGTAGTCACCCTGAGCCACTTCGGTGGCCCCAAAGGTGTTGGTACAAATGACATCCGCCCCTGCCTCAAGATACTGGCGATGGATTTCCTCGATAATGTCGGGGCGCACAATCGACAACAACTCGTTATCGCCACGTACGTCTTTGTGATGATCTTTAAAACGCTCGCCACGAAAGTCATCCTCGCTGAGCTTATATCGCTGAATCATCGTGCCCATCGCGCCATCAAGAATGACAATGCGCTCGGAAAGCAGGCGCACAAAATCGCCAGCACGGGTATACGAAGAAATGGGGTAAGGAATGGCGGGATAAGACACGGAAAAATCCTAAAGATCGCAAAGACAAGACGGTAAAATAAAAGCAAAAGCACCAGAGCTCGGTGCATTCACCACACAAACCACAAGAATCAAGCGAAGAAAGCACAAATAACGGCCTGTATTGTAACCTTTGACCTTGCACGTGCTACATTCCCCTTGCGCAATAAGGTGCATTCTTTCTAGTTGTATGGTCTTTTAGCCAAATCTAAGGTTAACACCATCTCTGCACCGGGAAACGTCAGGCTATGTATTCCCTATATAGCCCTAAATCGTGCTGCCCCCGCAACGGTACTCATGCTTATGGCATGAAAGCCCGACACCGAACCTTTTTGCCACCTGACTGATCCGCAGCCCCTCTTGGGCGTGGATGCTTTTTATTAACGGTGTGCGGGGACGCGCACCTTACAGGGTTCAATATGTTGTCATTTTCTACTCGGCACACAGCCGCCGCTTTGGCCTGTTTGCTTCCTTGGTCTATTTCTGCCCAAACAAGCGCTTCCGTTTCTCAACTCGATAATGTGGTCGTAACCGCTAGCCGAACGGCGCAATTACAAAGCCATGTGATCGGTGACGTCAGTGTGATTGACGCGGCCACCATTCAACGAGCAGGTCAAAGCAGTGTGGCCGAGTTACTGTCTCGCCAACACGGTATTGAGATATCAAACAATGGCGGGCCGCAAACGCAGACCAGCCTTTTTATACGCGGTAACGAAAGCAAGCACACCTTGGTATTGATCGATGGCGTGCGCATCAACAGCAGCATCCAAAATTCCGTTAACCTAAATGCGATCGATCCAGCGCAGATTGAACGTATCGAAATTGTACGAGGCGCGGGAAGTAGTTTATATGGTGCCGAAGCCATTGGCGGCGTCATCAACATCATTACTAAAAAAGGCAGCGCCGACGACGCCACCACCTTGTGGGCAAACATCGGAATGGGCTCGCAAGATACGTTTAGATCTAGCGCGGGTTTTTCTGGCTCAGCCAAGGGGTTTAACTACAGCTTAAGTGGCACACTCGCTGACAGCGACGGCTTTGACGCCACGAACCCCAAAGCAGACAGCCACACCCGAAACGCCGATACCGATGGCTACCGCAGCCATAGTTTAAACGGGAATATCGGTTACGCGTTTAACGACGACCATCGCCTTGACGCCCACGTGTTTAGCTCGCAAATAGACGGCGATTACGATGCCGGTGGCATCCACATTCTGCAAGATAATGCCATCACCCACCAGCAAGCTTATGGCATTTCCAGCACAAACCGATTAACCGATTTCTGGACAAGTCGACTTAGCGTGAACCAAACTCGAGAGTCCGTCGAGTCACGGTCTCCTAATTCTTTTTACTTTAATCGTTACCAAAGCACCCTACGGAACTATGCGTGGCAAAACGATTTCAAAATCGGTGCTAACCAACAACTAACGGCGTTAATTGAACACACTGAAGAGCGCGTAGAAGACGGGCAAGACTTAGCTGTGGATAAACGCCACACTAATTCAGCCGCCTTAATCTACAACGTGAATAGCGGAGCCCATCGCGCGCAGCTTAGCCTGCGTCATGATCATTTATCGTCGCAAGCCAACCGCACAACAGGAGGGATTGGATACGACTTCGATATTTCCGACGCTTGGAGCGTGGGTGCTTCCTACAACACCGGCTTCAAAGTGGCAGATTTCACTGCACTGTATGGACCATGGGGGCCTAACCCTGACCTGAAACCCGAGACCTCTCAAAACGCAGAAGCTCGTATAAGCTATCAGCACAGCACGGGAAGCATTCGAGCGGTAGTTTATGAGAACCGCATCAAAAATTTAATACAGTACGTGACGCTAAACCCCATCACATACGAAAGCCAATACCAAAACGTAGGAAAAGCGCGTATTCAGGGCCTCTCGCTAACCATGGACCAGCGCTTCAACAAGCTAAACCTCTGGGCCAGCGCTGACTTCACTAACCCGCGTAACCGTACAACGGATGAGCGCTTACTACGTCGTGCCGCCCAAAACTACAAACTGGGGGCCGACTACACCCACCAACAACTGCGCTTGGGTGCCGAGTTCTCATGGACGGGTCAGCGCACTGATTTCGGTGGAGCCGTCCTGAAGCACTATCATCTACTGAACCTCACGGCCGAGTACCCATTAAGCAAATCCATGACAGCCCAAGTGCGGTGGAATAACGTATTCAATAACGACTACGAGTTAGCACATGGCTACAACACGCTCGGATCCACCGTATTTGTGAATCTGGCTTGGCGCCTCTAATCAACACAACTTCCGTTTGTGAAACCGTTGCATTCCAAAGTAAAAGGGGCCGCGCCCTTTTTGCTTTGCTACCCGATACGAAACAACCCGATGAGCGAGAGGCATCCATGAGTTTCTTTCGAGCTTCACAAGTCAAAAGCGGTATGCGCTACACCGTGGTGGCGTTGTTGGCTGCGTTAGCGTTCGGCCACACCACCCAGGTGCTAAGCGCTTCCGAAGACCCAGTTCAAGAAAGGCACGTCTCGGGTGTTGTGGCACCTTCCTCTCTCGGCCCCTTTACTCGTGCTGTTAGCCTCGCCCCCCATGTGACGGAGCTACTGTATGCAGCAGGTGCTGGCGATTACCTTGTTGCGACGGTTGCCGCCAGCGACTTTCCTGAATCGGCTCAATCGTTGCCACGCGTAGGCACGGGCATTACTCTGGATAACGAACACCTTATTAGCTTAAAGCCTGACATCGTGCTGGCATGGCAACCATCGGCTGCTGCGATTGCGTTGTCACCCAGCCTGCAAAGCTTAAACATCACGCAGGCTTATTCTGCTCCACAACGCTTAGCAGACATCCCTTCTGAAATACGCCGTTTCGGTCGTTTATTCCAAACCGAACACGTGGCCATTGCTAGCGCTGAAGTCTTAGAGAGGCGTATTCAAGACCTTGATAAGCGCTATCGCCACGCCAAGACGATTTCTGTTTTTATCGAGGTGGGTAGCGAGCCCCTATACACCATTGGTGGCGATACGCTGATTAACGATGTATTGGCCACCTGCGGTATCCATAATGTGTACGGCCGTCGCCTAGCTGGGGCTCCGCAAGTCAATGCCGAAGCGCTACTCATCAAGAACCCGACGATGGTGTTGCTCACCTTGCGAGACCCCGTCGAGATCGAGTCACGCCAGCGTTACTGGCAAGGTCTGCATCTTCCTGCTGCGTTGTCGCAACGCGTTTATAATATTGATCCTGATATCCTCTACCGTCCCGGGCCACGTTTGGTCGACGCCGCTACCCAGCTCTGCCACATTGCCGAAGCACTACGTTAGAATGGATGATCCTTTACCGGTTTTTCGTATTATTTACCGCGCGCATTGCTCAGCTTCATGCGTGCCTCTTGCTGCACAGCACCTATCATGACCTTTCAGACACCGTCAGACCCTTTTGTCATCGCGGGAAAAACGTATCAATCACGCCTTCTTGTGGGCACGGGCAAATACAAAGATTTTGATGAAACGCGTGAGGCGATCGACGCCAGCGGCGCCGAGATCATTACCGTTGCTATTCGTCGCACGAATATTGGCCAAGACCCCAATCAGCCTAGTTTGCTTGATTACCTGCCACCCTCTCAATTCACCTTGCTACCCAACACGGCAGGTTGTTTTACAGCCGACGACGCTGTACGCACCTTACGATTAGCACGTGAATTATTAGACGGCCATAAACTCGTAAAACTTGAGGTACTGGGGGACGCCAACAACCTGTTTCCCAACATGCCCGAAACCCTCATTGCTGCAAAAACCTTAGTGGATGATGGTTTTGATGTCATGGTGTACTGCGCTGACGACCCCATTCAATGCAAGATGCTTGAAGACATTGGTTGTGTAGCCATCATGCCATTAGCGTCGCTTATTGGCTCCGGCATGGGTATTATTAACCCTTGGAATTTGCGCTTAATCATCGATCAGGCCACGGTCCCAGTATTAGTCGACGCGGGTGTAGGCACCGCATCCGACGCCGCCATTGCGATGGAACTGGGCTGCGATGGTGTGCTGATGAATACCGCCATAGCAGGTGCAGCACACCCTATACGCATGGCAACCGCCATGAACCAAGCGGTAAAAGCTGGCCGCAATGCCTATTTGGCTGGGCGAGTCCCTCGCAAGTATTACGACGCTGACCCCAGCTCTCCTACCGAAGGCCTCATCCACTCTCGTTCTTAATCGATATTATGATACCTAGTACTCTGACTATTGCGGGCATCGACCCCTCTGGTGGCGCCGGCGTTTTGGCCGATGTCAAAGCGATGAGCGCTCTGGGCGCTTATGCCAACGCGGTCGTTGCCGCACTGACTGCTCAAAACACCCAAGGACTAACCGGCATCTTTCCGGTGGATCCTGCCTTTATCACCCAGCAAATCGACACCTTATTTGACGATGTACGGATAGACGCCGTCAAAATTGGCATGCTGGGCCAGCAGCCAGTAATTCGTGTAGTCAGTGACAGCCTTGCCAAGTGGAAACCTAAACACGTCGTGCTGGATCCAGTGATGGTGGCAAAAAGTGGCGACCATCTACTGGAAACCGCTGCGGTTAACGAGATGCGCGAATCCCTTATTCCGCAATCGACGGTGATCACGCCCAATCTACCGGAAGCGGGGGTACTGATCGAACAGCGTGCCGCCGAGTCCGTCAAAGAGATGTACCGCATCGCCGAAAAGCTGCACGGTTTATTCAACCACAACGATGAGCGCTGGGTACTGTTAAAAGGTGGCCACCTGCCCGATAAAGACTGTACCGATATTTTGTACAACGGCGACAAGATGATAGAAATGCCCGCCCTACGTATCGACACAAAAAACACACATGGCACCGGCTGTACCCTTTCAGCCGCCTTAGCCGCCCTACTGCCCCAATCCAGCGATACGGTGGTTGCGGCCAAAGCGGCTAAACAATATCTTTATAAAGCCATCGCGCGTTCACACGAACTGCACATTGGTAGCGGTCATGGCCCCGTTCACCATTTTCATCAATGGTGGCAGCCTCAAACACAGCAGCCTACCTCTTCCTAATGGCTGACGATAATGACTCGTAACTGTCCGGCCCCATCGGCGGCCTTAACCGGCATCATTGTTGCCATGCATGAGGAACTTGAGATCGTTCTGCAACAGCTTGAACAATCTTACGTGGTCGAGCGCGCAGGTATGCGTTTTCATCTGGGGCTTTTTTCCGGAGCAAACGTTGTCGCTGTGATCTGTGGCGTAGGCAAGGTCAACGCAGCGGCCTGCACACAGCTGCTAATCTCTGAGTTCAAGGTCACACAGCTTATCAATATCGGTATCGCCGGAGGCATAGGACAATCAATTGAGCCGGGTGACATCGTGATCGCTGATAGTCTTGTTCAGCACGACATGGATGTCACTGCTCTTGGCTTAGCGCCGGGACAAGTCTTTAGGCTTAACACCTTTGACTTTAAAAGTGACCCCCTACTGGTTGAGTTCGCCCAACAGGCCGCAAAGCACGTCTCAGAACACAACAGCTATACCGGACGAATTGTCAGTGGCGATCAATTTATTGCCTGTGCAGACAAAAGCCGATGGTTAGCGCACGAGTTCTCGGCCTTGGCCTGCGAAATGGAAAGTGCCAGCATTGCGCACGTGTGTTATTTGAACCAATTGCCCTTTGTTTGTATTCGTTCGATATCCGATAATGCCAACACGGGGGCTCATATGGACTTTAATCAGTTCATGCCCATTGCCGTACAAAACGCAAGCACACTACTTAGCCAGATGATCCCAGCCTGTTCAGGCTGAAAACAGACTAATACAGTTTAAACAGATACTTTTAGACGCACCTTCGGCTATCCTGACCTATAATCGAAAAACTGGAAAATCGAAAGGCCTTTGTTTTTTGGAAGTTATGAACATTCACGCACTGTCAGAACTCGAACGCGCTCGCTATTACATGATCGAGCAACAAATCCGCCCATGGCATCTGTACGATGAAAACGTACTACAGTCGTTACTCGACGTTAAGCGTGAACGTTTCGTTCCTCCCTCTATGGAGGGCATGGCGTTCTCCGACACCGAGTTACCCTTAATCGTTAACTCCATCGACACGAACGAAACCATGCTCAAGCCGGTGATCGAAGCCCGCTTAACTCAAGAGCTACAACTTAAGCCCACTGATGGCGTATTAGAGATAGGTACGGGCTCGGGCTATCAAGCCGCGTTAATGGCTAGCTTATGCCAATATGTCACATCCATCGAAGTGAACAGTACGCTTGCCGCTTTTGCCAAAGACAACCTGCTACGCAATAACGTCGACAATGTCACCGTAGAAACAGGGGACGCCCACGAAGGTTGGGGAACCACCGAATACGATGCCATCTTGCTTACTGGCTCTGTCCCCGCCATTCCCGATGCGCTCAAATACCAATTAGCCGTAGGCGGACGCCTCGTCGCGGTAGTGGGTCAAAACCCCGTCATGACAGCCATACGTATTACACGTACCAGTGCAGCAAGCTTCGAGACCGAGCCCTTGTTCGATACTATTATTAAGCCCTTGCATGGCACAGCAGTGTCGCACTTCAAGTTTTAACAATGAAATCAGCGTCTCGCCACATACAGCACTGGCTCACGACGCTTGCTCTGGTGCTAACCAGTCATAGCGCATCCAGCGCTGACTTGCTCGACATTTGGTCGTTAGCCCTACAGCATGATCCCCTTTACGCAGCGGCACAATCTGCCACGGTTGCAGATAGCGAATGGGTTAATCAAGCCAGAGCCAAACTCTTGCCTCAGCTTAGCGCTAATGCGGCTATCGCGAACACCGCCGAGCGCCAAGCCAGTAACCTGCGGCACCACCGTAGCAGCAACATCAACCAATGGGCCGTCGAATTACGACAGCCCATTATTGATCTCAACGCCTTCAAACTCTACGAGCGCTCGCAACAGCAAGCTGGCATGGCCGTCATTGCCGAGGCACAAGCGCGCCAAGATCTCGTTCTTCGGGTCGCACAAGCCTATTTTGATGTGCTGGCCGAACAAGACAGCCTACGCTCGCTACAAGCGCAACGACACGCCGTAGAACACCAACTGCAAGCGGCACAACGTTCGTTTGAGCTTGGCGGCACAACCGTCACTGACGCTCACGAAGCGCAAGCGCGGCTTGACCTACTACACGCCAATATTGTTATTGCTGAAAATGCGCTTCAAACCCAACGCCAACGCTTGCAGCAAATTATTGCTCAGCCAGCACCTGATTTAAACCCACTTCAGAATACACAATTACCAGCGCCCGAACCCGCTCGTGTTGAAGCCTGGACCACCCAAGCTGCCATTGGTAATCTCAACGTATTGCATTCTGATTTAGTCGTCGAGGCCACTCGGTCTTTACTTGAAGCAAACAAACGCGAGCACAGCCCCACGCTTTCAGTTCGGGCCCGCTCGGGCAGCGCCAGTAATACCGGTATTTATGGTCCTAACTCGGCCCCTCGGTCGATGGACAACAGCATCGGCCTAGAGCTAGAAATACCGCTTTATTCAGGCGGGGAGATTTCTTCAAGGGTGCGTGAACAAAGCTCACGGCTACAACAACACCTTTACGAACGTGAAAACGCACGTCGTTCGGCCATTGAGGCCACACAACGCTACTTTGGTGGGGTCAGTTCAGGGCTGTCGCAGGTAAGCGCCTTAGCCGCGGCGGAGCGATCAAGCCAAGCCGCTTTAGATGCCAACACCTTGGCTTATGAAGTGGGCGTGCGCATTAACATCGACGTGTTAAACGCCCAACAACAGTTATACGAAACTCAGCGCGCTCTCTCGAAAGCACGATACGACACCCTGCTAAATAGCTTGCGCCTTAAAGCGGCCGCTGGCAACGTAAGTGAAGCTGATCTGGCTGCGCTAAACCAGTTACTTAGCCCACAGCCCGAAGCGCCACCCACACAGCAATATTAATTATTCTCGTATTTTGCGCACTAAAGCAGTGGTCGAACGGTTGAATTCGAAAGGAATCGCCACGGCATCGCCGCCCCAACTGCGCACTAACGCTGTTTCGGGTAAGACTTCCATATCGTAATCCCCGCCTTTGACGATCAAGTCGGGTTTTAAGATCGCAATCAGGGCCTCAGGCGTATCCTCGGCGAAATACGTCACCGCAGAGGTTGATGCCAAGGCGGCTAACAACGCAGCCCTATCCTCGGTGCTATTTAAAGGGCGATCATCCCCCTTCCCCAGCCGACGTACTGAATCATCAGTATTGACCGCCACAACGAGGCTGGCCCCTAACGCGGCTGCCTCGGCCAAATAACTGACGTGCCCTCGATGCAAAATATCAAAGACACCATTCGTAAACACGAGTGGACGTGGCAGCTTGCCGCTTGCGATGGCGGAAACAAGCTGCTCAGGGCTGTGAATTTTTTGCTCGAAAACAGGCCGCATGAAATTAGGCAACGATTAACTGTTTGTTAAGGTCACGGCGATAGCGGTTGAGTTCTTGGGGTGATTTGAACTCTTCGCCCATTAATAACGACATATTATGCAAGATACGGCTGGAAACTTTACCTTCCCACTCTTTATCGAAACGAATTTGCTCGTCTAACCAGTGCTCTAACCAACCGGGTGAAGGCAGTTTAGATTGCACGGTATCTTGCGGGTACATGTCTTTATTCACGTGCAAATTGGTAGGGTGCAAGGCTTGGGCGGTACGGTGAGCTGACGCCATTAACACGCCAATTTTGGCAAAAGCAGCACGCGCCTCTAGGCCCACGTTATTCTGGTCCTGACGAATAGCACGACGCATATAGCGCAAGTAAGCCCCAGCATGACGCGCTTCGTCTTGCGCCACAATTTTGTAGATCGCCTGAATAACAGGTTCGGTATGCCAGTCGGCGGCGCGTCGGTACCAGTGATTTAAGCGGATCTCACCACAAAAATGCAGCATCAACGTTTCCATTGCGGGCGCAGGGTCAAACTCAAAGCGCACGTTGTGCAACTCTTCTTCAGTGGGCACTAGCTCCGGACGGAAGCGTCTTAAGTACTCGATCAGTACCAACGAGTGCTTTTGCTCTTCAAAGAACCACACCGACATAAAGGCGCAGAAATCGCTATCGTCGCGGTTATCGCGTAAGAACATTTCCGTAGCGGGCAACGCAGCCCACTCGGTGATGGCATTCATTTTGATGGTGTAAGCCTGCTCGTCGGTTAGCTTAGAACCGTCAAAGTCGTCCCATGGAATGTCATGCGACATGTTCCAACGTACTGCTTCCATGGACTTAAACAACTCGGGGTATAACATTAGCAATCCTTAAGGATAGGGCGATAGTTAAACTTTGCTACCTAGCAACTATCGTTAAGATTCAAAGCCCCAATTACCAAGGTACGCCACAAAGGATGGTCACACGACATGGCTTGGCGGGATTTGTGCAAGCGCGACTTACACAATAGTAGAACCTTTAGTTATCAGAATTATGTCAGCCTTCTCCAGACTTAACATGAAACCACATTTGTGCTGTATTAATGCCGCATAATCGCCCAGATGGCGACGGCAACTGCCACAGCTAATACCGCACAGATCACCTGCAGCAAACGATTACTTTGCTCTTGGGCCTTGCGCAATTGCGCAAGCTCAACGGCGACTAACGCAGCGCGATCAGGAAGGCTTAAGCGATCAAAAACCAAACGTGGTAATTGAGGCAACACTTGCGCCCACTGACCCGCCTCAAGACGCATGCGTTGCGCAAAACCCGCAGGCCCTACACGCTGATGCATCCACCTCTCAAGATACGGCTTTGCCGTATCCCACAAATCAAGATCGGGATCGAGGTCACGTCCCATCCCTTCTACGTTTAACAACGTTTTTTGCAACAATACCAACTGGGGCTGAATCTCTACATTAAAGCGTCTTGAAGTTTGAAACAGCCGCAGTAAAACTTGCCCTAAGGAAATTTGTGACAGAGGCCTATCAAAATAAGGCTCGCACACAGCACGCACCGCACCCTCTAACTCTTCTTCTCGCGTGGTGGGTGGCACCCAGCCAGACTCGATATGAAGCTGAGCAACCCGACGGTAATCTCGTTGAAAGAACGCCAGAAAATTCTGAGCCAAATAGTTTTTATCGAATTCCGAAAGCGAACCCACAATACCGAAATCTAGGGCAATGTACCGTCCGAACGTATCAGGCGCATCGGACACGCGTATATTGCCGGGGTGCATATCAGCGTGGAAAAAACCATCTGAAAAAACCTGAGTAAAGAAGATCTCTACCCCTTTTCGTGCCATCTCTTTAAGGTCTATACCAGCCTCTTTAAGCTGCTCAACCTGATTGACCGAAATGCCACGCATGCGCTCCATTGTAAAGACATTTGTCGCGCAATAGTCCCAGTAGACCTCTGGAACCATTAATAGTTCGCTACGTTCTGCATTTTCAGAGAAATTACGACGTAATTGACTGCAATTAGACGCTTCTCGGATTAAATCCAGCTCGTCGTGTAAATACTTCTCGAACTCGGCAACCACTTCAAGAGGACGCAAACGCCGACCATCAGCCGCCATTTTTTCGACCATGCCAGCCATCGCCCGCATCAGTCTTAAATCTTTATCGATGATCTCACGCATGCCAGGGCGCAACACTTTTACCGCAACTTCTCGGCCATCGTGAAGCACCGCAAAATGCACTTGTGCAATCGATGCTGAGGCCACAGGATCAACTTCGAAGTGCTTAAAAAGCACATGCGGTGAGGCACCTAACGCAAGCTCGATTGTTTTTGCTGAAATAACCGAGTCAAAAGGCGGCACCCGATCTTGCAGTAACGCCAATTGATCGGCGACATCTGCCGGAATTAGGTCACGACGGGTGGATAACACCTGCCCAAACTTCACAAAAACAGGGCCTAAGGACTCGAGCGCAAGACGTAACCGTTCGCCGCGCGTTAATCGAGGAGTGCGGCCCAACCGTACGATTCGCAATAACCGGAATGCATAGGGGTGCTGTATTCCAGACAGCACTAACTCATCGAGCCTAAACTTGAACGCGACGTAAACAATATGGAAAAAGCGACACAAACTTAACATCAGCGCCCTTTTCCATGAGTTTTTGCCTGTTGCTCGAAACGCGCTACCGAGGACTCAACACGTGTAAGGGCGGCCGTCAACGACTGCATTTGGTTTTCCCACAATGAATAACGACCACGGCTTACCAGCCATTCGCTTTCTTCACCTAAATATTCGCCCAAATTGGCCGATAAATGCGTCGCCGAGCGCTGGCTGGCTTTAACAAAACCCTTAGCGCCACTCACAATACGTACCGCAGCAATATCGCCCACAAAGCGGGCCAAATCGGCTTCGACATCGACATTAACGGACTGCGCTACCTCGGAGACCAGCGCCGCCAAACCGGCATCACCTTCCACATGCATTAAATTAGCAATGGCCGCCGGGTCACCCTCGCGCAGCAACTGAGGTACGACGGATAGTTTGTCTGATGGCAATGTCAATGTGACATCCGGCATCACCTCGCTGGCCGTTGGTATTAACTCGCCCACTGCAGAAATGGATGCTTGTGCAGAGAAAGGCCCCACAACGAGGCGAACCGTACGCCCGGAAAACGCTGCTAAACGTTCTCGAACCCATGCATCACGACCCAACAATACATTGGCAATGCGCAAACAGACTGAAGTCGGCTGCAAAAAGGGGGGAACCATCGTTAATAAGGTAGCGGTAGACACCATAAACCCACAAGCTTTTGAGTAAAGCCCTAGTTTACCCTGTGAGCTCTGCTCAGGGAGTCTTTAGTCTTGAATATATATACAGACTGAACGCCGTAACCACAAGTGGAATACGGCGTTCAGTTTACGAGCTTAAGCTAAACGGCTTCTTAGTTGTCAGCATTCGGCATTTGTTGAATGCCCGCCACCAACCAACCAGCGTTGTCTTGCTTATAAAGGTTCCAAACCTCTTCGAAGCGAAACGCATCAGCATCACGCTCTTCGCGCAACATGCCAGAGTAGCGAACGCTAGCGAGATAACCATCAGCCACTTTCTCAATACCGAGCAATTCAGCGTTAAGCAATACGACTTCGGTAAAGTTTTCGCCTTCACGCTCGAGAATTTGCGGCGTCGCTTCTTTTAACAGATCGTCGGTAAGGTACTCTTGTAAGGCAACAGGGTCGCCTTTGTCCCACAAGGCTTGGATTTCAATAAATTGTTCTTTAGCGTTGGCTAGGAACGTAGGGGTATCGAAATCAGCGGGAATAAACCAACTAGTGTCCACAGGCTCGGGGGCTGGAGCCACCGGCGCTACCGCCGCCGCATCTGCCGCTGACTGACCCGAGTTTGAAGGCCACTCGGGACGCTGCTGAGAAGCAGGATTCGCTTCGCGCAAGTGGTTATTTGAACGTGCACTGCCAGCACTCTGTGTCGCTGGGCGGGCTGCACCAGCACGCAAACGGCGTACCAAGAACAACACACCAAACACGACCGCTGCAATCAAGATTGCACTGGATAAGAACTCGAGCAATGCGCCACCCAAGCCCATGCTAGATAGCAAAGCGGCAATACCTAGACCAGCGGCAATACCCGCGATCGGTCCAAGAAAGCGGGACATACCCGAACGCTGAGCCGTTGCACCCGCACGGCTCGCCGCAGCAGGCGCTGCTGCACGAGGTGCAGTGGTTGCTGCCGGCGGCGTAACCGCTTGACGCTGTTGCATCACATTAGAAGATTGGCGACCAAAGCTTTTGCCACCGCCCATGCGGCGAGCTTCGGCGTCAAAAGAGACTGCCATCAAGCCTGTGGTCATAATGACGATCATAGCGCTAGCCATGAATCGGGAAAGTCGTGTAGAGATCATTCGTTTGACTCCTGCTGTGCGAATTCACCGTTCACACAATTATCGTACTCTTAAGTGCTGAAATAACCAGCACTTAAGAAAAGCTTACGGAAAGCTGAACATTAGCACAATCCGCCTGTTTATTACTACCTTTTATTGTTGTGCCGTCGCTGCATTCGCCCGTTAACGGTGCAGGACGTTAAGTTCGCAACGAATGGATGTAGCAAGAAAGAACGACTTTCGACCTACATTTAGCCAAGCTTAATACCTTCGTGTAACGCAGCAATACCCGCGCTAAGGTTGAAATACTTTACGCGTTCAAAACCCACTGTACGCATCAACTCAGCAAGGCTTTCTTGGTCGGGATGCATGCGTATGGACTCGGCCAAATAGCGATAGCTGTCTTCGTCATTGGCGACTAATTTGCCAATTTTGGGCAGTATATTAAATGAGTACCAGTCGTACGCGCCTTCCAAAGGCTTAGCAACGCGCGAGAATTCCAGCACCAATAATTTGCCACCGGGCTTTAAAACGCGGTTCATTTCCGCTAATGCCTTATCTTTATGCGTCATGTTACGCAGACCAAAGGCGACGGTAACGCGATCAAAATAAGCATCTGGAAAGGGTAATTGCTCGGCATCGCAGACCGACACGGGCGTTACAATACCGCGGTCAAGCAGGCGGTCTCGCCCTACTCCTAGCATTGAACTGTTAATGTCAGTCAGCCACACTTCACCAGCGGCCCCCGCTTTACGCGCAAACGCTTTGGCTAAATCGCCAGTACCGCCCGCAATATCAAGCACCTTCATTCCAGGGCGTACATCGGCACGGCCTATGGTGAAGGACTTCCAGATGCGGTGTAAGCCAGCAGACATCAGGTCATTCATGACATCGTATTTCGTTGCCACCGAATGAAAAACATCGGCTACACGCGCTGCTTTTTCGTTTTCGCGCACCGTTTGGAAACCAAAATGCGTCGTGGTTTCGGGGGACTGTGCAGAGGAGGGATTATGCTTTTTTTCCATAGTAGCGTCATCGTACCGCAATTTCAGCGTCTTCCGGTACGCCTGATTTAAGAAAGCGTTAAGGTAATAACATAAATATTTCACAAACCTGAAACATTAACGCCATATGATGGGCTTTATCCTTACTTAAGTACTGCCTTATCTGGCGATTTTTACGGTTTAAATACGCATGTCCACCACCATCTTAGTTATTGAAGACGAACCAGCGATCCAAGAGCTCATTGCCGTTAATTTGTCCTTTGCTGGCCATAAGGTATTGCGCGCTTCGGATGCGGAGCAAGCGCAAACGCTCATCCGCGCTGAACTGCCCGATCTCATTTTACTCGACTGGATGCTACCTGGTGCATCGGGCATTACATTGGCTCGAAAACTACGCGCCGACGAGCGCACGAGTCAAGTGCCTGTTATTATGCTCACCGCAAAAGGTGCCGAATTAGATAAAGTCGAGGGATTAGAAGCAGGGGCTGATGATTACATCACCAAGCCTTTCTCACCCAAAGAACTCTTGGCACGAATTAAAGCCGTACTGCGTCGTCGCGCTCCCCAACTGACCGACGATGTGATACAAATTGGTACGCTGCAACTTGACCCTGCCACACATCGGGTCAGCGGTAACAACACTTCGTTAACCATAGGGCCCACCGAGTTTCGGTTACTGCATTTCTTTATGACTCACACCGAGCGCGTATTCTCCCGTACTCAACTGCTTGACCAAGTTTGGGGTGATCACGTCTTTGTCGAAGAACGCACCGTAGACGTCCATATTCGTCGTCTGCGTAAGGCCCTAGAGCCTAGCGGTCACGATGCGCATATTGAAACCATTCGCGGTGCAGGATATCGCTTCGCTGCTGTATTGCCCGAGCGCCCCAACACATAGATAACATGAATAAAACACTGAGCTCAGTTGTAGCGTGGGCCCTCTTGGGCTTAGGTTTTGGTTGGTGGCTAGGCCCTAAGGTGGGTTGGTCAATCTTTGCCTTTGGTCTACTGACAATGATTATTGTTAGTGGCATGCAGTTGCAGCAAATCCGGCGCTGGGTACGCAATCTGGAAGCACCGCCTCCTCCTTCTGTTGGCCCTTGGGACGAAATCCTTGCACCGATCTATCGCAAACTTAAAGCCAACCGTGAGGAAATCAGTACCTTAGACAGTCATGTCGATGCCATTATGATGGCAGCGGAAGCCTTGCCCGATGGCGCCATCACACTCAATGGGGCAATGGAGCTGCAATGGTGTAATAAAACAGCATGCGAACACATTGGCTTGAATCTCGCCACCGACCGCCATCTCAGTATTTTCAATATTGTGCGCTCGCCTGAATTCGCAAGCTACGCGCATGACCGCGAATGGGAAACCCCCTTATTACTGCATCTGGAGAAGGAAGGCGTAGAGCGCTCGCTGCTACTCCAACTAACGCCTTACGGTTTTGGACAGTTCTTATTAGTAACGCGCGATGTCACTCAGGTAGAAAAACTGGAAACCACCCGTAAAGACTTCGTAGCCAACGTTTCACATGAGCTACGTACACCACTTACTGTGCTGCTGGGCTTCTTAGAAACACTACGCGAATTGCCACCCGAGAGCCTTAGCACCGAACAGCGCGAACGTTACGAGCAAATGATGCTTGAGCAGGCGCAACACATGCAAGCCATTGTGGCTGACTTGTTGACGCTCTCTACGCTGGAGTCCTCTCCGCCCACCGAGGGCCGCCCCGTACGCATGAGTCAAATTATTAGCCAAGCTCTGGACCAGGCCCAAGTTCTGTCAGACGGTCAGCACGAGTTTATACAAAACGTTGATCCCACCCTTTGCATTGTGGGTTCAGAAACCGAGCTAACGTCTGCCGTCTCTAATTTGTTAACCAACGCCATCCGCTACACCCCAAAAGACGGCACCATCACCGTAAGTTGGTATGCCACCGAAGACGGTGGCGCTTCGTACTCGGTAGAAGACACGGGCATCGGTATTGCCCCTCAAGATATTCCTCGTTTAACTGAGCGCTTTTACCGAGCAGATAAAGGCCGATCTCGGGCAACAGGCGGTACTGGCTTAGGGTTGGCGATTACGCGCCACGTTGCCGTTCGCCATAATGCCGAGCTAAACATCCAAAGCCGCTTTGGCTCAGGTAGCTTGTTTAGCTTGCGCTTCGCACCATTGCGAGTGCGGACGATTGACGCCGACACCCCTTAAGGCGGGGTGTTCGCTAGTTCGCTCTGCCTATAAAAACAGCTTA
This sequence comes from Paenalcaligenes sp. DL 463, assembly GCF_057475185.1. Taxonomy (NCBI): domain Bacteria; kingdom Pseudomonadati; phylum Pseudomonadota; class Betaproteobacteria; order Burkholderiales; family Alcaligenaceae; genus Paenalcaligenes; species Paenalcaligenes sp. DL 463. The sequence goes on along the minus strand of NZ_JBYBKX010000003.1, from coordinate 48,601 downwards.
TAGGCCGGATTTGCGCTTTCATCCCAGTAGGGGTAACCCAAACCCTCAAGAAAGCTTTTGAACGCGCTGCGATCTTCAGGCGGAACCTGCAGCCCCACCAAAATACGTCCGTAATCGTCACCTTGGTTACGGTAGTGGAAAAGGCTGATATTCCACTCTGGGTTCATGCTGCTTAAGAATCGACGTAACGCGCCTGGCCGCTCAGGAAATTCGAAGCGGTACAAGCGTTCGTGCTTGGCTAAGGGGGAGTGCCCCCCCACCATATAACGTAGATGCGTTTTCGCTAGTTCGTTATCCGTTAAATTCAACGTCGCGAAGCCTTTACGCACAAAGTGCGTTTCAAGCTTTGTAATTTCGGTTTCAGACTGAATCGCCAGCCCTAAAAACACATGGGCCTGATCGCCATCAGCAATACGGTAATTAAATTCGGTCACAGAGCGATCGCCTAGCGCTTCGATCAAGCGTAAAAAACTGCCCCGCTGCTCGGGCAGGCTAATTGCCAAGACGGCTTCACGAGCCAAACCCACTTCTGCCCGCTCGGCCACAAAACGCAAACGGTTGAAGTTCATGTTGGCGCCAGAGGTAATGGCAATTAAGGTCTTATTTTTCAACTTATGCTGTTGAGCGTAATGCTTAGCACCAGCCATAGCCAAGGCGCCTGCAGGCTCTAAAACACTACGAGTGTCTTGAAACACGTCTTTAATGGCTGCGCAAATGGCGTCCGTATTCACCAATACGTAATCATCGACGTATTCACGAGCCAACTTGAAGGTTTCACTTCCTACCTGTTTAACGGCGGTACCATCAGAGAACAGTCCTACATCGCTTAGGTTTAAGCGACGATTAGCTTTAACGCTACGAGCCATGGCGTCAGAATCTTCAGTCTGCACGCCGATAATTTTAATTTCAGGCCGTAATTGCTTAATGTAGGCCGCTACGCCGGCAATCAGACCTCCTCCACCAATAGGAACGAAGACGGCGTCAATAGGCCCAGGGTGTTGATGAAGAATCTCCATACCAATGGTGCCTTGCCCAGCGATCACATCAGGGTCATCAAAGGGATGCACAAAGGTAAGCTTTTCTTTTTTTTCTAGCTCTACAGCATGGTCATAGGCATCGGAGAAGCTTTCCCCAAACAACACCACCTCACCACCGTGGCGCAATACCCCATCAATTTTCACTTGCGGGGTGGTTTCTGGCATCACAATGACGGCACGAGTCCCTAAGCGTTTTGCCGAATACGCCACACCTTGCGCATGATTACCAGCAGAAGCGGCAATAACGCCACGTTTTAACTCGGTAGGACTAAGGTGCGCCATGCGATTGTACGCCCCGCGCAACTTGAAGCTAAACACGTCCAACTGATCTTCGCGCTTAAGCAGAATTCGATTATTTAATCGAGCTGAAGTCAAGGGAGCAAATTCTAGCGCTGTTTCACGCACCACATCGTAGACCTTGGAGGTCAGAATGCGTTTAAGATAGTCGTTGGACATAAAATGAGATCAGGGCAACCGATAGCGGTTACACAATAAGGGTAAAAACAAGTAAAGAAAAAAGAATACCACAGTCTACCCGCGTTAACGCGTACGCTCAGTCCTAAACACAGCGCCGCATCCAATTCGGACAGTTAATTATTTTTTAAGGCGCTTTCGCCTCTTTTTCTATGGAAGCATGGCTTAACAACACCATTCTTTGGGTCTTACAGGCTTTGGCGTTACCTGAGGTCGGCCTGACCGCTGTGTTTACGGTTAGCTTTGTCTCGGCAACATTGTTGCCGCTGGGTTCAGAGCCGGCTGTTTTCGCCTACGTTAGCGTCTCACCCCACATGTTGTGGCCCGCTTTATTGGTGGCAACCACCGGAAATACGCTGGGTGGAATTGTCAGTTACTGGATGGGCTCGGGCGCACAACGTGCCTATCAAAAATGGCGTGAAACTCACCCTGATGGCATAAAAGGCAATGCCCCTAAATACAAGAACTCCACCGGACGCTGGCACCAGTTCGTGCAAAAGTGGCTACATAAGATGGGGCCCTCTGCACTGCTCTTTTCCTGGCTGCCCATCGTCGGCGACCCCTTGTGCACAGTAGCAGGTTGGCTGCGTTTGCCATTAGGACCATGCATTGTGTACATGGCAATCGGAAAGTTTGCGCGCTACGCCACAATGACCGCTTTACTATTATGGAGCTTTCCCTACTTCACCTAAACGAGGGTGTCACCGTCATTGAACACAAAACAAGGCCTGTTTAGAAACAACGAAAACGGGTCGTTTCCACCAATTAACCATAAACAACCTACATGGCACACGTGTAAGCACGCCTGTTCTCACTGAATGAATTAAACTAGTAGGTTAATTACGCTTTATTTCCACTTCCTATTTCAGTGGCCTTAGCCTGACCCTATGAACGCCCCAGTCGCCAGCCAGTACCTCGCCTCTCGTATGCCCTCTGTTTCTACGCGCTTACGCGAGATTCCTTATAACTACACCTCTTACTCAGATCGTGAAATTATTTTGAGGTTACTTGGGCCAGAGGCTTGGTCGATACTGTCAGAGCTACGCTCTCATCGCCGCACAGGTCGTTCCGCACGAATGCTCTTTGAAGTCTTGGGCGATATTTGGGTCATCCGACGTAATCCGTACCTCGAAGACGACTTACTGAACAACCCCAAGCGTCAACACCAGCTTATCGACGCGTTACGTCACCGCTTAAGCGAGATCGATAATCGTCGCGACAGCGACCTTCCCGAACGTGACCAAAAAGTCATTCAACTTTTACTCGCCGCCAAAGGCGCGGTCGACGCGTTTGAGAACGAATTCAATAATACGCGCACCTTACGCCAACGCACGACCAAGCGACTCTTGCAAATTACGGCGAAAGACAACATTAAGTTTGATGGCTTGTCTCGTGTCTCTCATGTTACGGACGCAACCGATTGGCGAGTCGAATACCCGTTTGTCGTCCTGACACCCGATAGCGAAAATGAGATGGCAGCGCTGGTGCGAGCCTGTATTGAGCTAAAGCTAAGCATCATCCCCCGAGGAGGTGGTACGGGCTACACAGGGGGAGCCATTCCCCTCACCGCCCAGTCTGTCGTCATCAACACAGAAAAGCTGGACGCCTTGGGCGAAGTCGAAGCGATACAGCTTCCTGGGGTAGACCAGCCCGTACACACGATTTTAAGTGGTGCCGGCGTTGTCACACGCCGCGTCGCCGATGCGGCTGACGCGGCCGGACGCGTATTCGCCGTAGACCCAACCTCAGCGGATGCCTCGTGCATTGGGGGGAATGTCGCCATGAACGCCGGTGGTAAAAAGGCCGTTCTTTGGGGCACGGCGCTTGATAACCTCGCCTGGTGGCGCATGGTGGATCCCGATGGAAACTGGTTAGAAGTCACCCGTCTTAACCATAATCTTGGCAAAATCCACGAAGTGGACGAAGCCCTTTTTGATTTGCATTGGTACGACGGTAATTTCGAACCCGGTGCAAAACTGCTGCGCCACGAAACCTTAGCTATCGAAGGTAAAAAATTCCGCAAAGAAGGTCTGGGCAAGGACGTCACTGATAAGTTTTTATCCGGCCTACCCGGTGTACAGAAAGAAGGCTGTGATGGCTTAATTACCGCCGCACGCTGGATTTTGCACCGCATGTCGGCGCACACCCGCACGGTTTGTCTTGAGTTCTTTGGCAGTGCGCGCTTAGCGGTACCCTCGATTGTTGAAGTCAAAAACTATCTGGATACCACCGGACGCGCCAACGGGGCGCTATTGGCTGGGCTCGAACACCTTGACGAGCGATACTTACGCGCCGTGGGATACGCCACCAAAAGCAAACGTAATGGCTTACCTAAAATGGTGTTAATTGGTGATATTGTTGGCGACGACGCTGATGCTGTCGCCCTCGCCGCCAGCGAAGTCGTACGTATTGCCAACACACGTCATGGCGAAGGCTTTGTGGCCGTCAGTGCCGAAGCGCGTAAACGCTTTTGGCTTGATCGCGCACGAACCGCTGCCATTGCTCGACACACGAATGCGTTCAAAATCAACGAAGACGTGGTGATCCCCTTAGACCGTATGGGCGAATACACTGACCACATCGAACGCATTAATATTGAACTATCTACGCGCAATAAACTGCGTTTACTTGACGAGCTAGAGCAATTTCTCAGTGGCGATCTACCGGTGGGTAAAACCATCGATCACGACGACGCCGAGCACACTCGTGAAGAAATACTTGAAGAGCGCCGCCACGAAGCCATCGCTACCTTAGCGTCGGTTCGCGAGCGCTGGAGCTGGTTATTAGCCAACCTTGATTCGCGCATTGATACCAGTCTGCCCCACCTTGAACGTATCGGCCTCGCTTCGTTTGGCGATGCGATGCGCGAACACCTTACTACGCAGCCAGAACTCAAAGTCATTGATGTTCTTCAAGACCACACGCTGCGTATTTCCTGGAAGACAGAAGTACGAGCCAAACTGGAAGAGCATTTCCCAGGGGCCGACTGTGCCGCAGTTTTAGCTGAGCTTCAATCTATACACGACCGCGTATTAAAAAGCCGTGTCTTTGTTGCGCTGCACATGCACGCGGGTGATGGCAATGTCCACACCAATATCCCCGTGAACTCCGACGATTACGGCATGCTTCAAGAAGCTAACGAAACCGTTAGTCGCATCATGGATATTGCGCGTAGCCTTGATGGTGTTATTTCGGGCGAGCACGGTATTGGGCTGACTAAGTATCAGTACTTAACGCAAGAAGAGCTACAGCCCTTCCAAGACTACAAGCGCCGCATCGACCCTGATAATCACTTCAATGCGGGCAAACTCATGCCCGGCGCTGACCTAAGTCAGGCTTGGACGCCCAGCTTTAACTTATTAGGGCACGAATCGCTTATTATGCAACGTAGCGAAATCGGCTCTATTTCGCACGCCATCAAAGATTGCCTACGTTGTGGTAAATGCAAACCGGTTTGCGCGACCCACGTTCCCAGAGCCAACCTGCTGTACTCACCCCGCAATAAGATTCTTGCCACCTCATTACTTGTGGAAGCGTTTCTTTACGAAGAACAAACCCGACGCGGTGTCAGTTTGCAGCACTGGTCTGAATTTGAAGATGTGGCCGATCACTGCACGCTTTGTCATAAGTGCTTTAACCCTTGCCCTGTCGACATTGACTTTGGTGATGTATCGATGGAAATGCGCGCGTTATTAAACCGCATGGGTAAAAAGTCAAAGAACCCAGGCGCCGCAACCGCCATGTTCTTTTTGAATGCCAAAGACCCACGAGTGATTAATACCACGCGTAAAGTCTTAGACGTAGGCTATAAAGCGCAGCGTATTGCTCATGATGTCTTAGCGGCACCAGCGCGCAAACAGACCGCCGCGCCACCCGCTAGCGTAGGCAAAGCCCCGATTCGCGAGCAAGTCATACATTTCATCAACAAGAAAATGCCGGGTGGCTTACCTAAGCAGCCCGTGCGTAAACTACTGGATATTGAAGATCCCGATTACGTACCCATCATCCGTAACCCAGACAACACCAGCCCTGACAGTGAGGCTGTGTTTTACTTTCCAGGTTGCGGCTCTGAGCGTTTGTTCTCTCAGGTTGGGCTAGCTACGCAAGCCATGCTGTGGCATGCCGGCGTACAAACGGTCTTGCCCCCAGGCTACTTATGCTGCGGCTATCCACAACGAGGAAGTGGGCAAAAAGACAAAGCGGATCAAATGATTACCGATAACCGTGTGCTGTTTCACCGCATGGCCACCACCCTGAACTATTTAGATATCAAAACGGTAGTGGTCAGTTGTGGCACCTGTTATGACCAGCTTGCGATGTACGAGTTTGAAAAAATATTCCCCGGATGTCGCTTAATCGACATCCACGAATATTTACTTGAAAAAGGCATCAAGCTAGACGGCGTAGAAGGCGTGCGCTACATGTATCACGACCCCTGCCACACCCCCATGAAACTGCAAGACCCCATGAAAACGGTCAAAGCGCTGGTGGGTAACGAGTCCATAAAAAGTGATCGTTGTTGTGGCGAGTCGGGAACATTAGCAGTTTCTCGCCCCGATATCTCTACGCAAATACGTTTCCGTAAGCAAGAAGAGCTGCTGAAGAATCAGGAAAGCATTGCTTCTGATGGCTTTAAAGGCGAAGTCAAAATGCTAACGTCATGCCCTTCTTGCTTACAAGGCTTAACCCGTTACGAAGGTGATACCGGAGTGAAATCTGACTACATCGTCGTGGAAATGGCCAAACATATTTTGGGTGAAAACTGGATGGCTGATTACGTGAAAACCGCAAACAATGGCGGCATTGAGCGCGTTTTAGTCTAAGTCCAACGAAGAACAACACCCCAGAGCTTCATCGTTTCTGGGGTGTTGTTCTTTTTGCTCCCGCGTCTCGTAGCACAGAATGCGAGTAGACTATCAAGAGACGAATCAGCGTAACAAACACAGCGACAATAATGAGCCAACCTTTTATTCCTGTTATTCACTCCCTGCTTGAGACCGATCTCTATAAGTTCACCATGTGGCAAGCCATGCTGCATCGGCACCCAGCGGCACAGGCGCGATACGAGTTTTTATGCCGTAACGAACCCTCATTCCCACTGGCTGAACTGGCTCCCGAAATCGAGCGCCAGCTTGATCATCTGTGCAGTCTACGTTTCACGCAAGATGAATTGGATTACCTTGCCGGCCTTCGTTATATCAAGTCTGACTTCGTTGACTATTTATCGCTATTTCGCTATCAGCGACGTTTCATTACCGTCGAAACGGATGGCCCTGAACTGCGCATCATTACCGAGGGCCCCCAGGTCCATGTAATGGGATTTGAAATTTTCGTGTTGGCGATTGTTAATGAACTCTATTTCAGACAGTTCGATGCCACCACGCTTCTGAACGAAGGGCGACAACGGTTAACGGCAAAAATTGAACGCTTACAAAACTTCGCCACACAACCCCAAGAGCACTTTGGCTTTGACCTATCTGATTTCGGCTTACGTCGTCGCTACTCTGCGGCGTGGCACGACGAGGTTATTGCTCGCTTAGCCAGTGACGTGCCAGCCTATTTCAAAGGCACTTCAAACGTGTATCTGGCCCGCAAACACAATCTCGTACCCATCGGCACCATGGCCCATGAGTATTTTCAGTCTTTTCAAGCCTTCGGCGCTGTACGCTTACGTGACTTTCAAAAAGCAGCACTAGAGGACTGGGTACAAGAGTACCGTGGGGATCTGGGCATCGCCTTAACTGACACCATCGGCATGAAAGCATTTTTACGCGATTTCGATCTTTATTTCGCCAAGCTTTTTGATGGCTTACGCCATGACTCTGGCGACCCATACGAGTGGGGTGAGTTAGCCATTAATCACTATAAAAGCCTACGCATTGACCCCAGAGCAAAACGGCTGGTGTTCTCTGATGGCTTAGATATCGATACAGCAATCAAGCTGTATCGATACTTTGGCAGCCGCATACAAGTGGGCTTCGGCATTGGCACCAGCTTAACCAACGACATGGGCATACAAACGCTTAATATTGTCATGAAGCTGGTCAGTTGCAACGGTGCTACCACCGCTAAACTTTCAGATTCGCCGGGCAAAACCCAATGCAACGATGACACTTTCTTAGCGTATTTGCGTCAGGTATTTGACCATTACCACTAAGCGGGCTGTGCTGGAACAGCTAAAGGCAGTGTCCACAAAAAAACCCTTTCTTTATATGAAAGGGTTTTTTAATGGCTGGCTTATTGACCAGGAAGCTCGTGTGGAGCCGGCAATGATTGCCCAAACTCGCATACGGTATAAACCGGTAACCCAGTTTCCGTAACCGCTTTGGATCCGCCCAAGTCAGGCAAGTCAATAATAGCAGCCGCCTCGATGACATTGGCCCCGAGACGTTGTAATAGTCTTGAGGCAGCTACCATGGTGCCACCTGTAGCAATCAAGTCGTCGATCAACAGTACTCGTTGCCCAGGACGCACTGAATCGGTATGCATTTCTACCGTTGCATTTCCATACTCTAAGGAATATTCCTCAGCCACGGTTTGAAACGGCAATTTGCCTTTCTTACGCACAGGCACAAAGCCCAAATTCAGTTCGTAGGCCAAGACAGAACCTACAATAAAGCCACGCGCATCAACCCCTGCAACCAAGTCTAGGCGTTGACGCATGTAACGATAAACGAATAAATCGATAAGTACACGAAAAGCCTGAGGGTCTTGAAGAACCGGAGTGATATCACGGAACGTGACACCAGCCTTAGGCCAGTCAGGTACGCTGCGAATCGTCTGACGAATGTATTCGGCGGGATCGGTATGCATGTTGACTCAAATAACCACAAAAATAACCACGGCGCACAATGCACCATCGGCACGCATGAAAGTGTACACAATCTCACTGCGAATAGTGATGATCGTGCCTTAAAAAGAACGTTACGCGGGTATATCGTAAAGCTGCTCACCGATGATTTGCATTTCACGATGAAACAAGCCAGACGGCACCGGCTCATGACTCACCATGATAATGGTACGCTTCTCGGCAAATTGCAATAAATCACGCAGTAGCGCGTAGGCTGTCGCCTCATCTAAACCACTAAGCGGCTCGTCCAACACCCAAAGCGAGGCCGACGTTAACAAAATACGGGCCAAGCATAATCGCCGTTTTTGCCCTGTGGATAAGGTGTTGCCCCCCTCACCCACCCAACTATCTAAACCCGATGCCAAACGATTGACGAACTCGTCCAAACGGACGCGCTCAAGCGCAGACCATAGCTCTGCATCCGTCGCATCTGGCTTAGCCAGCAACAAGTTATGGCGCAAGCTTCCCATAAACACCGTCGAATGTTGTGACATCAGCGTAAACTGCCGAAAGCGCTGCGCTGTGCTGATATCATCAAGGTCTACGTCGCCATAACGTATCTGTCCCGCTAAGCTGGGGGTCACGCCCATGATGGTATGCAGTAATGTGGATTTACCCGCTCCGCTCAGCCCTCGGATTAACACCCGTTCGCCCTGAGCAACGCTTAGGTTGATATTCGACAACAGCGCCGCATTATGCTCGTAACCCACCGAAAGCCCGTCCAAGCACAAGGCGCCTGTTGTCGGCAAAGCTCGCTCTTGCGTGTCGTGCTTTTCATCAGAAACGTTCGCACGCAAGGTTTGCAGGCGTGCGGCAGCCGAGCTGGCCACACCTAAACTAGAGGCCCCTCGCATTAAAGGCGCCATCACTTCAAAAAGCCCTAACGCCCCCAGCAATAACCCCACCCAAATGGCAGCGCTTAGCTCGTACTCGTGATACGTATGCAATCCGGTTAGTACCATCGTAATAAGCAACAAGCCCATCCCCACTTGTTGAGTCAAATTGCCTAGGCTTGCCATTGCCGCCATACGCGTGCGCTGCGCAGACAACTCTGCACTTTGCGCTTCAAAGCTATGCTGCAACGACCTAAAACCGTTAAACACCACAATATCAACGTGTGCAACCATCGCGTCGTGCAGTAAGGCTCGCAGTTGCGATACCTTATCGGTGACATCCAGACCAAGGCGCGCGCTACGCCTTGCCACCCAATAAGGGGCCGCCACCACACCAATCAACACGCAGGCCAGTACAGCGATTCCCGCCCAAGGTACGTGTGAGCCCACAAAAATCGAATACAAAACGCCACCCGTTAAGGCGGTAAATGCGGGCACAATCAATAACAAAAAGACCGAATCCAATCGCTCTACGTCGTTAATCAGGCGTGCCACCAAATCACCATCACGGTATCGTGCCAGTTCCGCGGCCGGTAACTGCGATAACTGTTCAAACGTTTGGGCCCGTATTTCCGCTTGCAGGTCTAAGGTCACGGTATGGCCCGTGATACGTTCAAGATAGCGCGAGACAATGCGCCACATTGATAATCCACGTACCAATGCTGACGGAACAAATAAATTAAACAGGATCAACGAGCCACTTAAAAAAGCTCCTGTTAAGAACCAACCGGCCACGGTCAGTAAACCCACCCCCGCAAACACGGTGCTCAGCGCTGCAAACAATGCCGCGGCGCTACGAGCCTTATGCTCTCGAAACCACGACGCACAAAGTTGCCACCATAATTTCATGGCTTCACCCCATGCAATATCCCCTCTTCGAGATACCACCTTGAGGACATGCGAGCCGCTACAACAGGGTCATGCGTGGCGATCACTAAGGCTCGATTAGCGCAAAACGCATCAATCGCATCCAACACGGCATCACGGGTCTGACTATCTAAATGGGCGGTGGGCTCATCAAGTAGAATCAGCGAAGCATCGGATAAGAATAATCGAGCTAGCGCCAAACGATGAATTTGTCCGCCAGAAAAACCAAAGCCCCGATTGCCCACCCTCGTTTGTAAACCCTGAGCATTTGAACGCAACACCTCTGCCAGCTGCACCGCTTCCAGCGCGCGCCACAATTGCTGATCGGTCGCCTTCGGCGAGGCTAGACGCAGGGCCTCTGCCACCGTGCCCAAGGCAATAAACGGCGTAGAACCAACCATACACACCTCGCTAAGGTGATCCATGCCGTCGGCAGACGCTGTTTCATTACGCGTATAAAGGACAATTTCACCACTGGTGCGTGGCCGTAACCCGATCAAACTTTCAAGAAAGGTCGTTTTACCGCTACCGCTGGCACCCACAACGGCAACGGAGTCACCACGGCGTAAGCGAATGGAGCAACTTTCAAGTAAGGCGTCAAAGCTGCCCGGCACACTTAGGCTTAAATTCGTTGCCGTTAAAACCAAAGGCATCAGCCCCGTGCGTTTAAAATCAGTGGAATCGGGGGCCTGAAGGTCGATGCGCTGGGTAATCGGCCACGTTGTGGACTCTGAAGCGACGCCCCCCTCTTTTGCCGCGAGAGAAGGCAAGCTGACAAACAATTGCTCAAGCTCGTGAGCCGCGGACTTCGCTTGGGCTCGATCATGATAACTAGCAGCCAACTGCCGCAAAGGCTGGTAGACCTCTGGCGCGATGAACAAACAAAACAAGCCATGTTGTAAGCTAAAACCACTGAAGCTTGGCCCCAGCATGCCCAAATAACTAAGCCCGATGTAAACCGCTACGCCCGCCACACCCAACGCGGCAAACAGCTCTAGCACCGCAGACGACAGAAAAGCGATGCGCAACACCTTCATGGTGGTTTGGCCCAAGTTAACACTGGCCCGTCGTACCGCGTCCACTTCCGCAGCCGTTTGCCCAAATAGCGTTAAGGTAAACAAACCTTTAATCCGATCACCAAAAATCCCGGATAAACGTTGCAGTGTTTGCTGATGCTTCTGATTTGCTGACTCGGCGCCCCAACCCACCAAGGCCATGAACAGTGGAATAAGGGGTGCCGTACACAGCAGTAACACCGCAACCACCCAGTCCACACCAAATACAGCTACGGACAAGATTAGCGGTAAGAACACGGCGGCCACTGCCGCTGCCATGTAACGCTGTAAGTAACCATCTAGCGCCTCGACATGGTCCATCACGGCTGTCGCCAGTTCACCCGACGGATGACGTTGCGTCCAAGCAGGCCCACGATGTAATAGCTCATGCAATAAGGCGTTACGCAGTCGGTGTTTAATGGCCTCAGAAGCCGCACTGGCGCTGCGCTCGCCCGACCACGAGATAATGGCGCGTAGTATCAGTAAGCCCGCAATAAACAACACTGAAGGCCATAACGCCGCAACCGATACCTTATCGACAATGGCTTGCTGCAAAACACGAGCTAGCCACCAGGCTTGAGGAATAAATAACAAACCCGTTATCAACGGCGCGAGTAATGCCCACACAGTACGTACCGGTGCCACTCGCCAGGTCCGACGTAACCATGCCTCGCCTAACGGGGCAGACTCGGGCTTCAAACGGGTGGTGAGTTTAGTCATTCGCAGCCGTTGCCGCTCTTCGTTGCGCTCCCTCTTCTTGGGCTCGTACCACTCGCAACTCGAACCACATCGCATTGAGGATAGAAAAAGCACACGCTAAGCCCAGCCCTAATATCCACGAAAAATACCACATCGTTACACCTCGCTTAATTAATAAGAATGGGGAGCGTCATCGATAGACTCTGGGGTGACCTTGCCGCGCATCACCCGATAAACCCAAGAGGTATACATCACAATCAGAGGCAAGAAAAAGCATGAAATCAGCAACATGATCCACAACGAAAAATGACTGGCTGATGCATCATAAATAGTAAGGCTAGAACTAGGCTCTAGCGATGAGGGCATTAAAAAAGGAAAAGTAGAAAACCCAAAGGTAAAGACAATGCCCATCACCGACAGCGAGGAAAAGAATAAGGCAAACACACCTTTCTTCATACGGACGATCGCAATTGCTATCAAGGCCCCCACCACGCCCATCAGAGGCGCTATCCACATCCATGGGTAGGTTGTGTAGTTAGCCATCCACCCTCCTGGACTTACCGTTACCACTTTGGCCAAGGGGTTAGAGTAAGCGTGCGCCAAGGCCGCCGTCTCTACTGAATACCCAGGGACTGTGGTCGCAATGAACCAGCCCGCCACGATAAACAAGGCCACACACGCCAAACCGGTGTAGGTCGCCCAGCGTTTAGCCAGTTGTGAAATCGAGCCCTCTGTTTTCCCTGACAAGACCACAGCACCTTGAAAGGCCATCATCAAAATGGAAATCACACCGACTAACAGCGTAAAAGGCGTAAATAACGCGAAGAACCCACCCTGATACATCGGGCGCATCGTCGCGCTCTCGAAACCAAACGGGGTTCCGATCATGATATTCGCCACGGCCACCCCAAAAACCAAAGCAGCTACCACGCCCGTACCACACCAGATTGCGTCCCACCGTGTACGCCACACAGTCGAGGTCATTTTGCTGCGATACTTAATGGCAACGGGACGTAATATCAACGCGACCAGCAACAACATCATGGCTAAATAAAAGCCTGAAAATGCCATGGCATACAACAACGGCCACGCCGCAAAAATCACCCCACCACCGAGAATTAACCAAACCTGGTTACCTTCCCATACTGGGCCAATCACGTTAAAAAGCACCCGTCGCTCAGCGTCATTCTTAGTGACCGCCGGTAAAAGCATCGCAATGCCTAAATCCGCACCATCCATGACAGCAAAAGCAGCCAGTAACACACCAAGCAGTAACCACCAGATCACCCTTAGCGTGTCGTAATCGAGAAGAATAAAAGCGTCCATTATTTTTCTCCCTTATTCCGCAGGTAATACACGTGGTGTGTGAGTCGATAAGGCATCCGCATCGTCCTGTGCCTCATCGTCAGGGCCTGAACGAATGGCATGCAACATTACTTTGACGCCGACCACGGCAAGTGCCGCATAGAGCGCAAAGAAGATCGATAAGCTAATCACCAAATCACTGATACTTAACCCTGAGGCCGCATAGTACGTGGGTAAGACGCCTTCAATAATCCATGGCTGGCGCCCGTACTCGGCCACAAACCAGCCACACTCAATGGCGATCCATGGCAACGGTATGGTCCATACGGCCGTTTTCAAGAAGCGCGGTGAACGCGTAATACGGTCGGTTGATGCAAGAAAGAAAGCAATAATAAAGAAAGCAATAAAATAGACGCCTAGCCCCACCATGATCCTGAAGGTCCAGAACAAGGGGGTTACTTGCGGAACCGTGTCCCACGCCGCTTGATCAATTTGTGCATCCGTCGCTTGCCCGATATCGCTGAGATGCCGCTTCAGCAATAACGCGTAACCCAGATCTTGCCAGTGCTCGTCAAACACAGCTCGGGCTTCCTGATCGTTTTCATCCGCCCTTACCTTTTGCAATGACTCATACGCCACCAAGCCGTTACGAATGCGCACCTTAGCGTGCTCGACCAAATCGTTGATGCCCAACATGGGCGTACTTAGCGAACGCGTACCGATCAGCCCCATCACCCACGGTATTTCGACAGCAAAGCTGTTAGACCGCCCTTCTTGGCTAGGAATGGCGAAGGCATTAAAGCTGGCGGGGGCAGGTTCGGTTTCCCACATCGCCTCAATAGTGGCGATTTTCATTTGCTGATGCTCGGTCGTGAGGTATCCGCTTTCATCACCTAACACCACCACAGACAGCGCTGACGCCAAACCGAAGCTGGCGGCAACCACCATAGAGCGACGTGCGATTTCGTAATGCCTACCTCGCAGCACATACCACGCGCTGACACCCAAAACAAAAACCGCACCCAAAACGTAACCCGCGCTAACGGTGTGTACAAACTTAGCTTGCGCTACCGGATTAAAAATAACGGCCGCGAAGTCAGTAAGCTCCATACGCATGGTTTGAGGATTAAAGGTGGCGCCCACGGGGTTTTGCATCCACCCATTCGCAATCAGAATCCATAAGGCTGAAAAGTTAGCCCCTAAGGCGACTAGCCACGTCACAATCAAGTGCCCGATTTTCGAAAGTCGATCCCAACCGAAGAAAAATAAGCCGACGAAAGTGGCTTCAAGGAAAAAGGCCATTAAGCCTTCAATAGCAAGGGGGGCCCCAAAAATATCGCCCACATAATGGCTGTAATACGCCCAGTTCATACCAAACTGGAACTCCATTACCACACCTGTTGCTACCCCAAGTGCAAAGTTAATACCGAATAACTTGCCCCAAAACATGGTCATGCGCCGCCAAATCGCGCGGCCCGTCATGACGTACACACTTTCCATAATGGCTAGCAACAACGCCAGCCCCATCGTGAGGGGAACAAATAAGAAGTGAAACATCGCCGTTGCAGCAAACTGCAAACGAGAAAGCGTAACCACATCGAAATCAATCATGTTTTGGCTCCCGATCCAGCGCTTTTACGAACCTTACCCGCCAAACCCAACACTTTCTGCACCTTAGAACCTAGCTTCATCAGGCTTTGTAAGGTCTCTGGGGGTAAATGATGAATCTCATCGAACCAGCCAGTGGCTAACTCGATAAGCTCAAGCATGTCACCAATACGTTGTTGCTCGAACGCCTCTTGCTCGTTCTTAGGTTGTTCCATCAGAATACTACGCAATAAGCTTAGCGTTGGATCAATTTCCCGTTTACGCTTTTCTTCGACCAAGATGCTAAAGATTTCCCATACATCTTTAGGCGATTCGAAATACTCGCGCCTGTCACCCACTTTATGCACCATTTGCACAAGGCGCCACGACTGCAACTCTTTCAAGCTCATGCTGACGTTAGAACGGGAGATTTTGAGGGTGTCAGCGATGTGCTCGGCATTCAATGCAGTAGGCGACAAAAACAACAAGGCATAGATTTGCCCCACGGTGCGGTTAACGCCCCACCGTCCGCCCATCTCTCCGAAATGCAACACAAAACGCTCAGTTTGCGGGTCGAGATTCATAATAAGTTTTTTTTGAAGTTTCAGTAATTACTGAAATTACAGTAACTGGGAATAGTAATACGTTCCCCTATCCAAGGCAAGTTACGCACCGGCGCAGCGCGGCTACGCTTTGTGACTGAAAAAAATCAAAGAGCAGCTAAAATAAGTGATCCCGATTACAATCTACCCATGAAAACCCAAGCTCATACTCACACCGACGTTATCGCTTCGGCTAAGCAAACATTTAGCATCGAAATCAACGCGCTTACGGCCCTAAAAGACCGACTCGACCACCATTTCGTCGACGCCGTAGACATGCTTTTGCACTGTCAAGGACGAGTCGTGGTAACGGGCATCGGTAAGTCGGGGCATGTGGCCCGAAAAATAGCGGCCACACTTGCCTCCACAGGCACGCCCGCTTTTTTTGTGCATGCCGCTGAAGCGCTACACGGTGATTTGGGTATGATTACAGGTCAAGATGTGGTGATCGCCATCTCTTACTCGGGTAAGGCTCAAGAACTTATGACCGTTTTAACGGTCATAAAGCGCATGGGAGCACGACTGATTGCCGTCACCGGCCACCCCGACTCAGAGCTCGCAAAAAACGCCGATTTACATCTGGACGCTCAGGTCGAATACGAAGCCTGTCCACTTAATCTGGCGCCCACTGCCAGCACGACAGCGGCCTTAGTTCTTGGCGATGCCCTAGCCGTCGCCTGCCTCGAAGCCAGAGGCTTTAGTCAAGAAGATTTTGCACGCTCTCACCCCGGTGGAGCATTAGGCCGACAACTCTTAACCTACGTGCGCGACATCATGCGTAAAGGCGACGCCTTACCCATTGTCGATCAACACACGCTCGTACCCGAAGCCCTTGCCGAGATGTCAGCAAAAGGGATGGGTATGACCATCGTCACTAACGAAAAACAACACCCCATCGGCATTTTTACTGATGGCGACTTACGCCGACTGATTCGCCGACACGGGGACATCCGCCACATTCAGGTCCACGAAGGCATGACCCACAACCCCAGACACATTCCTGCGCAAGCTCTCGCTATCGAGGCAGCCAGCACAATGGATGCCAACCGCATCAACCAAATGCTTGTTTTGGGCGAAGATGGCCGCTTACAAGGCGCGCTACACATGCACGACCTACTGGCGGCAAAGGTACTATAAATGACTGAAACTCTTATTCCGCAACACCCAGCCGAAGCCCTGCTGCTTGCTAAAATTAGCCCCGACTTACAACAGCGCTTACGCCAACTTCGCCTTATGGTTTTTGACGTAGACGGTGTACTTACCGACGGACGCCTGTGGTATGGCGAACAAGGCGAAGCGGTCAAAGCCTTTCACGCCCTTGACGGTTATGGGCTGCGCTTACTTGATGAAAGCGGCATACGTGTTGCCTTAATCACGGGCCGAGAAGGGCCAATCGTGGCACGCCGCGCTGCCGAACTTGGCATTGCCGAAGTCCACCAAGGCGTGCGCAACAAAATTGACGTGCTACAAGACCTGGCTCAGCGCTTGGGCTTGGATTTTTCCGAAATTGGATACATGGGCGACGATATTATTGATATTGCGGCCATGCAGCGCGTGGGCTTTGCCGCCAGCGTGCCGGACGCCCCCAGTTACATCGCTCACCTTAGTCATTGGGTTGCCAGCAAACAAGGGGGAATGGGTGCTGTGCGCGAATGCTGTGACATCATCCTCGCTAGCCAAGGCAAACTGGGCGCGTTGTTAAACGCTAAACCCTTAAGTACCACCGCGGTAATTCAATAAGGTTAGGTATGCGTGAACGGCTGCCCACTTTCGTCTCGATTTTATTGCTGCTGATTCTCGTAGCGGGTACCTGGTGGGCGGCCGACTATACGCAGCGCGCCATCGAAGTGGATCCCGTACGACGAGTCACACACGAACCCGACTCCTGGGCCCAACACTTCACCTTGGTTCGTAGCAACGAAGAGGGGGTGGCCATCAATCGCCTAGAGGGCGATCACATGCTGCACTTTCCTGACGATGACTCGTACGAAATCACCACCGCCCGTGCCATCGGAAACCGAGCCAACTCGCCCATCACTATTGCGACATCCGACACCGCCATCATGGATCAAGATGGGGCTCGCATCACCATGCAAGGCAACGCACACGTACACCGTCTGCCCGATGCCGAGCGTAAAGCCCTTGATGTCACCAGCGAAACCCTTATCATTTTGCCCGACGAGGATGTGGTTTACACCGATATTCCTGCCACGGTTGTAAACGGTAACTCGACCATGCGCGGCACCGGCATGCGTTACGATAACAGCAGCCGCCAACTTGAGGTTTTCTCAGCCTCAGACGTTAAAATTTCAGGCCAAGACCGACAAGAACGTCGAAATCAGCCTTCTAACTGAACACACCGCCATGAAACTAGCGCCCACTTTCTTAACACTACCGACACGACGCTTTGGTTCGAGCTGGTCCGTACTTGTCGCTACCGTGAGTTTAGTGCTTTGCAGCACCACTCTGTTTGCGCAATCCACCGATGCTGAAGCCGAACCCGACACACTCATTCTCTCTGACACGCTGCATTATGACGACGTAAAACGAGAAAGTGTTTTCGTGGGCAACGTGATCATGACGCGCGGCCTGATGGTTCTACATTCTGATCGCCTCACCATGCGCGAAGACGACGAAGGCTTTCAGTATGGGACCGCAACCGTCACCACCACCGACCGTGTACGCGTGCGTCAAGAAAAGCCCGAGAAACACGAAGTCATTAAAGCCGAAGGCCTCAGAGCCGAATACAACAGCAAAACGGACGAGCTCATCATGATTGGCCAAGCCATTGTTACGCGCTACGTCTGTGGCAAGCCCTTTGACAACATTCGAGGGGATCGCGTGGTGTACCACCAAGACACCGAGACCTATGAGGCGTTCGGTGGCGCTCAGTCAGCCGCCGATAACCAACGGGTTCGATCTGTTGCTCGCCCCCGTGCCAAAGCCGATGCCGCTCTTGCGGAATGCCAAGACAAATCGTAATAAACCGCCCCCACAGCCCAACCAAAAGCGCCCGCAATGAGCACAAATGTCCACTCTCTTAACCGTACCCAATCCGGCAGCCTCCGAGCGGTAGGGCTGAGTAAAACCTACGGCAAACGAACCGTTGTTAAAGATGTCTCCATCGCCGTTGAAAGCGGTGAAGTGGTGGGCCTATTGGGCCCTAACGGCGCAGGGAAAACCACCAGTTTCTACATGATCGTGGGCATCGTGCACGCCGACTCGGGCCGTATCGAAATCGATGGCACGCCAATTGCCGGCTTGCCCATGCATAAACGTGCCCACCTTGGCCTTTCCTATTTGCCACAAGACGCCTCAGTATTCAGGCGTCTCACCGTCGAACAAAACATTCGGGCCGTACTTGAACTGCAGTTTGATGAGAACGGCAAGCGCTTTGGCGCTACGCTAATCAACCAGCACCTCGAACAGCTAATTGACGAACTGCAAATCGACCATATCCGAAACAGCACCGCCTTATCGCTGTCCGGCGGGGAGCGTCGTCGCGTCGAAATTGCACGCGCCTTAGCGACGCAGCCTCGATTTATCTTATTAGACGAGCCTTTCGCAGGTGTAGACCCCATTGCCGTCATTGAGATCCAACGCATTGTGCAGTTCTTAAAATCGCGCAATATTGGGGTACTTATTACCGACCATAACGTACGCGAAACCCTTGGTATCTGTGATCGCGCCTACATCATCAGTGATGGCAAAGTTCTCACTAGCGGCCATCCCAACGAGATCATTAATAACGAGGCGGTGCGCCAGGTGTATCTAGGGAAAAACTTCAAAATGTAGGCGTAAGTAAAAATATATTGAGCTACATCATTTTAAAATTTGTCAGCTTAGGTATACTGGATGTGTAGGAATTCTAAGGAGGGCGTAAACGTTTTGCACCGTTAACTTTTGCGCACAGCAGCGCATCTTGTTTTCACAGGAGAGTCCTTATGAACCTGAGCATCACCGGTCGTAATATAGAAATTACCGCGGCACTTCGCGACTATGTCGAAAATAAAATAGGCCGTATCACAAAGCACTTTGATAGCGTTATTAGCAGTCAGGTCATACTTTCGGTCGAGCGCGTTAATCACACCGCAGAAATCACACTACGTGTAGCGGGCAAAGATATTCATAGCGCAGCCACCGAAGAATCCATGTATGCCGCTATCGATGTCTTGTCAGATAAGGTCGAGCGCCAAATCGTAAAGACCAAGTCCAAAGCCTATAACCATGCTCATACTCCACACAAACGTATGGAAGAAGCCACTCTCTAACTGCCCAGATGCAGATTTGTCTAAGCGACTACTGCTACACTAGACAACGTCAGTAGCCCCGTTTTTAAGCGGGGCTTTATTAATTGTCTGGTTTCGTGTGCAATGGGGCATATTCAGCACCGTGCATTCGTTTTATAATAGCTACTATGAATCTATTGTCGCGTATTTTGCCCTCCACCAACGTGGTACTTGACCTGGCCGCAACCAGTAAAAAACGGGCTTTTGAGCAAGCAGGCTTACTCTTTGAAAACAACCATGGTATTGCGCGTACGGTTGTATTTCAAAGTCTATTCTCACGAGAACGCTTAGGCTCTACCGCTCTCGGCCACGAGGTCGCTGTCCCCCATGGGCGCATTAAAGACCTTAAAGAGCCCGTGGCGGCGTTCATTCGCCTAGAAGAACCCGTGCGTTTTGATGCCTGCGATGGCCGTACCGCCAGCCTGCTTTTTGTATTGCTGGTGCCCGAGAACGCCACTCAAGTCCACCTTGATTTACTCGCGGAAATCGCCCGTCTCATGTCTGACCCCAACCTTCGGCATGCTCTTAACACCGAAACTGACCCAGCCGTAGTGCATAATCTGTTAACTGCAACGGCCGAGGACAAAAACGATGTTAACGATACAAGAGCTAGTTAGCGATAACGCACATCGAATTTCTTTTACGTGGCTAGCTGGCGAGCAAGCCGCTACCCACGTTACCCTTGACTCCGGTATGGCGTCGGCCGATTTAATCGGTCACCTTAACCTCATACACCCTCGGCGCATTCAAATTTTCGGGCCGGAAGAACTCTCGTATTACACGCGTTTCGAGGCCAAGCGTCGACAGACACACCTTGACGAGCTTGCACAAGGGGGAGTCCCAGCCATCATTATGTCCGATGGCACCGAAGCGCCAGATGATCTCATTGCATTTTGCGAGACTCGTCAAATTCCGTTGCTCTCAACGCCCCTTGATACCGCTGTGTTAATCGACATTCTGCGTATCTACCTGTCAAGGCGTCTTGCCCCTAAAACGATTTTGCACGGTGTGTTTCTTGATGTGCTTGGTTTAGGGGTGCTAATTACCGGCGAATCGGGCTTGGGCAAAAGTGAGCTCGCCTTAGAGTTGATCTCACGCGGTCATGGTCTGGTTGCCGATGACGCCGTTGAAGTTGCGCGTACCGCACCAAACGTAATTGAAGGCCAATGCCCTCCTTTATTGCAAAACCTACTTGAAGTACGCGGCTTAGGCCTACTTGATATACGCACGATTTTTGGTGAAACCTCGGTGCGTCGCAAAATGAACTTAAAACTCATCGTTCATTTGGTCCGTGTGAATCCCGAAAATTTTGAACGCCTGCCCGTACAGGATCAAACCGAGTCGATTTTGGGCGTGGACATATTACAGGTTATGCTGCAAGTGGCGGCGGGACGAAACCTAGCGGTTTTAGTTGAAGCCGCTGTGCGCAACACCATTCTTAGTATTCGCGGCATCGACACCATGGGTGACTTCATCGAGCGTCAAGCCTTAGCCATCATGGAAAACAGCCATCCGACCAAAGATTAAAATCAAACGACAGCACAGTCATCATGCTTAAAGTTGTACTTATCACAGGCATCTCGGGTTCAGGAAAATCCGTAGCACTTCGCTTATTGGAAGACACGGGTTATACCTGCGTCGATAATTTACCAGTACAGTTTCTGCCCGATTTTGTTAATCGCTCTATTGAAACTGGCATCGAACGCGTGGCCATTGCCATCGACGTACGTGCCCCCGGAGAGCTCAACACCCTGCCCCAAGCCATCGCACAAGTCCGCGATAGCGGTATTGCGGTAAGGGTAATTTTCCTAGACGCTAACGATCACACCTTACGTCAACGTTATTCAGAATCCAGACGTCGTCACCCGCTTACTGATCGTTTACGCCTTGGCGGAGAGTCTCCCTCGCTGCAAACCTGCATCGATACCGAGCGCGACATGCTGGCCCCACTGCGCGAGCAAGAGCATGTAATTGATACGTCTGACCTCACTCCCGGCCAGTTACGCGCTTGGGTACGTGATTTGGTGCAGGCTGACCGTGCTCCGGTGGTATTAACCTTCGAGTCGTTCGCCTATAAACGAGGGGTACCGGGGGACGCCGATATTATGTTTGATGTACGCTGCCTACCCAATCCGCATTACGATGCCGACTTACGCCACCTCACCGGACGCGACGAAGCCGTCGCTAAGTGGCTATCTCGTTTTGGCAGTGTGGAAACCATGATTGATGACATTGCTGGCTTCATTAATCGCTGGCTACCGGTTTACATGCAAGACACACGAAACTACCTAACCATTGCCATTGGCTGCACAGGGGGCCAACACCGTTCGGTCTATGTGGTAGAACAGCTAGCGCTGCGCTTCGCTAAGCACTCGCCGTTACTGATTCGTCACCGCAACCAACCACCCGTGGATATGCCATTATGATGACATCACACCACCGAGGGCTATGGCTAGCGTTATTCGCTATTATGATTGCCTTCGTTGCAGGCTGCACTGGCCCAAAGCCAAGCGGAACAGCCTCTAGCGCAGGCGGCTACTATAAAGACGATGGCCCCGGCAGCAGCCCTCCCGGCAACTTGCATGCGATCCCAAATGCCACCCCAAAAATCGAACAACATGCCGCGGCGAACATGCGCCCCTACACCGTTTTGGGACAACGGTATGTACCCCACACCAACGAGCAGCCCTTCCGGCAAACCGGTGCCGCATCGTGGTATGGAAAAAAGTTCCATGGACGTAAAACCGCCAACGGCGAAACTTACGACATGTACGCCATGACGGCAGCTCACCCCACACTGCCCTTGCCCAGTTACGCCAAAGTCACCCGTCCCAACACCGGCCAATCGGTAATCGTGCGCATTAATGACCGCGGCCCTTTCCATCGGGCTCGTATCATTGACTTATCCTATGTCGCCGCCGCGAAACTGGGCCTTATTGAGCCAGGCAGTGGCACGGTCGTCGTTGAAGCCATCACACACGAAGACATACGTAGTGGACGCTTCCAAGACAGCACAAGTGTAGCAAGCACCCCCGAAGAGGCGGTGCCCGACGCCCTTGAGCTACTGGCTAAAACACAGTTAGACGCTGTTATGAATGACACCAGCACATGGAGTAATGACGCCGCAAGCCAACGCATTTTGCCTGAAGAGCTTGCCACGCCCAGTACGGTTGCCGCTACCGGTACACTCACCCCTATTTCAGGCAGCGGAACCCCTCGCGTTTATTTGCAGTTCGGGGCATTTAGCGCCTCGCAAAGCGCCACCGCCTTAGCCGAACAAATTAATCAAAAAATTCGCCCTATCGAATACCGTGATGCGCATATTGAGCCCGCGAATGAGCTATACCGAGTTCAAATCGGACCATACGAGTCGCGCACTGAAGCCATTAACGCGGCGCTAAGAATAGAACAAGAAACCGGCCTTCCCGCTAGCGTCGCCGTACGCTAAGCCCAGCGAGATAGCTACGACTTCAACTGCACGGCATAGTTATACAGCACATCTCGACCTATTCCGGTCACCTTCATCGCCACCTTGGCCACATCTTTTACAGACATCGTTTCAAGCAACACACGCATCCACGCTTGCGTAGTCTCGTCGATTTCATCGAGATCAACCGTTGACTCACGCACGGGCGCTGCATGCAAAATCAACACAAACTCACCCTGACTGTGTCGAGAATCAGCCTCTAACCAATCAAGCGCCTCGGCCAAACGCAAGGTGTGTACTTGCTCAAAACGCTTACTTAACTCACGGGCAATGCTAATTTGACGTTCGGGCCCACAAACCTCAAGCAAATCTGCCACACTCGCCTTTAAACGGTGAGGCCCCTCGAACATCAGCACCGGGCCTTTAAACTGCGACCAGGACTGCAGCCATTTCAATCTCGCCGCGCGTTTGGGCGGAAGAAAGCCTGCAAACGCAAAAGCCGGATTCTCGTCAGTGGTGACGCCCGTGGCCATCAAGGCGGCAATCACAGCGGACGCCCCGGGTAAGGGCACCACTCTAAAGCCCGCCTCACGCACGGCCCTCACAATCCGCGCTCCAGGATCACTTACCGCAGGCGCCCCCGCATCGGACACCAACGCCACCCGTTCGCCTTGCTCTAATCGTTGAACAATCGCTTGGGCTGCACTGGCCTCGTTATGACGGTGTGCGGCGATTAAGGGCGTATCTACCCCCCACGCTTGTAGCAAAGGGCGAGTAGAGCGGGTATCTTCTGCAGCGATCACATCGCAACGTAATAGCGTTTGCCAGGCACGCAGGCTGAAATCAGACAAATTACCAATGGGCGTGGCCACCACATAAAGCGTTGAAGCAGGCCATGATTGGGCTCCTACGCGCTCGGTGAGACGATTCCATGTCGCCTCACCCTGTCGCTCTGTACTCAGCTCATTCATACTGCTTATTTCCTGTTGATAGATTGGAATACGATGTCGGCCCCTATTAGCCCCCATCAGTTAGCACGCGAGGCTCAAATCAAAGCGCTGAATAAGCGCAAACGATCTCAGCGCACGGCGCCAAAAAAACACTCGCAAGCCGAGCCACGGCTTTCTCCGACGCAACAAGTCGGCCTTAAACACGAAAACCAAGCCGCCGACCACCTGCTTGATCGCGGACTGCATATACTACAACGCAACGTACTCACCCACATGGGCGAAATCGATATTATTGCCACCGATGAGCAAAGCGTAATATTTGTAGAAGTCCGTTACAGGGCCGACCCGCGTTACGGTGGCGCCTTAGCCAGCGTAGACCGCGCTAAACAACGGCGTATTATCGGCTCAGCACACCTTATTTTACCCCGCCTAGCCAAACGATACTTCAACGGGAAGACGCCCCCTTATCGCTTTGATGTGGTGGCCATCGATGGGCAAAACATACAATGGATTACGAATGCCTTTGGTGCGTAGGTGTATAGCGGTGTACATCGCACTAGCTCAAGTTTATGATTGAACTCTCCTACACCGAGCGGGTCGTACGAATGCGGCGATTATTTTGCTGCTGCCATGCCAAACTCGGTAAGCTTATTGCGCTCGCGCTAACCATTGTTAATTTGAACATGCGATAATCAAGACTATGGATCTCATCGCCCACATGACTACGCACTTCGACGACTCTGTCGATGCGCTAAAAGCAAGCTCGCGAGAGCTTGCCGAACCCCTTACCGCTGCAGTAGAGCTTTTGTTCGCTACGCTGGCGAATAACGGAAAAATACTCGCATGCGGTAACGGCGGCTCAGCTGCCGATGCACAGCATTTCATCGCCGAATTGGTAGGCCGCTTCGAGCGTGATCGCCTGCCCCTCGCCGGGATCGCACTCAATACCGACACGTCAATTTTAACGGCAGTGGGTAATGACTACGGCTACGATGCTATTTTCGAGCGTCAAATCAGCGCCTTAGGCCAAACGGGTGACATACTCGTCGCTATCTCCACAAGTGGAAACTCGGCCAACGTGATCCGCGCCATTAACGTCGCTCACGAACGAGACATGGTGGTCATTGCCTTAACCGGCAAAGGTGGCGGAGAAATCACTAAGGTTCTAGCCGATACCGATATTCACCTTTGCGTACCGCACGATCGCACCATGCGCATACAAGAAGTACACATCGTATTGCTACACGCAATGTGTGATGGCATTGATGCCCTGCTACTCGGAGACACCCTATGAGTTTTACCCTTTTCCCACGTCGCAACGCTGTGGCAGCCCTTAGCATCGTTTGTCTTGTCGCCATCCTTAGTGGGTGTGCTGCGGCCGTTGTAGGCGGCGCCGCCACTACCGCTGTGGTCGCCACCGACCGCCGCACCACCGGCGAACAGGTCGAAGACAAAGCCATCGAACTCAAAGCCAGCAGTGAAATCCGACAACTACTGGAAGGAAAACAAGGTCGCATGAATGCCTCTTCCTATGCAGGCCAAGTGTTACTAACGGGCGATGTCTCATCCGAACAAGAGAAACAACAAGCCGAACAGCGCGTGTCGCAAGTGGAAAAGGTCAACACCGTCATTAATCACTTGCGCGTGGGCACCCCCACCGAGTTCAGCGTACGCTCGAACGACCGTTGGCTCTCCACCAAAGTAATGAGCACCTTAGTTAACACCAAAGATGTTCCTACACGTACCATTAATATCACCACTGAGCGTGGTGTGGTGTACTTACAAGGCCGCGTCACCGAAGCCGAAGGCGAACGAGCTGCTAAAGCCGCCTCCAGTGTTAAAGGCATTAACAAAGTCGTAAAATTATTCCATTACGTCAGTCCCGAAAGCCTTATCGACACGCGCGAAATTGGTACAACACAAAGCCCCTCTAATTCTGGCTCATCGCCTAGTACAAGCACGTCTACTCTCGACGATGGCCCGGAAGTCATGGCAGTACAATGAAGATCTTAAAAAAATTTCTTTTTGTTGTTTTACTCGGTGCTTTGGCCGCCTGTGGCGACGATTCCAAAGCACCTGACGTTAGTTTTACTGGCCTTAACGGTGACGAAGTCACCATGCAGTCATTAAAAGGAAACGTGGTGTTCGTGAAGTTTTGGGCTACCGATTGCACAACCTGCGTTGCCCAAATGCCCGATACCGTGCAATATCATGTTGATTATGCCGATAAAGGCTTATCGGTCATTGCTGTTGCCATGAAACATGACCCCCTTACGTATGTGCGTAACTTTACCGAATCACGCAAACTGCCGTTCATGGTGGCTCCGGATACCGATGGTTCCGTCGCCAAAGCCTTTAACGACGTGCGCTTAACGCCCACAGCCTACCTCATCGACAGAGAAGGCCATATCGTGCGACGCTATGTGGGCAATTACGACAAACAGACGTTTATTAATACCCTAGAAAAAGCACTTGCTGGCTAGCTAGCACGCTTACTCAAAAGCCGACCCCGGGTGCCTCAAAGCCCCGGGTTTTGTTTGAACACTACCTACCCTGACGACGCCATGACGACTTCTAACGAGACCACCACCTATTCACCCACTGTTAAAGCCGAAGTGCTCTCTGAAGCCCTACCTTATATTCGACGCTTTCATGGCAAAACCGTAGTTATCAAATACGGTGGCAACGCCATGACCGAAGAAGCCCTACAACGCAGCTTTGCACACGATGTCGTGCTGCTTAAGCTCGTCGGCCTAAAGCCGGTCGTCGTACATGGTGGTGGGCCGCAAATTAATGATGCACTACGCCGCGTCGGCAAAGAGGGTACGTTTATTCAGGGCATGCGCGTTACTGACGCCGAAACCATGGAAGTCGTCGAGTGGGTGCTAGGCGGACAAGTACAGCAAGACATCGTCATGATGGTCAACGAAGCAGGCGGTAAAGCAGTGGGCTTAACCGGTAAAGACGGCTGCCTTATTCAAGTGAAAAAGAAGTTACTGCCCGACGCAGAGCGACCCGGCGAAATGCTGGATATTGGTTTTGTCGGTGACATCACCCGCATTGAACCCGCCGTTGTCAAAGCCTTACAAGATGACGAGTTCATCCCTATTATCTCCTCCATTGGCTATGGCGAAGATGGGCGTGCCTACAATATTAACGCCGATGTGGTGGCGGGAAAAATCGCCGAAGTTCTAGGTGCTGAAAAGCTCGTCATGCTAACCAACACACCGGGTGTACTCGATAAAAATGGTGAGTTATTGCGTAAGCTTTCGGCTCAAACCATCGACGAACTATTTAGCGATGGCACCATCTCGGGCGGCATGCTTCCCAAAATCTCATCGGCTTTAGAAGCCGCGCGTAACGGTGTCAATTCCGTACACGTCATCGACGGCCGTGTGGCTCACAGCTTGTTGCTCGAAATTCTGACAGACCGTGGCGTTGGCACCATGATTAGCTCTCACTAAATGCACAGACTTAGCCGCTGTCATGCGTGGGGGCAACGTCTACCATACTCAAGCGCATCGAAGCCAGAAACCATCTGGCTATTCGATTTAGACAATACGCTGCATAATGCCTCGTGTGGCATTTTCTCGGCGATTGATACTCGCATGGCAGCCGCCGTTGAAGCGATGCTGCACGTAGGCCCCGACGAAGCCAATGCGCTACGACTAAAATATTGGCAACGCTACGGGGCGACGGTTATTGGTCTACATCGACACCACAATATCAGTGCCGCCGAATTTCTGCATCGCAGTCACGATTTTAATGTAGCCCCGCTACTTAGCGTTGAGAAGGGCTTGGCTCATAGCCTGAAACGCTTAGCTGGACGAAAAATAGTACTGACCAATGCACCCCATGACTATGCCGCGCGAGTCATGGTTCACGCCGACATACAACGCTATTTTGATGGCATATGGGCTATTGATCATATGTACCGTCAAGGCCGCTATCGTCCCAAGCCATCGCTGGCTTTAATGCGACAGATCGTAGCGTTTTTAGGCGTTCCAGCACAACGCCTTGTGCTGGTGGAAGATACCCTACGTAATCTTAAAGTGGCAAAACAAGTGGGAATGCAGACGGTACATATTTTTAATGCCGGAACCCCGTACTCTGCTATTCATCGGGGCCGCAACACCTACGTCGACTTGCGCGTCGATAGCATTCAAGAATTGGCACAAAATCATACTCAGCTATCGCTTGTGGATAACTAAGTACGGCTGGAACACACTTCGCAATCAGGGTCTTTGCGGAAACGCACCGTGTGCCAGTTGGTATCCAGCGCATCAAAGCTAAGCAAACGTCCTGTTAAGGTGGTTCCAAACCCACCCAGTACCTTTAAGGCCTCAGCCGCCTGCATACACCCAATAATGCCCACAACCGGCGCAAACACACCGGTAGTTGCACAACGCAGCTCTTCCACGTCATCGGCCTCAGGGAACAAACAGCTATAGCACGGCGCTTGTGAGTCGCGTAAATCGTAAACGCTGATTTGTCCTGAAAACTGGATGCCCGCACCAGAAACCAACGGCTTAGCAAGTGCCACGCAAACACGATTAATGGCATGACGCGTTGCAAAGTTATCAGTGCAATCCAAGACGATATCAGCCGCTTCGACCAAAGGTCGTAAAGCGGCTTCATCAAGGCGCTGAGTGATAGGGTGCACGGTTACCGTAGGGTTAAGCTGTTCAAGGCTGTGTTTGGCTGAAACCGCCTTATGCATGCCCACGCGATCTGTGGTGTGCAGTATTTGACGCTGTAAGTTACTTAACTCGACCACGTCGTCATCCACGATACTTAGTGTGCCCACCCCGGATGAAGCCAAATAGAACGCCGCGGGCGAGCCCAATCCACCCGCGCCTACGATAAGCGCATGCGACGCCACAATTTTTTCTTGAGCCTCTATACCGAACTCGTTAAGTAATATGTGGCGCGCATAGCGCATAAGGTGTTGATCATTCATGTTGTAAACACACCTTAGGGCTGTTCATTAACAGGAACCAAACCTTCAGGTGTGATCCGGTAGCGCTCAACGGCACCGCTATTTATTGGACTTTTTTTTTGAGCCTCACCGTTTGTTTTTGTTGCCTCGGCATCTGCGGATGATTCATCCGTATTGGCCTGAGCCAAACTTGGATCCGACTTCTTCACCGGCCGACCTTCAAGGAAGTTAATGGCTTGTGCAAGTTGGAAATCCTCATCGCCACCAAATTCGAACATTTTCGGCTCGTCGATGTATTCGTCAGTAAGGGTTTGAGCGCTTTCGTCTTCAAGCTCTGCATTATGGATGTGGCGCTGTAAATCAGCTTCGCGAGGAATGCGGAACATATTTCCTTGAGCCGTATCATCAACAAAGATATCGGGATCAACACCAGTGACCTGAATACTGCGGCCTTCAGGCGTGTAATACAAGGCCGTCGTTAACTTAATTCCAGCGTCTGTACCCAACGGCAACACACTTTGTACTGAGCCTTTACCGAAGGTTCGGTTACCCATAATGGTGGCCCGTTTATGATCTTGTAGAGCACCGGCCACAATCTCAGAAGCCGAAGCCGAGCCCGCGTTAACCAATACTACGAGAGGGACATCAGCCACCCACTTCATCGATGCCAGTGCGGCAGTGTCACCGTTTAACTCGCTTAACACCGAGGTCATGGACTTCGCGAAATATTCACGGTTAGAGGAAGGAATACGTCCTTTGGTGGAGACCACGAGTTTACCGGGCTCGATAAAAGCAGAGGTCACGCCGATGGCGCTTTCCAGCAAACCGCCTGGATCGTTACGTAAATCAAGCACCACACCACGAGGAGTGATGCCCGAACTTAAGCTTTGCAGCTGACGCATTAAGTCGGCTGCCGTGCGGTCTTGAAACTGCGAGATACGTACATATAAGATCTCGTTATCCAGATTTTTACCGCGCACACTTTGCACTTTAATGTGATCACGCACAATGGTGACCTCAAGCGGTGCCTCGCGGCCAGCACGTAAAATGGTCAAGACGACCGACGTTTGAGGCTCGCCACGCATTAATTTAATAGCGTCGTTTAACGACATGTCTTTGGTGGCAGCACCGTCAATGTGCGTAATGATGTCGCCCGACATAATGCCCGCTTTCGCTGCAGGCGTGTCTTCAATAGGGGAAATGACTTTAGGACGCCCTTCTTCACTACCAATCTCGATGCCCAAACCACCAAACCCACCCTGGGTCATGTTCTCCATCTCTTTAAATGCATCGGCATCTAAATAGGCAGAGTGTGGATCGAGTTCGTTAAACATGCCTTTAATGGCATCGTTCACCAGAGACTGGTCTGAAACCGGCTCGACATAGCTACTTTTGATGGCGGAGAATACATTGGCAAACTGCTGTAGTTCACGCAGAGGCAAGGGTTCACCACGCTGCGCTGTTGCGGTGAGAGCAAGACTAAGGAGTACACCCCCTACCGCCCCCAGACCAACCAAACCAATTCCGCGAAACCTGCGTGTGCTCATGTAAGTCCTATAGATCAAGTCAGAAAACAGCCGCTTTAATGCGAAGCAGCACTGCATTACATTATAGACGGGCACAGTCCAGACATGGTGTATCTGCCCTGTGATCACCTTAATCTTTTACCTTTGTCTGCACATCATAGGCGTAACCCTAGGTGCCACACAATGTTAAGCCCACTTTTTCTTGAAAAACCACACAGAGAAACCGGTTTTTAAGAGGCCTTATCCAAGCGCGCAACGCTACCCTCAGCTTGCACGGCAAGAACAAAAAAGCTCGCCAACAAGGCGAGCTATCGTCAGCAACAGTAACTTAGCTCCAAAAACCCACGTGTGGTTTTGCCGCTTCGTCCTCGAGAACGGGGCCAATCACCTGAATGTCACGCTGGCCTTTGGCAAACACCTCTCTACAGGGCAGCGAAAACGTAGGGTTTTCAGGGTGAGCCCCCGTTAACTCAAGCAGCTTTCGTTCTGATAAGGCATACACCACCCGACCAATATTGCACCAATACACAGCGCCCGAACACATACAGCATGGTTCAGCACTGGTGTACAGTGTGCAACGCGCTAAGGCTTCAGGGCTTAGTTTTTTGGCGGCATCGGCTACGGCTCGTAGCTCAGCGTGCTGCGTCGGATCGCCTTCCGGGGGCATTGAGTTGTTTCCTGCGGTACTGATTACCACGCCCTGTTCATCAGCTACAACGGCCGCAAAAGGGTGGCGACCACGTGTTTTTGACTCTTCCGACAACTGAATGGCCAAACGCAACATTTTGCGATCTAGCTCGGTCAACTGCTCAGTTTGATCTGTCTTTTGTACACTCATACTTTGATACCTTTCGTTTACGCAACAGGGCGATGCCGAAGCATTCCGCCCTTAAATTCATCAATCCATGAGTAGCATCATCCAGCAGGTTTAACATAGGATAAAGTTAGAACCTATAGGATAAACCGATAGGTTCCAGATAAAACCCATAGCTTAAGCAAACAAAGACAAGTATGCGTTATACGATTGAACAACTTGAGGTGTTTAGTGCCGTGGCTCAACACGGCTCATTTTCTGCGGCGGCTCGGCATTTGGGCAAGGCGCAATCGTCGGTTAGCATGGCCATTGCCAACTTAGAAATCGACTTAGGCTTTGCCCTATTCAAGCGCGACGGGAAACTGCCCACCCTCACTAAAGCCGGCATACAGATACTAAAAACGGCGCAACTCACCCTTGACCAACATGCGGAACTTGCCAGTCATGCACAACGACTTGCCGCCGTTAATCAAACATCAATGACCATCGCCATTGAAATTCCGTATGGCGCCGTTATTGAACCGTTAAGCGATTTCGCCCAGCAGTTCCCGCACATCGACACCACCATACGCACACCCGACAGAGGTCGTATTGCCGATCTGCTGATCGAAGGTGACATCGATTTAGCCATTACTTTTGCGCAAAGCTCTTACCCCCGTCACATCCAGTTCAGCCAACTTGGAAAACTCATCCTAACGCATGTCGTGCACCGAGATCACCCTCTGGCAAGCCGCCGTGAAATTAGCTTCTTAGAACTCAAAAAACACAGACGACTCAGCTTTAGTGCGCACAAAAACCAACTGCCAACCACCGAGTATCTGGATGCCAATCAAACGTGGGAGGCCGAAAGTTATTTGGTGCTGGTAGAGCTGGTAAAAGCCAAGCTGGGTTGGACCACATTACCTCGCCAACTGATAAAGCCTGAAATTGAACGGGGTGAACTGGTTGAGCTCGCGCTGGAGGCGTATCCCCATACCGACTGGGTAGCGGGCATTGACTTGCTGTGGTCAACAATCAACCCTATCCCACCCGGCACACAGTGGCTGAAAAACCGCTTAATTGAATGCAAAATATTCGAGCACGACCGAAACGGTAACTCGACTACCCTTTAAGCCAAGCCTGAGGGTTGGTAGGCTCGCCTTTAAGGCGAATTTCAAAATACAGTCCGGGTTCAACTTGGCCTCCGGTCGCCCCTACTCGTGCAATGGCATCGCCTTGCCGCACCACGTCACCCACTTGTTTTAATAAGCTTTGGTTGTAGCCATACACCGTCAAGTGAGCATTACCATGATCCACGATAATTAAATTACCAAAACCACGTAACCAATCGGCATACACCACCCTGCCATCGGCAACACTACTGACCGCTGAACCTTCGCCGGCGCGGATCACAATACCCCGCCACTTCCCGCCTTCAGGTCGATCTGCCCCAAAGCGTCCTTGAATCGGACCACGTACAGGCATGGCCAAGCCTCGCTGCAAGCCGGTAAACCCACCTTCAGGTGCTAATCGTGGAGGCTCTTGGGGAGCTGACTGGGGTGCTGTGGTTTGACTTCTGGGAGGGGCCTCAGGCGGCTCGATCGGTACGAAGCGTGGCTGTTGCTCGTCAACCTCAACCGCCGGAGAGTGCGCCAAAATGGCTAAGCGCCTCGCCTCTTCACGCTCGGCAGCTAACGCCTCATCTTGATCGGACGACGATGAAAGCGAAGCCAAACGTTCAGCCTCTTGTTGGCGCTGTTGCTCAGCCGCCCGGCGAGCCTCGGCCACACGCTGTGCCTCTTGTTCTTGCCGCTCCTTTTCAGCTAAACGAGCCGCTTCGGCCCTACGTTTTTCTTCGGCTTGTCGACGAATCTCGGCCTGTCTCGCTAATTCAGCTTGGCGTGCAATTTCCACATCAAGGCCTGAGATCAACTGAGCCAAACGATCGTCATTACTTGCTAAATTTGAGGCCTGAGTACGCTGTTGCTTTAACGCATCTTCGACTTGCGCGAGCACTTTTACACGCTGCTCTTTTTGCTTTTGTAACTCAGCCCGTTGGTCTTGAGCGGCGGTGCTAAGCTGATCTAACTCTTGCTGACTGGCTTGGGCATTCGCACGTAACGACGCCAATTTCTCTAACGCTGCGCGTAGCGCGCGAACCTGCTCGGCTTGTGCTTTAGACACATATGAAAAATAGCCCAGCTCACGCTGTACGGCCTGCGGATTATCGCCCGACAACAAAGCGGCCCAGGGTGACAGCCCACTTGCATGCATGGCACGCAACTGCTCGGCAAGTTCTGTCTGGCGTTGCTCACGCAATGCCTCTTGATCTTGAATCTGGGTATTCAACTCGTTGAGGTGTTTCGTAACACGCTCGGATCGTTGCTCTAACTCGTTTAGACGTCGGTCACTGGCGGAAATAGCCGCCTCCGACTCTTTTAGAGCCACCGACGCATCCGTTTGCGATGCCTCGGTACGCTCTATGGTTTTTTGTAAACCTTGTATACGTTCACGTAACTCAGCCTGCTGGCGGCGAGCCTGCTCTTGTTTGTCCTGCAAGGCAGCATCCGCTGCCCACGCACCGTTCATCAAGAGTAATGAAACAAAAGCCA
The DNA here is from genome assembly GCF_057475185.1 of Paenalcaligenes sp. DL 463. NCBI lineage: Bacteria > Pseudomonadati > Pseudomonadota > Betaproteobacteria > Burkholderiales > Alcaligenaceae > Paenalcaligenes > Paenalcaligenes sp. DL 463. The sequence continues at coordinate 14,696 of NZ_JBYBKX010000003.1, read as the reverse complement.
GACTCGCTCGACGCATACTATCGGCCTGCTTTCGCCTGATCAGCTACGGCCTTTACTTGCGCGTCAATCTCTGCCTGATCACCCAAATAATAATGGCGAATGGGCTTAAGGTTTTCATCAAGCTCGTACACCAATGGTTGACCTGTAGGCAGGTTAAGATTCACGATATCTTCTTCAGAAATCGTGTCAATGTGCTTAATTAACGCACGCAAGCTATTGCCATGAGCCGTTACCAGAACGCTTCTGCCTGAACGAATCGCCGGAGCAATCGAATCCTCCCAAAATGGGACAACTCGCTCTACCGTGGTTTTTAAACACTCGGTTGCTGGCAGTTGCTCAGGCTTAAGGCGATGGTAACGAGCATCAAAGCGAGGATGGCGAGGATCGTCTTCAGATACAGGGTCTGGGCCCTCAGAATACGCCCTTCTCCAGATATGAACTTGCTCTTCACCGAACTTTTCTGTGGTTTCGGCTTTATTTAGCCCCTGTAAAGCGCCATAATGACGCTCGTTAAGACGCCAACTCATGCCGATAGGTGTGTGCATTGCGTCCATGGTGTCCAAGACGATCCATAGCGTGCGAATGGCGCGCTTTAGAACCGAAGAAAAGGCAATGTCAAATTCAAAGCCTTTAGACTTCAAGAGCTCACCGGCTTGTCGTGCTTGTTCACGGCCTGTTTCGGTAAGGTCAACGTCAGTCCAGCCAGTGAAACGATTCTCTCGATTCCATTGGCTTTCGCCATGACGCATTAGTACGAGTTTATACATGGTAAAAATAGCCTCTAGGTTGAAAACTTTTGTCCATTTTATAATCAACCGACGTCGCCCACTCATTAAGGCTTTATTCAGGATTCATCGTGGACTTTTTATCTAGTCAAAATAATTTTCTTATTCTATTCGTTGCCATCGCTTCCGGCATCATGTTGTTGTTGCCAGCCTTTACAAAAGGCCGCCCTGGCCGAGCTATTCCCGCTGACAACGTGGTTCAAAAAATGAACCAAGACAACGCTATACTGATTGATATTCGTTCGTCAGAACAGTTCAAAGCCAGTCATATTGCACAAGCACGAAACATCAGCCTTGCTGATCTTGAGAGCAAAACGGCATCTATCGCAAAAGACAAACCTATTGTCGTCGTTTGCGAGCATGGCCGCAATGCCCCCAAAGCCGTGGCAAGTTTGCGTAAACTAGGCTTTGAGGAAATTTTCAGCTTAGAGTCTGGCCTACAAGGCTGGTTGCAAGCAGGGTTTCCCGTGAAAAAGTCGTAACCCTCGTCAATTAAGGTATTTTGTTACATGGCAAAAGTTATTATGTATAGCACCACCGTGTGTCCATTTTGCACACGGGCCGAGATGCTGTTAAAACAACGCGGCGTGGAAGAGATCGAAAAAATCTTCATCGATCGCGACCCAAGCCAACGCGAACTCATGATGACACGCACCGGACGTCGTACCGTGCCACAAATTTATATTGGTGACACTCACGTCGGGGGCTACGACGACTTAGCAGCACTGGATCGTGCTGGCGAGTTATTACCACTGCTCTCCGAGTAGCGTTTAGCGCTCTGGTCATATTCATTTATTTTTCAGGAGGCCCTCATGGCCGAACAAAACTCACAAAACGCTGGCGCACAAGCCAACTCCGAGCAGCCACAACCTAGCTTCAGCATGCAGCGCACCTACGTTAAAGACCTTTCCATCGAAATGCCGAATGCGCCGCAAATCTTTTTAGAGCAAGAAGCCCCAGCCGTTGAGGTCGAACTGAATGTCAGTGCTCAGCGTTTAGCTGAAAGCGTATTTGAAACCAGCGTCACATCTACCGTCACGACTCGTGTTAACGACAAGGTGTTGTACTTGGTCGAAGCCACTCAAGCGGGTATTTTTGAAGCCGCTAACATTCCTGCAGAACAGCTCGATCCCCTGCTCGGTATTGTTTGCCCAACCATGCTGTACCCCTACTTACGTGCGACCATTGCTGATGCCATCACACGTACCTCCTTACCTCCGCTACATTTAACCGAGGTTAATTTCCAACAGATGTACGAACAGCGTTTGGCTGAAGCGCAAAAAGCCGCCACAGATGAAGCAGAGAATCAGCCAATCCAATAAGGCATGACTGAATCCGCCTCTCATTTGCCACGCGTTAGCGTTCTAGGCGCGGGTAGTTACGGAACGGCGCTCGCTGCACTGTGCTGTGCCCGCGCCTCCACAACCCTGTGGGCCCGTGATCCTGCCGTTGTCGACGAGATCAACCAGCATCACACCCTAGAACGCTACTTACAGGGCATCGCGCTACCCACGGCCCTAACTGCCACGTCCTCGATGCGCGAGGCCGTTCAACATGCGTGTGGCAACGACAGCAGCCCGGCACTCATTATCCTGGGTGTACCCGTGGCTGCTTTGGCGCAAACCTGTCAGGCGCTTGCCCAGCTCTTACCGGCTCATCGGAACCATCCGTTATATGTAGTGCATATCTGCAAAGGCTTTGATGCCAAAACAGGCGCTCTACCCAGTGCCATTACGCAATCCCATTTCGAGCCCCGGCCCTGGCTTAGCCACGGTGTACTCTCAGGCCCTTCTTTTGCACTCGAAGTTGCCCAAGGCTTGCCGGTCGCGTTGACCGTGGCTAGCAACAACCCCGCTCTACCCGCTGCTTGCGTTGACGTCATGCACGGCACACAAGCCCGTATTTATGCAAGCGATGACGTCATTGGCGTTGAGGTGGGCGGCGCACTGAAAAATATTATTGCCATCGCCTGCGGCATCAGCGATGGTTTAGGTCTAGGCACCAATGCCCGTGCCGCGCTGATAACCCGAGGCTTAGCCGAGATACAACGCATCGGTCTTGCCCTAGGGGGCCGAGCAGAAACCTTCATGGGCTTAACGGGACTAGGCGATCTCGTCCTGACCGCAACGGGAGACCTTTCCCGTAATCGACGCGTGGGCCTTGCCATTGGCCAAGGGGAAAGCATTGAGAGCATTATGGCAAGCGGATTAACTGCAGAAGGCGTACGTTGCGCCCGTGCAGCACGAGCCATTGCACAAGAGCATCGCATTAACGCCCCCATTACCGAAGCCGTTTATCAAGTTTTACTTGAAGGCTTAACGCCCAAACAAGCTGTTATCGACCTATTAGGCCGAGAGTCCAGAAGCGAACAAGCCTAATCCGACTCAAACGTCACGGCTAACGCCTGCCCCACCTGAATCGTGTCATCGGCGCCTAAGGCACTTAGGCCCGCATTAATGCCAAATAACAATCCTTTAGGAAAGCGTCGATACGCCAACAGCGTATTCCACGGCTGTGGGCCTACCTCAGCGGTTGCGGGGTTCACATTCGGAAGCTTGCAACGCGTGCAGTGCTTAAGCCTCGCAAAGCGGTGCTCATCAGCGCTGAGCGTCAGCAAATTATCTTCGGCGTAGGCCTCTAAACCCGAGATCACAATATTTGGCCTAAAGCGGTCGATGCTAATGGGCTCGTCGCCCTGCTCTTGAATGCGAGCATTCAAATCATCCAGCGAGGCCGCATTACAAATCAGAAAGGGAAAGCCATCGGCAAACGCAAACTCAGTTTCGCTAAGCATCGGGCTAATGCCTTGGTTTCGTCTCTTCCAATCACTTAGCCAAGCCTGATCAATCCGACGATGCGACTGCGGATGTGTACGCCATAAGCGATACGACTCGCCCTCGGTATTCAAGAACATCGTTAACCACGCCCCCACCGCATCGCCCTCGTCATAACCCCAAACCCGACTCTGCCAAACCGTCAACGCCATCGGTCTGGAAACCGCAGCGTCCAGACTGATCCGAAACGGCGCCATGCCCGGTGCGGTCAAATGAAGGTGGGTCTCGGTAACGCTAGGGGTGATCAACGCCATCTGAGGCAAAGTGCGCTGAGTCGCCATATTGCCTTCACTATCCGTGATCATCCATTCTCTGTCCCACGCTAACCCACGCGCGCTAATCGTGCTGCTTTGCAAACGCAAACCCGCACAGGATTTAATGGGATACACATACAGATCAGTAATCTCAACTTGCACGCTACGACTCCGAAACGTAATTAAACCGAACCCTGGTAGCCCGCTTGGCGCCACGCTTCAAACACCGTCACGGCCACCGCATTCGATAAGTTTAAACTACGCTGCTCGGGCATCATCGGTAAGCGTACGCGCTGCGCCGTATCAAATAGGGCAATCTGTTCGGGCATCAAACCCGCCGTCTCGCGTCCAAACACAAAAACATCCCCAGGCAACAAGGGCGTACTGCCCAGCGGACGACTGCCTTTGGTAGTAAACGCAAAACAACGCTCTTTAGGGGCCCCAATCGCTGCCAAAGCCGTTGGCAGATCATCGTGCTGGGACACCCTTGCCCATTCATGATAATCCAACCCAGCCCGCTTTAATTTGCTGTCCTCAAGCCTAAAGCCCAACGGTTTAACCAAATGCAGCGAAGCACCGGTATTGGCAGCTAAACGGATGACATTTCCGGTATTGGGGGGAATCTCTGGAGAAACTAAAACAATGTGGAACATAAAAACCTACTAGGCAGTGATAGACAACTCTCGCCAAGGTGTGCGAGCCGCCACCGCCACCTGAACCGAGGCGGCCCCTGCTGCACGACACAATAAAGACGCGTGATGAAGTGTACTGCCAGTGGTGAGTACATCGTCAACCACTAATACGTGTGTACCCGCATGAATGGGTTTACACGCCCACCCCTCGAAGCCAGCCGCTAGCCGAGACTGACGACTACGATGCTTCTGCGCTTGCGTCGTCGCTTGCTGCTCGCCATATAAATGCCCCGCTTTATACGGCCTACCCAAGCGTTTGGCCAAGTCTCTGGCTAACTCGCCAGCTGGATTAAAACCACGCTTTTGCAAGGCGCTACGACGAGAAGGCACGCTCAATACCCATAAATCACGAGCAAGCGGGCTTTCTTGATGACGAATTTCCGCATGTAATGCCTTGCTTAAAACTCGCACCAACGACAGCCTGCGCTGGCTTTTGTACTGATGCAACAATAAATCCGCAGGGGCTAAAAAATCAAAAGCCGCATAGACACGCTCATAAGCTGGCTTACGCGCTGCACAATCCAAACATTGCCCCTGAGCCGTCAGCTGTAAAGCACAACAATGGCAACGTAGACCTTGTCGCCGTTGCTGGGTCAGCTCGCTAAGGCAGTCCCTACATAGCGCACCGTTATCCGCCGCCACACTGCACAAAGGGCATACACTAGTAAAAGATAGCTCAAAACGAGGTAAGCGGGCCAAAAGTTCGCGTAGCGGTATCCGATGCGCCATAATAGTCAGTACAGTCAAGAAAACACTAAAGCGACAATCTAACCTCGTTTAAGCGCCTCAACGTTTATTCACCGCGCCTCTATGTCACATATTCCCTCTCTACCCATCAATAATCAGCATGTCATTCAGCAATTCAATCGACGCGCACCCTTAGACAACGCCCAGTTCCTCTATGGCGAAATCGCACAGCGAATGCTCTCGCGCCTTAGCTACATTCGTATTGATGCTCAACATGTATTGGATGCAGGATGCGGCTCAGGTCACGGGCATGACCCCTTGCGCTCGCGCTATCCCGACATGGACTATACCGGCGTAGACCATAGCCCTGCGCTGCTGCAAGTGGCTGAAGAACGCTACGGCAAAAAACCCAGCCTCTGGGACCGCCTACGTAACCGCCCTCAAACGCCAGCCACCTTTGTACAGGCCGATATGGCCGACACCGGACTGCAAGCGGAAAGCCAAAACCTTATTTGGTCAAATATGGCGCTTCATTGGCACCCCGACCCGCATCTGGTTTTTACCGAGTGGCGGCGCTTATTGCGTGCCAATGGCATGATCATTTTCTCTACGTTGGGCCCAGGCTCAATGATTGAGCTACGTGAAGCTCTCAACAACGCCAACAGCCAAACTCAAACCCTGAGCTTTGTCGACATGCACGATTACGGCGACCAACTGCTACAACACGGTTTTACCGATCCTGTCATGGACCAAGAGACCATCACGCTTACTTATAAAACGCCCGAACAACTGCTAGAAGAAGTCAGCGCATTGGGGGGCAACGCCCACTCCGCTCGCCGTGCAGGCCTTGTCAGCAAAGCGTGGTACCAACGCTTAGTAGATGCGTTAAACGCTCAGCGCCACCTCGACGGAACACTGCACTTAACGCTAGAAGTTGCCTACGGACACGCTTGGCGTGCCAACATGACGCGTAATCAACGCACGGGTGAAGTTAGCATCCCTATCTCATCGATCACACGCAAACCCGCCTCTTAACGTATTAGGCGCTTTATGAAGATACTCGTTACTGGCGGCGCGGGCTTTATTGGCTCGGCGCTCATACGCCATCTTATTGACCACACGACGCATCACGTGGTTTGTGTGGACGCCTTAACTTACGCCGCCAACCCGAAAGCACTCGCTCGCGTCAACCCGCACCCGAACTATCAATTCGAACACGCCAACATTTGTGACGCACAGCGCCTACGCGCCCTTTTTAAGCAACATCAGCCAGATGCGGTAGTTCATCTGGCTGCCGAAACACATGTGGATAACTCAATTGAAAGCCCTGCAGCTTTTATCCAAAGTAACATCGTGGGCACGTTCACACTGCTTGAGGCCGCGCGGGAGTATTACCAACAACTTCCTGCGACGCGGGCACAGCAATTTCGTTTCCACCATGTTTCTACCGATGAGGTTTTTGGGGACGTAGCGCTGGATAGCGCGCAACGTTTCACTGAAAACGCCGCCTACCGCCCCAGCTCCCCTTATGCCGCAAGCAAGGCCAGTGCCGACCATCTGGTACGAGCTTGGCACCGCACCTATCAGTTACCCATTCTGATCTCAGCATGCAGCAATAACTACGGGCCATATCAGTACCCTGAGAAGTTAATACCAGTCGTTGTCGCACGCGCCTTATCACATCAGCCCATTCCGTTATACGGTGACGGCACGCATAAGCGAGACTGGTTGCACGTCGACGACCACGTAAGCGCCGTAGTCACTATTTTGACTCAAGGCCGCATTGGCGAAAGTTACAACATTAGTGCCGCAAACTGGCACAGTAACCATACGATCATGAACAAAGTCTGTGAGCATTTAGACCGGCTTCGTCCACGGCCGGATGGCAACTCGTACCTGTCGCTTATTCAACATGTTAGCGATCGACTAGGCCATGATCGTAAATACGCCATTGATGCCGCCAAAATGACACAAGAACTAGGCTGGCAACCGGTCATTGATTTCGACGACGGCTTGGAACAAACCGTCGAACATTACTGCGTCCAATTCAGCCAATAACTCGCTTTTAAACAAGAACATCCGCCTGTACAGGAAGTACGGCGGATGGGAGCTTAGCCTTCGAGCCTGCTAACTGTTGTTTTGATTATTGCTGTTACGACGACGTGCTGAAGCATCAATACCAAGCTGCTTCAGCTTTCTGTACAAGTGAGTACGCTCTAAGCCTGTACGTTCGGACACACGTGTCATGCTGTAGTTTTCGCGAGCCAAGTGGTATTCAAAATAAATGCGCTCAAACTCGTCACGGGCCTCGCGTAATGGTAAGTCAAGCGAGATACTTCCTAGGTACGAGTTATCTTGTTCGGCCGGCGACACCAAACCCGCCACTTGCTGTGCTGTGGCGGCACCCGCAGAACCGCCTGCCGCTGGGCTCGCTACCGCACCACCCGCACGAGCTGCACCCACCGTCTCGGCAGTTTTAGCAGGTACCACAGTACGTTCTAAGCCAGAAGCCACCGTTTGCAATAGCTTTTGCATGGTAATGGGCTTTTCAAGGAAATCCACAGCACCAATACGTGTGGCCTCCAACGCAGTATCAACCGTGGCATGCCCACTCATCATCACAACCGGCATATCAAGCAGCCCTTGCGATGCCCACTCTTTAAGCAGACTTACGCCATCCGTATCGGGCATCCAGATATCAAGCAAAACCAAATCTGGACGCGAACGCAAACGTGCGGCGCGAGCCTGTGCGGCGTTCTCTGCTATTTCTACCGTATGCCCCTCGTCGTATAAAATTTCGGACAAGAGTTCACGGATACCAATTTCATCATCAACTACCAGAATTCTGGCCATAAACCGTCCCTACATGCTTTTTTACGCATTATCGTTGCCTTCGGCAGATTTATCCAGCGAAATACTGTTTTTTGCCAGGCGCGTTAAGAGGATGGAAATGCGTGCGCCCCCCTCACGACGATTAGAAACGTCAATTTTCCCGCCGTGTTCCTCTATTATCTTCTTTACTATAGCAAGGCCTAGCCCTGTTCCCGTTGATTTCGTTGTGACGTAAGGCTCAAAAACCCGAGACAACAACTGCTCTTCAAAACCAGGACCGTTATCCGACACCACCAATCGTACCGCATGTATCCCCTCTTCTGCGTCTTTGATCATACTAATAGTTTGCACATCGATACAGGCGTCGGTTAGGTCTTGCCCTTGTGTGGCGGCATCTGTCGCGTTAGAAAGCAAATTATGAATAATTTGCCGCAGCTGCGTAGAATCCCCTTCAACCAAGGGCAGACTCGGATCAAGATTGACACGCAATTTTACGCTAGTATCAACGTCTCGCACCACTCCATCAACAGGATCCCAGCCATATAACAGCAATACCTCTGATATTAATGCATTTAAATCTAAAGGATGCATTTGCGCAGGCGGCGTGCGGGCATATTCACGGAAATCGTCTACCATCTGCTTCAACGAACCAACCTGATTCACGATGGTATTGGTCGAACGTAGCAGCATGGCTGCATCAGCCCCCTCAAGCTTATCAGCCAACTTAATGGCCAAGCGCTCGGCTGACAGTTGTATCGGTGTTAACGGATTCTTAATTTCATGGGCCAACCGCCGCGCCACTTCGCCCCAAGCTACCAAACGGTTAGCGGAGATAATATCGCTAATATCGTCAAAAACCACCAAGTAGCCATTTGAACTTTCATCAATGTGTAGTTCGGTGCCCCGCGCCAACAACGTAATGGTCGTCGCTTGCATATCGTGCTCACTACCAAAGTTAAGCTCGAACTGTTGCTGCCAAAATTGACGCTCAGAGCCCACCGCCGAATGCGCTGAAAAAGCGTTGCGAACATAACGTGAGAAATCGACCGCTTCGTTAAGGGTTTCCAATGGCCGACCCTTAACACTGCGTAAGTCCAAATGCAAAATTCGCTGCGAGGCTTGATTAAAGAGTGTTAGCCGGAAAGCATCGTCAAACACCAGCACCCCCGACGACAAACTACTTAAAATGGACTCTAAGTAGACGTTCGTGCGTTCAAGCTGCTGACTATTTTTCTCTACCATCCGACGCGCCTCATCAAGCTGGCGTGTCATGGTGTTAAACGAACGTGTTAACTGCCCCACCTCATCTTCTGCAGCAGGCTCAGGAATGGGTCGGTAATCACCCACGCCCACGGCCTGCGTGCCGGCTGCCAAGGCCAACAAAGGCCTAACCAGACGACTAGAAATAGCAATCGCCGCCGCCATGGCGGCAAAAACCGCCAGAATCAACGCTAAGGTCAAGGTAATACCATACAACTTACGCAGGCCCACCCTTGATAACGCCAGCTCTTGGTAATCCCTAAAGCCCTGTTGCACCTGATTCGCATGACGCGCCAAGTTCTCAGGCACGGCTTGCATCACTTGTAGCCAACGCTTCTCGCTACTTTGACCAAACTGGCCTAGATAAGTATCAGCAGCACTTAGCGGCAAAACCACTCGTAAACGCAAACCGGTATTTTCCGGCAAGCTTGGCATCGCATCGTCATCGATCTCGGCTGCAGCGTACTCTCGCGCCACCCGTAAATGATTCATCACATTCTGCGGAGGCATGGCGGGCAAGGTCACATCAAAGCGCGACGAAGAAAACGCAATTAGGCGCCCCGCGCTGGTGAAAATCATGACATCACTGGCCCCAGCACGCTCACGTAAGCTATTTAGTAACGCACCGGGCTCGCCCTCCGCATTATCCAACGACCTTACCAACCCCTGACTACGCTGTTTTAAATCAGTTAATTGTGAATCCAGTGCAGCACGGCCCAAATTTAAACCTGACTCAAGCGCAGAATCAACGCGAACGTTAAACCACGACTCGATGGATTTAGACATAAACTGCACGGACAGCACATAGATTAATGTGCCAGGCAGTATGCCGATTAACGTGAAATACAGCGCAAAACGGGCGGTCATCCGCGCCCCAAATTGGCGACGACGAATCTGGCGCACTAAGCGAGCACTTAACAACAGCACCCACGACATTAACGCTACCGCTAACACCCCATTGAGCAATAACAGGATGTCGTACTGCTGCGCATAGCGCGAAGCGTTAGCCGTGGACCATACCAACAAGCCCAAAAGCGCCAGCGCACTGACAGAGGCGATAATAAGAGCCACGCGTAACGACCAACGAATTAACGCAGGTAAACGGCGACGAAAGTTGAGAAAACCGGTCTTTCTCATTATTTATAAACGTGTCTCCGCAGACGATAAGACCCAAATGCTCAGCGACTTCCTACACTTACCCGCTGACTTGAAAGCCTAAAAAGATGCCATATTGTAATTGAAAGGCCATGACAACCCGACTACGGCTCTCGCTGTATCGAAAACTGAAAATCTCGCCACGGCGTCGCTAACGTCCAAGCACGGCTATTAATGGCATCCACTTGAAAAGGTCGCGCCAATAGTGAGGTATTCAATCGCAAACGGATGCGTCCCGAGTAGTCTTCATTATTGGAAAAATCAGCCGCATAGGCCACAGCCCAACCTCGAACTTGTCGCAAAGGAGCTAAGGCATCATTAAGGCTGGACTCAGGTATTAACAACTCGCCCACGCCAACCCGCCACTGCCGTGTTAGCGCGTTATACATTAAGCGCCACGTCTGACTTTCTTTGACGACCACTTCATCAAACCACCACCACCGACCCCGTGTGATTTCCACATCAGCCGTAAAATGCAGCGGAACGCCTTTGTAGGCCGCCTCTTCTAATTCTGGGCTTAATTCAAAATCAATATCGGCATCAATATACAGCTTGCCGTCGCGCACCACAGGCTCGACATGCTGGACCCGTTCAGTAATGTCATCAAACGATGAGGGATCATCGAAGGTGATGGCTGAATCAGTAGGTTCTGCCGCTGCATAAATAGCAGCCGTATCTGATAGCAGCCCACCCTCATCAGTAATTTGGACCCTCAATCCTTGGGCATGCACCTGCCCCCCTACCATCAGCGATGCTAAGAAAAGGAGTAAAACAGCGATTTGCTTACCAACAAAATAATCACGACACATCAGCGAATAACGACTTATGAGGCTTTACGAAATAAGGCATAAAAGAACCCGTCCCCTGAATCTTGGCCGAAACGATTGGCTTTGGGAAGAATTTGCCCCGGTGCAACCAACCGCTTAGCATCGGGATTCCGATACTGAAAGGCATCGGCCTGTACCACGCCTTCTTGCGGGAAGATCGAACACGTCACATATAACAAGTGCCCACCCGGTTTGAGTGTACGCCACAACGCATCCGTAATTTCTTGCTGTAATGCGGCAGTCGCCTCGATATCAGACTCGCGACGTAACCAACGGATATCAGGATGACGACGCACAATACCCGAGGCGGTACACGGCACATCAGCAAGAATCGCGTCAAAGGGCTTCCCGTCCCACCAGGCATCAAGCTTAGCCGCATCAGCGGCTTTTAATTCCACATTATCAGACAGCAGCCCTAAGCGCCCAAGGGTATCTCCCACACGACTTAAACGCTGCGCATCGGAATCCAGCGCCAACAATGACACATCGGCTTGCTCAAGCAAATGAGCCGTTTTCCCCCCTGGGGCGGCGCAGGCATCTAACACACGCATACCATCAGCGATAGGAAGCAAATAACACGCTTGTTGCGCGGAATAGTCTTGTACAGACCACCAGCCCTCATCAAAGCCCGGCAAACGGGTTACTGGCTGAGCTTGTTCAAGAATCACAGCAGCCCCACCCGGCGACCACGCGCGCACACCGGCTTGATCTAACAACGCTAATAAACGCTGCACACTGCAACGGCGTACATTGACGCGAAGCGTTAACGGCCCAGGCTCGTTCGATACGGCAAGAATCTCTTCATACTGCTTAGGATACGCTTTTTTTAGACGACGTATCCACCACTGGGGATGATTCCATTGCGCTTCCTGCGTGACCAAAGCAGCCCCCAACAAAGTCTCGCGCTCGCGCAAGAAACGCCTTAGCGTGCCATTTAGCAGGGCTTTGTAGGCTCGCAATTCGGGTTGAGAGCCCGCCGCACTCACCACTTGGTCCACCACCGTATGGACGGAATAAACAGGGACATCCGGCCGATCTATAAACGCATCGGGATCGTCTTGCGCTTGTGCGGCACTGTCCACCAATACCAAAGACACCAAAAGCAAAGCTTCTAACCACGCACTTTGCGGCTTACGGGGCACCATGATCTGGCGCAATTGGCGCGCAAAGCCCAAGCGACGTAAGGCATAGAAACTAATGGCTTGAGAAGATGCCCGTAGCGTATCGGGCGTAAACGACAAGCACTCAGTCAGCGACTTACCCGATAACACGCCCTGAATATGGCGTGAGCTGGCCAATAAGCTATCGGAAAGAGAAGGAGCTAAAGTAGGGGAAGAAGAAGTCACGAGACTGTCATAAATAAGTTAACAACGATGGGGGAAACTGTAGCACCTTTTAACCAGCAGGCACGGATTAACGCTTAATATGCCTACTAACTCAACGCATACCGACCTATAGACCAGAGATAAAACAGAATGTTCCGAATAGGCACACCGCACCACAACATCGGTTCGGCCCAGACACCACATATTTTGTACACTCTGATGCTACGATTTAAGGCCAATAAACTTTCTTCTTACGCCATGACACAATATCAACTTAATAACATCAGCCCTACGGTCCATGAAAGCGCCTACATCGCCGACGAAGCCGTCGTGATTGCTAAGGTACAACTGGATGCCCACACCAGCGTTTGGCCCTGTGCCGTGCTGCGCGGCGATAACGAACTGATCCACATCGCCGAAGGTGCCAACGTCCAAGAAGGGGCTATTTTACACACCGACCCCGGCTATCCGCTTAATGTGGGTAAAAATGTCACGATTGGACATCAGGCTATGCTGCATGGCTGCACGGTCGAAGAAGGCTCGTTAATTGGCATACAAGCCGTTATTCTCAATGGTGCCGTTATTGGTAAAAACAGCCTGGTCGGTGCAGGAGCTTTAGTCACCGAAGGTAAAACCTTCCCTGAACGATCTTTAATTATTGGCTCTCCCGCTAAAGCCATACGCACCCTTAGCAACGACGAAGTCGCTAACTTGCACCGCAACGCCACAAACTACCAACAGCGCGCTACCCAATACAAAACTGAATTAGTTAAATTATGACCCCATACATACTTGTTACCGGTGGCACCGGCTACATCGGCAGCCACGCTACGGTAGCCTTACAAGAAGCTGGCTATCACGTACTGATACTCGACAACCTAAGCAATAGTTCGATTACCGTTCTGGATGCCATCACCTCAATTACGACACAGCGCCCGTCATTCATTGAAGGCGACATTCGTGATGCGGCGCTGCTAAAACAAATTTTCAGTGAATACGCCATTACCGCCGTCATGCACTTTGCTGGATTAAAAGCCGTCGGTGAATCGGTACAATTTCCGCTGCGCTACTATGACAACAATGTGCACGGTACGGTAGAGCTACTTAGCGCCATGCAAGCCGCTAACGTGCGAACGTTTATTTTTTCATCCTCAGCCACGGTTTACGGCGACCCACAGTTTTTACCGTTAACCGAAGACCACCCCTTATCAAGCACGAACCCCTATGGCCATAGCAAACTCATGGTCGAGGAAATTCTAGCCAACCTCTACCAAAGCGAAGATAACTGGCGTATCGCGCGGTTACGCTATTTCAATCCAGTGGGCGCGCACCGTAGCGGACTCATCGGCGAAGCCCCCCAAGGCATCCCTAACAACCTGATGCCTTATGTTGCCCAAGTGGCCACGGGAAGCCGCGAATTTCTACAGGTATTTGGAAGCGACTACGACACGCCCGACGGCACAGGGGTCCGAGACTACATACACGTACAAGATCTCGTTGATGGCCACGTGGTCGCCCTTAAACACTGTTTAGAAAGCTCGTCAGAGCTACTTACCGTCAATCTAGGCACCGGTAAAGGCTATTCCGTATTGGATATGGTCAAAGCCTTCGAGCACAGCAGCGGCAAGGCCGTAGCCTACAAGATTGCACCAAGACGCGCTGGCGACATTGCCGCCTGTTGGGCCGACACCCTGCTCGCCGAACAAACCTTAGGCTGGAAAGCACAAAAAGGCATACAAGAAATGTGTGATGACGCCTGGCGTTGGCAACAAAACCACGCGAAACGCGAAACCTAAGCTAAGACCACCGAGCCCCCTTAATCTTGCGCACCCCGTACTATCGATTAGTCGAAGGCCTACTTTATTATAAAAGCAGGCTTTTTTGAGCTAAACGGCAAAGCAAACGGTAGAGACCAAAGACAGATAAAAACGCCTCAGAGCCCGAGTTAGGGGGCGGTATCGAGCGGGCATAAAAAAACCCCCACTTGATCACAAGCGGGGGTTTTTCGGTATAAGAGCCTGACGATGACCTACTTTCACACACGT
>NZ_JBYBKX010000002.1:0-308774 GCF_057475185.1 Paenalcaligenes sp. DL 463 | reverse complement strand
GAAACGCCTTTGCGCCGATGATAGTGCACGGACGTGTGTGAAAGTAGGTCATCGTCAGGCTCTTATACCGAAAAACCCCCGCTTGTGATCAAGTGGGGGTTTTTTTATGCCCGCTCGATACCGCCCCCTAACTCGGGCTCTGGTTCCTCTTATTTCTCTTACTCGCCCAATAAGCTGTGCTCATCGAGCAGCGCATACACAATGCGGTGATCGGCATCCAAGGCTCGACGTATCGCCGCAGGAAGCGTTTGTTGGGTTTTTTTACAGAGTCCGGTTTGCGATTCAAATCGAATGCTAAGGCCTCTAACCGTACGGACCTCGCCCTCACCAGCTTGAACCATTAGTTGGATACCTAGTTGCTCGTTCATACGGTGTAGAAGGTGGCGTAACTCTTGTAGGCTACTGATGCGCTCAATCCGTGCTATGAGGCGTTTTTCTTCTTCTTTCGTTAGCCTTAATATGCGTGTGTCCGATGTGGGATTGGACAATAGTGCTTCCCGACCGCAATCGCAAGCTCCGGGTGGACAGGGTTGACGTAAGGGGTAGGAGGGTGTCATGGCCATGGCGAAACTAGAACTTTCAATGGTCAATTAGGGGCACGAGTACTGTCTTTGTACGGGGAGTAATGTTTGTTTGTTGATGTGTTAATACTTTGTCATTACACAATAAGCACGTTTCTGTGACTATATTGGGTCGATTTGATCAGACATGTCAATAAACTTGTGTCTACGATAAAACAGAAAGTCACTAAAGCATTACAATGAGTATGAGCTAGACGTTGGTTGTTAAGTGCGGCCATCCATCAAATACGTTACAGGAGATATGTATGTCCCAGTCTGACTTGCCCGAAATCGAGCAAGGGTTGCCGTTCCGTAAGCTTGTCCATGTGGTTTACGCGTTATTCGCCATTGGTATTGTAAGCATGGGCGTTTTTGGGGCGAGTATTATTGCATCCGTGGTACTGGCTTACTATAAGCGTAGTGATGTGGCGGGTACGATTTACGCCGCTCATTTAGATTGGATTATTAAAACCTTTTGGTGGGGCTTGCTGTGGTTATCCATTAGCGGTGTGTTGACCATGATCTTTATCGGTTGGATTACCGGTGCCATTGCATTAATTTGGGTAATATTCCGTGTAATTAAAGGGTGGTTGGCTCATTTTTCAGGCCAGTCTCCTGAGCTCGAGTGATGCACTGAATTTCGAATTAAAACAATTGCCCGCTGAGTGCGGGCAATTAGCAATACGATATCCCTATCGTTAAAAACGATAGTAGTTTGGCAAAGAGCTGAAGCCCGAATGGGTTTATGTTAAGTGCGCACTCACAAGTTTAGTCAGTTCGAACATGGAAACTTGCTCTTTACCGAATAAAGGCCTGAGCTTATCGTCGGCATTAATATTACGACGATTAGCTGGGTCTTGAAGATCGTGCTTTTTAATATATTCCCAGATTTTTTTGGTTACTTCGGTGCGCGGTATGGCTTCAGAGCCAATGATCGCTGCCAATGTGGGACTAGGAGTAACAGGCTTCATAAACCCAGTGTTTGGTTTTTGGGCGGGCTTTTTGCTGTTGGCCATAAGACGACTCCTGTGAAATGATTGATATACAACGGTATGTCACTTGTTGCAGCATACCGCGAGTTGGAGTGAACTCCAACAAAACGACTTTGTTTATTTACTTGGGATCAGGTGCATTAGAGTATGACAACGATTCAAACACACACCATTACACGGCCCGATGATTGGCATTTGCATTTACGCGATGGAGAGATGCTCCAAGCCATTGTTGGCCACACCACTGCACAGTTTGATCGTGCCATTATTATGCCGAATTTAACGCCTCCGGTTACGACTACCGAGCAAGCGCGGGCGTATCATGCACGAATTTTGTCTGCACTTAAAAGCTCAGACGGCATCAACACAAATTTTAAGCCGTTGATGACACTCTATCTTACTGATAATACCGACCCGGCAGAGATACGTACTGCCAAAGAATCAGGGTTGGTTCATGGTGTGAAGTTATATCCGGCCGGAGCGACTACGAACTCTGATGCTGGGGTAACGAATCTGTTGAAACATTGCGCTAAAACCTTGGAGGCAATGCAAGAGGTGGGCATGCCTTTATTGATGCATGGTGAAGTCACCGATCCTAGCGTTGATATTTTTGACCGTGAGGCGGTTTTTATTGATCGCGTGATGATTCCCTTGCGCAAGCAGTTTCCAGCGCTAAAGGTGGTTTTTGAGCACTTAACAACGGCAGAGGGCGTGGCGTATGTGTCTGATGCCGAGGGGCCCGTCGCGGCAACCATTACGCCTCATCACCTACTGTATAACCGTAATGCCTTGTTTGTGGGGGGGTTACGCCCTCATTGGTATTGCCTACCGGTGCTTAAACGAGAACTCCATCGTGAAGCATTATTAAAGGCGGCAACAGGCGACACAGGCCGGTTTTTTCTTGGCACTGATAGTGCGCCTCATTCGCGAGGACGCAAAGAGCAAGACTGCGGTTGCGCAGGCTGTTATACGGCGTTTCATGCGATGGAGCTTTATGCTACTGCATTTGATTCAGTTGGAAAAATTGATCGTTTGCAGGCCTTTGCCAGTGAGAATGGTCCGGCCTTTTATGGTCTGGAGCCAAATAGCGGAACCTTAACCTTAGAGAAACGTAGTTTTGATATTCCGGTGAGTCTGTCCTTGGGCGCGGATGAGATTGTTCCACTTGCGGGTGGCACGGAGTTAACGTGGTCAGTTAAAACGTCGTAGTTGGGCTCTTGATATGGAAAATGCCACTCTAGGGAGGGATGCCTAGAGTGGCATTTTTATTTTTGCTAAGATGTGGGCCTTTTAGCTCACAGGCAATGAAATGTGGATGCGAATAACTCAGCCTTTATTTTCTAACGTTTCCCAACGTTCGAATAGCTGCGTTAACTCATCGTCAAGCGCAGTCAGTTTTTGGTTTATTTCGTTGGCTTTATCGGGCCCATCTTTATAAACGTCAGGGTCGGCTAAGGCCTTAGCCAATTCACTTTGCTGGGTTTCGATTTCAGCTATTTTTTCTGGTAAGGCTTCCAGCTCTTTTTCCTCCCAAGAGGCTAAGCGGGAAGAGCGCTGCGAACGAGTGTTCTTGTCATCGTTGATTTTTGTGCTTTCTTTTTTGCCCGTTGTCTTAGGGGCAGGGCTAGAGGTAGAAGAGGTCGCTTGTGCCTGAGGCTCGGGTCGCTGAGCCAACCATTCGTCGTATCCGCCTACATACTCTTGCCAATGCCCGTTGCCTTCTGCGGCAATGACTTGCGTCACCACGTTATTCAAAAAGCTTCGGTCATGACTGACCAGCAAAACCGTGCCTGTGTAGTCTTGCAAGAGCCCTTCAAGTAATTCTAGTGTTTCGATATCAAGGTCATTCGTAGGCTCATCCAACACCAAGATGTTAGTGGGTTGAGCAAACATACGGGCAAGCGTTAGGCGTGCTCGCTCGCCTCCGGAGAGGGTGCGAACAGGAGAATGAGCGCGTGCGGCGGGGAAGAGGAAGTCTTCCAGGTAACTCATTACGTGTTTGCGTTGATTGCCGATTTCAACCCATTCGGTGCCAGGGCTGATCGTTTCAACTAATGAGGCCGATTCATCTAGCCCTGTACGCATCTGATCGAAATAACCAATACTTAAACTTGTACCGTGACGAACGGTTCCTGTCGTGGGCTTAAGCTTGCCAAGCAAAATACGAAGTAAGGTAGTTTTGCCCGCGCCGTTTGGGCCGATGAAGCCGATGCGATCGCCTCGCATGAGTACGGTCGAAAAATCATCAATGAGTGTTTTATCGTTAAACGAGTGGCTGATGTTCAGGGCTTCGGCCACGAGCTTTCCTGAGCGCTGGCCTTCGGATACCGCAAATCGTACGTTACCTGCTCGTTCGCGACGCGCCGAGCGTTCTTTGCGTAGCGCTTCAAGGCGTCTGACACGGCCTTCATCTCGAGTGCGACGTGCCTGAACCCCTGTGCGAATCCACACTTCTTCTTGAGCTAGAAATTTATCAAATTTAGCGTTCTGCTGTTTTTCGGCCTCAAGCCATTCTGCTTTACGTTCTTGCCAAGCGCTAAAGTTGCCGGGGAAGCTAAAGAGCTGGCCTCGGTCAAGCTCGATAATTCGTGTGGTGACAGCATCCAGAAAGTGGCGGTCATGGGTAATAACAATGACGCTTCCACGAAATGAGAGCAGTAGTTGTTCGAGCCAAAGAATGCCATCAAAGTCTAAATGGTTAGTGGGCTCGTCGAGCAATAAGAGATCGGGTTCGTCGACCACGGCTTTGGCCAAAGCCACGCGTTTACGCATCCCGCCCGATAAGGTTTGTGTGAGGGCGTCGGGGGGGAGGCCCAACTGGTCGATAAGGGTATTAACCCGTGCTGGTCGTTGCCAATCTTCGGTTTCGGTGAAGTCGGCACACAGGTAATCATAAATGCTTTGATCTGGAGGGAGTTCAGGCTCTTGCTCAACGGTGGCAATTTGTAGCCCGATGCTACGCATAATTTGTCCATCGTCGGGCTGTAAGCGTCCATCAAGCAGCTTTAACAGCGAGGACTTACCTGCACCATTTCGCCCGATTAGGCCGCAACGTTCTCCAGCATGAATGGTGATGCTGGTCCCATCGAGTAAAGGGTGGTGACCGAACGCAAGCTGAATATCAGTTAGCGTAATCAGATTGATCGACATAAGACTCCAAAAAAATCAGAATAAAGCATGAACTTCTCTATTGTCGCAGGTTACAATGCTTGTTGTGAGGCAGGCTGGGCAATCGCGGTAATAAATTATCGAGGAAGGTCCGGACTCCGTAGAGCAGGATAGCGGCTAACAGCCGTCCGGTAGGGTAAGGCTTAGTCCGCGC
Organism: Paenalcaligenes sp. DL 463; assembly: GCF_057475185.1. Taxonomy (NCBI): domain Bacteria; kingdom Pseudomonadati; phylum Pseudomonadota; class Betaproteobacteria; order Burkholderiales; family Alcaligenaceae; genus Paenalcaligenes; species Paenalcaligenes sp. DL 463. Next base: position 303,900 of record NZ_JBYBKX010000002.1, on the reverse strand, counting down.
TCTACCGAGGACTAGGGCCACAGAGACGAGTCTGCGGCGGCGGGCATGGTTTTACCGTGCACAATTACGGCTATCTCCGTAATTTAGTTTCTGTAAAGAAACTACCGCTGTAGGGTGAAACGCGGCAACCTCTATCCGGAGCAACATCAAATAGGCATACGTTAGCTTCGGCTTATATGGGCGGCTCGCCCGAGTATGCGGGTAGATGGCTAGAGCGTGCTAGTAATAGCACGCCCAGACGAATGATTGCCAACCAAGCGATTGGTTTACAGAATCCGGCCTATAGGCTTGCCTCACATTTTATCTTGTTTCGCCCTTCCTATCTTCGCTTTGCGCATTTCTTGCGTTTTATACAGCGAACACTTCAATAAGTCAGACATTGTTAGGGATTGAAAGCATGCTCTCACATGGTTTTCCCTTGTAATCGCATAAATGACTTTGAGTTGTACTCCCAATTTCTTGAATTTAAACCCTTTTTTGAAATGTCCGGCTTTAGCTGAAGTAAAGCTAAGTAGTTGTTGTCATTGAAAAAAAGTGTCTAGCATCTTGACCGTAGCGTGGTCTTGGCTTAGAGTGGGAAAAAGTAGGTTTTTGTGTAAAAAAGTGGGGAAAAGGCATGTTTCAGGGTAGTAGCGCTCTCACGCTGGATGCTAAGGGTCGGCTGTCCATTCCGACTCGGCATCGTGACGCGCTAACGGATCGTGAACAGGGCCGTTTAACCCTAACTCGACACCCCGATGGCTGCTTGTTGGTTTACCCACGTTCGTTGTGGGAAGAGAAGCGCCAGCAAATAGCCGCATTCCCTATGTCCGCCCGAGGTTTACAACGCTTGCTATTAGGTAGCGCGCAAGATGTAGACATGGATTCAGCCGGGCGTATTCTCGTGGCGCCCGAATTGCGTGCTGCCGTTGGTCTTGAACGAGAAGCTATGTTGTTAGGTTTAGGGGGGCATTTCGAGTTATGGAATGCCGCCGAGTTAGAACGTCGCCAAGCCGAAGAGTTGGCTCAAGGCATGTCGGAAGTATTTGAACAGTTTTCTTTCTGAGTCGACCCATGGAACTCATTCATCGTTCCGTATTGCTAGAGCCTACGGTTGCAGCGCTCGTCGACCCCGCGTTTTCAGCGAGGCGATTACGCTCGCTTGCCGATTTACAGCCCGTCGCTGGGGCTTTTGTTGACGCGACCTTTGGGCGTGGAGGGCACAGTCGTCAGTTGCTAAAGCAACTCACACCTGATGCCCGTTTATACGTTATTGATAAAGACCCCGAAGCAATTGCCATTGCTGAGCAGTTGGCAGCAGAAGATCCACGCGTTCATGTGATCCACGCGGGCTTTGTGTCCATCGTGGAAGAGTTACAGGCGCGTGGTGTTCATGCCATTGATGGGGTCATGATGGATTTAGGCGTTTCGTCACCCCAGCTTGACGATGCCGAACGTGGTTTTTCTTTTATGCGTGATGGCCCTTTGGACATGCGCATGAATAATGCAAGCGGCCTTACGGCTGCTCAATGGTTGGCTGAGGCCGACGTAGATGAAATTAAGGAGGTCATCGCAGATTATGGCGAAGAACGGTTTGCTTTCCAGATTGCAAAGGCGATTGCAGCTCGCCGCGAATCCGAGCCGCTGCGCACAACGCATGATCTCGCCGAGTTGGTCGCCAGTGTCGTCCGCTCGCGCGAAAAAGGTCACCACCCGGCCACTCGGACCTTCCAGGCTATACGGATTTACATCAACCGCGAGCTCGAGGAACTTGCGCATGCGTTACCGCTAATACTCGAGCTCCTCAACGATGGGGGGCGTCTAGCGATTATTAGTTTTCACTCCTTAGAAGATCGCATCGTGAAGCAGTTTATGACGGCGGCTACTAGGCCGGCTATGGCTCAGGCGCAGGCTCGCTTGCCCATCGCCGAGAAAGATATGCAGCAGCCTTGGTTGCGCGCATTGGGTAGAGTGCTTCCTACTGATGAGGATATTGACTTCAATGTGCGTGCCCGCTCTGCTGTATTGCGTGTGGCCGAGCGCACGGCGACGCCTCTTGAGACCGGTTGGCAGAGCGTTATCGACGAAGTTCGTCAGTACGCTGCGGTGGGCGGAGCGAACTCAAGAAAGGGGCGGCGCCGATGATACGTTTTGCTCTGGCGGTTTTGCTTATGCTTTCGGCTATATCGCTCGTTACTGCGCGCTATCAGGCCCGTGAGCTCTATGTAGCAGCAGAGCAATTATCGAACAAAGCGCGCGAGCTTGATACAGAGTGGCGTCGATTACAGCTTGAACGTGCAGAGCTTGCTCGAAACGCGCGTATTGATAATGTGGCACGACAAGACTTGGCCATGATTACGGGAAGCCCAGAAAGTACGATTTACTTGCGTGGCAAGCCGTTAAACTCGGCCGTTACTATCGGTGCTGACGGAGGTGGCCAATGAAGCGCTTCGGTTACCACGATAGTCCGGTGCTAGAGGGACGTTTACCAATGTGGCGAGCGAAACTCGTCTTGCTTGTGCTCATGATGGGTTTTTTGGCGTTGTTGGTGAAGGCACTTCACTTACAAGGCCTGTCTACTGAGTTTTTACAACAGCAAGGCGAGCGACGCTACGAGCGTACTTTGGTGCTTCCGCCGACGCGAGGAAAGGTTTTTGATCGGACAGGTAATGTTGTGTTGGCATCCAGTGTGCCTGTTCGTGCAGTATGGGCTATTCCTGACGATGCAAAAAAAGCCTCCTCAGAACAGCTAACTCAGCTTGGCCAGTTGTTGAGCATGCCGGTTGATGACATCAAACGACGTCTAGCGGTAGAGGACAAAAGTTTTGTCTACATACGTCGTCAGGTCGATGTGGATTTAGCCGCGCAGATTGCCGCTTTGCGAATTCCTGGAATCCATCAACAAGAAGAAATGCGTCGCTCTTATCCTGAGGGTGAGGGGATGGCGCATGTAATCGGTTTTACCAATATTGAAGACCAAGGTATTGAGGGTATTGAGCTCGCCTTTAATGAGGAACTGTCAGGTAAGCCCGGTTCAAGACGTGTCATTCGAGATCGCTTAGGCCGAGTGATTGACGACGTGCGTGATGTTATCCCGCCCGTCCACGGACAAGACCTACACCTCTCTATTGATGCAGGTTTACAGTTTGATGCTTATTCTGCTTTGAAAAAAGGCATGCAAGAGCATAATGCGGTGGCGGCAGCGGCCATTGTGCTTGATGCACAAACAGGCGAGGTTTTAGCGTTGGCTAACCTTCCCACTTACGACCCCAATGATCGTGGTGATCGCAAGGGAAGTGCGTTGCGTAACCGAGTCATTACGGACACGTTCGAACCCGGTTCTATTATGAAGCCCTTCACAGTGGCTTTAGCCCTCGATAACAAAAAAATTAGCACGGCGACTCAGTTTGATACGGGCAATGGTCGGTATCGCTATCAAGGTAATACCATCTCCGACGTGAGTAAAAACGGGGTGTTGGATGCTGCCGGCATTTTGCGTCGATCCAGTAACATTGGTATGACCATGATTTCGGAATTATTAACGTCCGAAGAAATGTGGACTACCTTTACGTCATTGGGTTTTGGTCGGGCACCGCAAACCAGCTTTCCTGGGGCTGCGGCCGGACGTTTAAGACCTTGGGAAAGATGGCGCCCTATTGAGCGTGCCACGATGGCTTATGGGTATGGCTTTTCGGCGTCGTTAATACAAATTGCTCATGCTTTCACGGCCTTTGCTAGAGACGGCGACATGGTGTCGCTGACTTTGCTTAAACGAGAAACCAATCCCACCAGCGTTCAGGTGTATAGCCCTGAAGTGGCTCGTTTGGTGCGAGGCATGCTTGAAGCCGCAGCAGGCCCTGACGGGGCCCGTTTGGCGCAAGTACAAGGGTACCGCGTAGCAGGCAAGAGCGGTACGGCACGAAAAATAGTGGATGGTAAGTATAGTAAATCGAGCTATCGAAGCTCATTTGTGGGCTTTGCTCCCGTATCCAATCCGCGCATTGTGGTCGCGGTGAGTATCGATGAGCCTCGTGGTAATGGTTATTACGGTGGGCGTGTAGCCGCCCCCGTTTTTTCAGAGATAGTGGCTAGTAGCTTGCGCCGTATGGGTGTGCAGCCTGATGCCCCAGTTGAGTCATTGGTGGCCATCAGCCCCAATGGGGAGAAACGACAATGAATGCGGCTAATGATGTATTGCAGTGGTTAAGAAGTAATGTGGCGCCGGACGCCCAGTTATGCTTAGATTCCCGTCAAATTCAAAGCGGTGATGTCTTTTTTGCGTCGCCAGGCATAGCCGGTGATGGGCGCGATTTTATTGAAGCGGCGTTAGAGCGTGGAGCTGGAGCCATCGTACTTGAAAAGCGCCAAGGTTCTTTTCCTGAGTTAAAGGTACCCAGTCTTCAAGTTGAAAACTTAAGCGCGTTGCTTGGTGAGATTGCCCACGAGTGGTGGGGTAAGCCATCTGAAGAGCTAAAGGTCATTGCCGTAACGGGGACCAATGGGAAAACGTCCTGCGTTCAGTGGATCGCTGCGATGTTAAATAATTCAGAGATTCCATGCGGTACGGTCGGTACATTGGGTGTCACACTTCCCGATGGTACGAATCTGGGCGGCGAGCTCACCACCCCCGATGTGTTGACCATGCATAAAAGCTTGGCGCTATTGCGTGACGCGGGTGCCAATTTAGTAGCGCTTGAAGCCTCTTCCATTGGTATAGAGCAAGGTCGTCTGGATGGCGTACGTATTAAAATTGCGGCCTTCACTAACTTGTCGCATGATCACCTCGATTACCATTTAACGCTTGAAAACTACCGTGCGGCCAAGGCTCGCCTTTTTGCAACCAATGGTTTGCATAGTGCGGTGCTAAATGCCGATGACGCCTTCGGCCAAGCCTTGTTGAATAGCGATATTTCCGCGAATAAAGTGTCCTATTCCATGAAGGATAGCTCTGCACTGCTGTATGTCGATGATCTACATACTGGGGCAGATGGACAGGTTTTCAATGTGGTGACAGCGCACGGAACGGCTCAAATCTTGACTCGCTTATTGGGCGACCATAACGTATCGAATCTGCTGTTAGTGGCTGGCGTGTTACGCGAATTAGGATGGCCAATCGCAAAGATCGCTCGTTTGATTGCTACCTTGGGGCCTGTGCCGGGACGTTTGGAAATTGTCGATGGTGTGGCCGCATTAGGTAAGCATGTTCCTACACCTCTTGCTGTGGTGGATTATGCCCACACACCGGATGCCTTAGAGCGGGCGTTAACGGCATTGCGTGCCGTAGCGCAGGTTCGTGGCGGAAAGCTGATTTGTGTTTTTGGGTGTGGCGGTGATCGTGATACAGCGAAACGACCCCTGATGGGTGAAATAGCGGGACGTTTAGCCGATGAGGTTATCGTTACCGATGATAATCCCCGTAGCGAAGACCCCAACCAAATTGTCAGAGACATCCAGCAGGGCTTAAGCGCTCAACATCTCGTACAGCAAGATCGTGCCAAGGCAATTTTGCAAGCGATTTGGTTTGCTGAGCCTGCAGATTTGATTCTGATCGCTGGTAAAGGACATGAAACGTTTCAAGAGATCAAAGGTGAGCTCTTCCCCTTCGACGACAGAGAGTGGGCGCGTTTTGCCTTAAGTTGGTTGCGTGGTCCAGCGTTGTCAACCGACACGCGTAACTTGCAACAGCAGGACTTATTTGTGGCAATTAAAGGTGACCGATTCGACGGTCATGATTATTTGCTACAAGCGGCCGAAAAAGGAGCCTGCGCTGCGCTGGTGGAAACGCCAAACAAGGCACTGAGACTTGTGCAGTTCGTGTTGGGTGACACGCGTAAAGCGTTAGCGAAAATGGCGCAGGTGTGGCGCCAGAAGTTTGATATTCCGGTGATAGCGGTATGCGGGAGTAATGGTAAAACCACCACCAAGGAAATGATCGCATCGATTTTTAGAGCGCATTTTGGTCAGGGTAATACCGTCGCTACAATTGGTAACTTTAATAACGAATTAGGTGTGCCGCTATCCGTTTTGCGTTTGCGTAATCACCATCAAGCTGCTGTTTTCGAGTTAGGGATGAATCATCCCGGCGAAATAGCGGTGTTGGCCAACATCGTTTCGCCCACGATTGCTTTAGTGAATAATGCGCAGCGTGAACATCAAGAGTTCATGCATACGGTTGAAGCAGTGGCCGACGAGAATGGCGCTGTGCTCAGTGCCTTAGAGCAGGATGGCACGGCTATTTTCCCCGGGGACGACGTGTTTACGCCGGTTTGGCAAGGCCTGGCTGGTGAACGCCGCTGCTTGACGTTCGGTTTTGGTTCAAATTTGGACGTGCGAGCCGAACAGATTCACGCTAACCCTACCCATACTCCATTTCAATTGTATGTGCTGGAGCAAGAGGCAGGGGTCATTCTTAAGTGCCCTGGTGTGCACAACTTACGTAACGCTTTAGCCGCGAGTGCTTGCTCTTTTGCTGCAGGTGTAGAGCTGGCGGAAATTGTTACAGGTTTGCAAGATTTTCGTCCTGTAGAGGGCAGAATGCAGCCTAAGGCTCAAGCCGGTGGTTTTCAGTTAATTGATGACAGTTATAATGCCAACCCCGATTCGGTGCGGGCTGCCATTGATGTCTTAGCGCAGCTTAATGGGCCTAAGGTTTTAGTGTTAGGTGACATGGGCGAGGTCGGGGCGGACAGCGAAGCGGTCCATGCCGAGGTGGGTGCCTATGCTAAAGAGCAGGGAATTACACACTTATTGGCTTTAGGAACTGACGCCACATTTGCAGCACAAGCTTACGGTGAAGCGGCGCAAAGTTTCGAAAATATCGATTTGCTTATTACTCAGCTGATTAAACTGGCGCCGGCGCATATCCTTGTCAAAGGATCGCGCAGCACTCGTATGGAGCGGGTAGTGCAAGCTTTAGAAACCTATTATATGAAAGAGGAAGGGGCTAATAATGCTTCTTGAGTTGGCGCGATGGCTCGCTGAGTCGCATATTCGTGCCTTTGGGGTTTTTGAGTACATCACCTTTAGGGCTGTGTTGGCGAGTGCAACCTCACTCGCCATAGGCCTACTTTGCGGACCTTGGGTGATACGTCGCTTGACCGAACTAAAAATCGGTCAGGCTGTACGTGCTTACGGACCCGAATCACATTTGCAAAAAAACGGCACGCCCACAATGGGCGGCGTGCTGATTTTAATTTCTATCGGTGTGAGCACCCTGTTATGGGCTGACTGGACCAACCGCTTTGTGTGGGTGGTGTTGCTCGTGACCTTCGGCTTTGGTTGGATTGGCTGGGCGGATGATTACAAGAAAGTCGTGAATCACGACCCTGAAGGTATGTCATCCAGACAAAAGTTTTTTTGGCAGGCATTGATTGGCGTTGTTGCAGCCATTTATCTGACGTTTGCAGTGGCCGTGCCTGCAACAGGTGAATTATGGCCCTTGTTCCGTGATTGGGTGATGAGTGGTTTCACCATGCCGTTGCCAACTCGCGCCGACTTGATCGTTCCGTTCTTCAAAAGCGTTAGTTACCCTCTGGGCGTATTCGGTTTTGTGACATTGACGTGGCTCGTTATTGTGGGATCCAGCAACGCAGTGAACTTAACCGACGGACTCGATGGTTTGGCCATTATGCCCACCGTTATGGTCGGGAGCGCTTTAGGCATTTTTGCTTACGTAGTTGGTCGGGTTGATTACTCAAAGTATTTACTGTTCCCCTATATTCCGGGGGCGTCCGAGTTGATGGTGATCTGCGCTGCCATTGCAGGAGCCGGTTTGGCCTTTTTGTGGTTCAACACGTATCCCGCTCAAGTGTTTATGGGAGATGTGGGCGCCTTAGCTTTAGGGGGCGCCTTGGGAACCATAGCCGTTATTGTCCGCCAAGAGATCGTGTTCTTCATTATGGGAGGCGTGTTTGTTGTAGAGACCTTGTCCGTCATGTTGCAAGTGACTTGGTTTAAGTACACCAAACGGCGATACGGAGAAGGGCGACGAATATTTAGGATGGCGCCACTGCATCATCACTTTGAAGTCAGTGGCTGGAAAGAAACACAAGTTGTTGTGCGCTTTTGGATTATCACCATGATGTTGGTGTTGGTTGGGCTTTCTACGTTGAAATTACGATGACTACTTACCACTTCCCCTCGGTTCGAACTGACGGCCTAACCCTTATTCTGGGTTTGGGGGAGACAGGTGTTGCCGCAGCAACGTGGTGCTTGGATCAAGGTGCGCAAATCCGCATTGCAGACACGCGTGAGTCTAGCGCTGCTGCACAGGAATTAGCGTCGCAACATCCTCAGTCTGTAGCGTTAAGTCTTGGTGACGACGCATTGCATCCCGATGTATTACGGGATGTTCATACCGTGGTATTAAGCCCTGGCTTGTCCCCACTGCAGCAGGAAGTAAAACAGCTACTTCTGTTAGCGGAGCAACAAGGAATATCGGTCATCAACGAGATTGAGCTATTTGCCTTGGCGCTTGCTGATTTAAAAAAGCAGCATCATTACACGCCTACCGTGTTTGCGATAACCGGCACAAATGGAAAAACCACCGTTACGGCATTGATTCGCCACATGTTAGAGTCGGCCGGATTGCATGCGGTCAGTGCGGGAAATATCAGTCCCGCTGCAATCAGTGCGCTCAGTAATGCCGTGGCAGCAGGGCAATTGCCCGATGCGTGGGTGATTGAGCTATCCAGCTTTCAATTACACTCGGTGCGCTCCTTACAGGCTGATGTCGCTTGCGTACTGAATATCTCTCAAGATCATCTTGATTGGCACGGTTCATTTGACGCTTATCAGGCGGCAAAAGCGCGCATCTTTGACTCTGCTCGGCTTAAGGTCGTTAATCGTGACGATTCGGCTACCTTGGCAATGATTAACGACATCAAGCTTGATCAGGTGCGTAGCTTTGGCGCCGGAATCCCTACGTTTGACGGTGATTTGGGCTTGTGTGCTGAGCAAAGTGGATTGTGGCTTTGTGCTGCAGAGACATCCAAAGAGCACATTACTGAAGCGAATCAGGGGCAGCGGTTGGAAGGACGTCCAACGCCGTTGATGCCCACTGAGGTCTTACGGGTTCGGGGCCAGCATAATGTACTCAATGCCTTAGCGGCTTTAACCCTGTGTCGAAGTGCGGGCTTAGCGTGGGAGCCTTTGTTATTGGCTTTACGTGATTACAGCGGAGAGCCGCACCGAGTTGAATATGTTCGCACCATACGCGGTGTGAGTTTTATTAACGATAGCAAAGGTACGAACGTTGGTTCGACTGTTGCGGCCTTAACCGGCTTGGATCAGCGGGTGGTGTTAATTGTAGGGGGGTTGGGTAAAGGGCAAGATTTTCGTCCTTTAGTCGACGCGGTACAACGAGCAGAGGTAGTCGCTTTAGTATTGTTGGGCGCATCGGCCCCTGAGCTTGCACAGGTTCTAGCGGTAACGGCTGTACCTCAGTTTGTGGCAACGGATATGGCGAATGCAGTTCATATCGCGTTTACGCAAGCCGCCGAGGGAGACCTTGTGTTGTTATCCCCAGCTTGCGCCAGTATGGATATGTTTGATAGTTACGTGCACCGTGGCAATGTATTTATGTCAGAGGTCACAGAGCTAGCTCTTGAAAACGGGGAGGTCGCATGAGTCTACTTTCCGATTTGGGTTCTAGCATCAATGCTGTGCGTCCTGGACGTACCGCCTTACCAGCCATCGATATCGCATTACTGTCGGCTGCCGTCATGTTGGCGGCTTTTGGCCTGTTAATGGTCTATTCGGCATCCATAGCGTTGGCTGATGGCCCTCGCTATGAAAGTTACGGACGTTATTACTTTGTCATTCGCCATGCTGTATTTCTAAGCATTGGTTTTTTAGCGGCTTTATTTACGGCCAGCGTATCGATGCACGTATGGCAAAAGTTATCTGTGCCGCTCTTCACGATTGGTATCGTGTTGTTGATGGTGGTACTGATTCCCGGGATTGGGCATGAGGTTAATGGTGCGCGTCGTTGGTTGCCCCTTGGCCCCATTAACTTTCAACCCTCTGAGCTAATGAAGCTTGGCATCCTATTGTTTGCGGCAGATTACACCGTTCGTAAACAAGAGCACATGCAAACTTTCCTGCGTGGGTTTTTACCCATGGCCCTAACGTTAGCTGGCGTAGGTGTGTTGCTGTTGTTAGAGCCTGACTTAGGTGCCTTCATGGTGATCGTTGCCATCGCGATTGGCATCATCTTTATCGGCGGATTGAACGTTAAGCTTTTTGCTTCGTTATTAAGTTTGTTGCTAACTAGCTTTTTACTTCTTATCTGGATGTCCCCGTGGCGTCGTGAACGTTTGTTTGTTTACTTAGACCCTTGGAATCCGGATAACGCCTACGGCAGCGCCTATCAGTTATCGCACTCTTTAATTGCCTTGGGACGAGGCGAGTGGTTTGGTGTGGGATTAGGCTCCAGTGTAGAAAAATTGCACTATTTGCCCGAGGCGCACACGGACTTTATTGTCGCTGTGATTGGGGAAGAGCTAGGCTTTGTCGGCGTGGGCGCTTTGATTCTCGCGTTCGGTTTTATCGTATGGCGTGGTTTCGAAATTGGCCGACAAGCCATTGCCATGGATCGTTTATATAACGCCATGATCGCTCAAGGTGTTGCGGTCTGGTTTGGCGTGCAAACCTTTATTAATATCGGTGTGTGCTTAGGCTTACTTCCCACCAAAGGGCTCACACTTCCTTTGGTTAGTTATGGTGGCACAGGCATTGTGGCCAACCTTGTTGCCGTGGCGTTTTTGCTTCGCGTGGATTTCGAGAACCGTAACTTGATGCGGGGGAAACGCACATGAGCAAAACACTGCTAATTATGGCTGGCGGGACGGGTGGTCATATCATGCCGGGTTTAGCCGTGGCGCATGAAATGCGGGCTCGTGGCTGGAAGGTGGTGTGGTTAGGTAGCCCTGATCGCATGGAGGGCCAGCTTGTCCCCGAGCATGGTTTCCAGCTAGAGGCCCTGCATTTTTCAGGGGTGCGCGGTAAAGGCGCACTGAGTTTAATCAAGTTGCCGTTCACGTTACTTAAGGCGTGTTTAGCTTCCCGACGTATTCTGCAGCGAGTTCGTCCCGATGTGGTCTTGGGCATGGGAGGCTATGTCGCCTTTCCGGGTGGGTTGATGTCTTATCTGCAGCGTATCCCGCTCGTCGTGCATGAACAAAATGCCATCGCTGGCACAGCAAACCGTTGGCTTGGGCGGATGGCGACGAAAACGCTTGTGGGTTTTCCGGGTGCGCTAGCTGGTGCGGTGATGGTGGGTAATCCTGTACGCTCCTCTTTCCGTCATGTAGCCCCACCTGAACAGCGCTTTACCGAGCGTAAAGGGCCATTACGCGTGTTGGTTGTGGGTGGAAGCTTAGGTGCTGCACCGTTGAATCAGACTATTCCTGCCGCGTTGGCTTTATTGCCAGCCGAGCAACGGCCTGTTGTCTTGCATCAGGCGGGGAAACAGCATTTGGAATCAGTGAAGGCTCGTTATGCGGCGTTGGGTGTAGAGGCAACGTGCACCGCTTTTATTGCCGATATGGCGCTTGCCATGGCCGATGCTGACTTACTAATTTGTCGAGCCGGTGCTATGACGGTGGCCGAGGTGGCCGCAGCAGGGGTACCTGCTCTGTTTATACCGTTACCTCATGCCATCGATGATCACCAGACGGCGAATGCACGTTATTTAACAGATTGTGGGGCGGGTTGGCTTCAACCCCAACCAGAGTTCAGTGCTGAATGGCTGGCCCAATGGTTAAGTGCGTGTAACCGCACTGATTTACGGCATGCGGGAGAGCATGCTCAAGAACACGCCCAGTTCAATGCGACCGAGCAAATCGCGGACGCATGTGAAGTATTAGCACGGAGGGCGGAATGAAACACCGCATTAAACAAATACATTTTGTAGGAATAGGCGGCTCAGGGATGAGCGGTATTGCCGAGGTGATGCTGAATTTGGGCTACGCCATCAGTGGATCCGATATTCAAGAGTCCGCGGTAACGCGACGTCTAGCCAAGTTGGGCGCACGCATTGTTATTGGTCATCGCGCTGAGAATGTGCAGGGAATGGGGGCCTTGGTGACCTCTACTGCTATTTCGGGCGATAACCCAGAAGTGCTCGCTGCGCGAGCTGCTCGTATTCCAGTGGTACCACGCGCGCTGATGCTTGCTGAGCTGATGCGTTTAAAACGTGGAATCGCGGTAGCGGGGACACACGGTAAAACAACAACCACCAGTTTGGTCGCTAGTATCTTAGCGGCTGGCGAGTTGGATCCCACCTTTGTCATCGGTGGACGTTTAAATTCAGCCGGGGCAAATGCTCGCTTAGGGCAAGGCGAATACATTGTGGTGGAAGCGGACGAGTCGGACGCATCATTTCTTAATTTATTGCCAGTGATGGCGATTATTACGAACATTGATGTTGACCACATGGACACCTACGGCCACGACGTGGCCCGACTTAAAAGTGCGTTTATCGATTTCACCCACAAGCTGCCTTTTTACGGTAGTGCGGTGGTGTGCGTGGACGATCCCAACGTACGTGAAATTATGCCTTTTATTTCGCGGCCGGTGACCACCTACGGTATTGAGCAGCCAGCTCAAGTGCGAGCCGTTAATTTACGCTGCGAAGGAACACGCATGTGTTTCGACGTAGAGCGTCAAGGCAGCGTTGGTGAGCTTCCCCTGTTGTCTGTGCGGTTGAATTTGCCTGGCTTGCACAACGTGTTAAATGCCTTGGGCGCCATCGCGGTGGCGACTGAGCTAGGAGTCTCTGATAAAGACATCTCTCGTGCGTTGTCTGAGTTTACCGGAGTGGGTCGACGCTTCTCACAGGTGGGTGATTTCGCTGTACCCGAAAATCATGGTGGTGGACACTTCACACTGGTTGATGATTACGGGCATCACCCCAATGAAATGGCGGCAACGCTTGCTGCGGCGCGTGGCGCCTGGCCAGACAGACGTATTGTTTTGGCTTTCCAGCCTCATCGTTATACCCGCACACGAGATTGTTTTGAGGATTTCGTCCGGGTACTAAGTGATGCGGATGCTGTGTTGCTTACTGAGGTTTTTGCAGCAGGGGAAGACCCCGTTATTGCAGCTGATGGAAGGGCGCTATCCAGAGCGATTCGTGTAGCAGGGCGCGTGGAACCCGTTTTTATCCCTGATATTGAAAGTTTTCCACAGGCTATTTTAGATTTCGTACGTGATGGTGATGTGGTGGTAACGATGGGAGCCGGCAGCATTAGCCGAGTGCCCGCCCGCCTAGGAGAGTTGGCATGAGTACAGGGTTTGGTCGCGTTGGAGTGCTGTACGGCGGTCGCTCCGCAGAGCGAGAAGTTTCGCTGATGTCTGGGCAAGGCGTATATGAAGCATTGCTGAGCAAAGGCGTGGATGCGCACTTATTCGATACCGGAGAGCGCACCTTAGCAGAGCTAGCCGATCAAGGTTTTGATCGCGTATTCATTGTATTGCACGGACGCTATGGAGAAGACGGCACCATTCAGGGCGCACTTGAATTGCTTAATATCCCCTACACCGGTAGTGGCCCGATGGCATCCAGTTTGGCGATGGACAAAATCATGACCAAACGGGTGTGGTTGCAGTGCGGGTTGCCCACGCCTGAGTTCGCGCTGGTGGAATCGGCAGCAGATGTGGCAGGTTTGGAGAAAACGCTAGGGCTACCGTTCATTATGAAACCGCCCCACGAAGGCTCTACCGTAGGCTTTACCAAAGTGCAAAGCGTTACTGAGGTTGACGCAGCCTATCGTTTAGCTGCGCATTTTGACAACAAGGTGCTGGCAGAGCGTTTCATACAAGGTCGTGAGCTTACGGTACCGGTTTTAGGTACAGGGGACGCCGCACGGGCCTTACCGGTGATTGAAATCGTGGCACCAGACGGAAACTACGATTTTGAGAATAAGTACATCAGTGATGAAACACAGTATTTTTGTCCCGCGGATCTTCCTTCTGCCTTAAGCGATGAAATTCGCGAATTGGCGCGTCGTTCTTATTTGGCGCTGGGATGTGAAGGATGGGCTCGAGCAGATTTCATGCTGGATGAGCAAAACAAGCCGTGGCTATTGGAGATTAACACCACCCCTGGAATGACCAGTCACTCGCTAGTGCCCATGGCGGCCAAGGCAGAAGGCTTAAGTTATGCCGATTTGTGTGTGTTGATTCTTGAATCAGCCAGTTTGAAGCTTCGTGCTGTAGCACGCTTAGTGGAGTAGAAACAGCTATGTTCGCGGATGCACGTCTTACTAACTTTATTGCGAATGTGCTAGCTGTGCTAGCTGTTTCTGCAATATTAGTAAGTGTCATCGTGTGGTCAATTAGACGCCCTTATTTTGCAGTACAGCGTGTCCACATCGAAGCGTTGCATAGCGAACATTTAAGCTACGTTACGCCTGCTACGGTTAACGCGACGGTAGCAGGACGATTACAAGGAAATTTTTTTACCATTGATTTAAACGAGTCCAGAGCGTTGATTGAAACGGCCCCTTGGGTACGTCGAGCACAAGTTAAACGGGTTTGGCCCAACACGTTATTAGTGAAAATTGAAGAGCAGCAGCCCTTAGCGTATTGGAATGAGAATGAAATGATCAATACATGGGGCGAAGCTTTTGCGGCAAATGAAGCCGTCATTAGTGATGACGTGGTGTTGCCCCAGTTAAATGGTCCTAACTTCTCTGAACGGTTGGTGGTGCAGCGATACGCAGAAGTCGCCCGATGGATTGCTCCAATGGGTTTAAGCGTACGAGAAGTGACGCTAAGTCCACGTTATGCATGGGAAGTTGTGTTGTCTGATGGCATGCATTTGAACTTGGGGCGCGATCCCGCCGCTGACATTGCTGATCCACATGGGCGATCAGGAGCGTTGCCGTTCGCAGCGCGGATCGAACGTTTTGTACAAGCTTGGCCCGCATTATTACAACGCTTGGGAGACCGAGCGGTAGCTAGTGCAGATTTACGATATACCAACGGGTTTGCCATAACGTTGGCCCCGCTTACCCCTATTCCACAGTGAAATAATAGTTATGACCCGTGACATTAAAGATTTAATCGTTGCACTTGATATCGGCACCAGCAAAGTCGTGGCGGTGGTGGCTGAGATTTTGCCTGAAGGGCGCTTTGAGGTGCTGGGCCTTGGTCAGCACGAGTCGCAGGGTATGCGTAAAGGGGTGGTGGTCAATATTGAAACAACCGTTAACTCGATACAGCGTGCGCTTGAAGAAGCAGAGCTAATGGCAGACTGCAAAATCCGCGAGGTTTATACCGGTATTGCGGGAAGCCATATCACCAGCTTTAACTCTAGCGGCATGGTGGCAGTGAAAGATAAAGAGGTAACAGCAACCGATGTTGCCCGAGTGATTGAGACCGCTAAAGCCGTCAATATTCCGACGGATCAGCAAGTACTGCACGTATTAACTCAAGAGTTTATTGTCGACTCACAAGAAGACATACGTGAACCCATAGGGATGAGTGGCTTACGTCTGGAAGTACGTGTACACATCGTGACGGGCGCAGTAAGTGCAGCTCAGAATATTGTTAAGTGCGTTCGCCGGTGCGGACTCGAAGTGCACGATTTGATTTTGCAACCGTTGGCATCCAGCCTGTCGTGTTTGACGTCCGATGAGAAAGAATTGGGTGTGGTGTTGATCGATATTGGCGGGGGAACGACTGACATCGCGATCTACACCGGTGGAGCGATACGGCACACCGATGTCATTCCGATTGCGGGTGATCAAATTACCAGCGATATCGCAGCGATGTTGCGCACTCCCACGCCGGATGCTGAAGAAATTAAATTACGTTTTGGTGTGGCCAGACAAGGTTTGGCGAATAGTGACGAGTTAATCGAGGTGCCTGGGTTGGGTGATCGGCCGAATCGTCAGGTGAAGCGCCAGTCGCTGGGGGCGGTAATCGAACCTCGTGTTGAAGAGCTTTTCACCTTTGTGCAGCAAAGCCTACGTGAGTCGGGTTATGAAGATCTGCTGTCTTCTGGCGTGGTGTTAACCGGAGGAACCGCGTTACTACCCGGTATTGTCGAGGTCGCAGAGGATGTGTTTCTTAAGCCCGTTCGCGTAGCAGTACCTGCCTATAACGGTAGCTTAGCGGACGTCATGCGTAACCCACGTTTTTCTACGGTAATGGGTTTGTTGACAGAAGCACGTATGCAACATGCACGTGGTCGTAAAGTGGCGCAGCAAAAGGGTAGCGTGAAAAGCTTGTTAGCGCGCATGAAAGAGTGGTTTATGAATTAAAGGTAGTTTGTGGGTGGAAAGCTAAGGTCTGAGTTTAGTGGTTGAGGTACAGAGCAAGGTTTTCCAAGAGGCACTTCAATAATATTGCGAATTTCAAGTTGGCACTGTTAGTGAAGTGATTCTAAATTTTTGCAGTATCGGGGCGGCAAGACGTTTCTTGCCATTATGTACTTGTGAGGGAGTCAATAATGATGAACTTTGAAATGCTAGACACAAACAGCAATTCGACTGTTATCAAGGTAATAGGCGTGGGTGGCGCCGGTGGTAATGCGGTAACCCACATGATTCGTTCGGGTGTGCAAGGCGTTGATTTCGTCTGCGCAAACACAGATTCACAGGCGTTAGCCAGTAGCGAAGCACCTGTGCAAATTCGTTTAGGTCGTTCAGGTCTGGGTGCGGGCGCCAAGCCTGATCAAGGCCGTGCAGCGGCTGAAACCGCTCGCGAAGAAATTCGTGCAGCATTGAACGGCGCCCACATGGTGTTTATCACTGCTGGTATGGGTGGCGGTACTGGAACCGGTGCGGGTCCAGTGGTTGCTGAGGTTGCTAAAGAGCTCGGTATTTTGACCGTGGGTGTGGTCACTAAGCCTTTTGATTTCGAAGGGGCTCGCCGTTTAAAAATGGCAGAAGAAGGTATTGACGAGCTGTCCAAACACGTGCACTCCTTAATTGTCGTGTTGAATGAAAACCTTTACGACTTAATGGACGACGAAGCAACGCAAGAAGATTGCTTTAAAGCGGCCGATGATGTCTTGCATAATGCTTGCGCGGGTATTGCCGAGATCATTAATGTAGAGGGTAACGTTAACGTCGACTTTGAAGACGTTAAAACCATTATGGGCGAGCAGGGTCAAGCCATGATGGGTACAGCGGTAGCGTCGGGTGAAGGGCGTGCTCGTGAAGCGGCAGAGCGTGCTATTGCCTGCCCATTGCTAGAAGGCGTGGATTTGCATGGTGCTCGTGGCATGCTGGTTAACATCACATCGGGCCGTAATTTGAAGTTGCGTGAAACACGTGAAATTATGGATACGATTCGTGGCTATGCTGCCGAAGATGCTACCGTGATTTTCGGTACCGCCTACGACGACAACATGGGTGATGAGTTGCGTGTCACCGTTGTAGCGACCGGATTGGGTCGTGCACAAGCGCGTCCACAACTGGTTCAAAACAATGAGCAAGTTCTGCGTACGGGTACAGACAATCAGCCCGTTTCTGAGTTTGATTACGCGAACGCCGATGTGCCAGCCGTAATTCGCAATCCTCGTAGTCAAGCGTCAGCCCAAGTGCGTGCATTAGAAACAGCGGGTATGGATCATTTCGATATCCCTGCTTTCTTGCGCAAACAAGCTGATTAAGCTAGACGGTTAATCGCGCATTCCCCGATTTGCGCGTCGACTCTCGCACTTCAGCGTACCCATGTGGTTATGGGTACGCTGGACGCGAACGAGAAATAGGGGGCGTAGGTAAAGGAAGTGATCGTGTTTGGTCGTATCGAATCCGAGGTGTTTTTGCTAGTAGAACTTTTCGATTCCTTACACTAAAAGCGCAAGTGCTTTCAAATAACGGTTACAATCGACATTGAATACTGTCAATAGTGAATAAATAACAATGTTACGTCAACGCACAATCGCTAAAGCAATCAGCACTAAAGGGGTGGGCCTGCACTCAGGGCGCCGCGTAGAAATTACGCTACGTCCTGCAGCCCCCAATACTGGTGTTGTGTTTCATCGCGTTGATTTACCTGAAGTGGTCGAACTACCGGCCCAAGCCAGTCTGGTCGGTGGAACTCGTATGGCTTCGGTATTGCAAAAAGATAAGGTGCGCGTTTCGACGGTAGAGCACTTGATGTCAGCGCTTGCGGGTTTAGGCATTGATAATATTCACATTGATTTAACCGCTGAAGAAGTTCCCATCATGGATGGTAGCGCAGGTACTTTTGTGTACTTGCTACGTTCTGCTGGTTTGCAAGAGCAAAATGCGCCTAAACAGTTTTTACGCGTGTTGAAACCGATAGAAGTGTCTGAAGGTGAAGGCGATGACTTGAAGTGGGCTCGCCTTGAACCTTACGAGGGTTTTGCGCTGCAGTTTTCTATCGATTTCCATCATCCCGCGATTAATGCCACAGCCAATTTTGCTGAGGTTGATTTCGCTAAAGACTCCTACATTAAAACGATTGCTCGTGCACGTACATTTGGTTTTGCAAGTGAAGTCGAAGCCTTGCGGGCAGTGGGTCTGGCACGCGGTGGTAGTTTAGACAACGCCATCGTCATGGACGAGTACCGAGTCTTAAACGCCGACGGCTTACGCTACGAAGACGAGTTCGTTAAGCATAAAATTCTTGATGCGATTGGTGACTTGTATTTAATTGGTCATCCATTAATCGCCCGTTATGTGGCGTGTAAATCGGGCCACGGGTTAAATAACCAGCTTGCACGAGCCCTGCTCGAAGCGCAGGATAGCTGGGAACTTGTCACCTACGATGTCGCTGAGCCCGCGGCAGCCGCGTATACCCAAGAGTGGAAATTTGCCTAATTAGGCTTCACATCGTACGGTTTTCTGCGTTATTCTTCTATATTGTCGGGTAGCGGCTGGTTTAGCTGTGGTTTTTAATAAGCTTAGCGACCGCATCGGCTAGCGCTCCGGGTGCCAGATTATCTTGTAACGTTTTAAACGCTTCGATAGCGTTAGCGTCAATCGGCTTTATCTCTCTAGGTGATTGTTCTATCACCCTTTTATATAAAGCGGCTTGCACCTGTACTCCAATGCCGTTAAGGTTCCAACCATCCTGATTTAAAGCCCGTAGTAGCGTGGGCGCAAGCTGTCGTAATTTCGCAGCGTGTGCGGGCGATGGAACTGCGAGCGTTAAATGTTGTCTGTCAATATGGGCCACTTTACATTCACGGCCCAGCGCCCCAGTTAGTGTATTAGCAATGGTGGTTTCAATTGCTAAGAACTGTCGTGCGGTATCGAGCACGTCCGAGCCGTACCTGTCGTTACCTAGCCAACGTATTGCAAGCTCTGCAGGTTTCTTGCTGCGGATGGGGTTTTTTTTAAAGTAATGTCGTGACATTTATTAAAGGTTTTGAGTGTGAAGCGAATTAAGCAAAGGCGCTTAACTGATTTTAGCGCTAAGGGGGTGCGTACCCTATTTATTACTGTAGCGGCAATGATCGGTTTAGGTGCTTCAGCGGTAGCTGGCGCTTTGGTTCAGTCTCAGTTTACTAGCCGTCCTACCTTAAGTGTAGAGCAAGAAAAAATACTGTCCGAGCAAGTGTCTCGTGACTCGGCCTATGTTCGCGAGACCATGAATCAGTTGGCGGCTCGTGTGGGTGATCTGCAAGCCAAACTTATTCAGATGGACAACTTAAGTAAACATGTAGCAGAAACCGCAGGTGTGTCGTATACCGACCCCGAGGTGGTTGCGGCCATGAATACGGAAGCGCAGAGCAGTCCCGAAGTGTTTGATAATGCACCTATCGATTGGAATGCCGAAGGTTTGGGTCGTAAGCTTGACTCATTAGCCTCGCAGCTCTCTGATCAGCAAGATTGGTTAACCATGTTGGATATGGTGATGGTTAAGCGCGCGGGCAATGAATCTGTCGTGCCGACCATCCATCCCGTGGATGCAGGCTACAGCAGCTCTGCATTTGGTTGGCGTCGTCACCCCGTAACCGGTAGACATGCCCTACACGAGGGGATGGACTTTGCTGCACCGATTGGCACGCCGATTGTAGCGGCTTCAGGTGGCATTGTTACCGAGGCTCGTTATGTGCCGGGATACGGAAAATTAGTTGAAATTAATCATGGCGGCGGCCTCGTAACGCGTTATGCTCATGCTTCGTCCATTACGGTACGACTGGGTGATGTGGTGGAAAAAGGTGAATTGGTTGCACGGGTGGGTAATACTGGCCGTACCACGGGGGCGCACCTGCATTTTGAAGTACATATGGCAGGGCAACCTGTAGATCCTGCTCTGTTTTTACCACGTATCCCCAGCTCGGATTCTCTGTTGGCATACAGCGATGCTGCAGAATCAAGCGAGTAGCGCACAGGTGCGTTAAACTCTATTGTTTTCTTGCTGCTTTCCCTTTAACGCTCAGATAGGAATGGGAGTCAGCGCGTTGCAAGGCGTGCTTAAACACTCACATCAACGACACTAGAATGGTTTCATTGCTTAAAAAGCTCATTGGTAGCCGCAACGACAGGTTGCTTAAACAGTATCGTAAGCAGGTCGTGCAAATTAATGCACTCGAGTCCGAATACGAAGCCCTTAGCGACGATGGTTTGCGCGCCAAAACAGACGAGTTTCGTCAGCGTATCAGCGACGGTAAGTCATTGAACTCACTTCTGCCCGAAGCGTTTGCTGTGGTGCGTGAAGCCAGTAAGCGCGTATTTAACATGCGTCATTTTGACGTGCAGATGCTTGGCGCCATCGCGTTGCATCACGGCAAAATTGCTGAGATGCGCACGGGTGAGGGTAAAACCCTGATGGCCACATTAGCGGTTTACCTTAATGCGCTAGCGTCAAAAGGCGTGCACGTTGTTACGGTAAACGACTACTTGGCCCGTCGCGATGCTGAGCAAATGGGGCGCTTGTATAACTTCTTGGGTTTATCGGTAGGGGTGGTTGTGCCTCAACAAGATAATGAAGAGAAGAAGGCAGCCTACCAGTCTGACGTAACGTATGGCACCAATAACGAGTTTGGCTTTGATTACCTGCGCGATAACATGGAGTACCGCGCAGAAGATCGCCGTCAACGTAGCTTGTTTTTCGCTATTGTGGACGAGGTCGACTCCATTCTTATTGATGAAGCACGCACGCCGCTTATCATTTCAGGTCAGGCTGACGATAACACCGAGTTATATCGCGCGATGAATGTGGTGCCAGCCATGCTGACCCGCATGACCGAAGAACCCAAGCCGAATGAGCCCGAGCCTGAAGGGCATTTTTGGGTAGACGAAAAAGCGCAGCAAGTTCATATTTCCGAAGCAGGCCACGAACGTGCTGAGCAGGTCTTGGCAGAGATCGGGTTGCTTCCCGACGGGGCTTCACTGTACGACCCTCGTTATATCTCACTAATGCACCATCTGACCGTATCGTTGCGGGCGCATAACTTGTTTTTCCGCGATCAACAGTATGTGGTGCAAGATGGTGAAATTGTAATTGTTGATGAATTCACCGGCCGCTTAATGGCAGGACGCCGCTGGTCTGATGGCTTGCATCAGGCCGTGGAAGCTAAAGAAGGGGTGCAGATTCAACACGAGAACCAAACCCTCGCGTCGATTACCTTCCAGAACTACTTCCGTATGTACGAGAAGCTGGGTGGTATGACGGGTACTGCGGATACTGAGGCCTTTGAGTTTCAAGAAATTTACGGTCTTGAAACCGTTATTATTCCAACGAATCGTCCCATGGTTCGTGTCGATCAAAACGATCAAGTCTTTAAGACAGACAACGAAAAATTCGACGCTATTATTGAAGACATTAAAGATTGCTACCAACGCGGCCAGCCCGTTTTGGTGGGAACGACCAGTATTGAAAACTCAGAGCTGATTTCCGAGCGCTTAAATAAAGCGGGGCTTAAGCATGAAGTATTGAATGCGAAGCAGCACGCACGCGAAGCTGAAATTGTGGCTGAAGCCGGTAAACCGGGCCATATCACGATTGCTACGAACATGGCGGGTCGTGGTACGGATATTGTGTTGGGCGGCAGCGCAGAGCGGCAGATTGCACTTGTCTATGCAAATGATGAGTTAGACGAGGCTGAAAAAACCAAGCGCACCGAGACCATTAGAACTGAGTGGCAACCGTTAAATGAACAAGTGAAGGCGGCAGGTGGGCTGCGTATTATCGGTACCGAGCGCCATGAGTCTCGTCGTATTGATAACCAGCTTCGCGGACGAGCAGGCCGACAAGGTGACCCGGGCTCATCGCGCTTTTATTTATCCCTTGAAGACCCGCTAATGCGGATTTTCGCTGGTGACCGTGTGCGAGCCATTATGGACCGCCTACGTCTTCCCGAGGGTGAGCCCATTGAGGCGCGAATGGTGTCTCGTTCTATCGAGTCGGCGCAACGTAAAGTCGAAGCACGTAACTTTGACACCCGAAAACAGTTACTTCAGTACGACGACGTATCAAATGATCAGCGTAAAGTGATTTACACGCAGCGTAACGATGTACTTGAGTCAACGGATATTAGTGACATTGTTTCTAGTTTACGTGAAAGCGCGGTCACCGACTTATTCCATCAGTACGTACCGGAAGAGTCGATGGAAGAACAGTGGGATATTCCTGGCCTACAGAAAGCCTTAGAGGCTGATCTACAGCTTTCCATCGATTTAACGACCTTAGTAGAGACAGACACGTCGCTATCAGAAGAAGACGTGTTGGATACGGTTTTAGAAGCTTCTAAAAACCACTTACAAGCCAAGATTGAGCAGGTCGGTGCCGAGAACTGGGGCTCCTTTGAGCGTGCCGTGGTGCTGCAGTCCATCGATGGGCAATGGCGTAACCACTTGCAGGCGCTTGATCACCTACGCCAAGGAATCCATTTGCGCGGTTATGCCCAGAAAGATCCTAAGCAAGAATACAAGCGCGAGGCATTTGAACTTTTCTCCTCAATGTTGGATCGCATCCGTGATGAGGTAATTAAAGTATTGTTGACTGTGCGTATTCAGCCGGCTGAGCAGCAACAAGCCGTGCAAGCGGCTGAAGAGCCGTCTTTAGAAAACGTGCGCTACCATCATTCCGATTACGATGCTGCGTTAAGTGGCGAAGATCCTGGTATTGCTCCCGAGTCGGGCGATACAGCGGGTGATGTGCCGCGTGTGGGGCGCAATGATCCATGCCCATGCGGTAGTGGTAAGAAGTACAAGCAATGCCACGGTAAACTGGCGTAGAACGTAGCTCGGCCCCTCTTAAACGGGGGCACGGCCTTGAAAAGCCAAACAAAAACCCCTAATGGCGAACTTCATGCCATTAGGGGTTTTTTGTTGTGCTGCGCTTCAGTGGTGTCAGCCGTGAGAGTGAAGTAGGGCCAGGCGGTAGTGGGTGCGGTGCTTCTACACTAAGAATAAGGTCGCTAAACCTAAAAACAAAAAGAAGCCCAGCGAGTCGGTACCAAAGGTTAGCAGTACCGATGACCCCACTGCGGGATCCTTGCCAAAGCGGTCACGTAAGATGGGAATAAACACGCCTAATGATGCGCCAATGAGCATATTTCCGATCATGGCTGCCATCATGACGATCGCGATTGCGATGGATCCTGATATGGCCCACGCAAACACGGCAGTAACGAGGCTGCCGCAAGCGCCAACTAAGAAAGTGACAAGGAGTTCTCGTTTGACTAAGGTCCAGACGTTGGCTCCGGTGATACGGCCAGTGGCCATGGCGCGGATAATCATGGTCATGGTTTGATTACCCGAGTTTCCACCTATCCCTGCCACAATTGACATCAAAAATGCCAGAATAACAATGTGGCTGACGGTGTCCTCAAAACGTGAAGCAACAAAGGATGCCGTTGCGGCGGTACACAGGTTAACCAACAACCACGGTGCACGGTTTCGTAAAGCGCTGTGTACGGGCGCAAAAATATCTTCTTCTTGTAGACCGGCGCGAGAAAGCGCTTGTTCTTGAGAGTCTTCTTGAAGAACGTCAACCACTTCATCAATGGTGACTCGTCCAATCAGACGGCCGTAGTCGTCGACCACAGGTGATGAAACCAAGTCATAACGCTCAAACGCGTTGGCAGCGTCCGAGTCAGAATCCAGAGGGTGAAGACTAAGGTATTCTTCCGCCATGACAGAGGCCACCATAGTTTCAGGCTCGGACACCAATAACTTAGAAAGCGTAAGAGTGCCCCTGAGGCGATCCTCGCGGTCAACGACAAATATCTGATCGGTATGGTCGGGTAGCTCTTGAAGACGGCGTAGGTAGCGTAATACGACCTCTAGGCTGATGTCTTCCCGCACTCTGACCATGTCAAAGTCCATGATGCCACCCACGGTGTCTTCGGGGTAGCCCATTGCTTCAAGTAATTGAGCACGTTCGGCTTCAGTCAGGCCTTTTTGCACTTCCGCAATAACATGCGGGGGTAGGTCAGGGACCAAATCTGCAATTTCATCAGCATCCATGGTGGCTGCTGCAGCGATAAGGTCTTCTGCCTGCATCGCTTTAATCAGCGATTCACGAGCCCAGTCTTCAATTTCTAGCAGAATATCGGCATCGTGAATATCACTAACTTGTTGCCAGACGGCCTGACGCTCTTGTTCGGGAAGAGACTCGAGGATAAACGCAATATCCGCCGGGTGCAGGTCGTTAATGATGGCTCGAATTTCGTTTTCGTGCCGTCGATGGGTCAAATTGGAAAGCAGATTTGCCCGTTCATTCCCTGTGTTTTGACGTTGGGTCAGTGCTTCAACAACCTCTTGTCGCTTCAGCACATTTTGAACGCGATGTAATGCCTGTTGGGCATCTTCAGGATCAAGCCTGCGCACAACCGTGATGGGGGTAGAGTGTTGAGGTTGTTGGTCGTTTCCAGTCATAGGCAGAACTTTTTATTAGAGTGGTGGAAGCTCGCGGCTACGGCGTTGATCATCAGTGGCAACGTAGGTTAGGGTTGCCTCGGTAACTTTAACAGTTTCTAGCTGTAGGCGACGGCGCTCTGCATAGACTTCAACCTCTACGGTAACGGAGGTACGCCCCGTTTTTACGATTGAAGCGTAAAAACTGAGTAAATCACCCACAAAGACGGGCTGTTTGAAGGTAAAAGCGTTAACAGCGACGGTTGCAACACGGCCATGGGCCCGACGGGTTGCAGGGATAGAGCCAGCAATGTCCACCTGAGCCATAATCCACCCGCCAAACACATCACCATGAATATTCGCATCAGCAGGCATCGGCATGACGCGAAGGATGGCATGGTTTTCAGCGGGGGGAAGATTACAGTTATGGTCGTTTTGGCTCACGATGACTCCGTAGATTTAAGTTGCGGTGCAAAGCACAGCGCATTCAGGGTCACGTATTGAGTCTTATTCAGGAAAAACGTGGCACGGCAACGTATTCCCATTAAATAAGACCTCAGTACGTTAAAGAGTCAATATTGTAACGGCAAGGATAAAACTTGCCCTACAATCGTCAGCCGTTCACGAGTTTTATCTCTGATCGCTAAGATAGTGTTGTGCTAAGTGCACCCAGTAGGTAGCGCCGATAGGCAGCAAGTCGTCGTTAAAGTCGTAACTGCCGTTGTGCAAGGTGCAAGGGCCAAGACCATGGCCGGCCGTTCGGTGGTCGCCATCGCCGTTCCCGAGCCAGACATAGCAACCCGGCACCTCTTGAAGCATATATGAAAAGTCTTCTGCTCCCATTGAAGGGGGAAGGTTTTCGTGAAGGGCGTCGTTGCCTACGAATCTTCGTACGACGTCGGCGCAGAGAGCGGTTTCGGCGGGGTGATTGACGGTAGGGGGGTATCGTCTATCAAAAAGCAATTCGCCTTTACAGTTCATGGCGGCGCAACTTTGTTCAATGAGCTCGCGCATACGATTCTCGATCAGATCAAGCGTGTCCACGCTGAACGTGCGTACGGTGCCTCGTAACGTTGCGTCACTGGGGATTACGTTATCGGCAGAGCCGGCATGAATCTGGGTGATGCTTAGGACGGCGGGCTCGACAGGGCTGACGTTGCGGCTCACGATGGTTTGTAAGTTCATCGAAAGTTGTGCTGCCGCCATAATTGGGTCAGCGCCCAAATTAGGCATTCCGCCATGTGCCCCTTTCCCTTCAATTGTTATTTCAAAGGTGTTGCTAGAGGCCATCATGGGGCCGGTGCGTACACTAAATTCGCCTACGCCTAACCCGGGCCAGTTATGCAGACCAAAAACGGCGTCCATGGGAAACAAACGAAATAAGCCGTCTTCAATCATCTTTTTCGCTCCACCCAGACCTTCTTCGGCTGGCTGGAAGATGAGATAAATAATGCCTTCAAAGTCACGGTGCTGAGCAAGATATTTGGCCGCGGCGAGCAACATGGCGGTGTGACCATCATGGCCACATGCATGCATTTTTCCGTCGTTTTGGCTGGCATGGGCGAAGGTATTGATCTCTTGCATGGGAAGGGCGTCCATGTCTGCTCGTAGACCGATGCGTTTACCCTTCGTTGTTTTACCCTCTATTGTGCCAACAACGCCGGTTATACCTAGCCCTCGGTGTATGGGTATGTCCCATTGTGTTAGCAGCTCGGCGACTTTATCGGCCGTACGAACTTCTTCGTAAGCCAGTTCAGGGTAAGCGTGGAGGTCACGACGGATGGATGTGATTTCTTGATGCCACTCGATCATTGGCTCTAGCAATTTCATTATCTTCAGTTCCTATGCGGGCATGGCCAAAGACTACAGCGGTGACGTCGTGTCGTGTAGGGGGCGTCTAGGCAATAACGTATTGTGTAGATGAGTAAAGGAGGGGTGATCCCCCCCTCCTTATTATTATCCCGAAGAACAGCTTAAGCAAACTAGTATTGACCCACCCGTGATGGGTTTTGAGGGGGCGATGGTGTTTGGCTTAGCGCGCTGAGGTCAAATGAGGTTGAATCATTTGATAGAGCTGTTCTTTTAGGTGGGCGTTTGTACTGTATACGTAACCTCCAATTGGCCAAGGGTCTACGTTATACATGTCGTCGCTGTGGCCCCCGGCCTCACGCACGATAAGGGTGCCGGCGGCGACGTCCCACGGTGCTAAACCCATTTCCCAGTAACCGTCAAAGCGGCCACAAGCCACCCAAGCTAGATCCAGCGCTGCCGCACCTAACCGGCGTATGCCTCGTGTGCTTGTCATGGCCTGATGCAACGTAGGCATGTATTGATCGGCAAAGCTGAAGTCGCGAAACGGGAATCCGGTGGCTAAGACGGCGTCGGATAGCGAGCTTTCGCTTGAGCAGTGTATGCGTTGACCATTTAACCAGGCCCCAACGCCATACATGGCGGTAAACAGCTCTTCACGATTGGGGTCATAGACCACGGCAACAACCGGTGTGTCGTGCTCTAGGGGCGTATCTCCTGCGACGATGCTACCTTTATGTGCCACGAGTGCGATGGATACGGCATAGTGGGGAATGCCATGCAGAAAGTTAGTGGTGCCATCCAGTGGGTCGATATACCACGTGGCTAAGCCTTCGTTTTTGCCTCCACTTTCTTCAGCGACAATGCCAAATTGCGGTGTGCGCTCACGCAAGATCTCGATCGTGGCAGCTTCGGCCTCGCGGTCGGCCTGAGACACTAAATCGTTGCGAGCTTTGGTATCGATGATAAGTTCGCTGCGGTTCGACGCGTGAGCCTGTAAAATACCAGCAGCAGCTAAAGCGGCACTGACCGCAGCCTCAAGGCTGTCACTTAAAGGTAGGCGTAAAGATTGCATAGAAAGCCTGAAACTAAAAATTAACAATGACTCGAATAACTCGAGCAGCGTTCGCAACAGGTTGCGATGTATTTAATGGTAAATCAGGGTATCACCGCTAGGTTTAGCCCAGATTTTACAAGCATAACCCTTCATTAAACCCTAAGACTATGACCGCAAGGTTTCAGCCATTGCTACCGGCGCAGCCCGCATTCACAGAATCAGGCGTTGCCAAGAGCCTAAATTACGACGATGTCTATCATTCAACGGCAGGGGCTTTAGCGCAAGCCGATTACGTCTTCTTGGGTGCGAACCACTTACCTGAGCGCTGGCAGCATAAAAGCAGTTTCACTATTTGTGAAACAGGCTTTGGTTTAGGAAATAACTTTTTAACCACCTGGTTGCGCTGGCGCACGGATATCCATCGCAGTCAGAAATTGCATTATCTATCGTTTGAAGCGCACCCTTTTGATGCCAAGGATCTTCAACAAATGTTGAAGTCCAGTCCGGAAGCGATTCGTGATTTAGCGCAACAGCTGATCGCGCAATGGCCCACCTTATTGCCGGGAGTGCATCGTTTGGATTTTGAAAACGGTGACCTTAGCTTAACCTTGGTTTTTGGTGACATCAGTCAGAAAGCAAAGCGAGTAGAGGCCAAGGTAGATGCCTATTATTTGGATGGTTTCGCGCCGCGAGTGAATCCCGATATGTGGTCCAGACGCTTGTTTGGGCAACTTGTGCGCATGGCTGCCAAAGGGGCTACGGCAGCCAGTTGGTGTAGTGCTGGACAGGTTAGGCGTGACTTGCAGGATGCGGGCTTTCTGGTGAAAAAAAGACCGGGCTTTGCCCATAAACGAGAAATGATTCAGGCTCAATTACGGCCCAATCTAGGGCGAGACTTGCGCGTTATGCCTGAGCATGCGGTTGTGGTGGGCGCAGGGATTGCAGGCGCTTCCACGGCGGCAGCGTTAGCCCGAAGAGGTATTCGGGTAACCGTCATCGATCCCGTTTTAGCCCAAGGGGCGGGGGCAGCCCATCTTGCTCATCGAGCCTTAGCCATGACACCGATGATGACCAGCGACGATGCGCCCAGAGCGCGTTTGAGTCGCGCAGGGGTGTTGTTAGCTAAACGTTATTGGAAACCGTTAGCGCCCGTCGCTTTTCATGAGGTGGGCGCCTTGGCGGTAGCGGACACTAAAGAAAATGGACAGGCGATGCGTAAGGCCGTTGAAGTCATGTCTTTTCCAGAAACATGGGTTCGATACCTTGATGCGCAGCAACTTGCCACGCATACTGATACGCCTGTTGCTTATGGTGGTTTGTATTTTCCTGAGGCGACCTTAGTTGATCCAGAGGCATTGATTGCAGGTCTATTGCATCACCCTTTGATCACGCTACAACCCGCATCAGTGAGCCGTATTGTTGCTGATGGCGAACAATGGATGCTGGAATTGCAGGATCAAACCGGAGCATCACTCATTAGTATCAAGGCAGAGTGTGTGGTCATGTGTAATAGTATTTCGGCACCGAAATTGGCATTACAAGCCTTTCCTGAGCTAAAGGCTCCGCGCTTTTTAGCGATGCAGCGTTTACCGGGTCAAGTCAGTTTTTATAACGAAACTGACTTTGCAGTCTCTTCGTCAGCCATACTGGCTGGCAATGGCTATTTACTGCCCGCCTTACAGGGTGTGCGAGTAGGAGGAAGTACCTATGGGGAACCCAGCGATGCGGTTCACGTTTCTGAAGTAGGTCATACGCACATAGCGCAAACGCTTGATCGATGGCGCGCACAATTGAAAACAGGCGGATTTAAAGCGTTCGGAGGTTGGGCGGGACTGCGCGCGGCGACAAGTGATCGACTGCCCGTGTTTAGCCATGTCTCGAGGGGCTTCTGGTTGAACTGTGCTTATGGCTCGAATGGCTTTAGTTGGGCTGCATTATGCGCTGAAGAATTGGCCGCACAATTAGCTAATGAACCGAGTTTATTAGAAAGGGATTTATCCCAAGCGGTAGGTCTGCGATAATGTAGGATTAACGAGGGGTTCTACGTGGGTTTAGACGCTATATTTTCCTTTGTAGCACAAATACGTCAGAATAGTACCTTTATAAGAATTTTTGGGCTTTGCCCCTGGGGATCGCACTGTGCTGTCCAACACACACTCTGATGACGTGACGCAATTGTTTAATCTTCTGAGTAACATCACTATCAAACCTTCTTGCGCTGATTTTCAGACTGCAAAGGCCGATCAAATTTTACGGGTAGAGGCGCATTCGCCGGGTGTATTTCGTATACGTCTCGGTGCATTAAGCGATATCCAACCTGAACGAGTGTCACTTCGCGTACAACAGTATGCCGAAATGCTATTGGCTCGTGAGGATGCCGTGGGCGAATTCGCTCTTGAAGAAGGCATTGCAACCGACGACGGTTGGCGGCTTGAGCAGGGCGACTGTACGCTAGAACTTAAGCATACGCCTTTTGCTTTGACGTTGAAGCGAGGCGAGCTAACGCTACTTCAAGTCGACTCTTCTGGCATTTCTCAGGTCAGTATTGACGATAGCCAGTGCTGGCAAATCGACTTCTCGCTACACGATGACGAAGAGCTCTTCGGTTTGGGCGAAAGCTCCGGTGACCTACGACGTCGAGGCGTGCAATTGCGCTCGGATAAGCCCAGTGATCGTAGCCTGCCCTTGCTGTGGAGCACCAATGGGTGGGGCGTTTACGTCAATACCCTGCAACGGGTAGATCATGACGTCGCCAAATCCGAAAGTGACCGTTATCGAATTCGTGTTGATGCCAACGTTCTGGATCTGTTTTTATTCGCAGGTGCGCCGACCGAAATCCTTAACCAATACAGTGCGTTAACGGGTAGGGCGGGTCAGCCTGGATTATGGCCGATGGGGGTTTGGTTAGACCAAGCTCCACGTCAGACCACTACGCAAACTTTTGATTTGATACGTGTGCTACGTGAAGCCCACACAGGCTTAGACGGTGTGGCGTTATCGGGTCCAGCACTTTATGGTTTTTCTGCTGATCGTCCTTTGTTCGAGTGGGATGAACACCGTGTTTCCGATATACGTGATACCACGGCGCAAGCTGAAGCCTTACAGGTTCAGCTTGCCGGACGTACCTTTCCAGGGGTGTTGTCAGGCACAGCGTTGTTTGACGAATGGGAAGATCGTGGCTGGCTACTTATCGATGACGATAGCGGCGAAGCGCATTTGTTCCCCGGTAACGAGACCACTGGCGGGCAGCCCTTTGCGTTGTTAGACCTAACGCACAAAGATGCTTTTCGTTTGTGGTCAGAGCGTCAACGACAGGTTTTTGACGAGGGGTTAGGGGCGCCAATTTGTAATGCGGCCTTCGATATCCCTGACACTATTACCGCTCGTGGGGGCGAATCGGGTGCCTTGTTGCGCACGGTCTATCCCATATTGGTGCGTCAGGCGTTGTTTGATGCCTTTGCGGGCCATAAAACGCCGCAAGAGGGCGTGGTGCTTTCGTCAGACTTGTTCCCCGGCGCACACCGATACTCGTTGCAGGTTGGTCCCAATATCACCAACGATTGGGCTGGGCTTGAACACAGTTTGCGTACGGCACTATCGTTAGGTAATAGTGGTATTGCTGCACAAACTCATAAGTTGGGTAACGCTGTCATGCCGACCACTACCATGACGCCCGAGCTTTATATACGTTGGCTGGCAATGGGTGTGTTTTCGGCTAATTTCAGCTTTCAGGGCGTGCCTGAGTTGCTGCCTAGTGCGTTTGACGAAAAAACTCGCGAACTTGTCGCCCATTGGTTGCAGTGGCGTTATCGTCTCATACCGTATGTGTTGGGTATTATCGAAGAGTCCGTGCGTTGTGGCTTACCTGTACAACGATCGATGGCGCTTGAGTTTCCTGCTGATGCTTATGCGCACGAGTGGGATACGCAATACATGTTGGGCTCAGCGCTATTGGTTGCTCCGTTCTTGCAGTCTGGTGATGAGATCGAAGTTTATTTACCAGAGGGTAACGCTTGGTGGGATCTTAGTACCGGCTGGCGTTACGAAGGTGGAACGACATGGACAGTGAAAGCCGGTTTAGATCGTCTTCCCGTGTTTGGTCGAGAAGGGCATATGCTGTGTTTAGGGCCCACCGCACCCAATACGAGCGAGTTCAACTCTGCCCGCTTACTTGAAGAGGTATGGATGTTTGGTATGCCTGAATGTAGCCCTGAGGTGATGCGTAACAAGATTCGTGTAATGCAAATGCAAGGGTCGAGTTATATCAAAGGGCTTGAGGGTTTAAAAATTCTACCGTCTGAAGGATTAGAGGTGAAACGTCGGGGTGCTGAGGTGCGTATTTCGCGAGCACGTTAAACCTGATACCTGCGGTCATTGAATTAAAGAGGTTAACTTGGATAAGACGAGTTAACCCCTTTTTTTTTGTAAGGCATTGATGTAGAAGTGATAATCACTATTAGCCTAAAGGCGAGACTTAAATAACTACATTTATTTAAAAATAAATTGGAAAAAGGCTTGACGCCCATAGTGAAAATCGTGCATAATTCAATTCTTCGGTCGGGTCGTTAGCTCAGTCGGTAGAGCACCGGACTTTTAATCCGTTGGTCGCGCGTTCGAATCGCGCACGACCCACCAATCGAATACCTTAGTTTTACCCTGTTAAAAGTCGCTAAATATAGCGGCTTTTTTCATTTCAGGGTTTAGCAACCGCGATAACAATAATAAATCGGTTAGCGGTAGCGTTAGGCCTTAATTAGGGCGCTAAGCGATAGCCCTCACAGTTTCCCCATTTGCACGTGCGATGCAACCAGACCGTTTGGCAGGTTGTGCAGCGCTCTTTTCTCTCCTTTTTTTCTTCTGCTGTCTGGACGTAATCTCCATCGACTCGCAAATACGGATGTGCTTGAGTGCCTGACACGGCTACAGGCATTTTTAGACAATGATCGCACAGAGTACGCGTGGCGATAGTTTGCATAAGCAACCTCTCTAAGAAAAAGACCGACGCCTAACCTTAACACCAACTTCATTATTTTGTGTCATTTTGTTAGGGTTTGGCAAGTTCTGGCTAGAACCGGCTGTGAGGCTTTTCCCGTTGAGCAGCCCCGAGTTTTATGCGGATTTACCCGAATTTTGGGCCAAGTTTGCCTAGACGGCGTGTCAGAGTAATTACAAAACAAAGCAACTTCGATTAGGATGAATAGACAACTTGGCATTGATTAGGTGGCACAAAACACCGTTAACGCCATTACGAGCACGTGTTTGCTATTGTCGATTTGGGCTAAAGGAGCTTTTCATGATGAAGAATAAAATCAAGGCCGTGATGGCCGGCGCCGCTTTGGTGCTTGCCTTACCCGTAAGCAGTGTGATGGCACAAGATAAACAATTGGTCGTTGCAACGGATACGGCTTTTGTGCCCTTCGAGTTTAAGCAAGATGGTGTCTATACAGGCTTTGATATTGATTTGTGGGACGCTGTGGCGACGCAGGCCAATTTACAGTACCGACTGCAGCCTATGGATTTCAATGGCATCATTCCTGGGTTGCAAACACGAAACATTGACGTCGCTTTAGCAGGCATTACGATTCGCGATGATCGTAAAGAGGTAATTGATTTCTCGGATCCGTATTATGAAAGCGGTTTAGCGATTTTGGTGAATTCGGATACTGACAATATCAACACGTCTGCTGATTTAGCCGGAAAACTGGTGGCCGTTAAAATCGGCACAGCGACGGTGGATTACTTGAACAGAGAAGTCCCCGAAGCAAAGTTAAAGTTATTTCCTAATATTGATAATGCTTTTCTTGAGCTTGCTACCGGCCGCGTTGACGCTGTTGTTCACGATACACCCAACGTACAGTATTACGCGCAGACGGCTGGTAAAGGGCGCGTAAAAGTGACTGGCGATATCAGTAGTGGTGACTTTTACGGTATTGCTTTCCCTAAAGGAAGTGAACTGGTTTCGGCGGTCAATCAAGCGCTAAGTGAAATTAAAGAGAACGGAACCTACGATCAAATCTACGAGAAATGGTTTGGTAAACGAAACTAAAGCGCAGACATTGCGGTAACGGTGAGAGGTGGTCTGCATGTTCTGGTGCTGACCACCTTTTTGTTTACGTGCCTAGCCTAGGGCAGCTCAAGGCTTAACGCACATTTCTTTGGTTGGGCGATTATCGTGACATTTGAATGGTCTGTAATATGGGATGCCATGCCTAGCCTAATGGATGGCACCAGAATGACGATCTATATAACCTTTTTAGGGTTATTGGGTGGTGCGATCTTGGGCTTTCTTACGGGGGTCATTACGACCTATGTGCGGGTTCCCGTAACGTGGCGTAATAGTGCGGTGGCGTTGCTGGTGATCGTGCTGATCGCTAGTGTTTTACGGTGGACAAACTTCGGATTCATGATGAACGCCGAAGGCGACATAGCGTTAGGGTGGAAAGCCATTGGAGCAGTGCTATTGGTGGTCTTTTTGACCTTCTTTAGGCGTTATATTGGCGCAGCCTTGTCGTTCCTCGCACAGCTGTATATTTTAGTGATTCGCGGTACGCCTATTGTCGTACAAGTGATGTTCATTTATTTCGCCCTTCCGTTACTGGCGGGGTGGCGCATTGATGGTGAGTCGGCGGCGATTTTTACGCTTGTGATTAACTCGGGTGCGTACATTGCTGAGATTGTGCGTGGCGCCTTGCAGTCGGTGCCTAAAGGCTTAGAAGAAGCTGGGCAAGCCATGGGTTTACCCTTTTATAAGATCTTGTTCTTTATCATCGCACCGGTTGCTTGGCGGCGAATGATTCCAGCCATGGGTAATCAATGCATTATTAGCCTTAAAGACTCATCGTTATTTATTGTGATTGGAGTGGCGGAGTTGACCCGGCAGGGACAAGAAATTATCGCGAGTAATTTCAGATCGGTTGAAATATGGTCGGCCGTTGCAGTGATTTATCTCATTCTTACCGGATTAATTGCTCTGACCCTAAAGCTGATTGAGCACAGGATGCGCGTAATATGAATATCGTTGAATTTAAGAACGTCGTGAAACGCTTCGGTGACAGTGTGGTGTTGAATGACATTAGCCTAGAAATAACGCAGGGTGAAGTCGTGGTGGTGGTTGGGCCTTCTGGTTCTGGAAAATCCACATTTCTACGCTGCATAAACGTGCTGGAAACCATACAAGGCGGTGACATCATCGTGGGCGGGCTGAGCGTGAAGGGCAGTGGGGCACAAGTGCGTGAATTACGGCGCGAGGCGGGTATGGTGTTTCAGCAATTTAATTTGTTCCCGCAGCTTACCGCGTTGGAGAATGTGATGTTTGGCCCTATCCATACCCGCGGAGTTTCGAAAAAAGAAGCCAAGGAAACCGCAAACGATTTGCTTGATAAGGTAGGGCTTTCAGAGCGAGTTAATCATTCCCCTAACGAGCTCTCAGGGGGGCAACAGCAACGCGTCGCTATCGCACGGGCGTTAGCGATTAAACCCAAGCTTATGCTGTTTGATGAGCCTACCTCTGCCTTGGACCCAGAGTTACGTCATGAGGTGCTGAAGGTAATGCAAGATTTAGCGCACACGGGAATGACAATGGTGGTGGTAACGCACGAGATGGAGTTCGCGCGTAAAGTGGGCAGCCGTTTGTTATTTATTGATGATGGGAAAATCGCTCATGATGGCGTACCCGAAGAGCTCATCAGCCATCCGCCTAGCACGCGATTACAGAACTTCTTACAACACGTGGCCTGACGGTGAGTCATAAAAAAGCCTACAAAGAAATGTAGGCTTTTTTGCGTTAAGCATTATCGATGAGGTAGTCGCTTACGAGCGGGGTACATTGATAATGCGTGTAGCACGCTGCTTTTGTGTGCCATCGTCATAAATAAGTATTGTGACTTGACGTGGACTAAAGCCTTCTGGCATGGGGGATTGGCCTGAAACGTAGTCATAGCGTCCGATTTCGATGTCAAACGGCTCGACTTCAATATGTCCCGTGCGCCCGTTGGTGTATCGCCCTGTTACGGCTAACTTCATTTGTCCTTTGAAAGACTGTTCGTAACCCGCGTCTTGCATGACTAGAATGGAGTGATGAAGGTTTCCCTCTGTGAAGCTGAAGTCGGCTGCACGTATTCCCGGATTCGTACCGCGAGGATCTGGCGGCATGGAGGCGGCAAACAGTTGAATGTCGCGCTCGAGATCCGCTACGATTTGATCATGATTTTCAACTTTAGCGCGCTGACTTTCGAGAGCGTTTTGCGTGTCTTCAAGCTCTCGCGTTAGCTGCCCAAGTTGCGATTGCAGACGGTGGTTTTCTGTGTTCGCACTGTTAAGATCAAAATGCAGTTGTTCAGATTGCTCGGTGGTAAGACGGGTGGGTCCGTAACTGGTTTGTATAAAAAGCAAACCGCCCACGCCAATGACGACACCAGTAAGCAGCAGAACTAACCATCTGGGTATGCGACGTTTTCTACGAGAGTGGCCGTAGGCAGTGGGTTTAAAAGCGGGACGTTTGGAACCTAGCATTGGGCAGATTGTTCCTTTGGTTGGAAATGAGTAAAGCCCTGCATGCAGCGGGCAAAAAACAATAAAGCATAATAGGTAGCAACAGCGAATTGAACGATGTTAAGAAACTGTTGCGTGTTGTTATGCTCTGATACGCTAAACCGTTAAGCACGCCCACTACCTAAGTACGTAAATGATAACGTGGCTTACACATTATCGCCAAGGTGTAGTCGCAGTTCGTGTAAACGTTCGGGCGTGCCTACATCTGTCCAGAAGCCGCTGTACACTTCTGCGCCGACGTGTCCGGTAAGGATCCGTTCGTGTAGCAAAGGGGCTAAGCGGGCCGGTGTTTGCGGGGCTACTGATTCAAAAAAATGAGGGTGGTAATAACCGATACCACTGTAGGTGAAACGCGTGTTGCTTAGGCCTACAGCTTGCGGGATAAGCGCGTTGGCGTCTTGGTCTACATAAAAATCGCCGTCAGGGTGATGGGCAGGGTTAGGGACCAGCACCAAATGCGCCAGCCTCTCTGTGAAAGAATAGCGTTTGGCGATCTCTTGAATTGAGCTTGGCAGCCAATCGCTATACACGTCACCATTTAGCACGAGAAAAGGGTCGTCGCCCAGTAAAGGCAGGGCATTTTTAATGCCGCCTGCGGTCTCTAAGGCGGTGGTTTCGGGGCTATAGCGTATGGATAACCCGTAACGGGCTCCATCACCGAGATAGGTCTCTATTTGATTACCCAGCCAGGCATGATTAATAACGACCTCTACAATGCCGGCGGTAGCCAGTTTACGTAGGTGCCACTCGATTAATGCATGGCCTCCGGCCCGCAGTAATGGCTTAGGCGTGTGGTCGGTGAGGGGACGCATTCGTTCGCCTCGTCCGGCGGCGAGAATCATGGCTTTCATGTTATAGCGTGACGCCTAATACGGTTTGCTTGCCTTCCAGACGATCAAAGAGCTTACGGATAGGGCTAAGTTCTTCATAGCGGCTAACAATCAAACGTATGTAAGCACACAAGCGCGGGATGTGGACTAAATACTGATCCTTA
The DNA here is from genome assembly GCF_057475185.1 of Paenalcaligenes sp. DL 463. Classification (NCBI taxonomy): domain Bacteria; kingdom Pseudomonadati; phylum Pseudomonadota; class Betaproteobacteria; order Burkholderiales; family Alcaligenaceae; genus Paenalcaligenes; species Paenalcaligenes sp. DL 463. The sequence continues at coordinate 266,717 of NZ_JBYBKX010000002.1, read as the reverse complement.
CCATCGCGAATGGAAAGTCGGGCGAATACGCCTAAGATACGCAAGTTACGCTGCACACTCATCCATTCGTAGGCGCGATGAAACTCGGCGAAGTCGGTACTAATCGGAAGCTTGGCATGCACAGCGGCTTGCCAATAGCGAATGGCCCAATCGAGTTGTTGGTCTTCTTGCCACGTGTGGCGAGCATCCATCACCATCGAGGCTAAATCGTAGGTAATGGGGCCTGCTACCGCGTCTTGATAGTCGATGACTCCAGGCTTTAGGCTTTGATCGATAGGCATCATGAGATTAGGCGAGTGAAAGTCGCGATGCACCAGAACTTGACCAACGTTTTCATTATCGTTAACCAGTTTGATAAAGCAGGCATCCAAAGCGATACGTTCTTTATCGCTTAGGGTGGTCTTGCAGTGCTGGATGACATACCACTGTTCGAATAGGCTTAACTCGTCTAGCATGCGTTTAGCATCGTATACCTCTAGGCCGTTACAGTCGGCGCGCTGCAGTAACACTAAGCTATCGATGGCGTTTCGATACAATGCTTGCAGCTCAGCGTCATCAATTCCTTGCTGAATCGTGTTGTAATAATTATGTTCACCCAAGTCGCTAAGCAGCATAAAGCCGAGATCTAGGTTTGAGGCAATGATGTGTGGAACATTCAGACCTACAGCGGCGAGGCGTACGGTAATATCTGCAAAGGCCTTATTGTTTTCTTTGCTGGGCGGTGCATCCATCACGACCACCGTGCGGTCTCCTAAGGCCATACGATAATATTGTCTAAAACTAGCATCGCTTGAGGCAACCGCAATCGTATTAAACTGAAGCTCGTCGTCGAGGGTTAGGCTTTGCAGCCATTCAAGCATCTGTGTATAGCGGCTGGTTTTAGCCAATGTAGGGGTAGCATCCATGAATAAAAATTGTGTCCGTAAGAAAATGAAGCGATTCCGCTGCCGTAATAGCGCTGGCTTCTCTATAATAACGGCTCGCGGGCATAGTCGTAGGCCTAACGTATAAGTTTAATGCGTATTTTTCCAGAGGGCACAATTCCGGTGCGAGCTGTTTGGTGTTCATATTCTTTGTTGGCTTTTTCTGTGTCCTTGGCACTTCTGCCCGCTCGGCTATTCGCTAGCGAAACACAGTCAATCGAGCTACAAACGGCATCCCATTTGCGTTTGCATAAGGTCCATGAAGATGACATGGCCGTGTATTTAGCAGGCGACAAAATGGAGGTGAACGACGAAGGCGAACTCGTCATCACGGGCGACGCGCAGGTTCGACGTATTGATTCCGTTAGTAAAGGCGATCAAATACGTTATAAAAAAGAAACAGGTGATGTGAAGGTGCGGGGCAACGGCCTTTTGATGCGCGATGGAAGCATCGTCCGCAGTCCGGTCATTGATTACAACTTAGACACTGAAACCGGTGAAATGTCTGAGCCACAGTTTTGGATGGATTCCGGTGGGTCAGGCGTAGCCGAACATGCCACTGCTTTGAGTCGCGAGCATTTGCGTTTAAAAACCGTTAACTACAGCGCGTGTCCGTGCCCGGCGCCGTCGTGGTTTATTAAGGCCCCTACCTTAGATTTACATTTCGACGAGAACGAAGGTATTGCCAAACACGGTGTGCTGTACTTCAAAAACGTTCCCATTTTGTACTCACCGTATTTTAGTTTTCCATTACGTGAAGAGCGTAAGTCAGGTTTCTTAACTCCCACTTACGGTTATTCTAGTAACAGTGGTTTTGAGTTTGGCCTTCCTTACTATTTCAACTTGGCACCTAATTACGATGCCACGGTTACACCACGCTATTACTCTAAGCGTGGCACCCAGCTCGAGGGCGAGTTTCGCTACTTGGGGCGCTCGTTCAAGGGGCAAATGGCGGGTACCTATCTCGGAAATGATAAGCAAGTTGATGATAAGCGATGGTTGTTTGCCGCCGAGCATAATCAGAGCTTGGGCAGTGGGTTCAGTGCTTGGTATCACTACAACCGCGTTTCAGATGATAACTATTTTCGTGATTTCTCTACCTTCGAGCTAAACAACTCCACCGTTACAGAGTTAGCCAGCACGGGTGGAATACGGTGGTCGGGTGCCAAGTACTTCAGCAGCTCGCTCTCGGTACGTCAATACCAAACCCTGCAAGACGATACCACCGGCTATAGACGTCCTGAATACAACCGTATGCCCGAATTCAGAGTACGCGGGGCACGTTATAACTGGAACGGCTTTGATTTGGTTTCTGAAAACACGGCGACACGTTTTGAAATGCCGTTTTATACAGGGTCATTGTCGGAGTTCTACGGAGAAGGCGGCGGAACGGATTACAGGCGCAGACGCTTAGCACCGGATGGTACGCGTTACTCGTCATACACCACCTTAAGCTACCCAATGATAAAGGCGGGCGGTTATATCACGCCGCAGGTGGGTCTGCATCTTAGTCAGTACAACACCGAGTGGAATCGCATGCCCGCCGGAAACCCCACTCGTGATCGGGCCCGTAGCGAAAGCCGAATGCTGCCGCTGTATTCCATCGACTCAGGATTAACGTTCGAGCGAGATGCCACGTTATTTGGCAATGCTGCCGTTCATACCCTTGAGCCACGGCTGTATTACCTTTACGTGCCGTATCGAGATCAGAGTGCGTTGCCGGTGTTTGATACCTCAGTGACGAGCTTTAATTTTGCTCAAGCCTTTAGCGAAAACATCTACAGTGGGGGCTGGGATCGTATTGCCAATGCTAACCAATTAACCTTTGGGCTCACTTCACGCTGGTTAGATGCTGATACGGGTTTTGAACGCTTAATGTTGCAGGCCGCGCAACGCTTGTATTTTGATGAGCAAAAGGTCTTTTTAGGCGATCGCCCCAGTAACGAGTATCCCGAATCACGTCGTCGTTCTGACTACTTAATTGGGGCTTATGCGGCCTTAACCGATACCTTGGGTGTGCGGTTTGATGCGCAAGTCAACCCAGACACACGCGATCGTAATCGAATGAGTGCTGGGTTTAGGTGGCAACCTAAGCGTCTCGCGACGGTGTCGGCCTCGTATCGTTATGAGCGAGACCCACGTGCTTTTGATAATCCATCGTATTTCCGAGATGATCCCGATGCAGAGAACTCTAAAGAACGAGTTTCTGTGACCACGCAATGGCCCTTATCAAACCGCTTATATGGTTTGGCCCGCGTTGATTATTCTTTACAAGAGAAGCGTAGTACCCAGACAATACTCGGTTTAGAGTATAAAGGCGACTGTTGCTGGACTGGACGTTTTGTCGTGCAGCGCTATGCGGTATCGGCCAGAGAAAGTAACTCGGCCGTATTTTTCCAGCTAGAACTCTCGGGCTTAGGATCGTTGGGTACCGACCCAATGGACTTACTGCGAGAGCGTATTGTTGGGTATGAGTCAGTGACCCCACCAATACCAGACACAACCACCTTCGAGAGGTATGAATAACATGCAGGTACGTCGTTCTAAACTAGTGGTAGCAAGAGGTCTTGTTGCCCTTTCAGCCTTGTTATCAGCAGGATCGGTTTGGGCTGAAACTCAAAATGAGTCGGCGGTGCAGCAGGCCCCAGAGCGCTCGGGGCAATTCGTTGATGGTATTGCTGCAGTGGTAGACAGACAGGTTATTACGCTTCGACAAGTTGACGTCGAGGCAGGCCGTGTCAGTGAGCAGCTAAGGGCGCAGAATATTCCAGCGCCAAATCCGTCAGTCTTGCGTTTACAAGTTCTGCAACGGCTTATTGATGAGGCCGTGCAAAAACAAGAGGGTGAGCGTCTAGGTATTGTTATTGACGATGTTCAGGTCGATCAAGCCGTAGAAATCATTGCCCAACGTAACGAGCTTACGGCCGAACAATTACGTACCGAGATTCAACAGTCAGGCCTAGTGTGGGACGACTATTTAAAAAGTTTACGCCACGATCTCTTGCTGGATCAATTACGCCAACGAATGGTCGATGAGCGCATTCATATCAGCGAGTCAGAGATCGATTCGTTCTTAAAAAGCCAAGGGATTGAACCGCGAGTGCCGGGGGCGTCCCCCGTGGCGAGTGGGCCCGAGTATATCGATTTGGCTCAAATTTTAGTACGCGTTCCCGAAGGTGCTGATTCGGCGACAGAAGCTCGTTTGCGCGCTAAGGCCGAGGAGCTGCTTGCCCAAGCACGTAGTGGTGTCGATTTTTCTGGTTTGGCAGCGTCATCATCGGATGGCTCTGAAGCACTAGAAGGTGGGTCGCTAGGGGCTCGACCTGTAGAGGGGTGGCCCGATTTATTCGCCCAAGCGATACAAAACGTGCAAGCCGGTCAGGTCAGCGAATTGGTGCGTAGTGGCGTCGGTTTCCATATTTTAAAAGTTGTGAATCGTGGTGCCCCAAATCAAGCCCAAGACTTATCGCCTCGTGCTTCTACCGGCGCGATAGACAGTGGCCCGATGATGGTTACACAAACTCGGGCGCGCCACATACTGGTGAAGTTATCCCAAGTGCGTGATGATGATCAGGCACTGAACCGAATTACGCAGTTGCAGAACCGTATTAATAGCGGCGAATCCTTTGAAGAAATAGCGCGTAGTTTCTCTGAAGATCCTTCTGCTCCACAAGGTGGAGATTTAGGTTGGTTGACGCCGGGCGAGACGGTACCTGCCTTTGAGCAAGCCATGGATGCTTTGGCCATCGGACAAGTAAGTTCTCCGGTTCGCTCACAGTTTGGATGGCATCTTATCCTTGTTGAAGAGCGTCGCAGTAAAGACATGGAAACCGAGTTTCGTCGTATGCAAGCGAGACAGCACTTATTCCAACAGCGGGTCGAGCCAGCGTTTGATGATTGGTTGAATCAATTGCGTACGGCAGCCTATGTTGATAATAGGCTAGAGAAAGCATTCGCTAATCAAGAGTAAAGTATGGCGCAACATCAGGCACGCAAGCGTTTTGGACAGAACTTCTTGCACGACGAGTCAGTCATCGAAGATATCGTGCGTGGCATTGATCCACGCGTTGACGATAACCTCGTTGAAATTGGTCCAGGGCTAGCAGCATTGACTCGGCCATTAAGCCAGAGGCTTAATCGTTTAAGTGTGATCGAGTTAGACCGAGACCTTGTGGCCAGACTAAAGCAGAATTTCAATACGGACACGTTGCACATCATCGAAGCCGACGCCTTAACGGTGGATTTTTCCACCTTAGGCCCTGATCTGCGTGTAGTGGGGAATTTGCCATACAATATTTCAAGCCCGATGCTTTTTCATCTTATGCAATTTGCCGATGGCATACGTGATCAGCATTTTATGCTGCAGCGTGAAGTGGTTGAGCGCATGGTAGCCAAGCCGGGCGATTCGGCTTATAGCCGCTTATCGGTGATGCTGCAGTCACGTTATCGGATGTTTAAGCTTTTTGATGTGGCGCCAGAGGCTTTTGATCCGGCTCCGAAGGTGGTGTCGTCGATCGTACGGATGCGTCCCTTACCCCAAGATCGTCCGCAAGCTAAAAACCAGCGTACCTTCGAAAGCGTAGTGGCTCAAGCATTTACGCAGCGTCGCAAAATGCTGCGAGGAAGTTTGAGTCAGTGGTTAAGTGCTAGTGATTGGGATCACCTTGATATTGCGCCTACCAGTCGTCCGGGTGATTTAAGTGTGGCCCAGTTTATGAGTTTGGCTGACGTGATTCACGACTTGCGCAACAACAGTAACGAATAGCTTCGCTATGAACGATAGCCCCTTGGTGGGGGCTTATCGTTAGCCAAAAAACCAATAGCAAATTCCAATAGCGGCTAACACACCCGCTAAGTCTGATAGCAAGGCGCACCCTACGGCGTGTCGCGCTCGAGTTACGCCCACCGACCCAAAGTAAACGGCCAGCACGTAAAAAGTGGTTTCGGTACTGCCTTGTACCGTGGCAGCGACCAAAGCAGGAAAGCTGTCCACTCCGTGATGGCTCATGGTCTCAATGAGCATGGCACGAGCCGCACCGCCTGAAAAGGGTTTAACCAGTGCTGTGGGAAGTGCGTCAACAAAACGCGTGTCGAGCGACATGAGTGTACTGACCCACCGTATGCCATCTAACACAAAGTCTAAGGCGCCAGAAGCACGTAGCACGCCAATGGCACAGAGCATAGCGACTAAGTACGGTAATAAGTCTCTGGATACTTCAAATCCGCCCTTTGCCCCTTCAACAAAGCAGTCATACAGCGCTATCTTCTTACGTGCGCCGACGATAAGAAAAAAAACAATAATGCCCAGTAGACTAAGGTTTCCTAGTAAGGACGAGAACGCGTTAAGGGCGGCGGCACTGAGAGTGGCAAGCGTTGCCATGAAAACGCCAAGCCCGCCGATGAGACCGAGCAACCACACTAAGACCACTGGGTCGTGAATACGCAGTCGCTGTACAAAGGCCACACTGAGTAACCCCACGAGCGACGATACGGTGGTGGCGAGCAAGATAGGAAGGAAGACCAGCGTGGGATCAGGTGCCCCTTGTTGCGCGCGATACATAAAAATGCTGACAGGTAAAATGGTCAGGGATGACGCATTCAGCACTAAAAATAAGATTTGCGCATTGGTCGCCGTATCGGGCTTAGGATTAAGGCTTTGTAGCTCGCGCATCGCACGTAGGCCGATGGGCGTGGCGGCATTATCAAGACCGAGGCCATTGGCAGCGAAGTTTAGGGTAATAAGGCCCAAAGCAGGGTGGCCGCTGGGTACCTCGGGCATAAGGCGCTTAAACAAAGGGGCTAGCAGCCGACCTAAAGCGTCAATTAAGCCGGCCTTCTCGGCAATTTTTAAAAAGCCCAGCCAAAGCGTTAAGGTGCCGAAAAGAAGCAGCATAAGCTGCACCGACAACTCCGCCATGTCGAATAAGCTTTGCACCATGCGAGCAAAGACGTCCGCATCGCCTAACCAAAGCCACTGAAAAGCACTGGAAACGGCAGCGATGATAAAAAAAGCGAACCAAAGAGTATTAAGCATGGTGCAACAAAGAGAAGAGTATCAGTGGGGCTTAGTCTACACGACCTTTTTTCTGTATGAGCTCAATCTTATAGCCGTCAGGATCTTCGACAAAGGCAATGACGGTTGTGCCGTGCATCATTGGACCAGCTTCACGTACCACGTTACCGCCTTTGGCCTTAATGGCATCACAGGTGGCGTAGGCATCATCGACTTCTAGGGCAATATGGCCGTAGCCGTTTCCAAGATCGTACTGGTCGGTGTCCCAGTTGTGCGTTAGCTCAAGCACGGCCCCTTCGCTTTCGTCCTGATAGCCGACAAAAGCCAGCGTGAATTTGCCGTCAGGGTAGTCATTTTGACGAAGCAGTTTCATGCCCAATACATTGGTATAAAAATCAAGTGAGCGTTTTAGGTCGCCAACACGTAGCATGGTGTGCAAAATGCGCATGGATTTCTCCTGTTGTAACGGTTAGAGCAGGGGTAAGCTGCCCGGATGATGATTTTTCAGTTGTTGCTGAGCCGAGGCGTAATCGGGCATAAGGCGTTCGACTTCCCGCCAAAACGCTGCACTGTGATTCATCTCTTTAAGGTGAGCAACTTCGTGTGCAATGACGTAATCAATGATGGTTTTACTGAAGTGAATAAGACGCCAGTTCAGCATAATCGTGCCGTCGCTGGAACACGATCCCCATCGTTTGGCAGGACCTGCTAATCGCCATCGTTTTAATGATTTCGGGCTTTGCGCTACAAAGTGTTCAAGTCGTTGTCCAAAATACCACGTGGCCTGCTGTTGCAACCATGCGTGGGTTTGATCTTGAATTCTGTCGCTACTGGCATCGCTGTCCAAAGTAAGAGCCAGTTTGTCGCCCGCTACCGGATTGGCAGGGTCGCCCGTCAGTGTGGTTTCTCGTAACGAGGGTTGCAATGCCAAGCTGATGTGCGTGCCTAAGTAAGGAATACGCCCGTGTTCGCGCCATTGAGCTTGCCCTAGGGCAAGCTCGGCTTTGCGCTGCTCCCACTCGTTGAGTTTACGCAAAACCCAATGGCTTTTCTGATGAATCGCTTGTTCAATTTGCGACACACTAACCCAGTTAGGCGCTGTGATGCGTAGCCCGTTTTCATTAACGTGTAAACCGATGGATTTACGTCGACTGCGTAACAGCACATAAGCAATATGTAAGTCAGCGCTTTTGTACTGTCGCCACTGTGCATCAGCAGCCAAGGTAGGGGGAGGCGGGGTAATTACAGTCGTTACTCTGCTGGGGCGCGTCGTTTTATCAGGCGCCACAGCAGGAGAGCTTGAGTCATGAAAGAGTGGAAGTTGGCTCATCGTAACGTTCAGGGTTTAGGACTCGCATTTCTTGTTCAATCCATGCTCGTACTAACTGGTTCAGTTCTTCGGCAGTGCGGCCTTCGGGGCTAATGGGCGGACCGAACGAGACTGTGATGGTCCCTGGTGTCTTAATGAAGGCCTTACGAGGCCAACGTTCACCGGCATTGTGAGCAATAGGGATAACAGCCGTGTTGGTACGTACCGCTAAAAGTGCCCCCCCTACTTTATAGCGTCCGGCCGTACCCGGAGCGGTGCGGGTGCCCTCGGGAAAGAGTATAGGCCATCGTCCTTCATCAAGGCGTTTTTGCCCTGTTGCGGCAACTTGAGCGAACGCGTCTTTACCTTTGGAACGGTCAATGGGAATCATACGAAGTAAGGCAAGACCCCAACCAAAGAAGGGCACGCGATGAAGCTCACGTTTATAAACAAAGCAAACCTCACGGGGCATATAAGCTGGGAAGAACATGGTTTCCCAGGCGGATTGATGCTTTGCTAATAAGATGGCAGGCCCATCGGGTAAGTTTTCCCAGCCTTTCACTTGCCAGTCGATGCCCAGAATGTGTTTAGCTCCCCAGACGGCTAAGCGCGGCCAACCTGCAGTCAGTTTATAACGCCAATGCAAGGGAAGGGGAGACCATAAAATACAGGCGAAGGCGTAAGGAATGACGGTGATCAGTAAAAACGCCTGATACAAAGCAGCACGGATGACTAGCATGATGACATTCCTAGCCAGTCGTCAACGACGGTAGCCAAATTAGGGCGGATGAGGCAGTTTGGCGGAAGTTGTCCGCTAACTTGGGTTCGCTGACCATTTCCGGTTAACACCAACCAGACGTTGCAGCCTACGGCACTAGCTGCCTGAATATCACGAAGCGAATCGCCGACCGCCACCGCTTGGCTGAGGTCGGTATCAAAGCGCTGTGCGATGTCCTCAAACAACCCAGGCAGGGGCTTACGACAGGTGCAGTGATCATCGGGGCCATGTGGGCAAATGAAGATGGCGTCAATGTGCCCACCGACAGCGGCGAGCTCTTTGCGCATTTTTGCATGAACGTCATTTAAATCATGCATGCTGAACAGCCCTCGTGCTAAACCGGACTGATTGGTGGCAATGACCACTTTCCAACCGGCATGGTTAAGCTTAGCGATGGCTTCCAAGCTGCCGGGTAGTGCCTGCCATTCGTCAGGGCTTTTAATGAAGGCATCGGAGTCATGGTTGATGACGCCGTCCCGATCTAAAATAGCTAACATCATGAGGCAAGCCGAGACAGATCGGCCACTTGGTTCATGGTTTGGTGAAGCTTCGCTAGTAGGGCAAGGCGGTTTGCCCGTATGGCAGGATCGTCTGCCATGACCATAACGTCGTTAAAGAATGCGTCCACCGCCTCTTTGGCACCGGCTAGGGTGCTTAGGCTGGCGTTAAACTCGCCTTGTGCAAACTGAGCGTTAGCCTTAGGACTAAGTTCACGTATGGTGTGGTCAAGTGCTAACTCGGCAGCCTCGCTTAACAGGGCAGGGTTGAGTTCTTGATTTTGCTCGTCGGCACGGCGCAGCAGGTTACTAATGCGCTTATTGGCACTGGCCAAGCTTTGCGCTTCTGCTAAAGAGGCAAAGGATGCGCACGCCTTGATTCGTGCTTGAACTTGCTGCAGAGGTGGATTTAAGGCCAACACCGCTTCTACTACGTTTCGATCGTGTTCGGCGACGAGTTGATTACGATAGCGTTCGTAGATAAAAGAGCGTACAGCGTCTTGTGTTTCTTGGGTAACGATGCCTGCATCAAAAGTTTGTGCGGCCTGTTGCAGTAGCTCGTCCAGACTTAGTTTGCTTTCTCCTGCAGCACCTAAGTAGCCACCCGCACCTAACTGTTCAAAGGCACTAATGACACCTAATGCGGCACGGCGCAATGCGTAGGGGTCACGCTCGCCAGTCGGAGCAAGGCCAATCCCCCAAATGCCGACAAGAGTCTCGGCGCGCTCTGCAAGAAACAAGAGCGCCGCTACGAGGCTTTGATCGGTTACCGCGTTGTGCAAACGATGTTGGTACTGCTCGCGTAAGGCATGGACGACGGATGGGTCTTCGCCATCGGCTTGAGCATAGTAGGCTCCGATGATGCCTTGCAGCTCTGGGAATTCGCCCACCATGCTGGTGTTTAGGTCAGCTTTGGCTAATAGCGCGGCCCGATCAGCCAGATCGACAGACGCACCTAAACGTGAAGCGAGAAAGCGAATAATGTCGCGTATGCGATTGACGCGTTGGTATTGTGATCCCAGTTTGTTGTGGTAGACACTTTGCTCTAGGCTAGCTACCCGATCAGCTAAGGCGACTTTACGGTCTGTATCGAAGAAGAAACGGGCATCCGCCAAGCGAGGCAAAATAACGCGCTGGTTACCTTCAATGATTTGGCTGGGGTCGTCGGTGTGCATATTACTGACAATTAAAAAGCGATTTGTCAGTGTTTGAGAGTCTGGATTGAACAGAGGGAAGTAACGCTGATTCAGACGCATGGTAAGAATCAGGCACTCGGAAGGGACACTTAAAAATTCGTCGTCGAATTCGCCCACATAAACACTGGGGTGCTCAACTAACGCGGTTACCTCGTTAAGCAATTCGGGGACTTCGGGGTCATTGCCTAAGCTGGCGTTAAGGCGTTGGCACTGTTCAGTAAGCTGTGCGGAAATTAGCGCTTTACGCTTGGCAAACGAGGCGATGACCTTACCTTCTGTTTCTAACTGTTCAACGTAGGTTTCGGCTGACGCGATGGAAAGAGGGCTATCGCACATAAAGCGGTGACCCACACTTTTGCGCCCCGCATTGAGACCCAATGCGGTTAACGGCACGATGTCGGCACCCCATAAGGCGACTAAGCCATGTGCAGGACGAACAAAGCGTACGCTGGTCACGCCATCAGCCAGTTGGTAGCGCATGACTTTAGGGATGGGCAAGTGGGTCAAGCTGTAATCAAGAGCCTCTTGCAACGCGGGGGCGAGTTTTGCTCCGGTAGCCATGCCTCTGGCGAACAGATAGTCTTGCTTACCATCAGACTCTACATGTAGATCACTGGCGCTTAGGTGTTGTAAGCCTTTGCTTGCTAAGCGTTTAGCCAAGGCAGGCGTGATGTTGCCATCGGCATCCAGACCTATTTTGGCGGGCATGAGTTTGTCGTTAAATGGCTGGTCGTCGGCTTGCCCTTTTACGTTGTCGACACGTACGGCTAAGCGTCGGGGCGTGGCGTAAGCCGTAAAGGTAGTGTTGTCAGCAACCAGATGTTGTTCGCTGAGCACGTTAACAATACCTTCGGCAAAGGCTTGGCCCATTTTTTCTAGGGCTTTGGGTGGGAGCTCTTCAGTTTGTAGCTCAACCAACAGGTGACGAGTATCTTGAGTAATGGTGTTCATTTATTTAGTCTCCGTCTGAGCGGAGCTTTGCAGCATAGGGAAACCAAGGCGTTCGCGAGATTCGTAATAGGCTTGTGCGACGGCCCGAGACAGGTTGCGAATGCGACCGATATAGGCGGCGCGTTCGGTTACGCTGATGGCACCGCGAGCATCAAGTAAGTTGAAGGTATGAGCGGCTTTGAGCGTTTGTTCGTATGCCGGAAGCGCCATCGATAGCTCGACTAAGCGTTTGGCTTCACTTTCGTGGTCACTAAAGTGCTGGAACAAAATATCCACGTTCGAAAGTTCGAAATTATAAGTCGACTGTTCAACTTCGTTCTGGTGGTAGATGTCGCGGTAATACACCGAGCGGCCTTGCTTGTCGGTGGTCCAAACCAGATCGTAAACACTTTCAACGCCTTGAATATACATGGCTAAGCGTTCGATACCGTAGGTGATTTCGCCGGTGGCTGGCACACAGTCTAGCCCACCGACTTGTTGGAAATAGGTGAACTGCGTCACTTCCATTCCGTCTAGCCATACTTCCCAGCCTAAGCCCCAGGCGCCCAATGTTGGGTTTTCCCAGTCGTCTTCGACAAAGCGGATATCGTGTTGTTTTGGATCGATCCCGAGGGCCTTCAACGAGCCGATGTATAAGTCGACGATATTTTCAGGGGCGGGTTTCAGTACCACTTGATATTGGTAGTAGTGTTGCAGTCGATTGGGGTTATCGCCGTAACGACCGTCACCGGGACGACGTGAAGGCTGTACATACGCTGCACGCCAAGGCTCTGGGCCAATTGCTCGCAAGAAGGTGGCTGTATGCGAGGTGCCCGCGCCGACTTCTAAGTCGATGGGTTGTAGCAACACACAACCGTGTTCATCCCAATAGTGTTGGAGGGTAAGAATTAACTGCTGAAAAGTAAGCATGGTCAAAGGCCAGTAAATTGGGGTGTCGCACAAAATCTTTCTATTTTAGCTGTTTTTGCCCAATAGCTTAGGCGACAGCGCTAAAAAGTAACAGCCGCCTTGCGTAAAAGGGCGCAATGGCAGCGGAAGGGGCACGAATTAGTCGTATGATAGAAATCTACAAATGTCTTATTGTATAGAACCTGTGTCGTCATCGACTAGGATTAACACGCTTTCTTAGGATCTACCAAGATGCCAGAGTTGGTTCAAACAAAAATCATTGATCAAATCATGGTGATTACGCTAAATCGACCCGAGGCGCGTAATGCGGTTAACTACGATACTGCTGTGCAGTTGGCGCAAGCCTTAGACGAGTTTGATGCAAATCCTAGCATTCGAGTTGGAGTGTTAACGGGGGCAGGGCAAACCTTTAGTTCGGGGATGGATCTCAAAGCCTTTGCTGAAACGGGTCAACGTCCTTATGTCGAGGATCGGGGTTTTGGCGGTATGTGCGAGCGACCGCCTCGTAAACCGATGATTGCCGCTGTTGAAGGGTATGCGGTAGCCGGTGGTTTTGAGTTGGCCTTGGCGTGTGACTTAATGGTGGCTTCGGATGCCGCACTGTTCGGCCTGCCTGAGGTGAAACGTGGTCTCGTGCCTGGCGCAGGGGGTATGTTACGTTTACCTACGCGAATACCGTACCATGTGGCAATGGAGTTCGTGTTAACAGGGGATATGTTTACCGCCCAGCGCGTCTACGAACTTGGGTTAATTAATGCCATCGTGCCCGCTGGCGAGGCGCTTACGCAGGCGCTAATACTGGCACAAAAAATTAATGCTAACGGACCATTGGCGGTGCAGATGGCCAAGCGGGTCATTAGTCACTCGCGCGATTGGCACCAAGAGCACATGTTCAGTATCCAACGGCCAATTATCGCCTCGGTTTTTGCCTCGGCCGACGCAAAGGAAGGGGCTATGGCTTTTGCAGAGAAGCGCCCACCTGTATGGCAAGCCAAATAAAGCAACGCATCCTATTTTTACGTTTTTTATTTTCACTTTATTTAAGCAATTATCATGACGACGATTATTAAGGAACAAGACTTCATCCAGTCTATTGCCGATGCGGTACAGTTTATTAGTTATTACCATCCCGCCGATTACATTCAGCATTTGGCTCGCGCTTACGAGAGAGAAGAAAGCCCTGCCGCGAAAGATGCCATCGCACAAATACTGACGAATTCACGACTCTGTGCCGAAGGCCATCGCCCCATTTGCCAAGACACAGGGGTGGTCAACGTATTTCTTAAGGTGGGAATGAACGTACGCTTTGATACGACGCTTAGTTTGCAAGCGCTTTGCGACGAAGGCGTGCGTCAGGGTTACTTGAATCCGGATAACCCGCTGCGAGCCTCAATCTTGACCGACCCCTTGTTCAGCCGAAAAAACACGCGCGACAACACGCCCTGTATTGTCAGTGTTGAGTTGGTGCCGGGTGATACGGTGGCGATACAAATCGCTGCCAAAGGGGGCGGCTCCGAGAATAAAGCCAAGTTTGCCATGCTGAACCCCAGTGACTCGTTGGTCGACTGGGTGATGCGTACTGTTCCTGAAATGGGCGCAGGTTGGTGTCCACCCGGCATGCTCGGCATTGGTGTGGGGGGTACGGCGGAAAAAGCCATGTTGATGGCGAAAGAGTCCTTAATGGAAGACATCGACATGTACGAGCTTCTACAGCGTGGCCCACAGAATAAGATTGAAGAGTTGCGCATTGAGCTATACGAGAAGGTCAATGCCTTAGGTATTGGGGCGCAGGGGTTAGGCGGTTTGACGACGGTTTTGGATATCAAAATTAACACCTTCCCCACGCATGCTGCATCCAAGCCTGTCGCGATGATTCCAAACTGCGCAGCGACGCGTCATGCGCATTTTGTGTTAGATGGAAGTGGCCCTGCTCACTTAGAAGCCCCCAGTCTTGATTTGTGGCCTGATGTGCATTGGGCGCCCGATTACAACAAGTCCCGTCAGGTCAATCTCGACACGCTTACTAAGGCAGAAGTGGCCTCGTGGCAGCCTGGCGAAACCTTGCTGCTTTCTGGAAAAATGTTGACCGGACGTGATGCCGCGCATAAGCGGATACAAGAGCTACTCGATAAGGGTGAAACCTTACCTGTCGATTTCACGAATCGCGTTATCTATTACGTCGGGCCAGTGGATCCAATCAGCGGCGAGGCGGTAGGACCAGCAGGCCCAACAACGGCGACACGCATGGATAAGTTTACCGACATGATGCTCTCTCAAACGGGATTGATTTCTATGATCGGTAAAGCGGAGCGCGGGCCTGAAGCGATCGAAGCGATTCGTAAGCATGGTTCGGCGTATCTAATGGCGGTGGGTGGTTCGGCGTATTTGGTCTCCAAAGCGATACGCGCTTCAAAAGTCGTAGCCTTTGAAGACTTAGGCATGGAAGCCATTTATGAGTTTGAAGTCAAAGACATGCCAGTGACCGTAGCAGTGGATGCTAAAGGTACATCCGTTCACACTACGGGGCCGGCGACATGGCGTAAACGCATCGCTGAAATTCCGCTAATTCCGGTCTAAGCAACGGCCCGTTTCGTTGTTGATTGCCGTTAGATGATAGGCATTAAAAAAGCCCCCAATGACACAGATTATTGCTGGATCATTGGGGGCTTCTTGATTAACAAGACGGTTTAATCGTCGTCGTTAGTATCCAGCGGAAAAATGGCTTGATCGGCTACGGTTTGCAGAAGCGCAGTTATCGTACCTTGCTCAAGTTGCAATGACGGGGCAAGTTCTGCAAGTGGACGCAACACAAAGGCACGTAAATGCATACGAGGATGCGGCACGGTGAGTGCCTCAGTGTTGATGTGCTCATCGCCGAATAATAATAAATCCAGATCCAGAGTGCGGGGCGCATTACGCTCGTTTCGCTCACGGCCATGGGCTTGTTCGATGGCGTGCAGATTGGCTAATAAAGTGGGTGCATCCAGTGTGGTTTGCAATGATACGACCGCATTGATGTAATCGGGGCCGGTGGCATCGACAGGGGCCGTGCGATAAAAGCCTGAGCTTTGTAGTTGTGAGCACTGAGCAAGGGCTCGAAGCTCGTCAATGGCCGTAAGTAAGGTATCGATAGGATCACCGAGATTGGCTCCCAGAGCGATGTAGGCAAGCGTTGATTTCATTCTGTGGGTGGCGTTTTGCTTTGAGCGGATTGATGGGTAGGGCGCTTTGTTCTTACGCGACGGCGGCGTGTGCGTTTTTGACTATGAGGCGCGATACGTTCGGCGATGAGTGCAGAACGGCCCTCGCTGCTGCTAGTGTCTGCCAAATCCATCCACCATTGGGCTTCTACACTATCTACCTCTTTGGCCTCGGCGCGCAATTGCATAAAGTCGACCGCGGCTCGGAAACGAGGCTGCTCGATTAGACGCCAAATAGCACGATTATTAACACGCTCAAAGCGCGCCTGCATAAACCAAATCTCGCGCATATCGGTTTGATAGCGTCGCTGAATGGGTAAGGCTTTAGATTGCTTGGCAATGACGATATCGCTGGCATCAACTAAGGCTTGTATGGGTGGGTGTCCTGCATTCTTTAGGGTTTCCCACTCGCCTAATACTTGTTTCCATAATAGGCTGGCAAAAAGGAAGCTAGGGCTGATGCTGCGACCTGTGCGGACCCGGCTATCGGTACTGGCTAAAGCCATTTCTAAGAAGGCACGGTGCTCAGTGTTCGTTAAGCTGTGTTCTAAGAAAGGAAGTAAATCGCGATGCAGGTTTTCAGCTTGAAGCTGCAGCAGGCAATTTAAAGCATGACCACAACTTAAGAGCTTAAGTAACTCGTCGAAAAGTCGAGACTCGGGCACGTTTGCGATAAGGGGGGCTAACTCTTGGAGTGGGGCGTGAGTATGGGGCTCGATCGTAGCGTCTAGCTTTGCAGCGAAGCGCACGGCTCGTAACATACGTACGGGGTCTTCACGATAGCGCACGGTGGGGTCACCAATAATGCGTACTATCCGGTTTTTTAAATCGTTAACGCCTTGATGGTAATCGATGACTTCTTCACTAGAGGGGTCGTAGTACAACGCATTGAGTGTAAAGTCGCGTCGATTGGCGTCGTCGATTAAATTGCCGTACTGGTTGTCATGCAAAATGCGGCCATGAGCATCCGTTTTTTGTGTTTGCGTATCGGCGGCGCGAAAGGTAGAGGTTTCGATGATTTCTCGACCAAACACCACATGCACTAACTTGAAGCGACGTCCAATAATGCGGGCACGCCTGAAAAGCGGGCGTATTTGCTCTGGGGTGGCGTTGGTGGCCACATCAAAGTCTTTAGGTTCTAAGCCTGCAATTAAATCGCGTACTGCGCCGCCCACAATGTAAGCTTCGTACCCTTGCTGTTGTAAGACTTCACACACCTTGATGGCATGCCGTGAGACGAGCCGGCGATCAATACCGTGTTGGCTTGGTCCGTAATGTGCTGGCCCTTTAGACGGCGCGGCGAAAAGTCGCGCTACAAATGTTTTTATTGTGCGTTTCAACATGAGTGGGTGTTAAGACTTTGCATCCATCATTAGCGGGAAGAGATCAATGATCTTCCAGTTACGTTCTTGAGCGGTGCGACGTAAACCTTCGCTTGGATTGGTGGCTACAGGGTCGGAAACTTGCTCCATAAGGGGTAGGTCGTTTGGGGAGTCGCTGTAAAACCACACCCGTGAAAATTGTTCGCGTCGTAGGCCCAGATCGTGAAGCCAGGCGTCCACACGAGTGATTTTACCTTCTTTAAAGCTGGGCACCCCGTGTATTTTTCCGGTGTATAGACCGTCAAGCTCTTCGGGTACTGTCGCAATGAGGTGCTCAATGCCAAACAGTTTAGCAATAGGCGTAGTCACGAACTCGTTCGTGGCGGTCACAATGGCGCATAAGTGGCCTTGTTGTTGATGCTGTTTGACAAGCTCAATGGCCGCAGGATGCATGGCGGGTTCAATAATGCGGCTCATGAACTCAGCTTGCCATTGAGCCAGCTCGGCACGGTTGGCAGCTTTGCAGAGTAGACCCAGCATGAACTCAGCGGATTCTTCGGCGGTTAATAAACCTTGGTTGTAGCGATCCATCAGCTCTTCGTTAAGGCGCTGTGCTTCGATCGGATCGCCCGCGCGGCCTGAGCGGGCCAGAAAATCAGCCCATTGGTAATCGCTGTCTAAGGGCAATAGCGTATGGTCTAGATCAAATAGGGCTAGTGAAGTTGGGGTGTTCATAAATATTAGGTAGGAAGATGGCCTTCGGCCAAAAGGTCTCTAAGCAAAGGCAGGGTAATGTGCCGCTTGCGAGTTAGCGAGTAATGATCCAATGCATCAATCAGTGCAATTAGTCGGCTCATGTCTCGTTCGTAATGGGTAAGCACCCAGTTCATCACTTCAGAGCTTAAGTGTAAGCCTCGATCGGCGGCGCGGGACCGAATGGCTTCGGCCCGCTCTTCATCAGACAGTAATCGTAGGCGAAATACCAAGTCCCAACCAAGTCGGGTGCGTAAATCTTCTCGAACTTCGGTTCCGATGGGCGCACGTTCGCCTGAAAGCAACAGAACAAAGGCTTTTTGGGTTGAGGCGACTTCGCGCCAGCGATTATATAAAGCGAAGACAGCGGCTTGTCCTGAGGCGTTGAGTTTGTCTACGTCATCAATCGCAATGAGTGGTATGGTGATGCTTTCAGCAGTAGCTAGTTTTTTAAGCTGTGTAATTGGTTGGTTGGCATTAAAATAGTATCCGTGCCACTGTTGCGCCATGGCTTGAAGTAGATGTGTACGCCCCACACCGGGCGGCCCATACAAGTAAATGGCGCGGCCTGGCCTGCATTGGACCAGTGCATTAAGCACTTCCTGATTAGAGCCGATAACAAAGTTATCAAGCGATGGTGGCGGTGCTGGAGAAATATCCAGAATCAGTTGTTGGTTCATGTGTCGTACAATTCCATCCAACTTGAAACTCTTACATATCCCACGGCTTTTCTCATGACAAACAATCAATCCGTATCACTAACCTATCGTGACGCAGGCGTCGATATCGAGGCAGGCGATGCCCTTGTCGATCGTATCAAACCTTTAGCTGCTAAAACCATGCGCCCCGGCGTGATGGCAGGTATCGGTGGTTTTGGTGCGCTTTTCGAATTACCTAAAAACCTCGAAGAACCTGTGCTGGTTTCTGGCACTGACGGGGTGGGCACAAAACTGCGTTTAGCTTTCGAGTGGCAACGCCATAATACCGTGGGTATCGACCTCGTTGCTATGAGCGTCAACGATATTTTGGTGCAAGGCGCAGAGCCATTGTATTTCTTAGACTACTTTGCGTGTGGAACTTTATCCGTTGACACGGCAGCGTCGGTCGTTGAAGGCATTGCCAAAGGTTGTGAACTCTCAGGTTGTGCGCTAATTGGTGGCGAAACGGCAGAAATGCCGGGCATGTACCCCGATGGCGAATACGATCTGGCAGGCTTTGCCGTGGGTGTGGTTGAAAAATCAAAAATCATCACGGGCCAAGATATCGCCGCCGGAGACGTCATACTTGGTTTGGCCTCCAGTGGTGCGCACTCTAACGGTTACTCGTTAATACGCAAGATTATATCGCATGCTAATGCTCGTCCTACAGATGACCTTGGCGGGCGTCCCTTAGCCGATGTGGTCATGGAGCCAACGCGCATTTACGTGAAGTCAGTACTGGCGGCGCTAGAGGCGCATGGTAAGGCCATTAAAGGCCTAGTACATGTAACGGGTGGTGGCTTAACCGAGAATATTCCGCGCGTTATGCCTAAAAATGTAGCGGCTAAAATTCAGCGTAATGCTTGGGAATTACCGCCTTTATTTCAGTGGTTACAGCAAAATGGTGGTGTGGCCGACGACGAGATGTGGCGTGTCTTTAACTGCGGTATTGGTATGGTGGTTGTGGTTAGCCAAGACCAAGCTGACGCCATTAGTGCTACGTTTAGTGCGCAAGGTGAAACGGTTTATCGTTTAGGCGAGATCGTAGATCGCCAAGCCGATGATGCAGCGGTGCAAATGATAGCAAGCTAAAACAAAAAACGAGTAGCAGTCAGCAACAAGGCAGCCTAGGCTGCCTTGTTGCTTAAGATGGCCAGTGCAGGGCCACTTGCTGCATAACGCTAGCCACTCGGTCCTTATCTAAGCAGTCGATGACAGTGCGTTCGCGATCACTGCGTAGCCAGGTTAGTTGTCGTTTTGCCAATTGACGCGTGGCAACAATGGCTTTTTCGATGGCGTTTTCTAGCGAGCAATTACCTTCAAGGTACTCCCACAGTTGTCTATACCCTACACAACGAATGGAAGGTAGGGACGCCGTTAAGTCGCCACGCTGATACAGCGCCTCGACCTCTGCAACTAAACCCTCTTGAATCATGTCTTGGTAACGCGTTGCGATGCGCGCATGCAGTGCACTGCGATCAGAAGGTTCTAAGCTGATCGTCAGGTAATCGTATTGGTTGGCATCATTTTTTTGTTTGGTTTCGCTGATCCATGACGAGAGTGTTCGACCACTAATTCGATACACCTCTAGGGCGCGTTGAATACGTTGACTGTCATTTGGCGCTAAACGTTGTGCAGTGACCGGATCGACTTGGGCGAGTAGGGCATGCATAGCGGGCCAACCTGACTGCGCGGCTTCATGGTCAAGTTGAGCCCGGATGTCTGGCTGAGAGGTAGGGAGATCGTTCAAGCCTTCACGCAAGGCTTTGTAATACAGTAAGGTGCCCCCACAAAGCAGCGGGTAATGTCCGCGCTCTGTAATTTGTTTAATTAATACCGAGGCATCGTTAGCGAAAGCCGCCGCTGAATAGCTTTCACTTGGGTCACGAATATCCAGCAAATGGTGCGTGATGGCAGCCTGCTCTTGATGGCTAGGTTTAGCGGTTCCAATGTCCATGCCACGGTAAATAGTGGCCGAGTCCATAACAATAATTTCGATTGGCCAATTTTTGGCGATGGCATGCGTTGCCGCGCTTTTACCAGCGGCTGTCGGGCCCGTTAAACAAATAACACGTTGCTGCATTTATTGACCGCGTAAAAATAATTTATCAAGCTCAGTTAATGACCAATATACCCACGTAGGACGACCATGGTTACACAAATCAGCACGGTCCGTTTGTTCCATCTGTCGTAATAACGCATTCATCTCGTCAAGCGTCAGGCGCCGATTGGCCCGTATGGCGCCATGGCAAGCCATTGTTGAGAGTAGCTCGTTACGCTGAGACGCTACATGCTGTGAACCGCCCACCGACTGTAAGTCATTGAGCACGCTTCGGGCTAAGGCCTCAATATCACCCCGAGCAAGCAGAGCCGGGACGGCACGAACGGCTATGGATGTGGGACTGAGGGCGCTTAAGCTTAAGCCCAGTTCGACGAGCGTGTCGTGGTGTTCATCCAGCAAGGCGACCTCGGTTTCAGTGGTTTGGAATACAACAGGTACCAGTAACTCTTGGCGCGGCAGTTCGCGTTCATCCATTGCCTGCTTTAATTGTTCGTACATCACGCGTTCGTGGGCGGCGTGCATGTCGACCAAAATCAAACCTTGCCTTGTTTGCGACAAAATATATACACCGTGTAATTGCGCGATAGCCATGCCCATGGGCAGTTCACTTAATCTGTCGTGTGCGCCGGAGGGTTGTTCCATAGGCGCCATGGGTTCAGCAACAGTCGTGGTTTCGGCAATGGGGGCATAAAATTTCTTCCAGTTCTGCTCTTGTTGTGCTGCCGTTTGTGGATGAATGCCGAGGCTTTGCTGTTGACCGAGGTGATGGCCAAACTTAGAGTTAAATGGATGGCGTTGTGATGTATCTTGCGCAGGCGACGTCGAAGCAGGTGCCGTCGTCACGTCACGAGTCTGGACGCTACTGACTTCACTTAACGCGTCCGAGTTTCCGGTTACTGCATCGGCTTGGCTTTGCGCTAAGGCGGTTCCAAGCGTACGCATCACAAACTGATAGACTGCCCCTGAGTCTCTGAAGCGGACTTCGTGCTTGGCAGGGTGCACATTAACATCGACAGTATTGGGGTCGATGTTTAAGTAAAGCACGTAAGCAGGCTGACGATCACCATGCAAAACGTCAGAGTATGCTTGTCGTATGGCATGTGACACGGTCCGGTTTCTAATAAAGCGCCCGTTTACAAATAAAAACTGCATATCAGTTCTGCTGCGTGCAAAAGCAGGCCGGATGATCAGCCCGTGTAAAGCAATAAGCCCTTGATCTTGTTCTACGCTAATACTTTGGCTGACAAACTCTTCGCCGACGATATCAAGGATGCGTTGTCCGATGTTTCCCGCACGCCAGTGACGGGTAGCTTTGTCGTTATGAAACAATCGAAAAGCAATTTCAGGCTTAGACAGCGCAATGCGTTCAAGAGCCGTAACGCAGTGACCGTATTCAGTGTTTTCGGTACGTAAGAACTTTCGTCGGGCTGGAATATTGTCGAATAGCTGTCTTACGTCGACCGTCGTGCCTTGTACGCCACTGGCGGCTTCGATCTCCGTGCTTAAACCATTAAGCTGCCAGGCGTGGGGTTCGTTAGCGGCCCGAGATCGAAGGGATGTGCGCGCTACGGAGGCAATAGAGGCGAGTGCTTCCCCCCTGAAACCCATGGACTCCACCGCTTCAAGCTCAGGCAGTGATTGAACTTTACTTGTTGCGTGACGTTTGAAGGCCAAGGCGAGCTCGTCGTGGGGAATGCCGTGACCATCATCGCTGACAGCGATACGGCGTATGCCTCCGCCTTCTAAGCGAATTTCAATACTGCTCGCTCCAGCATCGATTGCGTTTTCCAGTAATTCCTTTAGTACTGAAGCAGGCCTTTCGATGACTTCCCCCGCCGCAATTTGGCTAATAAGAAGTTCAGGTAGAGCGGCGATGGAACGGCGTGGTGTCATGGTGATCAATCTCGTCTTTACTTGTGTCTTGTCAATGGATTCTACGCTGGGCGAAAGACCGAAGCTAATTTTAGCGGTTTATCGTAACGCTTAATACGAAGGGCTGCACAGCGAGCTATAGCGAGTGGTTTCACCTTTTTAGCGATCAAAAGCGAAAGGCCCAGAGGCGATGTCGTTCGCTTCTGGGCCGTTTTTGTGTCAGCAAATACCTTAAGTACGATTGGCTAAGGCCACACCGGAATTGAAGTAGTTATTAATACCTGACAGCATGGCACGAGCAATTTTTTCTTGGTGTGCCGGGCTTTTGAGTAGTTTTTCTTCGGTAGGGTTGCTAATAAAGGCTGTTTCTACCAAAACAGAAGGTATGTCAGGAGCCTTTAACACAGCAAAACCGGCACGTTCGACCTGACGCTTGTGTAGGCGATTAATCTTACCGATTTCTGAGAGGATGCCCGAGCCCACACGTACAGAGTCATTGATCTGTGCAGCGGTAGACAGGTCAAGTAACACTTGGGCAACTTGTTTGTTCTGCGTTTTAATATTGACGCCACCAATTAAGTCAGCCTGATTCTCTTTATTGGCCAGCCATCGAGCCGCTGTACTGGTGGCCCCATTTTGAGACAGAGCGTAAATGGATGAGCCTCGTGCTGTTGGCTTAATCCAAGCATCGGCGTGGATAGAAATAAATAAGTCCGCTTTGACCCGTCTGGCCTTCTGTACGCGTACGTGTAACGGCACGAAGAAGTCTTTATCACGCGTTAGGTAGGCACGCATATTGGGTTGCGCATCAATTAGCTTTTGTAAGCGCTTGGCAATTTGCAGCACTACGTCTTTTTCATAGGTGCCCCCTGGGCCGATAGCACCAGGATCTTCACCACCATGGCCCGCGTCTAGGGCAATCAGCACAGGACGATTTTGCCTTGTATTAGGGGTGACTTTGGGTACCGGAGAGGCAGGAGGAGGCGTGGGCGTGGGTTGTTTGGCTACCCTAGGAACCTCTTGCCCTTGCACCGTGGGCACAGGCACATTGGGTTGCGATTGGGCTAGATTTTCAAGGACCGCAGCTAAGGGATCGTCGTCATCGAATTGTTGCTGCAATGCTAGCAACGGGTCTTGCGCTATGCGTGGATACAAGTCAAGAACGAGGCGGTATTTATATTCGCCGATGGGCTTGAGTGTAAAAATTTGGGGTGCAACGGGCTGTTTGAGATCAAGCACCAAACGTACGACGTTAGGACGATTTTGGCCTACACGCACGGAAGCGATGTAAGGATCGTTAGCGCGAACTTTGGCAATCAACTCGTTCAATGTGCTGTTTAAACGTAGCCCTTCTATGTCTACCACCATCCGATGGGGGTTCTCGAGCGTGAAATGCTCGGCCTTGAGCTCGCTGTCCATCTCAAGGGTGACGCGGGTGTATTCATCAGCAGGCCAGGTACGAACAGCGACGATTGAACTTGCATGGGCGACGCGCGGGAATATAGGCAACAACATTAAGGTTGTTGCTGAGGCGACAAGGCGCCGCCGCGCTAATCCTAAGGTTCCAATTCCCTGAGCTGTGGTCTGAGTATCGTTAGCCATTCTTGTCCTTTTTTGCTGTATGCCGCAAGCGTGAGTTCCCTGCCTGGTTCGCAATAATCGAATGTGATTTTTAGATCAGCCGGAGGCAATAGTTCGCCCGCCTTATCCGGCCATTCAATTAGCACAACAGCGCTTTCCAGAAGAATATCACGAAACCCCGCGTCTAGCCACTCTCTGCTGTTGTTAAATCTATAAAAATCAAGGTGATAGGCATTTAAGCTAGAAAGTTTATAGCTCTCGATAAGCGCGTAGCTAGGACTTTTAATGCGGCCAGTCACGCCAGCCGTGCGTAAAAAAGCCCTTGTAAAACTGGTTTTTCCCGCTCCCAGATCCCCTTCTAGGTGGATATGCCCACCTCGTTCGCTATTTTCGTCGTTTTTTTGTAGTGAAGTCCCACAAACAAGAGGAGACAGTATTTCAGCCAGACCTTGTGTTACGCCTTCGTTTGCGGCGTAAAACGTTAACGTGCTAAGCGGTTCATGTGCCATTGACATAGTGCGGTGCTGTCCTATCTAAATAAACAAATAACGGATGCATAAGGGAAGGGTGAGAACCGAGAGTAGTGTGCCAGCGGACATCGTCGTGGCGACTAACTCTGCGTTGCCGCCCATGCGAGCAGCCAATACATGGGCAGAAGATGCAGTTGGGATCGCTGCAAACAAGATCAGCATATTAGCTTCAAGAGGTGTGAAGTCCAAAAGCAGAGCAATGCCGACTGCGGCCAAAGGCAAAGCCAGCAGCTTACTGACCACCATCCATCCTACCAATTTTTGCTCTCCGTATAGCGCACGTAGCGAAAGGGTTGCGCCTACACACAAGAGCCCAAGAGGCAAAGCGCAGCTACCTAGGCGAGACAGACTTACGTCGATAGGTTTGGGAAGTGAAAGGCCCAGAAAATTCCAAATTAGTCCGAGTACAGCAGCCAGTATTAATGGGTTTTTAATCAGTTCAACGCCAACCCCCAGACCTCGTCCTCGGGCTAAGGCATACACCGCCAAGGTATTTACCAGTGGAACGGCTAACCCAACGATGACGGACATTAAACCTAAACCGTCTTCGTGCCCAAGCTCAAAAGCCAATGATAAAGCCAAATAGGTGTTGAAGCGAAAGGCGCACTGGACCACCGAAGCATGGGTAAGCGTGCGATCACGCATGAATAACAAGGCTAGCCAACCACAGAGTGCGCCAACGAGAATTACGCCAGCCACCCCAGCAAAAAGTAGAAGGGTCTGTCCACCTTCTAATGAGGTGTGGGCAATGGAGTAGAAAAGTAGCGAAGGAAAGAAAAGGTAGTACACCAGCTTTTCGATGTGGCGAAAGAACTCGCTACTAAAGCCCATCACCTTGAGCAGCAGCCCCCCTAATGCAATCAGCATGAAATCGGGCAAGATCAATAACGCCGTTGTAAACATGTGAGAAGGGCTCGCGCAAAAAAGAAAGTGAACAGGGGGCTGAAGCCATCATATTCATTTGTCATATGATTCGACAACAGTTGGTTTTTTGCTATATGGTTAGGATGCTAACTATTGTCACGTGAAACGATATGCCCCCCTCTAAAACCGCGTCTACTTTTTCGTCTCGAGAACGCTTCGGGATTCAATTTGTCGAGCTTGCTCGACGGTGGCGTCGTGCTTTAGACCATAGTTTGGCGCAAACCGGCCTGACCGATGCTAGCTGGTCTCCGCTTGTTCGTTTGCATGAGCTCGGTGATGGTGTTCAGCAAAAAGAGTTAGCGCTACGCTTAGGCTTAAGCGAGCCAAGTTTGGTGCGGCTGCTGGATCTGCTTGAGCGCAGGGGGTTAATCCAGCGGCGCACCGATAAAAGTGACCGTCGGGCGAAATTAATTTACCTGACTGCTGAGGGGCAAGCGGCTGTGCGAGATATTCGCAAAGCGCTTGTCAGTGTAGAAGTGGATCTGCTGGCCGAGCTGAGCGATCAAGACCTTGATTTGATGCAGCACGCCTTTGATCGTATTGGTCAGCGTATTGACACCGTTTTGGCAAATAAGGTGTCGGACGTATGAGTGACACGACGTTAGTAACGCGTTTGGGCTTTGACGTAGAGCGCCTTCATTTCAGCTTGCGCACTGCTTTTGCCTGTGGCATCGCTGTGTTCTTGGCTTGTCACAGGCATGGCGGTTTGGCTAAGCTTGTGTGTGGGCATTGGTAACCTACAACGCAATTTTGTGTCGTACGGGACCATGTTGGCAGGGTATTCCGCTGTGATGGTGGCAATGCTTGGCATGCCGCATCCAGACCACATTTTTGGTCTGGGTATTGACCGTTTGTTAACGGCGTTATTAGGGGTCTTAATAGCTCTAGCGGTGGGGTGGACGACTGCAAAAACTCAGAGCTATAAAACATTGAGCTTTCAACGTCTCATCCGACGCTTCGGGCATTGCTAAAACAGACGCAGCGCGTTAACGCCCTTGATTCCAAGTTAGTAGACGCTGTGGCCGAATCCAGTCGTGATGTTGTCCATTTTTTCTGTTTTTGATAGCCCTGCTGAGATTATGGGACGCGTTATTTTGTGGGGGCAGAAGTCCAGCGATTGGCGAGTCGTCCTATCCTTGTTGCTCGACATGAAGCACAACGAGCACGATTACATTATCGGTTGATGAAGTTAATACGTTGGATGGATAAGGGCGGTGTAAAAAGTTTTCAGCGCTGAGGGTTTTATTGGCTTTTTACGTTGGCAAAAAACAAAATTACGAGCTTTGGGTGTTATATAATAGCGCTCCGCACGCTGATACACTCGCTTATTTGCGCGATAGTATTGAAGATACGTTGAGGCTCCATAGTTAAATGGATATAACTTTCCCCTCCTAAGGGAAGATTGTAGGTTCGATTCCTGCTGGGGCCGCCATACTTAACGTAATCATGACGCATCATGCCATACAGCTATTGTCATACCGGCTTGGTACATTGCGATAACAACGACAACGTACACTAGAACGGGATTAAATCTGTGTTTCACATCATCACTGGGCTAACGGCTTTATACGTATATTGGTCTTTTGTACGGTTATTGCCGTGGCCACGTAGACCCAAAGTGCTATTTGGTGTTTTATTGATACTAGTAGCCGAGCATCATCTCATCACCCGTCACTTTTTTGGCTCCATGGCATCGCCAGAGATACCCTTTTTAATGTTGGTATTGCTGGGATGGCTATTTGGCGCGCTGGTGCTTCTTGCGTGCCTGCTCTTGATTAAAGATGTGCTTGGGGGGCTGATCTACCTTGTTTCGAAGCGCACCACAACGTTAGGCTTTGCGATGCCTCGATTGCACTATGGCTTGGGGGTGGTCGCGTTGGTGTTGGCCGCTGTCGGCGTTTGGGAATCTGTTCGCGTTCCTGATGTTAAAACCGTCGAGGTTGTTTTGCCCACGCTGCCCTCAGAGTTTGACGGCTTTAAGCTTGTTCAGCTTACGGACTTACACGCCAGTCGTTTACTGCAGGGGCCCTGGATTGAAGCGGTCGTTGCTAAAACGAATGCGCTTGAGCCTGACCTTACGGTGCTAACGGGCGATATGATCGACGGCTCTCCCGAGGCGCGCGCTGCGGATGTTCCACCTCTTAAAGCCTTGTCTGCCAAGCACGGTGTTTACGCGATTCCCGGTAACCATGAATACTATGTCGAGTACCTAAACTGGCTACCCGTATTCGAAGAGCTAGGGTTACACATGCTTTTTAATGAGCACGTCAAGATTGAGCACGAGAACCACCATTTTGTTTTAGCAGGCGTAACGGATAACGCAGGCGCTTCGGTGGGACAGCCTGCACCCGATATACACGCGGCCTTATCCGGCGTGCAGGAAGACGAAACGGTCATTTTGTTGGCACATCGTCCGACGCACGCCGTGCAGTACGCTCAAGCAGGGGCTGATCTGCAGTTATCGGGCCATACGCACGGTGGGCAGGCATTGGGCCTGCATTGGTTGGTTAAACAAGCCAACGCGGGTTTTGTTTCTGGGTTGTACGCGGTTCAAACGATGCAGTTGTATGTCAGCAATGGGGCGGGTCTTTGGAATGGTTTTCCGATTCGTTTGGGTAGGCACTCAGAAATCACTCAAATTGTGTTGCGCTCAGGCCTAAACTAATGCCTGATTAATGTGGAATGGCCACGTTAACGGTGACGGCGTTGAGTGCGCTAGCGACAAGGGTGGGCTCAATGCCCAATAGGTACCCTCTGCGTCCACCGTTAATGTAGATGATGTCTAGTTCAAGCAGATCGACTTCGATATAAACGGACAGAGGCTTACGCGTACCGAAGGGAGAGGTGCCTCCTACCTGATACGCCGTGTGGCGTTGGGCGACCTCGGGTTTGCAGGGGCTGATTTTTTTCCCCCCGATTTGGCGCGCTAGATTTTTAGTCGATACGTCCCGATCACCATGCATAATAATGATAAATGGTTTGGCGTTTTCGTCTTCCATGACTAGCGTTTTTGCGACCTGCTGGGGTGGCAGCTGTAACTGCCGCGCGGCTTCCAAGGCACCGCCATGATCAACGTATTCGTAACTGTGCTCGGTAAAGGCGATGTGGTGTTGGCGTAGCCACAACGTGGCTGGGGTTTCACTAATATGTTTTGCTTTTGCCATGGTTTGAAAATTAAGCGCGTGGATGATGTGCATGATGGAGCGCTTTCAGTCGCTCTCGTGCCACATGAGTATAAATCTGCGTGGTAGAGATGTCCGCATGGCCCAGCAATAATTGCACGACACGTAAATCGGCACCGTGATTCAGTAAGTGGGTAGCAAAGGCATGGCGCAATACATGAGGTGACAGGGGAGTATAGATACCGGCGATGGCGGCGTACTTTTTGACGATTAACCAAAAGGACTGTCGCGTCATGTTTTTACCTCTAGCCGTCACAAATAAAAAGTCACTGCGTTTGGTTCCCAGTATCTCGGTGCGGGGCGAAGCCAAATAGTCGCTCAGGTAGTCTTGGGCTTCGGCTCCGATGGGTACTAAACGGTCTTTTCCACCCTTACCATTCTCGACCCGTATCACGCCGTCGTTGAGACTCAGTTGCGATAAGCGCAAGTCGGTCAGCTCACTGACGCGTAAGCCGGTTGCATAAAGCGTCTCTAGCATGGTGCGATCGCGTTGCCCTAAGGGGTTCGCAATGTCGGGTGCGGACAGCAGCGCTTCGACTTGTGTCTCACTCAACGTGTGGGGTAGTCGAGGGGCCTGCTTGGCTGTGCTAAGTCCTTGGCAGGGGTCCGTGCTAATCCATGTGTTACGCAATGCCCACAAATAAAACTTTCTTAGCGTGGCTAAACGACGGTTAGAAGTGGTGGCCTTAATCGACTCGCCTTCTTGTTGTGTCCAATTTTGTAGGTCTTCTTTGGTGACCGCCAATAGGTCGGCATGAGCGTGCGCTTCTAACCAGATGGCAAAAAGTTGTAAGTCGCGCTGATAAGCGGCTAAGGTGTTTTTGGCGAGGCCGTCTTCAAGCCAGCAATGCTGGATGAATGCTTCAATGAGCGCGTGTGTGCAAGTGGGAGCTAACGGCGTAGAGGTCATAACGAGGTAACGTGACTGGCGCAAGGGGTAAGCAAGTTGTTGTAGCGAAGCGGTAGAATACTAAATCTATAGTAACAACGCAGATCACAGGGTTAAGTATGCATGATTTTCCTTTGGTGCAGCTAGATGAGATTGAGTCTTTCGATAGTACGCAGACCCAGATACTGACGGTTAATAATCGCTATGCCAGACGGATCTTATCTGCCTTACAAAAGCAACTTAGCAGTGATCGCAGGGCCGTGGCGGTGCCGGATATTATTCCGATGGGCGCATGGCTAAAAATCGTTGCGGACGAACTTTGCTTTAGCGATGCCTTCCAGCCCGCCTCTTATTTATTAGATGGTTTTGGCACGATTCAGTTGTGGGAGCAAACCATTGCCGAGCTCGAAGGCGACGACCGCGTTTTGCTGGATGTTCGTCAGGCAGCACGCTTAGCGTGCGAAGCCGATATGTTGCTGAACGAATGGGATGTTTCGGTGATTGATGGGGAGCAGTCCCCCGATTACGAACAGTTTTTAGTCTGGCGCGAGCACTACCATGCCACGCTGCAAGCCCATGACGTGGACGATAGCAATCGCTCTAACGAGCGGGTGCGTCTTGCGTGTGAAGCAGGCGCTTACGCTCCGCACTTTAGTACCTTGGTGTTGGCTGGCTTTCATGAGTTGTCACCACGCTTAGTGGCCATACTCAAGGCGTTGCAACAGCAGGGTGTGACGATCTACCGTTTAGCACCGGTGGCTCATACTCCTATTAAGATGGATGTGGTGGTCGCCGATGAGGCGGATCACGAATGGCGCTTAGCGGCCCAATGGGCAGTCGAACAGCTGCGGGCGAACCCTCGACATTGTGTGGCGATTGTGGCTCCACAGCTAGAGTCCAGCGTTGCGTATGTACATCGGGTATTAGTTCAGGCATGTGCCGAAACGGACACCGAGCCCGCTTTACCGTGGAACGTGGCTGTTGGGCGCCCTCTGTCTGATTGGCCACTCGTGCGTGCGGCGCTGGCCTGGCTACGGGTTTTGGCCCAGATGAAGCGTTATCAGCGTGTTGAGCCTGAGATTTTAGGAGCAGCACTATTAGCAGGTGCTTGCGCAGGCAGCTTAAGCGAAGCCAATGCGCGTGCGGCGATCGATGTGGCGTGGCGACGTAACGATGAACTTGCTATAGACGCCGCGACCCTGCACCTCGCTTTAAGCAGCCGTACCCCCCTGTTGGCGCAAGCGTGGACAGAAGCCTTGACCTATGTGCAAGGACTACCTAACCAACAAACCCCAGCGCAATGGGCAGACTCACTACGTAAAACGTTGGCGTTGATTGGCTTTCCAGGTCAGGAAAGTATAGATAGTCATGGCTTTCAGGTAATGGAGGCTTTTGACGCGCGGCTGACTCAATTTGCAAGGCAAGCCCCGGTTTTGAACGAGCTTAGCTTTTTACAAGCTCATCGATTATTGACTCGTTTATTACGAGAAACATTGTTTCAACCTCAGCGAGACCCGCAATCCCGTTTAGATGTACTGGGCTTTCTAGAGGCCGAGGGTGGGCAATGGGATGCGATGTGGATACTGGGTTTGAATGATGAGGTATTGCCTGCTGCGGTGAAACCCAATCCTTTGTTGCCCCATAGTGCGTTGCGGCGTGCTAATGCTCCTCGCTCTACCCCCGAGCGCGAATTGCAATGGGCACATTTGCTGTTTAAAACCCTAAGCAGCAGTGCATCGGTCATTCGGCTAAGTTATCCACAACACCAAGGCGAGCAGCTATTACGACCCAGCCCCTTGTTGCAGCCTTTCGATACCGTGGGTTATGGTTCGAACCGTAACGAGATTGAGGCTGCCGAGGTCGCGTATATCGATGACTCATTAGGGCCGCCGCTGGGCGATACCGAGCCCATACGCGGTGGTGTGGCGGTATTAGATACCCAAGCGCGCTCCCCACTTTGGGCTTTTGTTAAATATCGTTTAGCAGCCAGTAACTTACCTGAGTACGCGACATTAAGTGAAGTAAACGCCCGAGGTCTATTTCTACATCGTGTTATGGAGCTGCTTTGGAAACAATGTCCTGAGCCGACTCAGCAGGGGTTGCGGATGTGGATAGCGCAACAGGGTGAGACCGAATTGTTGTCCACATTAATTGCGCAGGCAGCCGATATGGAGCTGGTTCTTTATGGAGAGCGTTTGCGTGAGCTCGAATGCGAGCGGGCGTTATTCGTGTTGTCGAATTGGGTGCGTTTTGAGCTAGAGCGTGAACCTTTTAGCGTGATTGAACTGGAATCCGCGTTGCAGTTCACGCATCAACACCTAAAGCTATCCATGCGGCTTGATCGTTTAGATCAACTGCCAGATGGCCGTTATGTTGTGCTGGATTACAAAACCTCGCTTAATCGCACAGAGCCTCTTAACGAGTGGGTACGCCCTCGACCTATTAATCTACAGCTGCCTTTATATGCAGCG
This sequence comes from Paenalcaligenes sp. DL 463, assembly GCF_057475185.1. Classification (NCBI taxonomy): domain Bacteria; kingdom Pseudomonadati; phylum Pseudomonadota; class Betaproteobacteria; order Burkholderiales; family Alcaligenaceae; genus Paenalcaligenes; species Paenalcaligenes sp. DL 463. The sequence goes on along the minus strand of NZ_JBYBKX010000002.1, from coordinate 234,657 downwards.
CATTTGCTTGCTCAAGGCCAACAGGTAGGGGCCATTGCCTTGGCGTGGTTGAATGCGCGTCGCCCTGGGGTCACCGGTTATGCTGATACTGACATCGTGTTGGGCGATGTGAAAAGTCGAGACATGGAAAAACAGCAAGAAATGCCAATGTGGGATACACAGCTGCAAGAGTGGGAGGCGGCCATACAAGGTCTGGCTAATGAGTTCATTCAAGGCGAGGCAAGCAATCGTTATTGGAACCCTAATGACTTACTGTATTGTGATGTGTTGTCTTTTTTACGTTTGAATGAGGGGGCGTCATGAGCGCTAAACAACCTACAGACAGCTCAGTTCGCCAGCTCGCCATTGACCCCACTCGCTCCTTTTTGGTGCAAGCGCCTGCAGGGTCTGGAAAAACCGAATTGCTAACGGATCGGATTTTAGCGTTATTAGCGTCGGTGAATCGCCCCGAAGAGGTAGTTGCTATTACCTTTACGAAGAAAGCGGCTGCAGAGATGCACGCCCGAGTTTTAGAGAAGTTGCAAACGGCCCACGAAGCGAGACCTGAAGAGGCTTACCGAGTCAAAAGCTGGGAATTAGCGCAAGCTGCCATGGCTCGTGACAAAGAGATGGGGTGGGAGCTTTTATCCTATCCCGCGCGGTTAAGCATCCGCACCATTGATTCGCTATGCGCCCATTTGGTTCGCGCCATGCCATGGGTAAGTGGCTTGGGCGGGGTGCCCAGCGTAATTGAAGATGCGCGGCCACATTATTTACAAGCAGCCTCTGACACCTTGGCCTTGGCTGATGAGTACGATGAGGTGGCGAAGTTGCTAGCGCACGTTGACGTGCATTTATCCACAGCAGAAGCGCTGATTGCCCAGATGCTGGCCAGTCGGGATCAATGGCAACCTATTTTGGGTGACGCTGAAAACATAGCGCAAATCGAGCATAACTTAGAGACAATCGTCGAGTCTGAGCTTGCCGGTTTGCTTGCAGCGATGCCATTGGGTTGGGCCGCAGAGCTGGCGCCTTTGATGCGATTGGCTGCTGATGAATGTCAACGGCAGTCAGGTGCAGGCGTACCTGACATTCAAGCGTTATTGGATTGGGATGGCACACCGTTCGAGGCAAATGTGGATTATCTGCCGTTGTGGCAAGCGCTGGCCAATGCGCTGTTAACCGCCGATGGAAGCCTGCGTAAACGCATCACGGTAAAGCAAGGGTTTCCGGCAAAGACGCCACAAAAACTCGCCATTGAACAGTGGCTAAAAAGCGCGAGTGACGACGACCACTGGGTCGCCGCCTTGGCACGGTCACGCCATCTTCCTCAGGGCTATGATGCCCAGCAAGTTGACGTGCTCATGAGCTTTATCAAGGTGCTATGGATAGCGAGTGCGCAGTTACGTTTGCGCTTTGCTGAGCAAGGCGAGGTGGATTTTATCGAGATTTCGCAGCGCGCTTTGCAAGCACTGGGCAGTGTCGATGAGCCTAGCGAGTTGCTGCTAAAGGTCGATCGATCCATGCGCCATTTGTTGGTCGACGAGTTTCAAGATACCAGTCATACCCAAATTGAATTGCTGGAACGCTTAAGTTCGGGCTGGGAGTCTGGCGATGGACGCACCTTGTTTTTAGTTGGCGACCCCATGCAGTCCATTTACCGTTTCCGAAAAGCGGAAGTGGGCCTGTTTCTTCAAGTGAAAAACCAAAAGCGTTTAGGGGCGGTGTCGTTAGAGCCTCTCGCATTAACGAACAATTTCCGCTCACAGGAGGCTTTGGTCGATTGGGTGAATCAAGCCGGTGCGCACTTATTCCCTCGTTACGATAACAGTAGCTTGGGGGCGGTAAGTTATAGTCCGTCTGACGCGTTTCAGCCAACGGTGTCCCAGCCAGCGTTCAGTTTTCATCCAATTTGTGTGGCGAGTTCTGACGAGCGTAGCGACGAGCAGCAACAGCAGGTGTTAGAGCAGGCGTCACAACAGAAAGTGGTCGAGCTTTGTGCGCAGGCCTTGTCGACTTACGACCAAAGCCAGCACCCTGTAGCAATTTTAGTGCGGGCACGCAGCCACTTAAAAAATGTGGTGCGCGAGTTGGCGCTGCAAAATATCGATTGTAGAGCCGTAGAGCTTGAGCCTTTAGAGGCTCGTCCGGCGGTGCGAGATTTGCTGCAAATTGTGCGCGCGTTGAGCCACATGGGCGATCGATTGGCTTGGTTATCGGTATTGCGTAGCCCCCTTATCGGATTACGACTTAATACGCTACATCAGCTCTGTAGCGAGAAGGCGTTAGAAACGATTCCTCATCTACTTCAGCAGCGGCTGCTGCAGCCAAACGGTTTTGTTGATTTTGCACCGGATGAGGCCCACCGTCTGGAGCAAGCGAGCCGATTATTATTGGACACCCATAATCGCAGTGGTATGTTGCCCTTTGCAGCGTGGGTGGAACGCGTTTGGTATGGCTTAGGCGGAGCACGTGTTTATGCGCACCCCAGTGATCAAGCCGACGCCGAGCGAGTATTACGACTGCTGGAAGAAACGGCTGCTTACGGAAACGTGGTTGTCGCTGAGTTTGAGCAAAAAGTTGAAGGCCTTTATGCCGCCCCTCGCAGTGCAGGCAGGGCTGTTGAAGTGATGACGATTCATAAGGCGAAAGGTCTAGAGTTTGAGTCGGTGATTTTGTACGGACTTGAACGACGCCCTATGAACGATCAGGCGCCCCTCATACGCTTGGAGCACAGCCATGGTCAGCTTTTGTTGGGCCCAGTTAAGCCTCGGGCATCGGATGAGCATGATCCTGTGTCGCGGTTCTTGGCAGCCCGAGACAAACAACGCGCTGACTATGAAATGAATCGCTTGTTGTACGTGGCCGTCACGCGAGCACGTACCCAGCTACACATTGTCTCCGAACTGCAACTGAGCAGTGAAACCGAGCTTAAAGCCCCCGGCGCAGGGAGTTTGCTGGGTCGGTTGTGGCCATGTATCACCGTCTCTGCTGTGCAACCACAAGTTGGAAGCCCTATTAAGCAGGATGACGGCACAACGCGTTTATTAAAGCGTGTGGCCACGATGCAGGTCAAACAGACTGCTTGGCATTGGCCTAACTTGAATCAAAATGCGTGGCAATGGCCCGAGTCCAATACGGATGAAAGTGCAATGGGCGTCGTTGCTCATGCTTGGCTAGAAAGACTGGGTAAAGAAGGGCTATCGGACTGGGATGCGGCACGACTTGAGTCCAGCCAGAGTGCTATGCGTAAGCAGTTACTTAGAGCGGGGGTTGCCGTAGTTCAGGTAGAAAGGGCGGTAGGTGATTTGCTTCACGCGCTTATTGCAACCCTTCACAGTGAGCGGGGGCGCTGGTTGCTGGAAGTGGCCCGCGCTTACCGAGAATGGTCCTTATTGGATGTCACAGGTAGGGTTTCGATTATTGATTTAGCCATTTCTCAGGAAGATCATTGGCTCATTGTTGATTACAAAACGGGTGCGCCCCATGAAGAAGAGTCCGTTGCAGACTTCAGCGCCCGCATGAAAGCACGCTATGCCGAACAAATGCAGCGCTACAGCGAGCAAGTCCATGCTCTTGATGGACGCGAAGCGAAAGCCGCCTTGTTTTTTCCCCGTATTGACGCCTGGATAGAATACGACAGCTTGGTGCCTTCACGCGAAGCGGCTCCTGCTTTTCTTTTTGAACAACGGACTTTGTTTTAATGATGCGGATGCAGCCCACGCACATTGATGGTAAACTTCGTTCTGGCGGGTCCCTTCGCATGGGTCAACAGTCAACCTGGTCAGGTCGGGAACGAAGCAGCCACAACTGTCCCGATCCAGTGCCGAAGTCAGGCTCGCCACTTTCAATTGCTACGACAGCAGCCGCTTATTCCCCTCTATTTGTACTGACTTTGGCCACATTGCTGCCCAAAGGTATATTAATTCGGTACACTTTTCATTTTCGATGGCTGGTATCTCGCATCGCCATTTTATCTTTTAGACCTCTCATAGCATGACGTATCTAGTTCTTGCACGAAAATGGCGCCCTCGATCCTTCGATACCCTTGTGGGACAGGATCACGTGGTACGTGCGTTAACTCACGCTTTATCGACTCAGCGCTTACATCACGCATGGCTTTTTACAGGCACTCGTGGGGTTGGGAAAACCACCTTATCCCGTATCTTGGCCAAGGCGCTTAATTGCGAAACCGGCATTACGGCAACACCGTGTGGTCGTTGTCAGGCCTGTACAGAAATCGATGCGGGTCGTTTTGTGGATTACGTCGAGCTCGACGCCGCCTCTAATCGAGGGGTAGACGAAATGACGCAGTTACTCGAGCAAGCGGTTTATGCGCCCAGCTCGGGCCGTTACAAAGTCTACATGATTGATGAAGTACACATGCTGACAGGGCACGCGTTTAACGCGATGCTGAAAACGCTTGAAGAGCCGCCGGCACATGTGAAATTTATTCTGGCCACCACCGATCCGCAGAAAATACCGGTAACGGTGCTCTCGCGTTGTTTACAGTTCAACCTTAAACAGATGACGGTGCCGGCTATTGTTGAGCATTTAGAAGGTGTTTTACAGCAAGAGCAAATTCCCTTCGAGCTCTCTGGTTTACGGCTACTGGCTCAAGCGGCATCCGGTTCTATGCGTGATGCGCTTTCGCTGACTGATCAGGCTATTGCATACAGTGCGGGAAGCCTCAGCGCGGAAGCCGTACAAGGCATGTTGGGCACCATTGATCAGGGCCATTTGTGTCGCTTATTACAAGCGTTGAGTGATAATGACGCGGCTACCATTTTAGCGGTGGCGGATGACTTAGCGGCCAGAGGGCTATCTTATGCTGCGGCGTTGGCGGATTTAGCCGTTTTGCTGTCTCATATTGCGATCGAGCAACGACTGCCCGGTGCTACGCCACCTGAGAACCCCTTGCAAGCCGATATTCAGTCCTTAGCGACACGCTTAGGTCCGGATTTTATCCAGCTGTTTTATTCCATTGCGGTGCACAGCCGAAACGAATTAAGTTTGGCACCTGACGAGTACGCAGGGTTTGTGATGGCGTGTTTGCGCATGTTGGCGTTAATGCCTACGGGTGCTGATCCTGCCCAGACACCACCTCCTTCCTCCCCGCCGACGGGCCGTCCTACACCGCCGATAGAGCCTAGTCCTGCCGCGCAGCAGCCAGAACCCCCACAGGCTGTAACACCTACACCTACGGCGTTGTCTACGCCGAGTCCAATCGCTGTGGTTGATCAGGCACCCGATCAACCCGCCCCGCCTGTGCTAATGGTGGGCGGTACGGCACTTAACGGGCAAACTGCGGCTTCAGTTTCGCCGTCGAGTTCACCTGAAATACCGGCATGGGAAGACGCTCCCGCTGAAGAAGTCGTAGAAAATGCCCATAGACCTTCCGAAAAGCTGGTCACGCCTGAGGATGCGCCGCAGCCTGAACCAGAAACCGAAGCTAACATCGGATCGGTTGAGAAGCCGACTAGCCATGCTGACGTTGACGCTTCATCCGCTGCGCCATCACCTGCCACCGACGAGCCGCCAACTGGTTTTGATGATGTGCCCTTCGATGATGAAATACATTACGGGGGTGATGACAGCCAGACTGATGAAGAGGCAATGGGGCAGGGCGTGCCCGATTTGGACCCCAGTGATGTCAGTGCTGTGTTGGCCTCTACCCAGACCAACACCTCCACCACGCAGAAAAATATGAGTTTATCGAGGGTGCAGGCTAAAGACTGGCCAAATATTGCAGCCTCCTTACCACTCAGCGGTTGGGCGGCCGAGTTAGCGCGCCAAAGCGAATGGGTAGGCATGCAAGATCAGTGTGTCATGTTACGTGTCGCGATACGTTCGGCGGATGATAGCCAAGCAAAAACTCGCCTCACCACGGTTCTGGCAGAGTATTTCGGTGAGGTCTTGCGTGTACAGATTGACTATGGCGATACGGGCTCAGATACAGCGCATGCAGTAGAGCAGGCCGATCGGGCCAAGCGTCAAGATCAGGCCGAGCAAGATGCTCAGGTCGATCCTTTTATTATGGCGTTAATCTCTGAGTTTGATGCCAAATTGATTGAAGGCTCGGTACGAGCCAATCACCACAAAGCAGCGTAGCTGCAAATAGACTTACGAGTCACTAACAGATAGGAACTATCCTTATGATGAAAGGACAAATCGCTGGATTGATGCGTCAAGCCCAGCAGATGCAAGAGAACATGAAAAAGGCCCAAGAGGCCCTCGCTAACATTGAAGTTGAAGGCGCTTCTGGTGGCGGACTGGTGCAAGTCACCATGACGTGTCGCAACGATGTGCGTCGCGTGAATATTGACCCCAGTCTGTTAGAAGAAGATAAAGACATGCTTGAAGACTTGGTTGCAGCGGCTTTTAACGATGCGCTGCGTAAAGCGGAAGCGAAATCTCAAGAGGAAATGGCATCGGTTACTGCCGGGCTGCCGTTGCCGCCAGGGATGAACTTACCTTTCTAATGTCAGACCTACAGTTGCCTGAGCCCGAACCATTACGGGCTTTGATTGATGCGTTGCGACGCCTGCCTGGTGTGGGCGAACGCACCGCACGGCGCATGGCCTATCACTTGTTACAGCATGATGTGGCTGGGGCCTCTCAATTAGGAGAGGCGTTAGCGCGCGCATCCCAAACGTTATTGCACTGTGAGCGCTGTAATAGTTTTAGTGAGACCCCCCTGTGCCAAATTTGCGCAAGCAGCCGACGCGATCCGTCATTGCTGTGCATCGTAGAAACGCCGGCCGACCAAAATATGGTTGAGTCTAGCCATGGTTACCGAGGTTTGTATTACGTGTTGATGGGGCGTTTGGCGCCTATCGAAGGGGTGGGCCCCAACGAATTGCAGTTCGAACGTCTTTTAAAACGGGCTTCTGACGAGTCAGTGCGTGAAGTCATCCTCGCAACGAATTTCACCGCCGAAGGTGAAACCACCGCTCATTATTTAGCCGAAATACTACGCAGCCGACATATCAAAGTGACACGCCTAGCCAGAGGGGTACCCGCAGGTAGCGAGTTAGAGTATGTGGACGCCAGCACTATTGCTTGGGCACTGCAAGAACGCCGTGACACCTAAGCGAGTGCAATAAAATAAAAAAGCTGAGGCAATGCATCGCCTCAGCTTTTTTTTAGCATTTTGCTAGCGTCTATTAATGAGTGCTAGCTGTAGCTTGTGTTTGTTTAAACTCAAGTAGTAACTTGTCTAAAGCAATGGCATCGGCCGTAAAGACTCGAATGCCTTCGGCAAGTTTTTCGCTTGCCATGGCGTTCTCGTTAAGGCGGGTACGGAAGTTGACTTCATTGTTTGCTCGCCATTCCGGTGCCACATCCTTAGCATGTTCCACATCTAAAATTCGAGCCACATCGCCGACTTTTTGCTGAAGCTCAGCCAGTAAAGCGGGGCTAATGGTTAGCAAATCGCATCCTGCTAGCGCGAGGACTTGGCCATTGTTACGGAAACTTGCGCCCATGATCTCCGTTTTAACGCCATAAGTTTTATAGTAATTAAAGATTGCAGTGACTGATTTCACGCCGGGGTCATTTTCATTCGCATTTTCGCTTTCAACCCATGCATCGCCAGCTTGCTTTTTGTACCAATCGTATATGCGGCCTACAAACGGAGAGATCAAGGTGACTTTGGCTTGTGCGCACGCAATGGCTTGAGTCAACGAAAACAACAGCGTTAAATTGCAATGTATGCCTTCGGCTTCCAGTTGCTTAGCGGCTTGAATACCTTCCCACGTAGCGGCCAATTTGATCAGTACCCGTTGTCGGCTGATACCCGCTGCTTCGTAAAGCTCAATAATATTACGAGCACGCTCAATGCTGCCTTGGGTGTCAAATGACAGCCTAGCGTCTACTTCCGTGGACACACGCCCAGGAACAATGCGCAAAATTTCAAGCCCAAAGGCCACCAGAAGTTTATCTACCAGTTCATTAGCAGTGGCGTTCGGGGCGCTGAGTACGGTTTTTTCCAGCAAATGACGATAGGCATCTTGCTGCACCGCTTTAAGAATTAACGAAGGGTTGGTCGTCGCATCGGTAGGGCGAAACGTTCTTATGGTTTCGAAATCACCTGTGTCAGCCACGACCGTGGTATGTTGCCGTAAAGATTCAAGCAGAGTTGTCATTACACTTCACCATTAAATGCTTAACCAATATAAGTTAGATACTGTAGACTATTTTCTCAAAAATAGAGTTTATAAAAAAAACTGACATGTACTCTTACTTGATGTGCTGAAGTCGGAGTATAATCGGAAAGTTTATTTGTAAATTTCTGAACCGGGGTTTAAACGTGCTGCCGTCTCTCTTTCCTGAAGAGTCTCATGCTACATCAAGTGCAATCCTGGCCCTGGCTGATGGAACGCTGTTTGAAGGCGTATCCATAGGTGCTGAGGGCTACGCTGTTGCTGAGCTAGTATTCAATACAGCCATGACTGGTTATCAAGAAATTCTCACAGATCCCAGCTACAGGGGTCAAATCGTTACGCTGACGTATCCACACATCGGTAATACGGGTATCAACCCCGAAGACGGCGAATCTAATCAGATTCAGGCCGCTGGCCTTGTGGTGCGTGACTGCTCAATGAGAGTTTCTAATTTCCGTTCTACGCAATCATTACCCGACTACCTCAAACAAGAGGGCGTCGTCGCTATCGCTGGAATTGATACCAGAAAACTAACTCGTATATTACGAGAAAAAGGTGCCCAAGGGGCATGTATCTTAGTTGGCGACAACGCCGAACGGGCCATTGAACTGGCCCGTTCTTTTGCCGGAATGGTGGGCGTAGACTTAGCTAAAGAAGTCTCTGTTACTACGACAAAAAAATGGGTAGAAGGTTCCTGGAGTCTAGGTACCGGCTTCGCCCAGCCCGATACGTCCAAATACAAAGTGGCGGTCTACGACTTTGGCGTCAAAGCGAATATTTTGCGTCTATTGGCTGATCGCGGGTGCGAGGTGACGGTATATCCAGCCCAAACACCGGTTGACGAGGTATTGGCGACACAACCAGATGGCGTGTTTCTATCGAATGGCCCAGGCGATCCCGAGGCATGTACCTATGCCATTGAGGCCTCCAAAGTGTTGCTCGACCAAAAGATTCCCTTGTTCGGTATTTGCTTAGGGCATCAAATTATGGGGTTAGCAGTCGGTGCAAACTCCGTCAAAATGAAAACTGGCCATCACGGTGCGAATCATCCCGTGCAAGAAGTGAAAAGTGGCCGTGTGTTTATCACAAGTCAAAATCATAGTTTTGCGCTTGATGCCACAACCTTACCCGCCAACACACATGTTACGCATGTGTCGTTATTTGATGGCAGCTTGCAAGGTTTTGAGTTTGACGATCGTCCGGCATTTGGTTTTCAAGGGCACCCTGAAGCAACACCGGGCCCTCGTGATATTGCCTCACTATTCGATCAATTCATTAGCCTGATGGCTGCGAAACAGGCTTAATTGCCCCTCGCACGAACATATTGCATTATGCCTAAGCGTACAGACATTAAAAGTATCCTCATTATTGGTGCTGGCCCCATTATCATTGGTCAGGCTTGCGAGTTCGATTATTCGGGCGCACAAGCTTGTAAGGCATTAAAGGCCGAAGGCTATCGCACCATTCTCGTCAACAGTAATCCGGCCACGATCATGACGGATCCGGATACGGCTGACGTGACGTATATCGAGCCCATCACCATACAGGCGCTCGAGAAAATTATTGAACGTGAACGCCCCGACGCATTGCTTCCTACGATGGGTGGGCAAACGGCGTTAAATTGCGCTCTTGATCTAGCGGATCAAGGCATATTGGCGAAATACAACGTTGAAATGATTGGCGCCAACGCTCACGCTATTGATAAAGCCGAAGACCGACTGAAGTTTAAAGATGCCATGACGGCCATTGGCCTCGAGTCCGCCAAATCAGGTGTGGCTCATTCCATGGATGAAGCCTGGGCGGTTCAGCGTGATATTGCCGAACAAATCGGCACAGCGGGTTTCCCCGTTGTTATTCGTCCTAGCTTTACCTTAGGTGGATCGGGCGGTGGTATTGCCTATAACCCCGAAGAGTTCGAAACCATTTGTCGTCGCGGTCTTGAAGCATCGCCCACTAAAGAGCTGCTGATTGAAGAGTCGCTTTTGGGTTGGAAAGAGTACGAGATGGAAGTGGTGCGCGACAGCGCCGATAACTGCATTATCGTGTGCTCGATCGAGAACCTTGATCCGATGGGTGTACACACAGGCGACTCAATTACTGTCGCACCTGCACAGACGCTTACCGATCGTGAATACCAAATTATGCGCAATGCCTCCATTGCCGTATTGCGTGAAATTGGTGTGGAAACCGGTGGGTCTAACGTGCAGTTTGCCTTGAATCCTGATAACGGCCGTATGATCGTGATCGAGATGAACCCACGCGTTTCTCGTTCCTCAGCGTTGGCATCGAAAGCCACCGGTTTTCCTATTGCTAAAATTGCGGCGCGTCTGGCGGTCGGTTATACGCTTGACGAGCTTAAGAACGAAATTACAGGTGGGGCGACTCCAGCGTCGTTCGAACCCACTATCGATTACGTTGTCACGAAGATTCCTCGCTTTGCGTTTGAGAAATTTCCGCAAGCAGATTCCCGCCTAACGACACAAATGAAGTCTGTGGGCGAAGTAATGGCAATCGGTCGTACCTTCCAAGAATCTTTTCAGAAAGCACTCAGAGGGCTTGAGGTCGGCGTTGATGGTCTAAACCAAATGACCACCGATCGTGAAAAGCTTCAAGTCGAATTAGGCGTGCCTGGGCCAGAGCGTATTTGGTACGTAGGCGATGCCTTTGCTCAAGGTTTCTCGCTTGATGATGTACACGCAATCACCAAAATCGACCCTTGGTTCTTAGCGCAGATTAAAGACATTGTTGATATCGAACTCGCGCTCGAGAAAAAAACCTTATCCGATCTAGACCGCGATACGCTGTATGGCTTAAAGCGTCGTGGTTTCTCCGATCGACGTTTGGCTTTTCTTTTAGATACGGTTGAGTCCGAAGTGCGTAAAGCTCGTCATCAGCACAGTGTACGTCCTGTGTTTAAGCGAGTGGACACCTGCGCAGCCGAGTTTGCTACCGATACCGCGTATTTGTACTCAACCTACGAGCAAGAGTGCGAGGCAAAGCCCACCGACAATAAAAAAATTATTGTGTTAGGGGGCGGTCCCAACCGTATTGGTCAGGGTATTGAGTTCGATTATTGTTGTGTGCATGCGTCCTTAGCACTGCGTGAGCAGGGTTACGAGACCATTATGATCAACTGTAACCCCGAAACGGTTTCTACCGATTTCGACACCTCAGATCGTTTGTACTTCGAGTCATTAACACTTGAAGACGTGCTGGAAATCGTACATATCGAAAAGCCGGTGGGCATGATCGTGCAGTATGGTGGCCAAACGCCATTGAAATTGGCCCGTGCGCTTGAAGCAAACGGTGTGCCAATTATTGGCACCAGCCCCGAGTCGATTGATATTGCCGAAGACCGCGAACGTTTCCAAAAACTGTTAACCAAATTGGGGCTGCGTCAGCCACCCAACCGTACTGCACGTACGGAAAGTGATGCCATTACGTTGGCGGCCGAGATTGGTTATCCCCTCGTGGTGCGTCCAAGTTACGTATTAGGCGGGCGCGCGATGGAAATCGTGCACGAGCAAATTGATCTCGAACGCTATATGCGTGAAGCGGTCAAAGTTTCAAATGACTCCCCCGTGTTGTTAGATCACTTCCTAAACAACGCCACCGAAGTCGATGTGGATTGCCTATGCGATGGCGTCGACGTGTTTGTGGGTGGGGTCATGGAACATATCGAGCAAGCCGGTGTGCACTCAGGTGACTCAGCATGTAGCTTGCCTCCGTACTCGCTTTCGACAGAGGTGGTAGACGAAATTCGTCGTCAAACGGCTTTAATGGCGAAGGCGTTAAATGTTAAGGGGCTTATGAACGTGCAGTTCGCTATTCAAAATGGCGATGTGTACGTGTTAGAGGTTAACCCCCGTGCATCACGCACGGTACCGTTTGTTTCCAAAGCAACTGGCTTGCAACTGGCTAAACTTGCTGCTCGGGTCATGGCTGGCGAAATGCTTAGCGATTTAGATCTGAACGTGACCGTAGACGATGGTTATTTCGCAGTAAAAGAGGCTGTCTTTCCCTTTGTTAAGTTCCCTGGTGTAGATACCATTCTCGGTCCCGAGATGAAATCAACCGGAGAGGTCATGGGGGTTGGACGCAGCTTTGCTGAGGCTTTCGTGAAATCCCAAATGGGGGCCAGTGTTAATTTGCCGGACTCGGGTATGGCTTTTATTAGCGTACGAGACGCCGATAAAAGTTATGCCGTTGACGTGGCAAAAGGGCTAATCGATTTAGGCTTCAGCGTAGTCGCCACCCGAGGTACAGCCGCGGCAATGACCGAAGCTGGATTGAAAGTGGCTACTGTCAATAAAGTCACTGAGGGGCGTCCTCATATCGTCGACATGATTAAGAACGGCGAGATTGCACTGGTCATCAATACGGTGGAAGAGCGTCGTAATGCCATTGTCGATTCCCGCACTATCCGCACCCACGCTTTGGCTGCAAACTTGGCTTATTACACGACGATCGCAGGTGCGTTAGCCGCAGTCGAGGGCTTGCAGTATTTGCGCAGTGGTGAAGGTTTACGTGTGTATTCGTTGCAAGAAATGCACTCACCGGCGTAACGGTTCTGTTCGTTTTGCTTGTATTAGCTGGGCTCAACATTGTTGAGCCCAGTTTTTTTATGAGGAAATTAGGCGCTATGTATACAAATAGACCCTTTTTACTCGTAATAAAATTCAAACAAAAGTTTGTTTGAATTTTGTTTTGTTCTAACTTGTACTTTATTTCGTTGTTCTATAACGTTTTTATTCTTTATTGGTGTTAACCATAATCAAACATTAATGGGTTATAGGGGTAGAATGCTTAAGCGATGTAGTTAAGTGACTCATTACTAAAAATGCAGCAACACGCTATCTCGTAATGATGCTCTACCTGTGTTTCTAACGAATAACAGGTCGGATGCACAACATAAAAATAATTAACAATAAAAAAGCCGCTTGCCCAGCGGTATTCCATGTGGTTGTTGGCGCAACAACAAGCACATCACTACAAACCCCGCTTCTGGCGGGGTTTATTTTTTGTGCGTACGCTTTCATATGGCGAATTACGGTGTGGAAACAACACTGCCGAGCCGCTCCGGTGCATCTATCGCTTGCTACACCTTGTTGCTAGACGTACACTTTTGCCTCAATTCCGCCTAATTTAGTGTTCTGCTATTTATATGTCCCAATCTTATTTCCCACGCTGGCGTTTGGTTTCTAGTACTTCGCCTGATGCGGTGGTTCAGCCTGACGAGTACTTGCCGCTTCCTCAGAATATAGCGATGTCTGCCCAGCACGTGGTGGCGATGTTCGGTTCTACGATACTGGCCCCCTTATTGATGGGGTTTGATCCCAACCTCGCCATTCTTATGTCAGGGATTGGCACACTAATATTTTTCGTGTTTGTAGGGGGAAGGGTACCCAGCTATCTAGGTTCTAGTTTTGCCTTTATCGGTGGCGTCATCGCCGTCACAGGCTATGCTGGTTCTGGGGCGAACGTGAACATCGGTGTGGCCCTGGGGGGCATCATCATGTGTGGCTTGCTCTACACGCTCATTGGGCTGCTGGTATGGGTACTTGATGCGCGTTCAGGCGGTGCTGCAGCGTTAATTAATAAGCTCATGCCCCCCGTTGTTACGGGCTCTATTGTTGCGGTTATCGGTTTGAATTTAGCACCGATAGCAGCGAAAGGAGCCATGGGAGCAGGATCATTTGACGCCATCATGGCCCTGATGACAGTGCTGTGTGTAGGGGGTGTGGCGGTTTATACCCGTGGTGTCATCCAGCGCTTATTGATACTGGTTGGTCTGATTATTGCGTGTCTTATTTACGCGGTCTTCACAAACGGATTAGGCTACGGTGTACCTATCGATACCAGTGCGATCGCAAGCGCCGCATGGTTCGGTTTGCCCACTTTTGCCGCACCCGTTTTCGAGGCCCATGCCATCAGCATTATTGCTCCCGTCGCCATTATTCTTGTGGCTGAAAACTTGGGTCACATTAAAGCGGTATCGGCAATGACCGGACAGAACCTTGATCGATACCTAGGTCGTGCCTTCGTGGGGGATGGGGTTGCCACCATGCTGTCGGGGTCGATGGGGGGTACCGGAGTCACTACCTACGCTGAAAACATCGGTGTGATGGCTGCGACGCGCATTTATTCGTCGATCACTTTCGTATTGGCGGCGCTCATTGCTATTTTCTTGGGCTTCTCTCCCAAATTCGGTGCGGTGATACAAATGATCCCTGGGCCAGTGTTGGGCGGCATGTCTATCGTTGTGTTCGGTTTGATCGCTGTTGCCGGAGCGCGTATTTGGGTGGTTAATCAGGTCGATTTTTCACAAAGTCGTAATTTGCTGGTGGCGGCGGTGACCTTGGTTTTGGGCGCGGGAAATTTCGCGGTCGAGTTTGGTGTGTTCCGTTTAGACGGTATAGGAACGGCAACCTTTGGCGCCATTATTCTTCATGCGCTATTAAGCCTTGGAAAACAAAAGAATACGTAGTGCTTGCTGTTAGTTGTTGATGCAAAAATCCTTTCTTGCAATACCGTTTGGACGTTAAGAAAAAGCGGACGCCTCATGGTTAAATCATTGCCTTATGGTTTACCCGAGGCCCTGCGGCTTGCAATTTAGGTGTGATTTGATGACAATATAGTGACTGGCCCCAATTCTGCTTGGGGCTTTCTTTTCGGCTCTGGTTCTGGCCAAGTACACGAATACGTAGAAATTAATCGTAGGGCGAGTTCACGTTTTGTTCTCGTCATGCAGGATTTAACTTCTGCTTTCCCCCTTTTAGTTGCACGCTCCCGATGGTTATAGTTTAGGAGCGATTTTTATTTGTATATCAGGAAGAGTATGTCTGCGATCCCGTTGACTACGCAGGGTGCTGAGCGCCTGCAGGTAGAGTTACATCGATTAAAAACAGTCGAGCGTCCCGACGTTATCAATGCGATAGCTGAAGCACGTGCGCAAGGCGATCTTTCCGAGAACGCCGAGTACGATGCGGCTCGTGAACGTCAAGCTTTTGTCGAAGGACGCATACGCGAGCTTGAGGGCACGCTTTCTAACGCTCAAGTTATTGATCCCGCCTCCTTAGAGAGCGATGGGCGAATTGTGTTTGGCGCTACGGTCGAGATCGAAGATCTCGAATCTGAAGAACAGTTCACTTACCAAATTGTGGGTGACGTAGAGGCAGACATCCGTTCGCAACGTATCTCTATTTCCAGCCCGGTCGCACGTGCCTTAATTGGCAAGTTTGAAGGGGATGTGGTCGAGGTCAAGGCACCGGGCGGTGTGCGTGAGTACGAGATCGTATCCATTTCGTATATTTAACGGCCACTTACTCTCGCCGTATTAAAATAAAAAAGCCCATACTGAATAGTATGGGCTTTACAATTTAGCGAGTCTGTAGCGGATCAAGCTGGTAGTGGTGCTACCACCACCTTATCGTCCTCGGCGTGCTCCGGCTCGAAGTGACATGGCACTGCCAGTATTGCGGCGCTGCTGTCCAGTTGTTTTGTTTGCTGGCGGCTTTGAAGGCGCAGGACGACTTGGGCTTAGCCGAGGCTTAAACTCTTCATCGGGTGACGAGCGGGGCGCAGCGCGTTTGGTATTGCTTTTTGTAACGCCTGCAGCAGCTAGCTTTTTAGGTGTATAAGGTTCATTCGGCTTACGTGTTGCACGCGTCGGAGGCTCTGGGGCAGCAATAACAGGCGCCTTATCTTCATTACGACGATAAATGGTTAACACTTTGCCAATATGATGGATGGGCTCGGCATTAAGACGCTGACATAGTTCTTCTAAAATGCTAAGGCGTTGAGCACGATCATCGCCAGCAACACGCAGCTTGATTAACTGATGCGCATTAAGATGCACTTCGATTTCTTTTAAGACGGCGTCCGACAACCCGTTGTCACCGATTTGAACAACGGGACGTAAGGCGTGAGCCGCAGCGCGTAGGTCGTTGCGCAGCTGGATAGTAATATTTAATGTGGGCATAACGAGATTGTACGGTAATGGGCAAGAAAAAAACTTCAAAAGCATGGGTTCATCAGCATATTAATGACCCTTACGTCAAATTGGCACAACAGAAGGGGTACAGAGCACGTGCCGCTTTTAAATTAATCGAAATTCTTGAGACTGAGAATCTGTTGCGACCGGGCAACATCGTTGTTGATTTAGGGGCAGCTCCTGGCAGTTGGTCGCAGGTTGCACGAGAACGCATGGTCGAATCAGGCGGAGTGATCAATGGGCGTATCATTTCGCTTGATCTACTTGAAATGGAACCAATTGAAGGCGTAGAGTTCATACAAGGAGACTTCCGTGATGACGAGGTCCTACGAAAACTGGAAAATTTACTGGATGGACGAAAAGTCGACCTTGTAATTTCGGATATGGCCCCCAATCTATCAGGTGTGGCTGCCGCCGATTCAGCACGTATGTCTCACGTCTGTGAGCTTGCACTTGAATTTGCGCTAAGTCACTTAAGACCCGAAGGTGCATTAATCGTTAAAGCCTTTCATGGCAGTGGATTCTCTCAAATCGTGAAGTCTTTTAAAGGTCATTTTCATCGTGTCGCCACGCGCAAACCCAAAGCGTCACGAGATCGGTCCGCAGAGACTTTTTTAGTAGCACGTGATTTAAAGGCTTAGTTAGTGTTTAGACGGCCTTTTTATCAGGTAGAATGGCGGATACGGCTTCTGTTCAGGTGTATGTAAGTTTAAAAACTGAACAGTTAAAGAAACAGCAGGAGGTTGGCGTTGAACAACTCATTTTCAAAAGTCGCAATCTGGATGGTTATTGCGCTTGTCCTATTTACTGTATTTAAGCAGTTTGATGGGCAACCAGTAGCGTCAGATGGCGTCACTTATACTCAGTTCATGAACGATGCCCGTGCGGGCCGTGTGAACAAAGTCGATATTCAGGGCGATACTTTGCACGTAACGCCTGATTCCGGCCGCACCTATACGCTAACGTCACCGGGTGACCTTTGGATGGTTCCAGAGCTCGTGAAATCGGGTGTGGAAGTGTCAGGTAAAGCACGCGAAGAGCCCTCATTCTTGGCTAGCATTTTCGTGTCATGGTTCCCCATGCTGTTGCTGATCGGCGTATGGATCTTCTTCATGCGTCAAATGCAGGGCGGTGGTAAGGGCGGTGCATTTAGTTTTGGTAAGTCTCGGGCTCGTATGCTTGATGAAAACACCAATCCGGTCACTTTTGCTGACGTCGCTGGTTGCGATGAAGCCAAAGAAGACGTGCAAGAACTGGTGGACTTCCTTCGCGACCCGACTCGCTTTCAGCGTTTAGGTGGTCGTATCCCCCGTGGTGTATTAATGGTGGGTTCACCTGGTACAGGTAAAACCTTGCTAGCGCGAGCGATCGCGGGCGAAGCCAAAGTGCCGTTTTTCAGTATTTCTGGCTCTGATTTCGTTGAGATGTTCGTTGGTGTTGGTGCCGCTCGTGTCCGTGACATGTTCGAGAACGCCAAAAAACATGCGCCATGTATCATTTTCATTGATGAAATTGATGCAGTGGGTCGCCAACGGGGTGCTGGTTTAGGCGGTGGTAACGACGAGCGCGAACAAACGCTTAATCAACTACTCGTCGAGATGGACGGGTTTGAAACCGGCCAAGGCGTATTGGTTGTCGCAGCCACTAACCGTCCTGACGTGCTAGATCCCGCTTTGTTGCGTCCAGGCCGCTTTGACCGTCAGGTAGTTGTTGGTTTGCCTGATATTCGTGGTCGCGAGCAAATTCTACATGTACACATGCGTAAAGTGCCTTTGGCGGCGAACGTTGATGCCAAAGTATTAGCGCGTGGTACACCGGGCTTCTCAGGAGCTGATTTAGCCAACTTGGTCAACGAGGCTGCGCTATTTGCTGCACGTCGTAATGGACGTACCGTGGATATGCAGGATTTCGAAAAGGCCAAAGATAAAATCATCATGGGTGCAGAGCGACGCACCATCATCATGCCTGAGGAAGAGCGTAAAAATACGGCTTATCACGAGTCAGGTCACGCTTTAGTAGCTCGCCTCTTACCTAAGACCGATCCGGTTCATAAGGTAACGATTATTCCGCGTGGGCGCGCTTTGGGTGTCACCATGCAATTGCCCGAACAAGATCGTTACAGTATGGATAAAAACCATCTGCTTAATATGATCGCTGTGTTGTTCGGTGGCCGTATTGCTGAAGAAGTGTTCATGAATCAAATGACAACGGGCGCTTCTAATGACTTCGAGCGTGCAACACAAATAGCTCGCGATATCGTGACGCGTTACGGTATGACAGACTCCTTAGGTCCAGTGGTTTACGCTGAAAATGAAGGCGAAGTCTTTTTAGGTCGCAGCGTTACGAAAACGACGAATGTTTCAGAAGCAACGATGCAAAAAGTTGATATGGAAATTCGTAAGATCATTGACGAGCAGTATCACATCGCACGTACTCTTATTGAAGATAACGCCGATAAGATGCATGCAATGGCGAATGCGTTGCTCGAGTGGGAAACCATTGATGCAGAGCAAATCGAAGATATTATGCAGGGCCGTGAGCCGCGTCCACCCAAAGATT
This sequence comes from Paenalcaligenes sp. DL 463, assembly GCF_057475185.1. NCBI lineage: Bacteria > Pseudomonadati > Pseudomonadota > Betaproteobacteria > Burkholderiales > Alcaligenaceae > Paenalcaligenes > Paenalcaligenes sp. DL 463. Next base: position 215,961 of record NZ_JBYBKX010000002.1, on the reverse strand, counting down.
TGAGTGATAAAGGCAATGGTGGTAAGTCTGACAGCACGCCTCCAGCAACAGGCGCTAGCCCTACTGGCGATAGTTCTACTGCAACCACCCCTGTTTAATTTTTATTCTTTACTATTCCATGACTAAAACATGGCAGTGCGGGCGCTTCGAGCTAAGTCTCGAGCGCCCGTTATTGATGGGCATCGTCAATGTGACGCCCGATTCTTTTTCTGATGGTAACCAGCACTTCAATCACGAGCAGGCCTTAGCGCATGCTCGTCGTCTTATAGACGAAGGGGCAGATATCCTTGATATTGGGGGAGAGTCTACTCGCCCCGGAGCCGAGCCGGTTAGCATTGCCGAAGAACTACGTCGTGTATTGCCTTTGATCGAAGCGCTGCGCGATGACAATATTCCGTTGTCCATTGATACCTTCAAACCCGAGGTCATGGTCGAGGTGATTAACGCTGGGGCCGATATCATCAATGACATCGCTGGTTTGCGTAGCGATGCCGCGGTGCAAGCTGTTGCTAAATCGAATGTGGGACTGTGCGTGATGCACATGCAAGGAGAGCCCAAAACGATGCAGCAGGCGCCTTGCTATACTGATGTGCTTGCCGAGGTACGCGACTTTCTTATGCTGCAAGTGAATCGCTTGAAGCAGGCGGGTGTGGTGTCCGAGCGTATCATGCTTGATCCGGGGTTGGGCTTTGGTAAAACCGTGGCACAAAATTACAGCTTATTACGCGAGTTTAATCGCTTAGGTGTAGAGTCTATGCCTTGGTTAATTGGTTTGTCGCGTAAGTCCATGATTGGGCATCTTGTTAACCGCGCACCTTCCGAGCGTGTTGCGGGTAGTCTTGCCGGAATGTTAGCGGCGGTACACCATGGTGCTAGTGTGGTTCGTGTGCATGATGTAGCACAGTCATTCGACGCGCTGAAAGTTTGGATGGCGGTTGAAAACGGAGTTTCTGAATGAGCAAACGCAAGTATTTTGGTACGGATGGAATACGTGGTGAAGTGGGTGGGGCAACCATCAATGCAGAGTTCGCTTTACGTTTAGGCTATGCCGCAGGACGAGTGCTAAGCAAAGATACGCGTGGGGGCAATCGGCCAACGGTGGTCATTGGAAAAGACACGCGAATTTCCGGCTATATGCTGGAGTCAGCTCTGGAAGCTGGGCTGTCTGCAGCAGGTGTGGATGTGTTGCTTGCAGGGCCAGTTCCGACGCCGGCCGTCGCTTACCTGACACGTACCTTGCGGTTAACGGCCGGCATTGTTATTAGTGCCTCCCATAACCCATATCAAGATAATGGCATCAAGTTTTTCTCTGCGCAGGGGATGAAGCTGCCGGATGAGGTCGAGCTTGAAATAGAACAGGCAATCGACCTACCCGTTCAGTGCGTAGCCTCGGATAAACTGGGTAGAGCGCGACGCTTACAAGACTCGGTTGGTCGCTATATTGAATTCTGCAAAAGTACCTTTCCTAACGATTTAGATCTTGCCGGGCTAAAAATCGTTGTGGATGCCGCTCACGGGGCCGCTTACCACATTGCTCCGCATGTTTTCCGAGAGCTAGGTGCTGAAGTGTTTGCCATTGGCTGCGAGCCCGATGGCTTCAACATTAATGACGGTGTCGGGGCGATGTATCCTGAGCACCTTCTTAAGGTGGTTCAAGAGCGCGGCGCTGATATCGGTATTGCACTGGATGGTGACGCAGACCGACTGCAGATGGTAGATAGCGATGGTAAGTTATATAACGGCGACGAATTGCTATATATGATTGTTCGGGATCGCATGCTAACCCGTCACGTCAAAGGTGTAGTGGGTACGTTGATGACCAACTACGGGCTTGAAAAGCGGCTGCAAGAATTAGGGGTTTCTTTTTCGCGTGCTGACGTGGGCGACCGGTATGTGCTTGAGCAGTTGCTGCAGCGAGGATGGTTATTCGGTGGTGAAAGCTCTGGGCATTTGCTATGTCTGGATTACCACACGACGGGCGACGGCATTATCGCAGCGCTTCAAATATTAACGGCGTTGCGTCACGGTAATTGTCGCTTGTCTGATTTGGTGGGTGACTTAAAAATGTACCCACAGAAGATGGTGAACGTGGCGTGGGAGACCGGTAAAGACTGGCGTCTACATAGCGGGCTTAATAAAGCCAAAGCCGATGTTGAGGCGAAGCTGGGGGATCGAGGCCGTGTGTTAATTCGGGCTTCAGGCACCGAGCCTAAGTTACGACTCATGGTCGAGGCAGAAACGTTAGCGCTAACAGAAGAAGGCATTCAGCAGCTATTAGCGGTAGACGTCACATAATCGTCATGTGGCCATCAAAAACTTGAAACATCGGCATGGGATGATGTTGAAAAGTTTTTGGAGGCCATAATGCTACAACTTAGCTCCACATCAACCCACGCTAAAGTATTGCAGTCCGTTTGGCACTCTCCTGTTGCCAACGGACTGCAATTGCGTTTAGCGCAAACAAAAAAAGAATTAAAAGCGGTTCAGCGTTTACGTTTCAAGATTTTTTCTGAAGAAATGAATGCTGTTTTTCCGCATAGCCATACAGGGCTTGATATCGACCGTTTTGACGAATGGTGCGATCACTTTATGGTTGTGGATAAAGAAAAAGACAAAGTGGTTGGTACGTATCGGTTTTTAAGCCCTGAGAATGCTCGCTTAGCCAATGAGTATTACTCAGAGTCAGAGTTTGATTTAAGCCCTTTGTCAGGGATAAGGGATCAGCTTGTCGAGGTCGGACGCTCTTGCATACACCCGAAGTACAGAACCGGTGCTGTCATAATGCTGCTGTGGGCAGGTATTGCAGATTTAATGCGGCATGGCGGATATCGTTATCTGTTAGGCTGTGCAAGTGTTAGCTTGCGTGATGATGGGGTTACGGCAGCGAAAGTGTGGCGTGAAGCCCAAGCGTTGGAAGGGAAAGCGGTGGACCTTCCGAGGCTGACACCGCTGCATCGATACCCAGTGGAGAAGTTAAATAGCCGTTTGCCCGCTAAGATTCCTCCGTTAATTAAAGGTTACTTAAACTTGGGCGCAGCGATTTGTGGTGAACCCGCATGGGATCCAGATTTCAACACGGCTGATTTTCCGATTTTATTAGACTTACAGCAGTTAGATCCGCGCTATAAGCGGCATTTTGGCTTTGAATAAGTAACGACTCAGGGTAGTGTGGCTGTGCGAAGGGGTTAGCGTCGCACGGCAGTGATTGTTACCGTTAGGGTATCAATCACACGATAGGGCTTGTGACAAGAGACTCGACGTTGGCACTGCTTTTAAGCTTTAAGTCGAAATCGGTTTGTAACCATTGCTCTTGCTCGGTTTGTAGAGTGAATTTTGATAAGGGACGTGATGCAAACCACGCTTTATCATAGTGAATAACGACCTTCTTTTCGCCCACTTGTAACCGTATGGGTAAGACATCAAGGTCTTCACGTCTACGCATCAACATCACCGCTAAACGCAAGCAAAGCAGCGTTAACCATTCGTTGCGTTCTGCCGGCCTATCTTCTAGTTTCGTTAGTTTGCCTTGGTGGCCCAAACTTAAAAATGACAATAATGCTTGGTCATCTTTAGAGAAGCCGGGCATATCGGCATGCTCAAGCACATAGGCGGTGTGTTTATGGTAATCGTTATGTGCGATGCTTAAACCGACTTCGTGTAAGTCACAGGCCCAGCCTAAGGCGCGCTCTAATTCGTGACTTTCTGAGTCGTCCTTAAGGCTCAATTGTTTGAATAAGGTGAGTGCTGCCGTTTTTACACGTAAGGATTGGCGTGTATCAAGCTGGTAGCGTTTGCTAAGCTGCAGTGCGGTTTCTTCGCGCTTATCTCGTTCAGAGTCGCGGCCAAGCAAATCGTACAGTACCCCAACGCGTAGTGCCCCTTCGCCCGGTAGCATGACACTGATTTTAAGTTCTTGAAACGCCGCAATCATGATGGCAAGGCCAGCCGCCAACACGGGAGCTCGATGCGGTTTGACGTTCTTTAGCTCGGTTAAGTTAACGTGTTTATCTCGAATCAGTTTGGCTTTAAGTCGTTGCATGCCCTCAAGAGTAAGGCCGCGTTTAGACATGTCGTTAGCCTGTAAGATAGCGATGAGGCCCTTAGCTGTGCCGGATGAGCCGAAAGCTTCTTGCCATCCCGTTTTACGGTATTGACGTGAAATCCCCTCTAGTTCGCTACGGGCAGCCAAAATCGCCTTTTGCATGCGACTTTCGGTAATGTCACCATCGCTAAAGAAGCGATCGGTGTAGCTAACACAACCCATATACAACGACGAAAGCAGAAGCGGTTGAAAACCACGTCCAATAATGACCTCTGTCGAGCCCCCACCGATGTCTATCATAAGACGACGATTGGTTGAGGGTGGAAGTTCGTTGCTAATGCCAGAAAAAATTAGCCGAGCTTCTTCGTAGCCTGAGATGATTTCAATGGGAAAACCAAGAGCCGCTTCCGCGGCTTCTAACAGTTGCTTCTGATTTTTCGCGACCCTGAAAGTGTTCGTTGCAACCGCTCGAACCCGATTGGGATGGAACCCCTCGATGCGCTCATGAAAACGTTTAAGCACATCAACAGCACGATTAATGGCGTCGAGGCTAATTTTCTTATCTGGGCCCATGCCTGACGCTAAACGCACCGACTCGTTTAACCGGTCGATCGCATAGATTTGCGCATGGCCGTTATGCTGTTCGACGCGTCCTACCGAAAGCCGGAAGCTGTTAGAACCCAAGTCTACCGCTGCTAGTAGTTGTTCCATTCGTGCTAAGTTATGTAATGATTGTCATGTAATTATACGTTTAAGTAACCGCAAATGCTGCATTCGCCTAACAGGCGTAATAAGCTGCAATAAAAGAGGAACGCGCCGTATCTTTTTAGAGAACTTCGTGGCTTTTCACTAAATAGTAAAATTTGACGTGTATAAGTCTAACCATATCAATCACCCACTGTAATTTCATTATGCTGCCTTCTGCCGACGCTGTATTTATTAATCGAGAGCTTTCCCTGTTGAAGTTTAATGAGCGTGTGATGGCGATGGCCGACAATCCTGACATCCCTCTGCTGGAACGCTTACGTTATCTCTGCATTGTGAGTTCGAATCTGGACGAGTTTTTCGAGATACGGGTGTCTAGCTTGAAAGAGCAGATGCTGCAGAATCCGGCTGCCGTGGACGACGATGGCTACACACCAGGAGAAGCTTTTCATAAGGTACAGCTGGCGACTCAGAAGCTTGTGGCTAAACAGAACAAGCTATTAGTGCATCATGTGTTGCCCGAGCTTATGGAAGAAGGGATCGGCTTATTGATTCCAAGAAACTGGACGGATGAGTTACGTGCTTGGGCCTACGAATTGTTCTTACGAGAGGTGTTGCCGTTATTGACACCCATCGGCCTTGATCCCGCGCACCCGTTTCCCCGCGTATATAACAAAAGTTTGAACTTCATCATTGAGCTCACGGGCAATGATGCTTTTGGACGGGCGGCGTCGATTGCCATTGTGCAAGCGCCACGTACCTTGCCGCGACTTATGAAAGTGCCGGCGGATATCGCAGGCATTCCGCATGGCTATGTGTTGTTAAGCGCATTGATTAGTATTTTTGCTAATGATTTGTTTCCGGGTATGCAGGTAAAAGGGGTGTATCAGTGGCGCGTAACGCGTAACAGTGATTTGTTTGTGGATGAAGAAGAGGTCACTAATTTACGTCAAGCGTTGCAGGGTGAGTTATCACAGCGAAATTTCGGAGCGGGCGTGCGTTTGGAAATCGACTTGTCGGCCCCTGCACATTTAGCGGAGTTTTTGCAGCGCGAGTTTCAGCTAGGTGAGGTCGATACCTATCGCGTTTTAGGCCCCGTGAACCTATCAAGGTTATCGCGACTTTGTGATGCGCCTGATCGTCCCAATCTGCTGTTCCCTGTCTACCACGCACCTATTCCAGCACCGTTTAAAAAGGTTATAGAAAGCCCAGCTCGCTTATTTAGCGCTATCGCTAAGTCGGATCAATTGCTGCACCATCCCTACGAGTCTTTTCAGCCAGTACTCAGTTTTTTACGTGCGGCAGCGCAAGATCCTAATGTTGTGGCTATCAAGCAGACCATTTATCGAACCGGCGAAGACTCTGAGTTGATGAGTATTTTGCTCATGGCTGCACGGGCAGGTAAAGAGGTCACCGTTGTGGTCGAGCTGATGGCTCGTTTTGACGAACAGACCAACATTAATTGGGCTGCACGGCTAGAAGAGGTGGGGGCCCATGTTAGTTACGGTGTGGTGGGGCATAAGACCCATGCAAAGATGGCGCTTGTACTGCGTAGAGAGCGTGGTGAAATTCGGCGTTACGGCCATCTGGGTACGGGCAATTATCATCCTCGCACAGCGACACTCTATGAAGACTTTGGTCTTATCACTGCTGACCGCAGTATTTGTGATGATATGGACAAGGTGTTCGCGCAACTAACGGGACTGGGTGCCCAACGCCACTTAAAAGTATTATTGCAATCGCCTTTTACCTTGCATGACACTATGATCGCTCGTATTCGTACTGAGCAGTTAAATGCCGAGGCAGGTAAAAAGGCCAGAATCATGGCCAAAATGAATTCGTTGCTAGAGCCCAAGATCATTCGTGCCTTGTATGAAGCCAGTCAGGCGGGCGTTAAGATCAATTTAATTGTGCGAGGCATCTGTGCGCTGCGGGCCGGAGTTCCTGGGCTGTCTGAAAATATTCAGGTGCGCTCAATTGTTGGACGCTTTCTTGAGCATGCTCGCGTATTTTATTTTTACAACGGCGGGGAAGAAAACGTGTATTTGTCCTCAGCCGATTGGATGGATCGAAACTTTTTCAGGCGCGTCGAGTTAGGCGTCCCTGTGTTGGACCCTAAATTGAAGAAAAGAGTGATCGCTGAGTCGTTCACCTACGCGCTACGAGATAACCAATTGGCGTGGCGTGCGCTTCCGAACGGAAACTACGTAAAGGTAAGAGGACGAAGTAAGCCGGTGAATTTGCATAAGCTGCTCATGGAGAAGCTTGGGTCTGAGGCAGCAAATGTAAAATAAAACACGTCGTGTCACGAACGTGTAATATTTGAACTTTACTATAACGTCACATACAGGAAATTACCTGTTTCACGAATATCATATTGAGGGTGTTTTTGATGCTGAAACATATGTTCTCTAAAGTGGCTGTTGGTTTTGCTTTTGGTGCAGCAGCTTTGTCCGTTCAAGCGGTTAATATCACAGGCGCAGGCGCTTCGTTCCCATACCCTATTTACGCTAAATGGGCTGCTACATACCACGAAGAGACAGGTAAACAGGTTAACTACCAGTCAATTGGTTCGGGTGGTGGTCAACAGCAAATTATTGCTAAAACCGTAGATTTCGGTGCTTCCGATGACCCAATGACTAACGAAGCACTTGATAAAGACAACTTGCTTCAGTTCCCAGCCATTATTGGTGGAACCGTACCTGTCGTGAACATCGACGGGATCAAACCTGGCGAGTTGCGTTTGTCTGGCGATGTGATTGCTGACATCTACTTGGCGAAAATTACAAAGTGGGATGACGAAGCGATTAAAGCGCTTAACCCAGACCTAGATCTTCCTTCTAACTCTATCGTAGTGGTACACCGTTCAGACGGCTCCGGTACAACATTCGGTTGGACGAACTACTTGTCTAAAGTGTCAGCCGATTGGAAAGAAACTGTAGGTGAAGGTAAAGCTGTTCGCTGGCCTACAGGTCAGGGTGGTAAGGGTAACGAAGGTGTAGCGGCGTATGTTCGTCAGCTAAAAGACTCCATCGGTTACGTTGAGTACGCTTATGCGAAGCAAAACAACTTGTCATGGACACAGTTGCGTAATAAAGACGGTAATTTCGTGCAACCCTCACAAGAAACGTTTGCTGCAGCCGCTGCGAATGCCGATTGGGAAGGTACTCCAGGTATGGGCGTGATTCTGACTGAAGAAGCTGGTGCTGACTCCTGGCCTGTTACTTCAGCGTCCTTTATCCTTGTGCATAAAGCACAGGACAAGCCTGCGAACGCACTAGCCACACTTAACTTCTTTAACTGGGCGTTCGAGAACGGCGCTGAACAAGCCGCCGAACTTGACTACGTTGCAATGCCTAAAGAAGTTACTGACAAGATCAAAGAGATCTGGACTGCTGAGATCAAAGATAACGACGGCAACGCGATTTGGAAGTAAGCTGACGTTTACTGACTTAGTAAGTCATGCAACATAAGGGTATATAAACCACCCTTTATAACGGGACGGTACCATCAAGCTAGGTGGTTCCGTCCTTGTTATGTGACAATTATGCTTTTGTGTTTTTGTGCAAGCTACCTACACTGAACACATTTCACGCTGAATTTGGTCTACTCCCAAGACGCTGTTATGAAACAATCCCGGAATGTCTTATTTGACGTCATCTTTAAGAACGTAACTCGCAGTTTTGCGTTCTTTGTCTTTATTTTATTGGCTGCTATTACCATATCGCTTGTGTACGGTAGCCGGGAATCTATTGTCGGTAATGGATTCGCCTTTCTTTGGACTAACGACTGGGATCCGGTGCGTAACAACTATGGGGCGTTAGTGCCGATTTTTGGTACCTTGGTCACCTCGTTAATAGCACTTCTTATTGCTGTTCCAGTGTCCTTTGGTATTGCGATGTTCTTAACCGAGCTATCGCCTGTTTGGTTGCGTAGGCCCTTAGGCACTGCGATTGAAATGCTAGCCGCCATCCCCTCTATTATTTACGGGATGTGGGGCTTGTTTGTTTTTGTGCCGCTGTTTCAGCGTTACATTCAGCCTAACGTTATTTCCTTTTTCGAAGGGGTGCCGTTTCTCGAGCAGGTTTTTGCCGGGCCTCCGTTTGGTATCGGGGTGTTTACCGCTGGACTGATTCTCTCGATCATGGTCATGCCGTTTATTACGGCGGTGATGCGTGATGTGTTCGAACTGGTTCCACCGCTGCTTAAAGAATCCGCGTACGGCTTAGGTAGTACGACGTGGGAAGTGACATGGAAAGTGGTGCTGCCCTACACCAAGAACGGTGTAATTGGTGGAATTATGTTGGGCTTAGGTCGGGCCTTAGGTGAGACCATGGCAGTGACGTTTGTTATCGGTAATGCCTTTAATCTACCCAACTCAATCTTTGCACCCTCTAACTCTATTGCCTCGGCGCTGGCTAACGAGTTTAACGAAGCCGGTGGCATGCAGAAGGCAGCCTTGCTCGAGTTAGGTTTGATTCTGTTCCTGATTACCACTTTGGTGCTCGCAATATCTAAACTTTTACTGCTTCGTTTATCGAAGGGTGAAGGTACTAAATCTTAAGGCGAGCAATCATTATGACTGTATTGAAATCCTCTGTATTGAACGCCGACAATTCGGTTTATAAGCGGCGCAATTTGATTAATAGGACCATGCTGTCCTTGTCCTCAATAGCCTTGGTGTTTGGTTTGTTTTGGCTGTTTTGGATTATTTTTACCTTGTTGGTGAAAGGGGCGGACGCTTTATCGTTTACGCTCTTTATTGAACCAACTCCTCCGCCCGGAGGAGACGGTGGCTTGCTGAACGCCATATTAGGTAGCTTCATGATGGCCGGTGTGGGTACCTTAATCGGTACACCAATAGGGGTATTAGCAGGTACTTACTTAGCCGAGTTTGGACAACGAGGCTGGTTAGCGCCTGCCACACGTTTTCTAAATGACGTGTTACTGTCGGCCCCGTCTATTGTTATCGGTTTGTTTATTTACGCTGTGTATGTGGCTCAGGTCGGACATTACTCAGGTTGGGCTGGTGCTTTTGCACTCGCTATTCTGGTTATTCCTGTCGTGGTGCGCTCAACTGATAATATGTTGCAGCTGGTCCCCAATAGCTTACGCGAGGCCGCTGCTGCGTTAGGAAGCCCGCAATGGCGTATCGTTATCTTTATTAGTTACCGTGCGGCTCGTTCCGGCATTATTACCGGTGTGTTGTTGGCCATTGCAAGAATTACCGGTGAAACGGCACCTCTGCTATTTACCGCGCTAAATAATCAGTTTATGTCCTTGAACATGAACTCACCGATGGCAAACTTGCCCGTTGTTATTTTCCAGTACGCGGCGAGCCCCTTTGAAGATTGGAACCGTTTGGCGTGGGCCGGCGCTGTGTTAATTACCTTGTTCGTTCTGGGTATTAATATTGTTGCCCGCATGCTGTTCCGCAATAAATAAATATGGAGTCCTCCATGTCTGGATTAGACAACGCATTACAACCCACACTCGCGCCTGAGCGTACCAAGCTTGAAGTTAAAGACCTCAATTTCTACTACGGTAACTTTCACGCCTTAAAAAACGTGAATATGTCGATTAAAGAAAACAAAGTTACCGCTTTTATTGGGCCGTCAGGCTGCGGTAAATCGACATTGTTGCGCACCTTTAATCGCATGTTTGAGCTTTATCCAGGGCAGCGAGCAGAAGGTCAAATTTTGCTCGATAACGAAGATTTGTTAAGCTCAAAGCTTGATATTTCATTAATACGGGCGAAAGTAGGGATGGTGTTTCAGAAGCCCACTCCTTTCCCCATGAGTATTTATGACAACATTGCTTTCGGTGTGCGTTTGTTCGAGAAAATGAGCAAAGGTGAAATGGATGAGCGAGTCGAGTGGGCCTTGACCAAGGCAGCGCTTTGGAACGAAGTGAAAGACAAGCTCAATCAAAGCGGTAACGGTTTGTCAGGTGGTCAGCAGCAGCGTTTGTGTATTGCTCGAGGTGTCGCCATTAAGCCTGAAGTGCTGTTACTTGACGAGCCATGCTCAGCCTTGGACCCTATATCCACAGCAAAAATTGAAGAATTGATTGCTGAATTGAAAACGGACTATACCGTCGTTATTGTCACGCATAACATGCAGCAAGCTGCCCGTTGTTCTGACTACACGGCTTATATGTACCTTGGCGAGCTCATGGAGTACGGCGAAACGGATCAGATTTTCGTGAAGCCCGCACGCAAAGAAACCGAAGACTACATTACAGGTCGCTTTGGTTAATTAGCGCTCTAGCATTGCTTGGTGCTGATGAAACAGCCCTCTGTTAGTGAAGCTACTAACAGAGGGCTGTTTTAATTCCACCTACCGCCAGCACCGCCTAAGCTGTAACGACCTGCACCCAGTAGCGCAATGCATAAGCCACCGCATAGGAAAAGGGCTTGCAGTTCTATTTGCCAACCACCCGTACTGTTGAGACGGTACAGTTCCGCACTGTGTACAAGCCAAATCGCCACTGTCATATTTAAAGCTATAAGCATGCCGCCTAAGCGACTGTATAGGCCGATCGCGACAAGTACAGGGGCGATCACTTCAGTAAGGTATACACCCCAAGCCAAGAAGTGCGGGAAGCCTTTACTGACAACCAGACTTTCTATTCCGCTTACACCGTGTGATAACTTTTGAATACCATGTAAGAGTAGTAGGGCTCCGATGCAAAGGCGTAACAGCAGTTTGCCGAGATCATCAAGCGTAGCGTTGGACACGGACTTCCCTCATAAGGTAAATAGGGTAATGATCTACCCTGTTTATTGGAATATTGGCTCAGCGCTATTATAGTGGTTAAGGCTGGCCTGACAGCGAGATTCTCTATCGCGTTTTATTCACCCGCTTGTTTTGGTAGTAGGAGTGTTTTAAATGACCGAGTTTGCAGAGGTTTTTCAAGATTTAGCCCCAACGGGCGAGCTACGAGTCGCCATCAACTACGGAAACCCGGTACTGGCCCAACGTAACGCTAGCGACGGTTCGCCAGCAGGGGTGTCTGCTGATCTAGCAAGGGAAGCTGCTCGGCGTTTAGGGGTAGTGCCGCGCTTTATTAGTTATGATGCGGCGGGGAAAGTATTTGAGGGTTTAGCCCATAATGCGTGGGATGTGGCTTTCATGGCGGTAGATCCATTACGTGCCGAAAAAATTAATTTTACCCAGCCCTATGTGCTGATCGAGGGTACCTATTTGGTGGCTGAGTCATCGGCTTTCGATCGTGTAGAAAGCTTGGATCAACCTAACAGCCGTATCGCCGTAGGTAAAGGGGCCGCGTACGACTTATTTCTTAGTCGACACCTGAAGCACGCCAGCATCGAGCGTGCAGCCACGTCCGCCAGTGCCATTACCTTATTTATTGATAAGCATCTGGATGCGGCTGCCGGCGTGCGTCAGCCCTTAACAGCATTCGCTGCTGCCAATCCGGGTTATCGCGTTCTTAGTGATCACTTTACGGCGATTCAACAAGCGATTGCGATTCCTAAAGGCCGAGACACAGCACATCAGTGGTTCGAAGCCTTTATCCAAGAAATGAAAGCCAGTGGTTTTGTGCAAGAGTCTTTAGCGCGTAGCAACCAGTCGCTGGATACAGCAGCCCCGTAGATTCTTGCCGCTTTTCTCTCTCTGCAGCCGCGAATAACATCGCGGCTTTTTCGTGTCTATTTATCGTCTTAATCGTTTTTGCGCCTGACAGATTTGCTAACGCTCTTTAAGTCAATCTTTACGTTTGTCGCTGGTCGAGCGTGCTAGTGTGCAAGGGTGGGGCGGTTGGTCTTTACGTTATCAGAACTCGAGCTTGGAGAAATCACATGTTGATGAATGTGTTTGGGTTTGAGCTGGGGCCACTGGAGATGATGTTGCGGGGTACCATCGTCTATTGGTTTTTCTTTATCAGCACCCGAGTAGTGGGTCGGCGCGAATTAAGTTCAATTAGCGTTGCTGATCTGTTGATTGTGTTTTTGGTGGCTGATGCTGCAGGGGATGCAATGACGGGCGGCTCAGAATCGCTTACTGATGGGTTAATTGTTGTAGCGACAATTATTTTCTGGGGGGCGTGTATTGATCGCCTTAATTACTTTTTTCCGGCGTTGGAGGAAAAGCTATCGCCCCGAAAACGTTGCATTATTAAAAACCATCAATTGCAACGACGTGTGATGCGCGAGCAATACATTACGCTTGAAGAGCTCAAAAGCGAAATGCGGCTAAAAGGGATTGAGGCATTAAGTGATGTGGAAACTGCGTATGTAGAACCATCAGGTGAAATTAGTTTCTTCACCAAATAAAAAAGAGCTTATGCTGCAAAGCATAAACTCTTAATTTAGTGTTTTTGGTCGGGGCGATAGGATTCGAACCTACGACCCTCTGGTCCCAAACCAGATGCGCTACCAGGCTGCGCTACGCCCCGAACAAAGAAAAGATAGTAGCATGTATTGTTTGGCTAATGCAAGTGTTTTCGAGTTCGGCGCTTAGCTAAAAAACAAAGCGCCGATGAAATGCTACGCAACCCAAGTGTTTATGGAACGAAAGCTAAACCGAAGCGTACTTGGGGCTCGCTTTTATGACGGTAGCCTAATAAGGTTTCACCGTAGCCTCGATAGTACTGAGCATAGAGATAACCGTTCATATTCAAGGGTGTACGATTCAGGGGCCATGAAATGTCCAGTTGTGTACTATTACGGCCTTTGTCACCATGGCGATACAGTGCGGCTAAACGTAAGCCGTTATCCTGTGCCCAGCTTAATCGCCAATCTACATTCCCCACATAATCGCGATAGTCTGGGTTTTCATCGTAAGCAAAATATTGCTTATAGCGCGGCGCAAACGTTAAGGTACTGCCACCCACAAAGCGATAGTTAAATTCAGGTTGAATATAAACGTCGTTTAACGAACGTGAGTCGTCGCCGCTTTTGCCGTTAGATAAATGCTCGACCCCGATGTTCAAACCGATAAATTTGCGACGATCCGCCGAACTCAACAGTGCGTCTTGTCGCCAAAAAATGCTGGGGTTGTAGGTGGTATCGACAAAGGGCATAGAGTCCGAGCTTAAGTCCCAAATGGCGGTTTGGGTGTAGCCCATGTATAAGTTTTGCCAAAAACGCGTATCAGTAATGTCTTGCGGGGTAAAGAGACGGTATTTGAAGCTGATCTGGAAGCGAGCGTTTCGCTCAGGACGATTGCCCACGACAAAATAAATCGGATCGTGGGCAGAAATTGCATTTCTAAAGTTCTCGAACGCCGTTGGTGCTGGTCGAGTTGTTGGCGCTTGGGCCACTGCAGGGCCAAAACTGGGCGAGGCGCCGGCCGCCTGAATGCGGCTATCTTTTAACGCAGGGTCACGGGTTTCGTCAGGGGCTGCTGCGCCGGCATCAACGACGGGGGCGTTCGCTAAGGTTGATGCGATAAGGCTGGGGCTTTGGTTGTTAATATCCAAAGCAAAAAGATCAGGAGCCCCCTCGATGCTCACAGCATGTACGCCAGTAAGGCCCGTTGGCACCACGGCTTTCCAATTAAAAACCACAAAGTTGTTAACCGGAACACTGACCGTGTTCGTATTGCCTTCAATCTGGGCCAAGCTGCGTAGCGCATCACCTTCGGTATTTCGCCACTGCATGACTAAATCGTTAGGGGGCGTCCAGGTGAGCTCGTTGCTACCATCATTGAAAAGAATAGCGCGCACAGTAACGGTTTCGCCCGACGCTGCTTGGTTCTCAATTAATGAATAGCTGATACCGGCGTAGCTGGACGCACTGAATAGCAGTCCCATTCCCATGGCAAGTTGGCTTAAAAACTTCTTGGTACGACGCTGTCTACTCATTGACGCATTCTCGGAGTCGGCTTTTATAAGATAGTATGGACTGTATCATTGCTACCCAAGTCAGCCCTGTAAGCACTTGTTTATATGGACTATGTGTTGTGTCTTCGCCATAAAAAACAGAATCGTGATACGGGGCAACGAACAGGGGCTAAGCCTTGTCTTGCGTATAAAAGATGGCCTGTTTGCACCTAATTTATTTCTACACGCTATAATGGCAAGCTTCTTATGGATTTCACTCTTTGGAATCTAAAGCGTCCATAGCTCAGCTGGATAGAGCACTCGCCTTCTAAGCGAGCGGCCGCAGGTTCGAATCCTGCTGGACGCGCCACCCCCCGCCTTTGCTCTCGCTCTTATAAATAGGGGCTTGCTAGCCAAATAATACGATTTCGTAATCGCTTTCTGAACGGGATCGCTGTTAATTCTTCCAAGGTAACGGCTTCAGCGTGCTCGATCTCTTGATCGATTAAGTTGGCGACGGTACGTGCCGTGTCTCGGCTGTATATTTCAAGGTCTAACTCAAAATTTAAACGTAAGCTTCGGGGGTCTAAATTGGATGAACCGACATAGCTCCATACGTCGTCCACGGTAATGAGTTTTGAGTGATTGAAGTTTCCTGTAGCGCGCCATACGCGGCAGCCGCTTCGAAGCACTTGGTCCATCTGCGCCGTCATGGCGTAATCGACCAAGCGTAAATTATTCTTTTTAGGGATGACGATGTCGACCTGTATGCCCCGTCGGGCTGCAGTATTGATTGCCCCCATCAACACTTGGTCCGGTAGAAAATAGGGCGATTGAATGCGTATGTGGCGTCTGGCCACGGCAAACGCGCCTTGCAGCATGTGATGATTACTGCCAATAAAGCGATCTGGCCCTGAGCGTATGCAGCGTGCGGGAACGTGTGGCTCGGGTGGCGACCAGGATGTGGCGCACCAGCGTTCAAAGGGAAGCGCTTCTTTGGTGGTGAATTCCCAGTCGTGTGCAAAAGCTGAAAAAAGCTGTAATACCGCAGGGCCCTCTATGCTGAAGTGTGTGTCTTTGGTGGTGTGTTCTTGTGCAAACTCGCTTAAAAAACTTTGGCGTATATTCATGCCGCCCGTAAAACCGATTACGCCGTCAATAATCAGTATTTTTCGGTGACTACGTAAATTAGCGTAAGGCATACGTATGCCAAATGGATTGGTCATAAACCGCGCATGCACAATTTTGTGCTTACGTAACAACCGAATGATTGAAGGTCTTGAGTATTTTGAGCCTATCGCATCAATTAGCACACGAATTTCTACACCGCGCGCTTGGGCGTTGGCCAACGCTTCGACCATGCGTAAACCAATTTTGTCATTGTCGAAAATATAAGATTGCATCGCGATGTGTTTGGTGGCTTTTGCGATGGCTTCCAGCATGGCGGGGTAGCATTGGTCGCCACCAGAAAGAACCTTGACGTGATTTCCCCCTCGTAGCTGAAAACGACTTACGCGGTCACCTAGAATGTGTAGCGAGCGAAATTGCGGCCCAGCGATATCTTTGATGTCGGAAATAGGTGGGTTTGGATAGGTGGCAAATTGTTTGAAGGTCTTGTCGCGTAACTCGGTAATATGGCTTCGTCGAACGCGGTTGATGCCAGCGATAAGATAAAAAATGGGGCCTAGCAAAGGGGACATCATGATGACACCCACCCAACCGATGGCAGCACGCACATCATTTTTGGTCATGGCGGCATGAATGGCCGCCGAGGCACCAATTAAAATACTAAACGCGAAGGCGATATGGGGCCAATACTCTGCAAGAACGGCGTGTAGATGTCGTAGCGTGTCGCTCATTTGGCGAGTGGTTCAGTGGTTGAGTTCGAGGCGTCGCTATCAGGTCGGTAGCATAGGCTTTCATGCCACTGCGGGTTGGGTTCGCCTTGAAAGGCAAAGCGTTGGGCTCGAGAGTTCGCCCGCCAGATGCCGCCTCCAACACCGATGATCGGGGTAGTGCTATACCAATACCACTTCCCGTCGGCATCTTGAGCCGCCCAGTTCCACCCCAATGGGGCCTCTTCCCACTTTAACTTACCGTTGCTCATAAATGGTAATGCCTGATCAAGAAAACACCTAACGTAGCTTCTAAGGTTAAAAGAAACTCGTCGTGAAAGCTAGGCGAAATGGTCTAGGTTTGGGGTAGAGAGCAAATGGAAGCTGGGTTCATCGATTTTACAGCCATCGCTTAGTACATATGCGCGACTGAGTTCATTTTTTAACTGACGGACATTACCGGGCCACGGCTTGTTTTGTAGGTAATCTAGCGCTTCGGTTGTGAGTGTTTTGGCTTCCCCAAACTCAGTACCTAATTGCATTAAGAAATGATCAACAAGCAACGGTATATCGTCACGCCGTTCATGTAACGAGGGTACATATAAAGGAAGTACGGCCAAACGGTAATATAAGTCTAAGCGTAGTTTTCGCTCGGCTAAGGCGTGTTCGGGCTTTACGTTGGTGGCCGCTACAACTCGGGCCTTAGCGTGCAGTTTTTCGGCGCCACCGACCCGATAGAACTCGCCGTTTTCCAGAACGCGAAGCAATCGTACTTGTAGCGCTGCCTCCATTTCAGTAATTTCATCAAGAAATAGGGTTCCATCTTGGGTCTGCTCAAACACACCAGCGTGTTGTTGGTCTGCGCCGGTGAATGAGCCTTTCTCGTGACCAAAAAGGGCGCTCTCTACCAGTGTTTCAGGGATCGCACCACAATTCACGGCGACGTAGGGTTTGTTGAAGCGGGGGCTTAGTTCGTGCACGGCTTTGGCAATTAGTTCTTTGCCGGTACCGCTTTCACCAATTAATAATACGCTAAGGCTGGTATGCGCGACTTTTTGGATTTGTTGTTTTAGATGCTGCATGGCAGCGGAATCACCGCATAGGTGGTCCAGCGCGGATTCACTTTTGGGTAGTGCATCGGGTTCAGTCAGAAGCGAGTCTAACTGTTGAGAAATGACATCAACGTCAAGGTACAGCGTATGACAGCCATAAGCCTGAAACTCAGCGCGTATGGTCGTGGGCCACGACGAGCTAAACACCAACCAGATGCTAAGCCTTTGGTCTGTCAACGCGAAAAGCTCGACGTGATGAGCGTAAATTAACTCTTTGCTGGCCAAGATAACGGCAGGCGAACACCGTTCTATTTTTATCTTGGCTTCGTCAGGTGTTGGCGAGCTGATCGCAGAATAGCCCATCCTTTGAGCGACCTGAGTCAGTTTTTTTCGAGTCTGAGTATCTTGCTCTATGATCAAAAGTGTAGGCACGGCGTAACCTTGATTCTTAAATCCAGCATTAATAATCAACGACTTACTGTTTAGCATAGACGTTTTAATGAATGTGGGACGTAACAACAAATAAGCTAATGATGGTTATTTGTATTGGAGCTTACATTTCATGACTATTACAGGAAGGCCGTCAAAAAGCTGGCATTATTAACTCAAGCATGTTGCATGGGAGGACAGCTAAACCATTTTGTCGCTACCTTGAATAAGGGAATGCCGTTATGAAACTGATGTCTGAATTAAGGGCTACACAGCGCTATCAATTCTCGCCAACCATGAGAGAGT
Organism: Paenalcaligenes sp. DL 463; assembly: GCF_057475185.1. NCBI lineage: Bacteria > Pseudomonadati > Pseudomonadota > Betaproteobacteria > Burkholderiales > Alcaligenaceae > Paenalcaligenes > Paenalcaligenes sp. DL 463. Next base: position 197,806 of record NZ_JBYBKX010000002.1, on the reverse strand, counting down.
CAGTGCAGTTGCTCAATCTGCCGTTAGCGGAATGCGCCGAGCACGTGTTAACAACGATGCGAAACAATCCGTTTCTTGCTGAGGCGACAGAGGATGTAGAGCCGGCCGAGCAGGTGTTACCGCATTCCTCAGCTGCCGTGAAAGTGCAGTTAACGAGCCGTTATTTACGAGAAAACAATAGTAACGTTTTGGCGAGTGAGGGACAGCCGTATACGAGGGATGAGAGGCAGCCATCCAGTTTTAAAGAGGCGCTGGCCGCTGATTTGGCAACCTTACCGCTAAGCGAGCCTTTGGCGGTTTGCTTAGCCTTTGCCATTGAAGCCATCGACGAGCGAGGCCGTATACCCGTCGAAATCCGTGATGTCATCCCGCAGTTACCGTACTTTAATCGCTATCAAGAACAGTGGGAAACGGCGGTAAGACTGATTCAAGTCGCCTCGGGAAATGGAGTCGGGGCCCGCAGTTTAAAAGAGTGTTTGATGTTGCAATTGCGTACGTTTAGCGATTCGCGTGAGCGTGCGCTTGCTCTGCGGTTGGTTCAGGAGAATTGCGAAAGTTGGTTAGCCATGACGAATGACAAACTGGCACAACATATGTGTTGCAGCGAGGCTGAGCTACAGGAAGCTAAGCGTTTGATTACGTCGTTAAATACGGCCCCAGGGCGCCAATACGATAATGAACATACCGATGTGATTTGTCCCGATGTGTATATCTATCTTGATGACGGTTGCTACTGCGTCGTGCCTAATACCGAGCTATTACCGTGGCTGACCGTACACCCTGATGTGGGGCGATGGAAGGGGGAGGTACGTGTGGTTGATGCTGAAGTGAAGCGACTTATGGAGGAGGCTGAAGAATTTGCACAGGCGGTGAAGCATCGGCATCTTACTGTGGTGCGAGTTGCGGCTGAGTTAATCGCAAGACAAATGGCTTTCTTCGAGTTGGGCGAGCAGGCTATTGCTCCGCTTTTGCTACGTGAAGTGGCCGACTCGTTAGGGTTGCACGAGTCCACGGTATCCAGAGCGGTGAATCAGAAATACATGCACACCCCCGCTGGTGTGATTGGCTTCAAACGGTTTTTCTCTCGTAGTGTGTCCACCGTCAATGGACAAGAGTGTTCGACGGTAGCGGTTAAAGCATTATTGACAGAGATTCTGGAAGAGGAAAGCCGTACAAAGCCTTTCTCGGACGTGGAGCTTGTAGAGCGTCTGAATCATGAGGGTGTCAAAATTGCCAGACGAACGGTAACGAAATACCGCCAACAACTAAACATCCCTTCCTTTAAAGAGCGCGCTAACTGGGTTGGTTCTTATTAAAGTGCGTTTAGGCATGCGACTTGCTGTATAGGTGTACCTCATGACTCTTGAGGGCCTTTATGGAGCAAATTATGACTAAAGATACCAATCCTACTCAACGTCATCAAGAAGATACGAATCAAGGTGGCTTAGCGGGTTTAACTGACGAAGAGCAAAGAGAGCTAGACATCCGTGGTCCACAGGGCGCTCAGCAGCAAGGCGGTCAAGGTGGGCAGCAGCAAGGTGGACAGGGTGGAGAAAAAGCGGGCCAAGGTGGTCATCAGGGTGGTCAGGGTGATAACAAGCCCGGGCAAGGTGGTCAACAAGGCGGACAGCAACAAGGTCAAGGTGGACAACACGGTGAAAAAGGCACCCAAAATCGTTAATGTGAAAGGTTAAAACGCAACGGGAGGGCAAGATTTGTCCTCCCGCAGTCATTTAAGGGAGTGTGTAATGAGCGGACACGGAATTGCAGGTAGTGATAGAAAGGCCCAGAGCACCTTAGATAAGCAGCGTAAGATACAAGAGAAACAAAAGCGATTAGATGATTTTGGCGAGCAAAATGAAGATTGCGCAGGAACGGATAACGATTGGGATGCGCCACATGGTGAAGTGTACCCAAGCGCGCCGGTCTCAACGGAAGAGCTAGAAAAACCGGGCAGGGAGGCTGAAATGGAGGTGCAACCGCACTACCTTGCCCCGCGTTATAAAGGCAGTCAAAAGTTAGAAGGAAAGGTGGCACTCATTACTGGGGGCGACTCAGGCATAGGGCGTTCCGTCGCTGTGCTGATGGCCAGAGAAGGGGCATCAATTGCTATCGTCTACCTTTCCTCTACACGCGATGCAGAGCAAACGTGTGAGGCGGTGCGTAAAGAAGGGGCCGAGTGTTTGCTTATCCAGGGTGATGTAAAAGACGCCAAGTTTTGTGCTTCAGCAGTGCAGCATGTGATGGCCCAGTGGCAGCGACTTGATATTCTTGTGAATAACGCCGCTTTTCAACAGCATGCAAATGAACCTGAGCAAATAGACGACGAGCGTTGGGAAGAGACCTTTGCTACGAATATGCGTGGCTACTTTAATATGGTGAAGTCCTCTTTAGCGCACATGAGGCCCGGCGCATGCATCATTAATACGGGTTCTGTCGTGGGGCTTAAAGGCAGTGCTCAGTTGTTAGACTATGCAAGCTCTAAAGGGGCCATTCATGCCTTCACATATTCTTTAGCAGCTAGTTTAGCTTCTCGAAAAATTCGAGTAAATGCGGTGGCCCCAGGGCCGGTATGGACACCGCTTAATCCTGCGGACCGTGATGCAGAAGGCTTAGAGGCCTTTGGAAAAGATACGGTTTATGGAAGGCCGGCTCAACCAGAAGAGCTGGCACCCGCCTATGTGTTCTTAGCCAGCGCTCAGAGTTCAAGCTATATCACAGGCGTTATATTGCCGATTACAGGAACCCCCGGCGATCATTAAAACCGCAATATTTTGAGCGGCCCATCGTTTTGGTATTGACATTGACATTGACATTGGCAGGGGCAATCAGTCAGCCCATGCCAATGTCTTTAACGTTACTCTTGATCCGTATCAGCGTTGTCACGCCTTACGCTAATCTGGTTACTGATGTCTTCAACCCCAAAGCATGATGCGGTAACGTCTTCAATTTGGTGTTTAGAGCGACGACTTCTAACGGTTCCACTCAGCGTGACATGGCCGTTTTCGACTTGAACACTGACATCTTCCACATCCAAGCGGTTACGGCTAAGGTGCTCGCACACGTCGTCGATGATTCGCTCATCACTGCGTTTATAGCCTCGCGGCATGCGGTAGGGGCCTTCATCGGCGCTAGCCCAGTTATTAGAGTCCGAATCGCGCCACGATAAGCGATCGTGGTAGGCGCTGCGCATTCGGTCGTAATCTTCCGGACCATAGTCAGAGCCGAAATAATCAGGCTCATAGCTGGGGCGTGCTCGTGAATCGATCGAGTCGCGCTCGTCCCACGGGCGCCCTCTGCCATCCTGATTGCGGCGTTGCCACTGGTTTCGGCTACCGGGATCGTAATCGCCGCTTAAGTCTTCCCATCTTGATCGTGTTCCGGGGTAATCCCACTCTCTGACGTGTGAAGGCCATTCGCGTTCACGATAAGGGTCACGGGGCTCTAGTCCAATGTGGCGTTCTGCGGGTGAAGCGTATCGTTTACGTTTGGGCATACAAACCTCCTAGATGCTTATGTGGTCAGCGGTTGATGTGTTTACCTAGGCACCAGCCGGTAAGAAAGGCTGCAGTCATCGCTAAGCAAGTGGCGTGCCACGGTTTATCTGAAATCAGTGTGGAGGTACTGTCGCAAACTTCTTTGCTACCGGTGCATAAAGCGCGTTGCCATCGGTCTGCCGCATAGCGACTGGCGTCCATTGCTTCGTGTAGTTCCTTTTTTGCCTGACTGGATTGGGAGGTAGAGGCCGATGTAGGAAGGATGAGATTCTGATCCTTTGTCTCGTTTGCTGAGTTGATGGGCTCGGATGGCTCGGAGCCAAGGTTTGATTGAGGGTTTTGCATCGATATCTCCTAAAGAGTCCCTAAAAATGGGTAGAGATATGAGGAGCAGCAAGTACCATGCCTAAAATACGTTTCGTTAATGGCAACGCCAGCGATTGCGGCTGGGAAGGTGTGGATACGAAACGTTAGGCGAAAAAAAAGACCTAAGTAGGTCTGTTTTGATTTTGCTAAAGGATTACGTAACGTAAATGGGGTGACCGACGGGGCTCGAACCCGCGACAACCGGAATCACAATCCGGGACTCTACCAACTGAGCTACGGTCACCACAATGTCCTGCAAAGAAAAAGATTATAGCATCAATAAAATAAAAAACCAGCCCCTAGGGCGAGCTTTAATTTAAGAGTATTGTTGTTAGGTGTTCTGCACAGAGAGGGCACTTTGAACTATATTGTTTTTACTCTTTAAAGGAACAGCATATGGTACAAGTTTTTGTGGTTCATCCAGATAATCCTCAAGCACGAATTTTGGCGCAAGCTGCCGATATACTCGCCAAAGGCGGTTTGGTAGCGGTGCCTACTGACTCCAGTTATGCTGTGGTTGCTCGTTTAGACGACAAATCGGCTGCTGACGCCTTGCGGCGAATTCGAGGCTTAGACGATAGGCATAATTTGACATTGTTGTGTCGCGATCTGGCTGAAATCAGTACCTTTGCGAAAGTCGGTAATGCGCAATATCGACTATTAAAACTTGCTACGCCAGGGCCATGGACTTTTATTCTTGAAGCCACTAAGGAAGTACCGCGTCGCGTATCGCATCCGTCTCGTAAAACCATCGGCATACGCGTACCGGATAACCGCGTGGTAAGAGAGCTTATCGAGCAAGTTGGTTCGCCGTTGTTATCCACAACCTTTATTCCCGAGGGAGAAACCGAAGCCCTTAACGATGTGGATGACATTGAAATGCGTTATAAAAATCAGTTAGAGGGCCTCATCGATGGTGGGCCTTGCGCGATGCAACCCACGACGGTTATTGATTTAACGGCTGAAGCGCCTGTTGTCGTCCGTCGTGGTTCAGGTGACCCTAGCACGCTTGGCCTAGAGTAAACTCAAGCTCTTGTCGTTGGCTTGGCGCGTGAATAAGGGCAGTGTTCATCGTGCTTTTGGCGCGAAACGCATTTGCCCTTTTTTTGGATTTACATGGACTCTTTAATACAGACCATTACGGTCTATGCCATACCGGTACTGTTTGCCATTACCTTACATGAAGCGGCACACGGTTATGTCGCACGAATGCTGGGTGACAACACCGCAGAGCAAGCGGGGCGAATTACGCTCAACCCCATCCCTCATATCGATCCAATCGGTACCATAGCGTTACCTTTATTTTTGCTATTTAGTAGCAAAATGCTGGGTGGCGCAGGTATATTATTTGGTTGGGCGAAACCAGTGCCGGTAAATTGGTCAAAGTTGCGCAACCCTAAGCGGGATATGTTGTGGGTGGCAATTGCCGGACCTGCCGCGAATTTATTCATGGCGATTCTTTGGACCATCAGTTTGCGCTTCATGGGTGGCACCGACGCCATAGCGTCTGACTTCGTCGTTCGTATGGCCATTGCAGGCATCAATATCAACTTGGTCTTGATGGCGTTAAACTTGCTGCCATTGCCGCCCTTAGATGGCGGACGTATTGTGTTTAGTTTATTGCCTGCCTCATTAGCGTATCCGTATTCGCGCATTGAGCCTTACGGCATGGTAATACTGATTTTATTATTGGTAACGGGCTCCTTATGGATGTTTTTGTCACCCTTTCTGCTTTTTGGTGAAAAAGTCATCAGCTGGTTCTTATGATTTTGGGTTGAATCCGTTAAACTTCTCATTTGTTCATTTTGGCTTATGCCGCGTCTTTTCTTGGAGACACTCTCGATGATGGCAAGTTCAGACTCCGCCACTCCTATATTACAGGGAAGTATGGTTGCCCTTGTTACCCCCATGTTTCCGGATGGGCAACTGGATTTCGACGCCTACCGAAAGTTAATCGATTGGCATATCGCTGAAGGCACAGATGCCATCGTGGTGGTCGGTACTTCTGGAGAGTCGCCCACCGTCGATATGGACGAGCATGCCGAGCTCATTAATATTGCTGTGAGCCATGCCGCCGGTCGAATTCCGATTATTGCGGGGGTCGGTGGAAACTCGACCACCGAGGCCATCGAGTTGGCCAAGCACGCTCAGCAGGTCGGTGCGGATGCCGGCTTATCTGTCGTGCCTTATTACAATAAGCCAACGCAAGAGGGGCTTTATCAACACTTTAAAACCATTGTTGAAGCGGTTGATCTACCAACCTTGCTGTATAACGTACCCGGACGTACCGTTGCCGACATGAGCGTCGAAACGACGCTGCGTTTAGCACAAGTGCCGGGTATTATCGGTGTTAAAGAAGCAACGGGTGATATAGCTCGTTTAGGCAAGTTACTAAGAGATAAGCCCGATAACTTCATTGTGCTTAGCGGCGATGATGCGACAGCGGCTGCTTTAATATTGTTGGGTGGACATGGCAATATTTCGGTAACAGCGAATGTGGCGCCTCGTCTGATGCACGAGTTATGTGCTGCAGCATTGGCCGGTGATTTGCCGACTGTACGTCGCATTAACGGCGTGCTCGCAGATCTCAATGACAAATTATTTATCGAAGCCAATCCAATCCCAGTAAAATGGGCTCTGGCCGAGATGGGGCTAATACAAGTAGGTTATCGTTTACCCATGACGCCATTAAGCCAGCAGTATCACGATATGTTGCGTCAACTACTAAGGGATGCAGGTCTGATTTCATGAGAATTACGCGTATAAATAAAATAGGTGCCTTGTTGGCGCTAGGCGTGGGTGTCAGCCTGATGGCAGGCTGCTCAACCATTAACAAGATCACGGGTGGTGAAGAAAGCGTTAATTACAAGAGCACGGTTCGTGGTGACCCGCTTAGTATTCCGCCCGATTTAACACAGGCTAACCAAGACGTGCATTATCGCGCCCCCGAAGGGGTTGCGTCCTACACAGATTATGCACAGGCTCAGCAGGCCCAGCAGGGTGTATCCCGCGAAACCAAGGTGCTGCCTTCGCAAGAAGGGATCGAAGTGAAGCGCGATGGCCAGTTGCGTTGGCTTGTGGTTGATCGGCCTGCCGAAGAGGTGTATCCCGCTGTGGTCGACTTCTGGGGAGAGCAAGGGTTTACGATTCGCTCCCAAGACCGAGCAGCAGGCGTAGTGCAAACAGACTGGGCCGAGAACCGAGCAAAGATTCCTGAAAGCTGGATACGTTCGGCCTTGGGTTCCATTATTGATCAGGTGTTTGATAGTGGCGAGCGCGAACGCTTCACCACCCGCCTAGAAAGAATTGAAGGCCGCACTGAAGTCTATATTAGTCATCAACACATGGAAGAGACGCCCACCACGGATGGTGCAGCGTTTAAATGGGTTTACGGTGACGAAGATCCGAACTTGAATGCCGCCATGCTGGCACGCTTGATGGTCTTTTTAGGTACGGACGTGGGTACGGCGCAAGCACAGGTCACAGAGGCCGAGCAAAGTACACAAGAGCGACAAGTTCAAACCATTACTCAAGAAGATGGTAGTGCTGCCTTAACCCTTAACGAGCCCTTTGATCGTGCGTGGCGTCGTGTAGGGGTGGCCATTGATGCAGCGGGCTTCTCGGTAGAAGATCGTGACCGTTCTACAGGTGATTATTATGTTCGATATTTAGACTCCGATAGCGGAGAAAAAATCGAACAGCAAAACCTCATCGGCCGCCTGTTCGGCGCACGTAATACAGCCGAAGCTGTTCGGTATCGTATACGTGTGAACACGGTCGGTAACGTGTCTACGGTTCAGGTGCTGGACGAGAATGCCCAAGTTCAAGATACGGGCACAGCAAAACGTATTTTGACGGTATTGCGTAATCACATGGGTAATTAAACCCCTTTTGTTGTGATCACGAAGCGCTCCACCTTATTTCAGGGTGGAGCGCTTTTTTGTTTTCCGAGCAACACATGGGTGCACTGATGTGGTCTTGCCATCCCTGTTTTCACTATAGCTAGACAAAAACATTCATATTGTTGATAAACAAAATGCCATTTAATGGCTAAACTGCTGCTTCCATTCGTACAGTAAGTCCAACGCCTCTCGGGCACTTAAGTTATCCACATCCACATCGTTAAGGGCCTGTTGTAGGGCTAAATTGGCCTCAGAGCTAAGGTCAGCTTCAGGCTCTTCTGTGACCGGTGCAAAAAGATCCAATTGGTTACTCTGATTCTGGTGCTGTGCTTCCAATCGGCTCAGTTCGCGGCTGGCTTGCCGTATCACAGCAGCGGGAATGCCTGCGCGTTGGGCGACTTGAATCCCATAGCTTCGACTGGCTGGGCCCTCTTGCACTTCGTGTAAAAACACGATTCCCCCCGAAGATTCCGTCGCGCTAAGGTGCACGTTAGCGGCGGCTTGTTCCAATTCAGGCAGGCGCGTAATCTCAAAGTAGTGCGTGGCAAATAAACTCAGCGCTTGATTGTGTTGCAGCAGTCGTTGAGCAATCGCCCAGGCGAGAGCTAAGCCATCGTACGTGGATGTGCCTCGACCCACTTCGTCCATCAGCACAAGGCTTTGTGAAGTAGCGGCTGACAAAATGGCAGCGGCTTCGGTCATCTCCATCATAAAGGTAGAGCGGCCTCCTGCTAGATCATCAGCGGCTCCGATGCGGGTAAAAATACGATCAATCGGTCCTACGCTAGCTTGCGTTGCTGGCACATGGCTACCGGTACGTGCTAGCAAGGCAATGAGGGCATTTTGACGCATATAGGTTGATTTACCACCCATATTTGGGCCGGTAATCAATAGCATCCGGCGATCGTGATGAAGTTCGCAGTGATTAGGCGTGAAGTGTTCAATGCTATGCTCAACCACCGGGTGACGGCCTGATTCAATCCATAGTCCAGCTTGATTATGCAATGTGGGCGCCACCCAGTTATTCTGTAAAGCATGTTGTGCCATTGAGCCTAGTGCATCGATTTCCGCTAAGGCGCTAGCGCAGTTTGAGAGGGCGGGGGCAAACGCACGAAGATCGTCGAGCAGCGCTTCAAAAAGATATTTTTCACGCGCTAGGCTACGTTCTTTAGCTGACAGTATTTTATCTTCCCATTCTTTCAGCTCGGGTGTGATGTATCGTTCAACATTTTTAAGCGTTTGGCGACGTCGGTAGTCATCCGGGACTTTATCGGCTTGTGCGCGACTTACTTCGATAAAGAAACCATGAACGCGATTGAACTCGACGCGTAGATTGGATAGGCCGGTGCGCTCTCGCTCTCGGCTTTCCATGCGAATAAGAAACTCACCGCTGTCGTTGGCTAAACCGCGCAACTCATCAAGCTCAGTATCGTAGCCGTCAGCTATGACCCCTCCGTCGCGTATTAACAGGGCGGGTTCGGGCGCGATAGCTCGAATCAAGTGTTGCGCAAGCTCTGGATCGACGTTGATGCGAGAGAGTAATGCGTTAATTTCTGTTGTGCGATCGAATTGCTGTTCGATGTGTAGGCTCAGCTGGGGAAGCTGCGCTAAGGCGTCTCTAAGGCTGGCAAGCTCGCGCGGTCTGACAGAAGTCAGGGCGATACGCGTGGCGATACGTTCTAAATCGGGGTAATGACTTAGGGCTTTGCGCAGATGATGTAAAGCGGATTCGCCCTGTAACGAGGCCTGCCCGCCCGCCAGCAAGGCGCTAACGGTACGTTGTCGTGCAAGAACAGGCTCATTGTTACGTAAAGGGTGGTGTAACCATCGGCGTAATAAGCGAGAACCCATTGGGGTCTTGCAATGATCAATGGTAGAAAACAGCGTTGGCTTATCGTCGCCGCTAATGGTTTCGGTAAGCTCCAAGTTTTTACGGGTAACACCATCCAGAACCACAAATTCACCGCTGTGTTCGATACCGATGGTTTGAAGGTGGGGTAACGCTTGATATTGTGTATGGCTGACGTAACGTAATAGCGCACCAGCGGCACATGTCGCAATGGGATAGTCGTCCAGACCGAAGCCTGCGAGTGAATCGGTTTGAAAATGGTCCAGCAAAGTTTGATGGGCGCCACTGCTTTCGAAGTGCCAATCTGGCACGCGACTGACTCGATCCGCGTACCCCTGGTTGCCCGAAGCCGATTCGGCCATGACAAGCTCGGCGGGTGCTAAGCGACTGAGCTCGGTGTCGATGAGCTCTGGCGTACATTCATTGACCTTAAATTCGCCGCTGGCTAGGTTCATCCACGCGATGCCAACCCGATTTTGACGGTTCTTACGAGCACGATATAACGCAGCGATAATGCGGTCAGACTTGCTGGGAAGCAACGCGTCGTCGGTTAACGTTCCTGGCGTGACAATACGTACGATTTGTCGTTCTACTGGGCCTTTACTGGTGGCAGGGTCGCCCACTTGCTCACAAATAGCAACGGACTCGCCCAAGGCGACCAATCGCGCTAAATAGCCTTCCATGGCGTGATGGGGGACGCCCGCCATCGGCACCGGTTCGCCATTCGAGGTTCCTCGTTTAGCCAAGGTGAGGTTCAGTAGCCGCGCACCACGCTCGGCATCGCCGTAAAACAATTCGTAGAAATCCCCCATGCGATAAAACAGTAAATGCGAGCCAGCTTGATCTTTCAGGCCAAGGTATTGCCGCATCATGGGGGTGTGCTGGGAGTAATCGGGTGTGCGCATGAAACTCAATGATAGCTATTTGCGAGAGAGAGCAAACAGAGGGTGAATCGTGAGCAGATATTGTACGCTCAATGCTTGGTAGTACAAATGGCGTCATTTCGCCGCGCTGATAAGCAAAGTCATCAATCATTGATGTAGCGCAAAGTAAAGCGAGATCGGTCGAGTTATAGTCTAGACGGCTATTTATTAAGCTGCCGGACGGTGTGCTCGTACCGATCTAAGAATAGAGACGCCTCACACGCGTCAAATAGCGAGTTACCCACTGTGTTTATGTATCCATAAGCCGTTTTTAAAGGAAAGCTTTCATGGGGTTCACGAGGAGAAGGTTTTTAAAGTCGACGGTTGCGACGGCTGTCGCCGCTAACGGATTAACCTGGTTTGCACCAAACCATGTTTTTGCGGCCGATACCGTCACTATTCCTAGCGCTAGTCATTGGGGGCCATTTAATGCTGTGGTGAAAGACGGTGTGTTGATTGGTGTACAGCCCATTAACGAGCTTGACGCTATGCCTAACAAAATGTTGACCGAAGGGTTATTAGGCCGCGTTTATGATAAAACGCGCGTTAAGTACCCCATGATTCGTAAGTCTTATTTAGAAGGACGAAAAACGGGCGATACAAAACCGCATTTGCGTGGAAAAGAGCCTTTTGTACGCGTGACGTGGGATGAGGCGTTAGCCATTACCGCGGATGCCATCTTAAGTACCGCTGAAAAGCACGGTAACGAGGCCTTGTTTAGTGCTTCATACGGTGGATGGTCGCACGCAGGCTTGCTGCGTCCGCAGGTTTTGCAGGGACGTTTATTTAATCTGATTGGTGGCCACTCAGTCACCACAGGCGATTATTCCGCAGGGGCTTCGCAGATCAGCCTACCTCACATTATTGGTGACATGGAGGTGTATTCCCCTCAAACATCGTGGGAAGTGATCGCGGATAAAACCGAAGTGATGGTGATGGTGGGTTGTGACCCCTGGAAGAACAACAGGGTTGAGTTTACGGTCGCTGACCATCAGATGTTCCCACGCTGGAAAAAAATTAAAGAACGTGGTGTTAAGTTCATCTCAATCAATCCGCAATACACGCCTACCGATGTCGAGATGGAAGCCGAGTGGGTAAAGATTGTTCCCAACACCGATACGGCCTTGTTTTTGGCCTTGGCCTACCACGTCTACACGACCGGACAGCACGATCAAGCATACTTAGACAAATACACCGTCGGTTTCGACAAGTTTCTACCTTATCTATTAGGTGAGGATGCTGATGGAACCCCACCTAAAACACCCGAGTGGGCAGCCAAGATTACGGGCATTTCCGCAGAAAAAATCGTGGAAATGGCGGATTTGTTTGCGAGCAAGCGCACGCAGTTTGCGTTGGCTTGGTCATTGCAGCGCGCACACCATGGCGAGATGCCGCACTGGGCAGCCATTAATCTGGCAGCGATGCTAGGTAAGATCGGTAAACCCGGTGAGGGAATCGGAGTAAGCTGGCACTACGGTGGTGGCGGGATGCCACAGTCGACCAAAGTGATGCCAATTGGTTTGCCGCAAGGTCGTAACCCATTAACCACACGTTGTCCTGCTTCACGCATTAACGAAATGCTTTTGAACCCAGGCAAAACATACACGCGAGACGGCACCGAAGACGTTTATCCGAACGTTAAGCTGGTGTATGCGGCGGGTAATAATGTGATGTCGCATCAACAAGACACGAACGAACTGATTCGTGCGCTTAATCAGCAAGTTGATACCTATATTTGCCAAGATCCTTGGTGGTGTGCATCGTCACGCTTTGCTGATATTGTGTTGCCTGCAACGTCGGCTCTTGAGCGTGATGACATGAGTACCGGTGGCACCTACAGTAACGACAAGATTTACGCCATGCGTAAAGTGATCGAGCCTTATGGCGAAAGTCTGGATGACTTCGAAATCTTCAAGCGTTTAGGGGATTTGATGGGAGTAGGTTATGGCTTTACCGAAGGCTTAACCGTTCAACAAATCTTGCGTAATGCGTATGAGCATTCTGATGGCCATATTCCTTTTGAAGAGTTCTGGGAAAAGGGTCATGTTAAGTTAGACGTGCCTGAAGAGATGAATCGTTGGGTTCGTCACGGCGATTTTTATGAAGATCCAGAGAAAAACCCGCTACATACGGCGTCTGGGAAAATCGAGCTGTATTGTGAAACGATTGCGGGTTATGACATTCCCGATTGCCCACCCATTCCCAAGTTCTTGGAACCCATCGAGTATTTAGGTAATGCGAAGGAAGGGCAGGTTCACGTGGTTAGCCCACACCCTTACAACCGTTTGCACTCGCAGATGGCAAATACCGAATTACGCCATGAGCAGCATGTGCAAGGCCGTCAGCATGTGTTGATTAGCGTAGAAGATGCCGAAGCAAATGGTATCAAAGATGGCGATTTGGTTGAGCTTTATAACGACCGAGGAACAGTGATCGCTGGGGCTCGTGTAACAGACCAAATCATGAAAGGGGTGGCCAGCTTAGAAGAAGGTGGCTGGTTGCAGTTTGACTCTAAAGGTCGTTGTAATAGCGGCTCTATTAATGTCATTACCACCAGCGTTGCGGCAAGTGGCTTAAGTCAGGCCACCAGTGCGAATACGTGTATCGCCAGTTTGCGTAAATGTACAGATGCCGAGTCCGATAACTTAGCCTTTGAGCCGCCGGTGATTGAGGTGTCTGAAGGCTTGGGCTTGGATATTGCAGCACTAAGCTTAACAGCCCGTGCAACCGAGCTAAAAGGGGCAACCCTTGCCGATATGACACCGGGCGAAAAGCTGTTCTACGGGCGTTGTACCTTGTGCCACGTGGCTCGTGAGCCGGGTGATTTCACCTTCGGGCAATGGCGCGGTATCACCGATAGTATGTTCCCACGTGCTGGCTTAACAGACGATGAGCGGGTTCTGGTGTTGGACTTCCTAGCTAAAAACGCAAAAGATGCTCCAATAGCAACGCCGTAGTTTGTTTTTTTAAGGTAGTAGCAACCTAGCCGATGTAAACCTAATCGGCTAGGTTTTTTGATTAAAACGCACAGGCTAAACCATCTTTGCGATGATCCGAGCCGGCTACATAACAGTCGTTTTCACGTGTAATCAGTTGTGCTCCGCCAAACGCAAATACCCCTTTTCCTTGTTCTATCGTAATGTGGTGGCCTTTCGCTTTTAAGGCGTCGGCCGTTTCGAGCGAGAAGCCAGATTCCAGCGACACATTTAAGCCACGGGTGACACGCCAGCGTGGGGCGTCAGAGGCCGCTTGAGGGTTTTGCTTAAAGTGCAGAACACGTACACACATTTGCAAATGGCCTTGCGATTGCATGGGGCCCCCCATGACGCCAAAACTCATATAAGGCTCTCCATTTTGATGCGTAACGAAGGCAGGTAAGATCGTGTGAGATGGGCGCTTTCCCGGTGCGACAACATTCGGATGACTGGGGTCCAAGTTAAATCCATGCCCTCTGTTTTGTAGACTGATTCCGGTGTCTGGAACGACGATACCTGAGCCAAAGCCCATGTAGTTAGACTGAATAAACGAAACCATCATGCCGCTTGAGTCGGCAGCGGACACGTAAACGGTGCCACCCGGTTTGGGGCTGCCGAAATGTGGCGCCTTGGCTTTATTCGGGTCGATTAACGAGGCGCGCTTTTGAAGGTAGCTCGGGCTGAGTAAATCGGACGGCTTAATCCGCATAGCGGCCAGATCGGCATTGTGGGCATAAAGATCCGCAAAGGCTAACTTCATGGCTTCAATACAAAGATGCGTGGTTTGGGCATCATCAACACCAAGACCATCAAGCCCTAATATATCGACCATGCCCACTGCCATAAGCGCTGCTATGCCTTGACCGTTCGGTGGGATTTCATGAAGACGATAGGCACCAAAGGCCGTGCTAATGGGGGCACACCATTCGTTTTGGTGTGAAGCTAAATCATCAGCGGTCAGTGCGGCGCCACACTGCTGTGCATGGGCCGCTATTTTGTTTGCTAGGGATCCTCGGTAAAAGGCTTCGCCATGGGTAGCGGCGATTAATTGTAGTGTTTCTGCTTGTGCGGCGTTACTGACCATGTCGCCTGCCCGAGGAGCCTTGCCCTCAGGAAGAAAACACGCCGCGAACCCCGGTTGAGCGCCCAGCTTTTCAGCGCCCAGTTGCCATAACGAAGCGATGGTAGGCGAAACGGGGAAACCATGACGTGCGTAGTCGATTGCGGGCTGCATAACCGTCTGTAAGGGAAGCGTTCCGTAACGCTCTGACAGTGATACCCAGCTTGAAACAGCGCCGGGTACCGTCACCGAGTCCCAGCCCGTTTCTGGGATGCTGGTGCGGCCGGCAAAGTAGTCGGGCGTCCAAGCTTCGGGTGCTCTTCCTGAGGCGTTTAAGCCCGTTAGTGAACGACCATCCCAAATTAACGCAAAGGCATCACTACCAATACCACAGCCCGTTGGCTCTACAACGGTTAGGCAAACGGCTGCTGCCAGAGCAGCATCTACAGCATTGCCACCTTTGTAAAGCATGCTTAAGCCCGCTTGAGCAGCTAAAGGCTGAGAGGTGCTGACAATGTTCTTGCCAAATACCGCAGGCCGTTGAGAGGGGTAGGGGTAATGCCAGTTCATGGTGCGTGCCGTTGTAGAGGAGAGTTAGGCGTTTAGGATCTCGTAAGCGTCGGCGGTGAGTTCATAAGAGCGTTTTCGCGCCTCGTGATCATAGGTGTTTGATGTCAGCATCAATTCATCAGCTCCAGTTTTGTCGATGAAGGCCTTGATCTGGGCAGCGACAACGTTGACATCGCCAATGGCGGAACAGGACAGCACATGATCCACGAGTGACTGTGCGGCGGGCCCGACTTGCTCTAAGTAATTGTCCACAGGGGGCGGTAACTGTATCGGTTGGCCTGTACGTAGGCTAACAAACGATTGCTGCCACGAACTTGCTAAATAGTGCGCTTGCTCGGTGGTGTCGGCAGCGAACACGTTAAAACCAAGCATGACATAAGGCTGACTTAAGTGTTTAGACGGCTTAAAGTTGCTTCGATAAAAGCTGATGGCTTGCATCAACTGCACTGGAGCGAAATGCGATGCAAAGGCGTAGGGTAGACCGAGTGCAGCGGCAAGTTGAGCGCCAAATAGACTTGAGCCCAAGATCCAAATGGGTACGGCTAAACCTTTACCGGGCACGGCAAGCACAGGCTGTTCTGGCTCGTCCGACATATAGTCCATTAGCTCAAGCACATCTTGAGGAAACTGGTTGGGATCGGTCTGCAGATCGCGGCGAAGCGCTCTCGCCGTAAGTTGGTCAGAGCCCGGGGCACGACCTAACCCTAGATCGATACGACCGGGGAAAAGTGATTCTAAGGTACCAAACTGTTCAGCGATGACCAGAGGGGAGTGATTGGGTAGCATGACACCGCCGGCGCCTACTCGAATATGCTGGGTGTGGGCGGCAACGTGGCCAATGAGTACCGATGTGGCGGCGCTAGCAATACCCGCCATGCCATGATGTTCAGCCATCCAGTAGCGCTTATAACCTCGACGCTCGGCCAGTTGTGCTAATTCAACGGTGTTGGCAAAGGATTGAGCCGCGGTGCCTCCTTGAACAATTGGAGCAAGGTCAAGAACGGAGTACACGTGGTTTTGTTTCATGCTTTAGTATCCTATACTGAGTCACAATATTTCATACTATAGGCTAGACCAGAAACTCATGGGGCTAAAAACGCATGAACCACAGTGACACAACGCAGCGCACGATTCAACATTATGCCCAACGAGCCGAGCAATTTAAGCAAGGAACCTGGGGTCACGACGTAGAGCAAAATCGTAATGCGTTACTCAGTGCGTTGCCTCCTAAAGACCAATACGATTTACTTGATTTGGGTTGTGGGCCGGGGCGTGATGTATTGGCTTTTTCCGAGATGGGCCATCGAGTTGTGGGTTTAGATGGTTGTGCCGAGTTTTTAACGATGGCAGCCACGGTGATCGACGCTGAGTTTTGGCACCAAGATATGCTGGATTTGTCGTTAGGGGAGGAGCGCTTCGATGGTATTTATGCTAATGCCTCACTTTTTCATGTTCCGCGTTCACATCTAGATAGCACTTTAAAACGATTGCACAACGCCCTTCGGCCAGACGGCGTGTTGTTTGTTTCTAACCCGTGGGGCGAGGATCAAGAAGGGTGGAGCGGCGAGCGATACGTTGTCATGCACAGCTGGGAGTCGTGGCAACGCTACCTGTGTCATGCAGGCTTCACCTTACTACGTCATTATTATCGTCCTGAAGGCTTAGCTCGGTCAGAGCAGCCGTGGTTAGCAAGCGTATGGCGCAAAGTCGTAGCTGACTGAGCACACGAAAATAAGTATGATGGCTCGCCTGAAGACTATTTAGCTGGAGTGAATTTATGGGTAATGTTATTTCCGCTCATCTAGGCGGTTCGTGGGTTGAGGTTTTCCTCATTAACCTTCTAATTGCTGCGGTGATTTTAATTGCAGGTTGGTGGATCTCGTCGATCATTGGTAACGCCGTCAAGAAGGTGGCGCAACGCTCGACACGTATCGATAGAACCATTGTGCCGATGGTTCATAGCGTAACCGTTTGGACAATACGTGTTTTTGTATGTATTGCCGTGTTAGCTCGCTTTGGGGTGCAAACGGCAAGTATTGTTGCGGTATTAGGTGCGGCAGGTTTAGCCATTGGTTTAGCGCTACAAGGAACACTGCAAAATATTGCGGCGGGCATTATGTTATTAGCGTTACGCCCTATACGTGCCGGTGAGTTCGTTTCCATCGTTGATAAGGGTGATGGTACGGTGGATGAAATTGGTTTGTTTCTAACTCGCTTTGTTCAAGTCGACGGCATTCAGTTCACGCTGCCCAATAGTGCCATTTGGGGTAATGCCATCATTAACTACAGTCGAAACGAAACCCGTCGTTTAGACGTGGGAGTCAGTATTCGCTATGGTGACGATCTGGATAAAGCCATTTCGATTTTAGAAACACTGGTTAGTTCAAACGAATTAAGCCTTTCAGACCCAGCGCCGTTAGTGGCTGTCACCGAATACCGCGACAGCACGATCATTATTAATATTCGCGTCTGGGCCAAAACTAGCGATTACTGGACGTTGCGCTTTGCCTTATTGCGTCAAGCACCGATTGCCTTGGCGGATGCCGGCTTACGCTTACCGGTACCTGTACGCGAAATTAACACCGTCGAGAATAATAGCGAGGCGGCGTAATTAAAGTTGCTTTGCAAGGGTTGCCAAGGTGCTCTCCAGCATCTGGGCAATTTCCTTCTGGCGGCGTGATGGCATGCGTTCAGTAATGGCTGTAACGCTTAAGCCAAGGATGGGGGTGCCTTGTGCGTCGCAAAGCGCAGCCCCTACCCCTAAAGCGCCTCGTACGGCGTAATTGCCCACCACCGAATACCCCCGCGTACGGGTGTTAGCAATAAGCTGGCGCATTTCGCGTTGGGTCATCCCACCATACAGTTCAAGTTGCTCTACGTTTGCTTCGATAATGGCATCAACGCTTGCGTCGTCAAGTTTGGCCAGTATGGCCATACCTGCCGAGCCCACACCTAAAGGTTGTGCTTTGTTAACGTAGGTCGCTAAGATTTGTACTGGGTAAGAGCCAATTTCTCGCCATAAGGTAACCGAGTTATTGCCATCACGAACCACAAGAAATACAGCGTCTCCCACCTGATCCGCTAACTCTCGCATCAAGGGCTTTGCTCGCTCAACAATGGGGTTGTTGGTCTCGTCAGAGGTGGGGAGGTAGGATTTCGTCGAGGCGTATCGACGTGTGCGTCCTACCGCATGCACAAATTCGCTTTCAGTTAAGGCGGCAAGTAGACGGTAGATCGTAGGACGTTGCAGGCCCGTCAACCGAGACAGTTCGGTAACACTTAAGCCTTTATCATCGTGATTTTGTAAGGTTTGAAGCAAGAGCAATCCACGCCGTAAGGTGCGTGGGCCTGCTGAACTATCGGATGCGGTTTTGGTCGCCATATACTACGCCATAGAAAGTCGATGCAGTGCTTAAAATACTGCATAGCAGGCCTTCATGTCCACTGCACGGACGCCTGCTGCTGGTAAACCCGAGCTAAGGGGGGTAGTGCTAGCGTAAAAAAGCAGAAGCGTGCGCTACCGAGTCTTAGCCTTGAGTTTACTCAATTAGTTTGTTTAGGCGTTCAGTATCCAGCGGTGTAGCGCCATTTTCTACACGTTGACCAAGGTCTTCTAAGGCGTGGCACAGTTGGCTAATGCGAGCGTCCTGCTTAGCCACATGGTTGACCAGTTCGTTAATGACCTGTAGCAACGGGTCATTATTTGTGTTGTCAACCGCATAGGCAGCAAAGTCGTCAGAGCTGCGGGTGCTGTCGCTTGCAGGTGATGTGGCCTCGCTTTTTGAGCTAGCGCTTTCTTTGCGGCTGCGCTCAAGCAGTTCTTGTAAAGGTTGGCCTGTCCACTCGGCTTGGCACGGAAGCGTAGTTTGATCGCTAGTAGGCTTAACGGGGGCGGCGGCTTGCTCGGGTGATGCGGTAAGGGCGTCGTCACTGTGCTTTTGCTGAGACTTGTCTTTTGTTATGACGCGAGCTGGGTTGCCAACAGCTGTGGCCCCTGCAGGTACGGGTTTTACAACGACAGCGTTGGAGCCGACTTTGGCGTGAGCGCCGACGGTAAAGCCGCCCAGTATTTGCGCGCCAGCACCCACAACCACACCTTGTTCAAGGGTAGGGTGGCGCTTCTGTCCTTTGTACAAACTTGTGCCGCCAAGGGTTACGCCCTGATAGATCGTACAGTCGTCGCCAATAACCGCAGTTTCTCCCACCACAATACCAAAGCCATGATCAAAAAATACACGATTGCCGATCACAGCGCCTGGGTGGATCTCGATACCCGTAAAAATCCGAGATAGATACGAAAGAAAGCGGGCGAGCCAGAACCACTTGTTTACCCATAGTTTGTGAGCGAGACGGTGAGCCAAAATGGCGTGTAGACCGGGATAACAGGTCAGAATCTCCCATCTGCTACGTGCGGCAGGGTCACGTTTAAGGATACAAGCGATGTCTTCGCGCAGTTGTTTAAGCATAATTAATAAATCGGGGTCAAGCAGGGAAAATTATGGGTGTTTGGGTGTAGAGACCTTGTTAGCGGTTTTTATCATTGCGGTGCAAAGACCTCGTAGCATAGCGACTTCATCCACACTTAAACGGTTACGACTGAACAGTTGACGCATACGAGGTAGTAGCTTTTTAGGGTGTGCCGGATCTAAAAAATCCACCGCTATTAAGGCTTGTTCTAAGTGGGTTAAAAAATCGGCCACTAAAGCGGTATTGGCCGCGAGTGAGCCGGGGTCGACTTTGCCGTTCGTGCTGGGCAACGTTGTGCTTTCAAGCTTGCTTAGTAAGGCATAACGCAGCTCCCATGCTGCTAATTGTAGGGCTTGTGCCACATTAAGCGAACTGTATTCTGGATTGGCAGGAATATGACAAATATTTTGGCAGAGCTCTAAATCGCTATTATTAAGGCCCGTGCGTTCGGTTCCCAGTACGATAGCTACCTGTGCTGAGCTGTTTTCTACGTGTTCGGCCGCCAGTTTCGCGCTTTGTCGTATATCAAGCGCAGGTGGGCCAAGGTAGCGAGGACGAGCAGTTAATGCGAAAGACAGCGAGACAGGTGCCAACGCTTGCTCTAAACTTGGTACGATACGCGTCTGACTTAAAATATCGGTAGCGCCGCTGGCTAAAGCGATGGCTTCAGCATGTTCGAGCATGTTATCGAATTTTGGTGCTACTAAACATAGTTCTTTAAACCCCATCGTTTTTATTGCCCGCGCAGCCGCTCCTACATTTCCGGGGTGGCTGGGCCTGACCATTACGAAGCGAACCTGATTGAAAACTGTGTTTAGTGTATCTGCCGTTGTTTGAGTCATTTAAAATAACTGTTGTGTTGTGATCTGTGCCTTATTGTGCCGCGTACTTTTAGAAAAAAGCATGAGAGCAAATTAGGCAACGAACTCTTAAGAAATACGGATACTTATGCACCCGATGCTAAACACCGCTATTAAAGCGGCCCGCCGAGCAGGCAATATTATTAATCGTGCCAGTGTAGACATTGACCGTTTACAAATCGGCCGTAAAGGCCCTAGTGATTATGTCACGGATGTCGATGCAGCTGTAGAAGAATCCATCATCGAAGCCCTTAGCACAGCCTATCCAGACCATGGCTTTTTAGGCGAGGAAACAGGGAAACGTGATCCTGTTCAGGCGTCGGGCGAAGGCGAGCCAGAAAACGTTTGGGTGATCGACCCTATTGATGGCACCACCAACTTTATCCACGGTTTTCCTTATTATGCGGTGTCCATTGCGATGCTGCATAAAGGGGTGCCCACCCACGCGGTCATCTACGATCCCAATCATAATGAAATCTTTCACGCGAGCCGTGGGAGTGGTGCGTTCTTAAACGATCGTCGGGTTCGCGTTTCTGGTTCACGCAAGTATCACGATGCCTTGCTTGGTGCACATCTGCGTAACACCAGCAATGCGCTATCAAGTACATCTCCTTTCTCCGCTATGCTAACGGACTGTGCTGCGGTGCGTCGTTTGGGTTCTACCGTATTGGGATTGGCCTACGTGGCAAGTGGACGTCTGGACGGCTATGTGGCGACGAGTGTTAAGCCGTGGGACATGGCGGCTGGCGCCTTACTCGTGTTGGAAGCAGGCGGTCTAGTAAGTGACTTTGAAGGCGAGCAAGATTGGTACGAAAGCGGACAAATCATTGCGGCCACGCCGAAAATATTTACACAAATGTTGGCACATTTCCAAGAATAGTTTGAATCAAGCGCTGCTAAAAAGCAGCGCTTTTTGCGTGTGTGTTTGTTTCAGACCTAGCCACTTAGGGTAGGTTTGTTCTTTCTGATTGAATGATTTGCTCACTATTCTGCCGCTAGCTGGCATTGTTGTTTCAATCTGCTCCGTGTTCAAATAGCACCGTCGCAAACGCTAGGTGATCAGCTTTGATCGTACATCTCTTTTAATCGGGCTATAGGCCCATTTCTTTTGACTTCGTCACATCTACTGTATCTACCATGACCGATTACACGCTGTACTTACTGAAAGCGGCCCTACTAGGCATTATTGAAGGCTTTACTGAATTTATACCTGTCTCCAGTACCGCCCATTTACTTTTGTTGGTTGAATGGATTTCCTTTCCCTCAGATAGCAATAAAGTCTTCGAGGTGGTGATTCAGTTTGGCTCTATTTTGGCCGTGATTTGGTTGTTCAGGGCACGGGTGTGGCAGTTGATTAAAGGTACGATCAGTGGGGATCATGTAGAGCGAATGTTTGCTAGAAACTTGATTATTGCGTTTTTACCGGCTGCGGTGATTGGCGCAATGGCGATCCAGTTTATTAAAACGCTCTTCCATAATCCGTTGATCTTTGTTTTTACGCTGGTAATCGGTGGTTTCATTATGCTGTGGGTTGAGCGTAAGCCAGCCTATGCAAAGCAACACCCAGAGGCCAAGCTGGATGATGGGGTTACCGCTACTTCCGAGCGAGCCACCTCTTATACGCTAGAGACCATTACATGGAAACAGGCGCTAGTGGTGGGCTTTGCGCAATGTATTGCCATGGTGCCCGGTACCTCGCGTTCAGGTGCCACCATTGTCGGAGGCATGCTTGCTGGAATCCATCGAAAAACAGCCACTGAGTTCTCATTCTTTCTCGCCATGCCGACAATGATGGCGGCGACGGTTTACGATCTTTATCGTAACGGCGGGGCCTTAAGCACGGATCAAACCTGGGCGATTGTTGTTGGCTTTGTTACCGCTTTTTTTAGTGCGTTGTTTTTAGTGAAGGCGGTATTACGCTTTGTCTCTAAGCACACGTATCGTCCTTTTGCTTGGTACCGCATAGCGCTAGGGATGGTTGTGTTAGTGTGGTTATACGCGAGATAAACCAACGGAGGCATCATGAGCAACAGTCAGCAATCGGTGTGGTTAGAGCAACCGCTTCCCGTAGGGCTGGGTGCGCAGTTAGCGAAACGCTGGCAAGACCAAACGTTTATGATGATCGCCGGTGTGTACGACCCGCTAAGTGCCTTACTCGCACGGCAGGCGGGTTTTGATGTTCTCTACCTTTCAGGTGGGGCATTAACTGCCTCATTAGGCCTTCCTGATGTCGGGTTAATTACGATGGACGAGCTTGTTGCTCGAGCTCGTTCTATCGTGCGAACCACGCGTTTACCGATCGTGGTAGACGGTGATACCGGTTATGGTGAAGCCTTAAACACCATGCGGCTCGTGCGAGAATTGGAAGATGTGGGCGTAGCGGCCGTGCAGTTAGAAGATCAGGTGTTACCCAAAAAGTGTGGTCACCTAAATGGAAAGCAGCTCGTCACGCCGGAAGACATGGCTGAAAAAATTGCAGCCGCTTCTCGTGCTCGCCGTGATCTTCGTATTATTGCGCGCACTGATGCGGCGGGCTCCGAAGGGATAGACGCTGCAATCGCCCGAGCCAAGCTGTACGTAGAGGCGGGCGCCGACGCTATTTTTCCAGAAGCGCTTACCACTAAAGATGAGTTCGAAGCCTTTGCTCGTGCGCTGTCGGTGCCGCTGTTGGCAAACATGACTGAATTCGGGCGTACGCCTCAAACCTCGGCGAGCGAGTTTCAGCAAATGGGGTACGCCATGGCAATTTGGCCTGTATCGGGTTTGCGCATTGCCGCCAAAGCCATGCAACAGTTCTACACAACGTTAAAGCAAACGGGTTCGGCCGCTGACAGTTTGGCGCAAATGCAAACACGGGCTGAGTTGTACGATGTGATTAACTATTTTGGCTACGAAGCGTTAGATGGCTCGATACAACGTACCATCATCCCCAAAGACATAGACTAGCTAGACCGTCGTAGTAGGCGTTGTTGAGGGGTTCGCTTCTTGCCGCTGCACATCGCAATGAGTATCGTCGTGATGCAGTCGGTGTAGGGTCATACTTTGTTCATTAATGCTAAGCCAACCCGCACGGGGCTGAGTGCTGTGGTCGAGCTCCCAGTCTGGAAGCACAATGCGTCTGTCTGTATTTAGGTTGGGTCCGCTCTGGTGCAAGGCCGGGCGATGTGTGTGCCCATGTACCAATGTGTGCACACCGTACTGAATAAGAGCTTGAGCGCAGGCTTCCGAATTTACATCCGTAATAGAGGCACTTTTGTATTGTCCCGCTGCTTTACTGCGAGTTCTAAAGTGTTGAGCCACCGCTTTGCGCCACGAAAACGGAAGTGTATTGAAAAACGTCTGGGTGATGGGGCTGCGAACGATACGCCTGAAGCGCTGATAAGCAACGTCATCGGTACAGAGCTCGTCGCCGTGTGACAGTAGGAATGTGAAATGCTTGGTGCTGAGCACTACCTGATCGGCAAGCAGCGTTGCATTGAGATGCTTGGCGAGTTTGTCGCCCATTAGAAAATCGCGATTACCACGCATGAGGTAAAGCGGTTTTTGACGGCTAAACTTTTGTAATGCATGTAAGGCTTCAGCCAGCCAAGGGGCTGGAGCCATCACTTCGTCGTCGCCTATCCATGCGTTGAAAATATCACCGCATAAAAGTAAGGCATCGCAATGTGTAGTGGCATCGGCTAAGAATTGGTAGAAGCCAGAAGCTGTTTTGGGGCCATCAGGCCCCAAATGTACATCAGCAGCGATCCAAAGCGTGCCTTGGAGTCGTAGCTTATTCAATAATGGTTGCTTTTTCGATAACCACATCGTCTACGGGCACGTCTTGGTGAAAGCCTTTGCTACCGGTTTTAACGCCTTTAATGGCATCGACAACGTCTTGTCCTTCAACGACTTTAGCAAATACGGCGTAGCCCCAACCGTTTGGTGTGGGTGAGCTAAAGTTTAAAAAGTCGTTGTTATTCACGTTAATGAAGAACTGCGCTGTAGCCGATTGTGGGTCGGCTGTACGTGCCATGGCTAAGGTATAAGTGTCGTTTTTCAGACCGTTATCTGCTTCATTCTTGATAGGGGCATTGGTTGTTTTTTGCTTCATGCCTGCCTCAAAACCACCGCCTTGAATCATGAAGTTATTGATAACACGATGAAAGATGGTGCCGTCGTAAAAACCGTCTTGCACATACTGAATAAAGTTAGCTGCGGTTACTGGCGCTTTCTCGGCGTCGAGTTCGATCAGAATATCGCCCTTGTTGGTCTGTAGTTTGACCTGAGGATTGGTGCTCATTGTCGTACCTTGAGTTGTGGTGGGTGAGTTCGCTTGTGCCTGAGCAGCCATAAAACAGGCTGCAAGAATCAAAGCGGCAATATAGCCAATGGTGCGCTTGCTATAAAAGCTAGCGTACTTGGATAACGTAAAGCTTCGCATTATAGGATGCCTAAATAAATGTAATAGGGTTTATTGTTGCAGAATTTCTTGCGTTTGTTGTGCGCGTTCAGAGCCTGTGTTGCCAGCTGCCTTAAAGGCCTGCTCGGCAAGCATTAACTGCACCTCGCCTAAATTTACTTTTGCTGTGGTGAAGTCTGGTGCTGCAGTTAAGGCCATTTCTAGCGCTTCCCGTGCCATCTCGGCTTTGCCTTGGCGCATGTATTCAGCGCCGAGATTATTCCAAGGTTCGGGCAGTTCAGGGTAGAAAATGGTGAGTTGGCGATAGCTTTCAATGGCTTCGCTGTGACGACCTAAAGCAGACAGGGCTCGCCCTTGAAGAAAGAGTAGCTGTACATCCACTCCGATCTCAGCACGCTCTTCACGTTGCTGCAGGCGCTTCTCTATGGCCTCAAGCGCCAATTCGGGATGCCCCTGATTTAGCAGCGAGCTAATACGCAGAGTCACTTGGCTGGAGGTGAGTGGAATAGAGGTATCTACGCTAGGCGTTAAAGCGTCGAGGACACGGGCTAAGCCTTTCCAGCCACCTTCGGGGGTGGCGGTGGGCTCAAAAATGGGGTCTGAGTGGTTAAGCGTTTGGGCATTAACGTTTAGGTTGAGTCCGCCTATAATGAATAGACTCAATAGTGAGCGTCGAGACCAACTTAAGGTTTTTAGGTTCACGGGTTTCATACCTTTGCTTTACAAGGCGTTGTGTATCTGGCTGGTAGGCGTTGTTATGGCGTTAACACAAATAAAACGCCAGCAATTTTAACGGTTCGTGCCGCAACAGTAACCAGCTTGCTATACTTGACGACCATCATTTTAGCCTTGGTACACAAATTTCGCTGTGTATAACCGTGTCTAAATGAATGGATACGCGCTTTTCACTCCCCAGATTTTAAGACGATTACATTACAGCACATGTTGCGCATCTATAACTCATTGTCCCGCACTAAAGACGTTTTCACTCCTATCGAGCCCGGTTCAGTACGCATGTACGTATGTGGCATGACGGTGTATGACTTCTGTCACTTAGGACATGCGCGCATGCTAGTCAGTTTCGATGTCATCCAGCGCTGGCTACGTCAGTCAGGCTATCAAGTGAACTATGTACGTAATATTACCGACATCGATGACAAAATTATTCGTCGTGCGGTTGAGTCGAATCGACGTATGCGTGAGGTCACTGATTTTTATATTGCCGCCATGCACGCCGACGAGCGAGCACTGGGCGTGCAGACCCCTGATGCCGAGCCACGCGCGACCGAGCACGTGGGCGACATGATTGGCATTATTCGTAAGTTGGAAGAAAACGGGCTTGCTTACCAAGGCGGTGACGGTGACGTGAACTATGCGGTTCGTCAGTTCTCGGGTTACGGTAAGCTGTCGGGTAAAAGTTTAGACGATCTGCGCGCTGGAGAACGAGTGGCCGTTACCGACGCTAAGCGAGATCCACTTGATTTTGTGCTCTGGAAGGCAGCGAAAGAGGACGAACCTGACGAGTCTAAATGGGAATCCCCTTACGGTTTAGGACGCCCAGGGTGGCACATCGAGTGCTCCGCCATGAGCCATTCCTTATTAGGTATGCCCCTCGATATCCACGGGGGAGGGCCTGATCTAAAATTCCCTCATCACGAAAATGAAATTGCTCAATCGGAAGGTGCCTTTGGTGGCCAATTGGCGAATGTGTGGATGCACTGTGGCCCCTTAATGGTCGACGCTGACAAAATGTCGAAGTCCTTAGGGAATTTCCGAAACATACGTCAAACGATTGCCGCTTCTGAGCTAAGTGATGACATGGCTGAGTACGAGGTTAACCCCCGCGAAGCCGAGATGTTGCGATTTTTTATTGTGCGCAATCACTATCGCAGCACGCAAAATTACGCTGCTGATAACTTATTCGACGCACAGCAAGCGATCGATAGGCTTTATCAAGCGTTGGCGAATACTCAAGCAGAAGACGTCGTTATACGTTGGGACGACCCTGCGGCCATTCGTTTTGCTGAAGCCATGAACGATGACTTCAATACGGCAGGGGCGGTAGCCGTACTGTTTGAGCTTGCCGCCAAAGCCAATCGTGAAGCATGTTCGTATAGTGCAGGGCTAATGCGTGCACTTGGCGAAATTCTGGGTATATTGCAAAAAGATCCCGCTGTGTATTTGCGTTCGGCTTCACGCTATTTACGCCACTCACGACCCACGACGAGTACGTTAAGCGATGATGAAATCGAAGCGCTTATCGAACAACGTGCAACAGCAAAAATGGCACGCGACTTCGCGTTGGCCGACCGTCTGCGAGATCAATTACACGAGCAGGGCATTGAGCTTGAAGATAAAGCCGGTGGTCTCACGCAGTGGCGTCGAGCCTAGGAATAATCATGAGCATACCGACTTATTGGGACGAGGCCAAAACGCACTTGATGAAACGCGATCGAATTTTGCGTAAAATCATTCCGATGTACCCTGACGAATGGTTGCGTGCGCCGGCTGATCCGTTTGCCACCTTAGTCAGGGCCGTGATGGGCCAGCAAATTAGTCGTCGTGCAGCCGACACGATTTGGCAACGCTTTTCCGATGCTTTCGAATCACCCGCTACGCCTAAAATGGTGTTAGACACCGATATCGAAGCCTTACGAAAAATGGGCTTGCCCAAGCGTAAAGCTGAATACATTCTGGATCTTGCCGAGCATTTTGACCAACGAAAAGTGGTTCCAGAAGCGTGGCACGAGATGGAAGACGAGGCTGTTATCAAAGAGCTTTGCGCCATCCGCGGCATAGGTCGATGGACAGCCGAGATGTTTTTGATTTTCAATTTGCATCGTGCAGACGTGTTACCGTTAGACGATGCTGGGTTAATCAAAGCCATATCACAACATTATTACAGCGGCGAACCCGTTTCACGATTTGAGGCCAGAGAAGTGGCACAGGCGTGGACGCCCTGGTGTACGGTGGCAACGTGGTATCTATGGCGTAGCCTAGATCCTGTTGTCGAGTAAATAAACTAGGTTAATAACCGAAGACACAACAATGCGAAATACATTTCTGGAGTTTGAGCAACCACTAGCTGAACTCGAAAATAAAATCGAAGAGCTACGTTACGTTCAAACCGATTCTGCTGTCGATATCTCTGAAGAGGTGAATCGTCTACAGCAAAAAAGCCAGACCTTAGCAAGAAATATCTATTCGAAGCTAACCCCTTGGCAAACGGCATTGGTAGCACGCCATCCTCAACGCCCTTATACCTTCGACTACATTCGCGAAATTTTCACTGATTTTCACGAATTACACGGCGATCGTATGTATGCAGACGATTTAGCTATTGTTGGCGGATTGGCGAGATTTAATGGCGTTTCGTGCATGGTTATTGGGCACCAAAAAGGGCGCGATACCAAAGAACGGGCTAAGCGTAATTTTGGTATGCCTCGTCCTGAAGGCTATCGTAAAGCGCTACGTTTGATGCGTCTGGCCGAAAAGTTTAATTTGCCTATTTTTACCTTCGTGGACACGCCAGGGGCTTATCCCGGAATTGGCGCAGAAGAACGCGGTCAATCAGAGGCGATTGGCCATAATCTTTACGCCATGTCTGAGCTTAAAGTACCAATCATTACCACCATTATTGGTGAAGGCGGTTCGGGTGGCGCTCTAGCCATTGCTGTCGCAGACATGGTGATGATGCTGCAATACGCTACCTATGCTGTGATTTCTCCTGAAGGCTGTGCTTCCATCTTATGGCGTAGCGCCGAGAAAGCGTCGACGGCAGCAGAGGCGTTGGCCATCACGGCCGACCGTTTGAAAGAGTTTGGATTGATTGATCGCGTGGTGAACGAGCCTGTGGGCGGTGCCCATCGCGATCCCGCGACAATGGCACGTCAATTAAGTCGGGCTTTAGCCGATTCATTGCGTCAGTTGTCTGGGCTTAGTGTTGACCAACTCCGTGCTCAACGACTTGAGCGATTGCTGTCATATGGGCGATTCCAAGAAGTTAAATCCTAAATCCTCCGTTATTATTCAGGCCCCAAGCTCCACGTTGACTACGCTGTGCGATCCGGTACTACTTCGATGTATTGATGAGCACTATCAACGCTTAGGAACCGCTCCTAAGCAAGTCGCTGTGGGGCTCAGCGGTGGGGTTGATTCCGCCACATTGGCGTTGCATTTGGCCGTCTGGGCTGCTCAGCGCCACATAGCACTACACTGTTTTCATGTGCACCATGGCTTGCAAGATGTGGCCGATGGGTGGTTGTCGCATGTACAGACCTTAGCCACCTTATTGGGTGTCTCGTGCCATGCCCAACGAGTGAAAGTCGACTTAAGCCAAGGTGATGGTATGGAGTCGGCCGCGCGCAGTGCCAGATACCGTGCGTTTGAACAAATGGCTGCCTCGACGGGAGTAGCGCATATCTTTCTGGCACATCATCAAGATGATCAGGCTGAAACTGTATTGTTACGCTTACTACGGGGTTCAGGTCCTACTGGCTTGAAAGCAATGGCGCCGATCAGCCAGCGTCGTGGTCTTGTGTATGTACGTCCCTGGTTGCAAGTGGCTCGTGCTCGCTTGTTAACAATAGGTGAGCAGATGAGCACTCATCTACACTGGCAAGCCGTGAACGACACAACGAATCATCACGATGACTACACACGAGGTGCGCTCCGAGAGCGGCTTAGCCCCCATCTCAACGAGCGTTGGCAGGGTTGGCAGAAAGTATTGGTCAGACATGCTCAGTTAAGCCGTGATACCGATGAGGTCTTAACTGAGGTGGCTGAACAAGACTTAGGCTCACTTGATTTTAATGCTGATGACCATAGTTTTGGTTTGGAGGCATGGCGAGCGCTTTCGTTCTCTCGGCAAGCGCTGGTACTACGGCATTGGTTCGAGCGTGCGTCGTTGCAAATGCCGACCGAAGCGCGTTTAAACAATCTGATGCGGCAATTACGACAATTACATGCTTTAGGCTTCGACAGGCAGATGCAGGTTAAGCACGGTGATCATTGGGTAATCTGCACGCGTGGGCGTGTAATTTTGCAACGCCATAATGAAAAGGTATGAAACGCACACTAAACTTTGGTCAGAAAATCGTTAGAATACTATGTTCACCTTCGGGTTCGGACTCCATTCATTTTGATATTTGAGTAATAAGATGTCCCTGATCGTACAGAAATATGGCGGCACATCGATGGGCTCTGTAGAGCGTATTCGGAATGTGGCGCAACGCATCGCTAAATGGCATGCAGCGGGTCACCAAGTCGTGGTGGTACCTTCCGCCATGTCAGGTGAAACTAACCGACTTTTGGGTCTGGCCAAGGAAATTACGGACCACCCAGACCCTCGTGAACAAGACATGTTAGCTTCTACGGGCGAGCAAGCCAGTAGTGCTTTACTTGCTATGACGTTAATGAGTAAGGGCGTTCCAGCCCGTAGTTACGCAGGGTGGCAAGTTCCAATTCGAACGGATTCGGCTCATACTAAGGCGCGCATTAAGTCCATCGATGATGAACGTATACGCCAAGACTTAGATGCCGGTCGAGTGGTTATTGTGACGGGCTTTCAGGGTATTGATAGCGAAGGCAATATCACGACCTTAGGTCGGGGTGGCTCTGACACGTCGGCCGTTGCGGTGGCTGCGGCCATGGGCGCCGATGAGTGCTTGATTTTTACGGACGTCGATGGCGTCTACACCACTGACCCCCGAGTGGTCCCCGAGGCTCGACGCATGGGTGTCGTGTCATTTGAAGAGATGCTTGAGTTAGCGTCGCTGGGATCCAAAATCCTACAGATTCGTTCTGTTGAGTTTGCGGGTAAGTATCAGGTGCCAGTACGTGTCTTATCGTCACTGACCGACCCACTCATTTCACTCGAAGAAGAAATGTCTTCGGGTACGCTGATTACATTCGAGGAAGATCATAAAATGGAAGCCGCTGTTGTTTCAGGTATTGCTTTTAGCCGTGATGAAGCCAAGTTTACGTTGCGAGCCGTTCCGGACACACCTGGGGTGGCTTACTCTATCTTAGGCCCTATTGCTGCAGCGAACATTGACGTAGACATGATTCTACAAAACTTGTCTGTGCAAGGAACCACCGACTTTTCCTTTACGGTGAATCGCAACGATGCCGAGCGTACCTACGAATTACTTAAAGAGCAGGTGGGACCCGCTGTAGGAGCAGGCGAAATTGTGTATGACAACAAAGTCGCCAAGGTATCCATTGTTGGGATTGGTATGCGTAGTCACGCTGGTGTCGCCAGTACGATGTTCCGTGCTTTATCTCAAGAAGGCATTAATATTCAAATGATTAGCACAAGTGAAATTAAAACCTCGGTGGTGATCGATGATAAGTACATGGAGCTTGCGGTACGTACGCTTCATAAGGCCTTTGAGTTAGACCAAGATAAAGCGGATAGTGCTAGCTAAGTTTTAGAAACCTGTGCTAGAATAACGCTTTGCTTTTGGGGACGTGGCCGAGAGGTTGAAGGTACTCCCCTGCTAAGGGAGCATGCGGCTTATACCCGCATCGAGGGTTCGAATCCCTCCGTCCCCGCCAAAAGTAAACGCAATTAAGCCCTTGCAATAGCAAGGGCTTTTTTGTTTTCTACGAGGGGAAACCAGCAGTCATAAACAGGGTTATGGTGCGGCTGTAGGGCAGAGTAAGAAACTACGTAAATTTGCCAGTACAATCAACTATCGATGTTCTCGTTGCGGTTTTTATTGGGCCGACGGTGCAACGTTCGCCATTTTCGCAGTAATTTGTAGGGGAAGGGTATGCGCATTGCTTTGTTTTTGCTCGGTGCTATTGCAGCCATTTATTTAATTGTTAAGGGCTTTAGGCAGGTGCTTGAGGAAAGCAGGCAAACGCTCGAAGACGAACAACGACGAAATATCGAGCATGACAACCCTGACCGCGACGATGAGTATCGCTAAGCACTGTGATAAGTACGGGTTTTGTATAAAGACATTGTCAGGAAGATGACGCATTGATGTGGCATAGTAGGTTTCATGATATGGTTTTTATGATTACCCTTCTATTACGTAGCAAGAGGTCAGCGGTATGACAATGTTAGATATCGATCACCCAGAGCAACGGGTAATTTCATTCAATGGTGTCAGTAACTTCAGAGATATTGGCGGTTATCGTGGCGCAGAGAATGGCACGGTCAAATGGGGGCAGGTTTATCGTTCGGCCCACCTTTGTCAGCTTGATGCGCAAGATGTAGTAAAGCTTGAAGAGCTGGGCATACGCTGCAGTATCGACTTGCGGGGGCAATTAGAAAGTGAACGTAACGCTTACGCCTATGATTTTCTTCAACGCCAAGTGTGTGCTATTGAACCGGAAGTGGCTCGCTTAGTTAACGAGTCTGTGTCTAAAAACGGCGCAATTACGGTGAACGAAGCTCACGAATTTATGCATCAAATGTATCAGAGCTTTTCGTCCACCTACGTCGGGCAGTTTTCACGTTTCTTTAAGCATGTTATTCAAGCCCCTACCCCGATCGTAGTGCATTGCACGGCCGGTAAAGACCGTACGGGTTTTGCTTGCGCGATGCTATTAAGCGCGCTAGGTGTGCAGCGCGACGACATATTGGATGATTATTTACTGACTCAGCAGCACTATAACGTTCAGTTAGAGTCTCGCAAAGGCGTAGATTTAGCGGCGATGAAAGTGTTGTGGGGTGTTAGCGTTGAATATTTAGCATCTACCCTTGATGACATCACTCGCGAGTTCGGGGGCGTTGCACCGTTTCTTGAGAAAGCCTTAGGCATTGACGATGCTCACATTGCTACCTTACGCCACAAGCTTCTTGCCTAAGATACGTCGTATCTTCCATTAGGGTGTATCGCCCACAGCGTTCCGCTTGCTTTCGTGTGGTGGCGCTTCGATAAGCTTGGTAACAGCTACTGAGCAGAAAAACCTTATCCTAAAAGCTCCTAGTATGACTCAGGAGATCGTCATGGGATCATCATGGTTAAGTGCCGAAGAGTCGGATCGCAAGCTGATGGTGGCATTGCCGAACCGCGAGCTGGCTGAGCACACGCGCAATCAATTAATGCAGCTGTTTGGTCAGGGTGGAGGATGGGTTACCGTAATTGAACCCGATGACCCGAAAATAGAGAGAAAATTAGAACCCGAAACCCGACGCATACCTTGGACTGCAGTTCGATCTCATTCCATTACGGGCGCTGTGGGGGCGATTGGAGGCTTGATCCTGTGGGGGGTTTTATACCTCATAGGTGTTGATTTGATTGTCAGCTCGCCACTTGTTTCGTTTATTGCGATTGTGGCGATTCTGTCGTTTTTAGGCTTGCTTGTGGGTGGCTTGATCACATTTAGGCCGGATCATAATAACGTGGTGTATCCCGCTAAAGATGCGAGTGATGCGGGGGAATGGGTCGTTGTGGCGCATCCCACAACAGAGACCGAAACGCAACAGGCTCAAGATTATTTACAACGCGTTAGCGAAGAAACCTTTACGCAGACATTGGGCTAGCGAGATCGGCCAAAGGCGGTTGTCGATAGGTTCATCCGCGCTAAGGGTTTCGTAGTAAATTGGTATATGCTGGTCATGAGTTCCATAATAATTACAACATGGAGGGCGTGGCAGTCATGACATTCCAGCAGCTTGAGGCGTTTTATTGGGTAAGTAGTCTAGGAAGCTTTTCCGCGGCGTCAGACCGACTGTTTGTCACGCAGTCGACGATTTCCATGCGCATCCGAAAACTCGAGAAAGATTTAGGGGTAGAGCTTTTTGACCGCTCTAGCCATTCCATTCAACTGACGCTGAGTGGGCTGGAGTTCATGCAGTATGCCCGTCGCATTCTTGATTTACGTACAGAGCTCATCCAGCGAGTGGCTTCTTCAGACGCATTCTCTGGCCAATTGCGCTTAGGGGTGGCAGAGGTGGTTTCATCCACTTGGCTACCTAAATTGATTGAGCTCATTGCTGAAAAATACCCTAAGGTTCGGCTGGAAATTGAAATGGCGCTAACAGAGGAGCTACTGGAGGCTTTAAAGCGGGGAACATTAGATCTAATTTTAGCGCCTGGGAAAGTGCCCATGACGGGGCTAACGACCTCTACCTTAGGAAGTGTGGAGTTTTCATGGGTGGCAAGCCCGGCGCTGGGCTTAGGCACCACGGCACGAACCGCTCATGAGATTTCGCGTTGGCCTCTGGTGGGACTAAGTCAGCATTCCTATCACCATACGGTGATTGAACACTGGTTTAGACGCAGTAATGTGAGGTGCCATTATCAAATACGTTGTAAAAGTATTGCGGTGGCGGCGTCGATGGTTGTGGCAGGGGCAGGCATTGCGTATTTGCCCTTGCGCTGTTTTCAACGAGAACTTGATGCGGGACAGTTGCAACTGGTTAAAACCTCAACTATTTCGCAGGTTGAGTTTATTACGGCGATGTCAGCGGATGAAATTAATCCGCTTTCAATGTGTATTGCCGATTTGGCCGTGCAAGTTAGTGACTTCGATCCGGTGGCACCGCTTTGACAAACGCCGACAGGGGTTGCGGTGATCCCTGTCGGCGTTTGGGCTAGATGGTTAAGGTCTCATGGTCAAAAGAACAGGCTTTAAATAAACGATCATAAATACATCGTGAGGGCTATGGTGGTGCCAAAAACAATCATCCCTACGAACATGACGATTACTGTATAACCAAGTACGTCTTTGGCTTTTAAGCCGGTTAACCCTAGCAAAGGAAGTGCCCAAAAGGGTTGAATCATGTTGGTGACCTGATCACCGTATTGGTGGGCCATCATCGTCACCCCGACGGGTACCTCTAGTGCTCTACCGGCTTCGAGCAAAATGGGGCCTTGAATTGCCCATTGTCCGCCAGCGGAGGGAACAAATAGGTTTACGATGGCGGCGCTAAAGAAAGCCAGGAACGGGAAGGTGAATTGGGTTGACATGGCAATCATCCCATTTGCCAGAACCTCGAGTAAGCCTGAGAGGCTCATCATGCCAAGAATCCCAGCATAAAAAGGAAATTGCAGAATAATTCCACTGGCCGAGGCCGTAGCCTTGCCCATGGCTTTGACGTAAGCCCCCGGCGTTTTGTACAGAAACATCCCTAGAATTAAAAAGATAAAGTTAATAATATTGATATTTAGGTCAAAGCCTCGAGTTACAAAAAAGTAACCCGTATAGAAGGCACCGGGTATGACAATCATGAGCATCAAAACGACACTGTTTTCCAAGCGTTGGGCAAGGGGAACTTTTCCATCTACGTAGCCTAAGATT
Organism: Paenalcaligenes sp. DL 463; assembly: GCF_057475185.1. Taxonomy (NCBI): domain Bacteria; kingdom Pseudomonadati; phylum Pseudomonadota; class Betaproteobacteria; order Burkholderiales; family Alcaligenaceae; genus Paenalcaligenes; species Paenalcaligenes sp. DL 463. The sequence goes on along the minus strand of NZ_JBYBKX010000002.1, from coordinate 162,675 downwards.
TCACCCTCATTGATTTCTGCGACTTTGACTTCGTCTTCATCTTTTAAGTGAATCTCTTGCACATCCTCGTCTGCGGGGTGCATGGCCTTCATCACAAAAGGAACCACTATCATATACACCGCCACAGCAATCAGATTCCAAGGCTGTAGTATTGATTCTGCAAAAGGAACGCGCCCGATCATGTCGAACAAGAAGTGGTCATCGGTGTTGGAAATCAGCGGAGCGGTTGAAGAGAAGCCAGCTGAGTGAATGCTTAAACCTAAATATCCAGCCGCAGCGGCTAACGGAAAATGCAGTTTAATGCCTCGGGCTTTAAGGTCTTTGGCAACGGTAATGGCCATGACCGCACCGACGACCAGCCCCAAGCCCCAGTTGATAAAGCCCGCTATTAACGTGACGATAGAAATTAATAGCATACCTTGGCCCGCATTTTTCGGGATTTTGGCCATTCTGTTCATACATCGGCGAGCGGGGCCTGATTGCGCAAGCACGTAGCCGGTGAGCAAAATGAAAACCATCTGCATTGAGAAGCCAAGAAAATTCCAGAACCCATCGTACCAATGGTAGACCATATCCAATGGCCCACTAGGGGTAAGCCAAACTCCCATCACATAACAGACTGCGCTAAGAATGATGGCAAAAATGAAAGCATCAGGTATTAGGTGTACAGCGCATTTTTGCGTGAACTCGCCTATTTTTTTTAGCATGTTTGTCTCCAAAAATATACGTTATTTATGTATTTCTAGGCGTATGTATATAAGACTGCTGTGCTACTAAATAAAAACAACATCGAGTTGATATAGGGGGTTTCTGTGGTGCAGAAAACGAAAGCTGCCTCCACTCAGCTTTTTGATGGAGTATTGATTTGTTTTTTAGTATTATTTTTTCTTTGCTGCGGATTTCGCGTCGTGCCAATAGCGTTGAACGCGCTTTCTAAAGTTAATGTCGGCCACAGAGTTAGCTAACAATCCCATATCGATTAGCCCTTGTTGTTTGTCGAGTTGAAGAATTTGAGCGCTTGTCTCAGCTGGTACACGACTGATTTTTTTATAAAGCGTAGCGATGAACTCGTCCTGTTCTGCTTCCGTAATTTGCGCGTGAATAAAGCCGCAACGCAGAGCGTTATCCAAGTCGATTCGGTCTTGTTCTAATAAGGCCTCGTAGGCATCTTGGGGAATAAGCTGCCGTAGTCGGTTTGTGCCCAATAAGACACCAAAGCGGACGCCGGGAAAGCGGAAAGAGGTGTTCTCTGAAATGGCGACTCTCTTTTTACAGGCCGCAACAATGTCGGCCCCGGCTCCGGCAACGGCGCCCTGTGCAAACGCCAGTGTGTGGATAGGCGAGTAATGAATTTTTTGTAGTAATTGTTCTAATCGCAGAAAACGATAGGCTAACGAGCCGTCGGTTTCCGAATCAATATTTTGTAGATCGAATCCACCACAGAAATTACGCCCGTTTCCTTTAAATACGATGAGCCGTGCAGAACTGGTTGTGGCAGTATCCACAGCACAGATTAATGCTTCAACAAGTTCTGTATTTAACGCATTGGCATATTCTGTACGGTTTAAAGTAATAAAAAATATTGAGCCATCTTCATTTAGTTTCGTTTGTACCCACGTCATAAAGGGGTTTCCTAATTTAGTTTTCTGGAAAAACAGTTTCGTTTTCTATCCATTGCGAAATTACTTCTTCATTGTGTTCCCCGAGTTTTGGCGGTAGATAGCGTATGTCGAATTGATAATCGCTTATCTTTATGGGATAGCTTGTGGTTTTGGTGATAACGCCATTCGGCAGGGACAGCTCTTGAACTAAGCCCATATGATTGACATGCTCATCGTTGACCACGTCCGAGAATTGATTAAGAGGGCTGGCGGGAACGCCGCGTCGGTTAAATTCATTAAGCCAATAGGCGGCAGGCTGTTTAGCGAAGTGGGCCTCGAGAATGCCCGCCAGCTCTTTTTGATTCTTTGCGCGTAACGATTGATTAATAAAATGAGGGTGTTCAATTAACGAAGGGTCTGCTACCGCCAGGCAAACCTCTTGCCAAAGCTTGTCGGTTCCAGCGGCGATCACAAAATAGGCATCGCTGGCCTGATAGGCTTGATAGGGTGCGTTTCGTGGGTGCGCAGAACCTAGGCGCCCACCTGATTGACCGGTGCCGAAGTACTCGCTGGTCTGTAGTGCCGAGACACCTATCAAGCTGCCCACCATTGAGCAGTCAATATAAGCACCAATGCCCGTGATTTGTCTGCGTAACACAGCCGCTAAAATGGTGTAGGCCGCATAAAGGCCCGCACTAAAGTCTCCGATAGGAACTCCACATTTCACCGGACCGCTTGACTCTTCTCCCGTGACGCTCATCAGGCCGCTCATGGCTTGAACTGTGACATCGAAAGCGCCTCGATTGGCATAAGGGCCTGTTTGTCCGTAACCGCTGATTGAGCACATAATCAGGTTGGGGTTTACGGCTTTTAAGCTTTCATATCCCAGCCCCAGCCTTTGCAATACGCCGGGGCGGTAATTTTCAATAAGAATGTCAGCCGATAGGCAAAGCTTTTTTAAGGTCTGCACGTCATCCGGGTTCTTGAGGTCTAGGGCGACACTGCGCTTATTGCGATTTAATGATGCAAAGTTCTCGCTATAAACCTCTGTGCTGCTATCGCTTTGACTTAACGGAGGCCATTGCCGCATGCCATCGCCATTGTTTGGGTTTTCAATTTTGACGACATCGGCGCCTAGGTCTGCGAGTAGCGAGGCGGCATAGGGACCCGCTGCAATCTGACCTAGCTCGAGCACACGTAGCCCCTCTAATGGATTGGTCTCAGCCATTTTTAAAACTCCCTTTTAATCTGCATCGACGCGCAGGGCAGTATGGACAGTTCGGTTTCTAACGCTGTCCATACTGGCGAACAAACAAGCTATCGAGGGCGGGTTAAGCCGTCGCCTGCGTTAATGACTCTCGCTGCGCTTCAATGGGTTTTTGCTCTTCACGTTGCATTGCCATCATGATTTGTCTGGCGCGACGTAATGCGGTGTCGGAGCTTAGGAAAAGCTCTGAATACCCCTCGTCGGGGTAGGCAACCATTTTTTGCTGACGCTCAAGCGCCCATTCATCCTCTGCCACCACGGCTGGGAACATCTCAGCAATGACTTCGGGGGTTGATCGGGTGCTGTCATTGAGAGGGGTGTGGCCTTTTTTGCAGGAAATGGAAATTCGCCACTCTAAGTTTTCTTTATCGATGGGGTAGTGAAGATGCAGCAAGGTGTAGCCGCGCTCAAGGTCGGTGCCAAGTTTTCCAGGAGGCGCAACACGCATCACCACGCGAGTCAGGCCGGGGGTCTCCATAGCGTGGGTATGAACGCGGTCAATAATGTCGTAGTGAAACCATTCCCGTAAAAAAGGTGGTTGCTTGTAGTTTTGCACTTCACGAATGGTTTTAACGTATGAAAAGCCGTCAACTTCGCCTTCTTCCATTTTGACGGGGATTTCACTGTTGGCTTTGTCGCCGATGTTTCCATCGTGTAGCGGATAAAAGTGACTAATATCCAGTAAATTTTCGATCAGCAATAGGTAGTTTGAGGGCGAACGTACCACCTGAGGTAGCGGAATAGAGGTCAAGTTTTCATCGACAATCTCTTCGGTGCGCGGCGGGTTAATACCTTTCGCTTTTTCCACGTCTCCTGGCCACAGCCAAACCATGCCATCTTGCTCACAGATGGGTATGGGCTGTAGGCGGGCTCGTTCAGGAATAGGGCGGTTAGGTTGCGAGGGGATTTCTACACACTTACCGGTTTCGTCATACTGCAGCCCGTGATAGGCGCACTCTACGTTGCCATTTTCCAGCATCTTGCTTTGCGAGATGGGAAACCGCTTATGACAGCAGCGATCATCAAAAGCAGTGATGTTTCCTTCAGCGGTGCGCCATACCACCACCGGTTTATCGGCGACTTTCAAACCTTGTAGCTTGCTTTTCTCGAACTCTGCAGAAAAGCCAATCGGATACCAACAGTTTCTGACATACTCAAATTTAGACATTGTTTCGCTCCTGGTGGATATAAGGTAATGAATGCGAAGCTGGTGGGCCTCAGTAGCGTGTTGCTGTATTTAACTCAGTCGCTATTTCAAATATCTAAAACCAAGGTTTCACTTTTAGATCTTGAGCAGCACAGCATTAAATAATTTTCGCGACCCGAGTCATCAAGTACGGAATCTCGATGGTCTGGGTTTCCTTCTAGGTATCGTGTCATGCACGTACCGCAGTAGCCTTCTGTGCAACACACATCAACCGTGATGCCATGACGTGCTAAGGTTTCAACGATGCTTTCGTCGGCACTTACGGTGAGTGTTTTGCCGCTACGGGCCAATTTCACCTCAAACTCGGTGTTGACCAATGGCTCGTCGGTAGTGGTAGCAGGGGCATTAAAACGCTCGAACCGAACCGTGCCTTTGGGCCAGTGGGCGGTCGCGTTGTCCATGGCATCCATAAACCCAGAAGGTCCACAGTAGTAGATGTGTTCCCCCTCGTTCACCTTTTTAAACAGGGTCGTTAGTGATGGACAGGTACCTTCACTGTCGTAATAGACGGAGGCCTTGCCTGCTGCAATGGCTGGGGCTACGTCTTCTACAAATGCAGCGCGCTCAGGGGAACGCACCAGATAGTGAAGGTGAAAGTCCAACCCTTGCCTTGAGGCTTCGTGTAGCATCGACATTAACGGCGTGACACCAATGCCCCCCGCTACGAAAATATGTTTCTTTGCGTCTGGGTGTAATGCAAAAAAGTTGCGTGGCGTAGAAATAAGAAGTTCACTGCCTTCGCTAAGTTGATCGTGCAGGTATTGAGAACCGCCTTTGCCGTTTTCTTCCCGTAACACAGCAATGACGTAGCGGTTTGTTTCGCTCGGGTCATTGCAAAGTGAGTATTGTCGTATCATCCCACTACCCAGATGCAGGTCGATATGGGACCCAGCACTAAAGGAGGGCAGGCCATCGGCTACGAGCTCATATTGTTTGATGTCCTTAGCTAAAACCTGTATTGAGCGCACGGTTACGGACAGTAGGTTTTCGTCTTGCGGCTGTACGTGGGTCTTTGGCTCCAGCATGGCTTGCATAAGCGCTCCTTAGAATCCTGTTTGAATTTATTTCTTATTCTTGGTTTGCATTTTCAATATAGGATTCGCGTTTTTTAGCAGCAAGCAATATATTTTAGAGCTAACGGTCAAAAAAATTGATAACCCTTAGTTATCAGGTGGTTGTGGCTATAATATTTGCGGTTGACAAAGCAAAAACTGATGTTTTCCCTTATGGTTATTTGCTGTCAAAAGACGATTTTACGAGATGCGAAAATAGCAAAATGCCTTATGATTTAGTTAGTATGTTTGCATTGGAGCCATCATAAAAATATAAAAAATGGGCCGCTGAGTATCACTCAGCGGCCCATTAAATGTGCTAGAAGGCGGTTGTTATATCGGATTGAAAAATAAGCTTTTTAGGCTCCCAACGATTAAACCCAACCCAATAATGACCAGAGAAGTGAAGGTAATGCGGCGCATCGCCAGTGGGCTAATCGGGGGCGGATGGCGTTGAACCCATAAGGTAACGAGTGCCACACAAGGGATGGCAATGGCCGAGGTGATTAATGTCTCTTTGGGTAACCCGGTCGTAATCGCTTCGTAAAAGGTACGTGTAAAGGCAGTACAGGCAAACATGAGAAGGAGCATGTTGCGTATCATGGCAATCTCTAAGGGCTGCCTATACATATGAAAAATGAGGGGAGGGCCGGGCATTCCGAATAAGCCGCCGCACAGCCCGGAAACAAAACCCACAGAAAAAAAGGATCGAAGCGTTGATAACTGTTGCCGCTGTTTAGGGCGCAGGGCAAAGTTGATACCGCTGTAAACGATGACGATACCGAGCAAAAGTTCAAGAATACTCGTTGCCTGATTGGAGAAGAAATTAAGTAATACCACACCCAGAATGCTGGACGGAACGATGCCGAGTAGGGTGGTGTTAGTAATGCGCCAGTCGATGTGGTGTAGATGGCGCGGTAGGGCTACCGCGCTGTTAAGCAGGCTGACTAGGCTGACGACGGTGGCTACAAAAGTTAGACTAGCTAAATTTGTGGCACTGCTAATGCCAATCACGATCATGGCTAAGCCAAAACCCGTCAGTGTCTGAAAGTACGTTCCTAGAGCAATAATAAAAATAAAGAGCGCAATGGCGGTTAGGCTCATGACGAATCTCGGTTCTGGGCTTGTAGTGACGTAATGGCAATGACGTTGAATGCGTCTTCTGTGCTACAGCCACGGGATAAATCGTTGGCCGGCTTGGCCAAACCCTGTATCAATGGCCCGATTGCGGTGACCCCGCCCAGTCGTTCAGCGATTTTGTAGCCGATATTACCGGCCTCTAAGTTTGGAAAGATAAACACGTTTGCCATGCCATTGACGGTCGAATGCTTCAGTTTTTTTGCGGCGACTTCTGGAATGATAGCAGCGTCGAATTGAATGTCTTCGTCTATCGCTAAATCGGGCTGTGCGGCTTTGACGCGTTGCGCCGCATTCACGACTTTGGTCACTGAAGGGTGTTTTGCGCTGCTGGCCGTAGAAAAGCTAAGCATCGCAACCCGTGGCTCTTCCTGAAGTAGAAGGCGGGCGCTGTCCACTGCCGCCAGAGCAATGGCGGCTAACTCTTCTTCGTTGGGGTCAATGACCAATCCACAATCGCTAAAAATAACGCCAGTTTGGGTCGGATGGTGCGCCTTATTAAGTAGCATCAGAAAAAAGCTAGAAACTAAGGTGGTGTTTGGCGCTTTACCAATCATTTGTAAAGCGCAACGTACAACGTCAGCGGTGCTATATACGGCACCTGCCACGGAACCGTCGGCGTAGCCGCAATGGACTAACATAGTGGCGAAGTGGAGAGGCTCAGTGAGAGCGGTATTGGCCGCTTCAATTGACATGCCCTTATGCGCACGCTTTTTTGCCAATTGTAGGGCTAATTCTGGCTTTTTCTCTGATAGGGCCGGATCTTCAATGGTAAGGGCGCTGATGTCGAGTTTGAGTTGTGCCGCCGTTTCTTGGATAGGGGCTTGGGGGCCCACTAAGATCATTTTTGCCACACCTTGCTCTTGTGCTTGATACGCGGCAGTCAAAATACGCGGGTCGTGGGCTTCACAGACTACAATGCGCGCAGGGGACTTTTTAGAAAGAACAATGAGTCGATCAAGTAGTTGCATGGCGCACTCAGCTAAGTCTCAGTTATTGGTATTTTTGGTTTCGTTTATTGTTTTTTATTGAATTTAGCGGTAATTTAGCTACTGGTCAATGATTTGTCGTGTTTTTTGGTATTATTTGATATAAATAATGAGTTTATTGGTGGCGTTAATGAAAGAAAAGCAAAGTTTGGTCGATGACGGATTGATAAAAATCGCCGGGGACACCCCAACGATGCGGCTTTTTAGTCTCTTAGAGTTAATAGCGACACAAGACAGACAGTTCTCGCTGCAAGATCTGGTCGATAGTACAGATCTGCCCAAGCCCACTGTGCATCGCATGCTGCAGCAGCTTGAAGGCTCTGAAATGCTGATTCGTGATACCGATGGACGCCATTATGGGATTGGAGGCCGCCTACGTCGGCTGGCAGAAGATCTACTTTTTAACGACACCCGTTATGGCGCCCGACATGCTGTGCTTCGCGCCTTGGGTAATGAGCTAGGCGAAAGTTGTAACCTAACGGCCTTAGCGGGCAACGAAGTGCTGTATTTGGATCGCGTCGAAACCGAGGCACCGCTACGTTTTTACTTACGTCCGGGTTCTAAAGTTCCCGTTCACTGTTCAGCCAGCGGAAAGGTGTTGCTTGCGCAAATGCCTCCGGCGCAGCGTAGACGATTGCTTGAAAACGTATCTTTTGAGGTCTATACCAAAAATACAATTCAAACCCTTGAGGCGCTTGAGGCTGAGTTAGATAAAGTACGCGAACAAGGCTATGCCTTTGATAATGAAGAGTTTCTGCCTGGCTTGTTCTGTGTTGCTGTGGTGGTACCCCGTGCAAAAGGGGGGCGTTCTAATATGGCCGTTGCGACCCAAGCGCCTATCATGCGCATGACGGCAGATAAAGCGCTTGCTGCGTTGCCTGCTTTACAGCGTGCGGCTCAAGCACTGACAAAGATTGAGGCGCAAATAAATGGCGATTAACGTCGTCGTTGCTGTAGGCTTTGTACAAACTCATCAATAAAGTAGTTATCAAGCCCTTTGTGTAAGTCGGCGATAAGCGAACGTTGATAAAGCCGACTTAAGTCGAGGTTAATGCCAATTCCCCATACCTCGACACCTTGCTGTGCGTAATGCTCAAGCACTTGTTGCAAGTGGTTATTTAAGTAATGCTCATCATTAGTCAGATTCGTCGCACTATCCATTGGGCTGCCATCCGAGATCACGTATAGCAGCTTACGTTGTGTGGGCTGCTGTAGTAGTCGCTGGCAGGCCCAATGCACTGCTTCACCATCAATACCCTCGCGGTATAAATCCAATTTCAATAGCGCCATGAGCGAGAGGCGTGCATGCTTCCAACGAGTGTGACTGTCTTTAAAAATTCGATGATCACGCTCATTAAGCCGTCCAGGGTGCGGCTTTCTTCCCTGACTTAACCAGCGTCTATACGGCTTACCGCCATTCCAAGCATTGGTCGAAAACCCGAGCACTTCGGTTAACGCGCCGCTGCGTTCAATAGCTCGGCTAAGTAAATCCACAATCAAGGTTACGGTTTCGGCGTTTTCTTTCATTGAGCCAGAGCAGTCGATCAAAAAACTGACGCTGCTTTGATTCTGCAGTTGTTGTTGTGGTTGTTTAAAAAGGCGCCTGTCCATGGGCGAACTAATCAGTTGGCTAAGACGACTTCCATCAATCAGACCTTCTTCTTGGTCTGTGGCCCAGCGTGTGGCGGGGCTGGAACGTAATGCGCGGCGTATACGATGCACCAGCAAATTGAAACTTAGGTTTTGTGCAGCAATGCGCTTGTTGATTTGTTCACGATACGACTTCAGTAATGTCGGACGCACTGTATCGGCAATGTAGCGTTGGGTGTCGAACTGAGTATCAAAAACGCGATAATGTGAATGTAGTGCTTGAAGGGTGGGGCTGATTTCGGATTGCGCTGTATCAATTGCTCCTTCAAGACCCACATCGAAGTCTAACAGCAAGGCGAAAGCGCTGAAACTTTCTTTGTCGTCGTGAGCATCGGACTTTTTTTGCTGTGCCAAAGCATGGTCAACACTTTTACTGACAAGACGCGCAATGTCTAGGGCATGGGAAGCATATAAACCTTGTTCACGACGATGACGGCGTAACCCCGCTAATGCATGCCCAAGTTGGACGCTCAAGGCATGACGAGTGGCTTCTATAAAGTCTTCGGTTTCGCTGTAGACGCGTTCACCGGTTAAACGGCTCCAGCACATCTGTGCGACGCAGTACAGCAGTAATCCCAATTCAGTATCGGTGTGTCCAGCATGGTGGAAACCGGCAGACCAATAATGAAAACGCGCGATTAAGTTGGCTTTTACGCCCGGCAAACTATCGGGTACTAAGGATTCAGTGCGTAGGGTTTCGAGCCAATCAAACACTAAACGCGCCACAACCGCTTTCGGAACTTGGCTTTGGTGCAGCGCCTCATCGCTGTATTGAAGGCGTAGGGCATGGCTATCGGCAACCCCTCTTAATAAGGCTTTTTTCTCGCTATCGTGCAAGCGCAGATGTGGCGCATGGTCAGCAAGGGGTTGATTGCCTTTAAAGAAGCGTTGTTGTCGTATGTGAACGCTGGGATCGTCAGCAAGGGCGCGAGTTACGCTCGCACTAAGTTCGCGTAATAGGCGCTGTTCTCTGAGTAGCTCGGTAGAGTCCGTCATGTTTTTGCTCGCAAAAAAGAATCAATAGGCGGCGACTACACCTATGTAGCAAGCTCTTCATTAAAGCAACGCTGATACAGCTCGGCGATAATTTTTTGCTCAGACTCATCGCATTTATTTAAGAAGGAAACGGCAAACGCGCGCTGTTTATCTTTGAAAATCGTACAGTTCTCAGCCCACGTGATGACAGTCCGTGGCGACATAAGGGTGGAAATATCACCTGCTGCAAAGGCATTGCGAGTGAGGTTCGCAAGGGTCACCATGGCTGTAATGTCCGCGCGGCCTTGTTCTGTGTCTTTGTTCGGTACGCGGCTTATGGTGATAGCGACCTCTTCTTCAGGCCTCATGTAATTCAAGTTTGCCACGATATTCCATCTGTCCATTTGCGCGTGATTAAGTTGATGTGTTCCGTGGTAAAGGCCTGTGCTATCACCTAGCCCAATGGTGTTCGAGGTGGCGAAAATACGAAAGTAGGGATGGGGTGTTAATACGCGATTTTGATCCAACAGCGTAAACCGACCGTCTTGCTCCAGAATTTGTTGGATGACAAACATGACGTCGGGTCGTCCTGCATCGTACTCATCAAAGATAAGGGCGACCGGGCGTTGTAAGGCCCAAGGGATCACGCCTTCTTGGAAAGCGGTAACTTGAAGGCCATCTTCAAGCCGAATGGTGTCTTTGCCCACTAAGTCTAAGCGACTGATATGACCATCTAAGTTAACGCGTATGCAGGGCCAATTCAGTCTGGCTGCTACTTGCTCAATATGCGTGGATTTGCCTGTACCGTGGCGCCCTTGTACGAGAACGCGTCGGTTATTACTGAAGCCAGCTAATAAAGAAAGCGTGACTTCAGGGTCGAAACGGTAGGCAGTATCGATTTTTGGGACGTGCTCGGAACGAGCGGTAAAGCCTTTCACTTCTATATTGCAGTCGAACCCGAAAGTCTCTTTAACTGAGATTTTTTGTTCTGGAATAAGTTCTGTATTTATCAAGTCTCTCTCCTGATATTAAATTCACGCATGTTTTACTAGGTGTTTACCATTATTTTTACTCTGGCGATTAGGGTTAATCATATATTATCCTGAAAAACGACACAAACCATTTCGTTTTTTGTGTTAATTTACCATTAATGCAATCAGTGTCTCGAAAATGAGAATGGCTGGTCTTGAAAATAGGTTTTGGTAAGCATGGCATATAGGTGCCGGTACATATTGGAGAATTAAGTCGATGAGCCAAGTAGCAGATAACCAAGTAGGCGATACGCAAATGGCAGATGTCCCTGTTGCAGATAACCGTAAGGTGGCAACCGGAGTGACCAAAATGACACCTTCAGAGGCATTTGTGGAAACAATGGTTGCCAATGGTGTGACCGATATCTTCGGTATTATGGGTTCGGCATTTATGGATGCCATGGATATATTTGCTCCTGCTGGTATTCGCTTGATTCCAGTGGTGCACGAGCAAGGTGCGGCGCACATGGCGGATGGCTATGCACGTGTTTCAGGTCGACACGGCATGGTAATTGGGCAAAATGGTCCGGGTATCAGTAACGCTGTTACCGGTATTGCTGCCGCCTATTGGGCACACAGTCCGGTGGTGATCGTTACCCCCGAGGCAGGAACAAACACCATGGGTTTAGGTGGGTTCCAAGAGTGTCAACAACTTCCCATGTTCCAAGAGTTCACGAAATACCAAGGGCACGTCACGAACCCTGCCCGTATGGCCGAGTACACCGCTCGTTGCTTTGATCGTGCAAAGACAGAGATGGGGCCAACCCAACTTAATATTCCTCGTGACTATTTTTACGGCGAAATTACGTGTGAAATTCCTCAGCCACAAAAGCTGGATCGTGGTCACGGTGGAGAGCAATCACTTAGTGAAGCCGTCGAGTTACTCCGTAATGCCAAGTTCCCAGTGATCATTTCGGGTGGTGGTGTGGTGATGGGCGATGCGGTTCAAGAGTGTATTGCGCTCGCCGAGCGTTTGGGCGCCCCGGTAGTGAACAGCTATCAACACAATGACTCATTCCCAGCCAGCCATCCTCAGTGGTGCGGTCCTTTAGGTTACCAAGGCTCTAAGGCAGGAATGAAACTGATTTCGCAAGCCGACGTGGTGATTGCATTGGGTTCACGCTTAGGACCATTTGGTACCTTACCTCAGTACGGTATGGACTACTGGCCCACCACAGCAAAAATCATTCAGATCGATGCCGATCATAAAGTGCTGGGTTTGGTGAAGAAGATTTCAGTGGGCATTTGCGGTGATGCGAAAGCCGTTGCGGTTGAGTTGAGCAAACGTTTGGCCAATGAGACCTTGCTTTGTGACGCGTCGAAAGCCGAGCGCGCAACCAAAATCGCTGATGAAAAAGCGGCGTGGGAAAAAGAGTTGGACGAGTGGACGCATGAAAAAGACCCCTACAGTCTAGACATGATTGCCGAAAATGCGAACGAAACGACCTTTAATGGCGGAAGCTATCTGCATCCCCGACAAGTCTTGCGTGAGCTAGAAAAGGCAATGCCTGAGAATGTCATGGTCTCGACAGACATCGGTAACATCAACTCAGTGGCTCATAGCTATTTGCGTTTTGAAAAGCCCCGTAGTTTCTTCGCTCCGATGAGCTTTGGTAACTGCGGCTACGCACTTCCCACCATCATTGGTGCGAAAACGGCAGCACCCGATCGTCCCGCTATTGCTTACGCTGGTGATGGCGCTTGGGCGATGAGCATGATGGAAGTGCTCACAGCGGTTCGCCACGATATTCCGGTCACGGCCATCGTATTCCATAACCGTCAGTGGGGCGCAGAGAAGAAGAATCAGGTTGAGTTCTATAACCGACGTTTTGTAGCAGGCGAGCTAGAAAGTCCTTCTTTTGCGGACATTGCGAAATCAATGGGCGCCGAAGGCATTGTTGTGGATCGCTTAGAAGATGTAGGCGCCGCATTGAAACGTGCCGTTGATATGCAAATGAATGAAGGTAAAACGTGCGTCATTGAAATCATGTGCACGCGTGAGCTGGGCGACCCGTTCCGTCGTGATGCGCTGCGTAAGCCTGTACGTCTGTTGGATAAATACAAGGATTATGTGTAATGGCACTAGGCTAAATAGCTAGGTGAGTGTGATGGGGATACCCCCATCACACAACGATGTAGAGGTTGTAATCAGATGACAGCAGATTTTTTTACGCTAGCCGGTAAGTCGTACCAATCTCGTCTGCTCGTAGGCACTGGTAAGTACAAGGATTTTGAGCAAACCCGTGCGGCGATTTTAGAGAGTGGTGCAGAAATCGTAACGGTGGCAATACGACGAACCAATATTGGGCAATCGGCCAACGAGCCGAGTTTATTGGATTACGTCTCGCCTCAAGAATTTACTTACCTGCCCAACACCGCTGGCTGCTTTAGTGCAGCGGATGCTGTGCGCACCGCCAAACTGGCCCGTGAGCTGTTGGATGGGCACCGTTTAGTAAAGCTGGAAATTTTTGGCAGTCCTACAAATTTATATCCTAATATGCCCGAAACGATCAGTGCGGCCAAAGAGCTAGTAGCCGATGGTTTCGATGTCATGGTTTACTGCGCCGATGATCCTATACAAGCTCGAATGCTTGAAGATATCGGGTGTGTAGCGGTGATGCCTTTGGCATCCATTATCGGTTCCGGTATGGGTGTGCTAAACCCTTGGAATATCAAACTGATTGTTGATCAGGTCTCGGTTCCAGTGTTGCTCGATGCCGGTGTTGGAACGGCCTCAGATGCCACCATCGCTATGGAATTAGGTTGTGATGCCGTGCTGATGAACTCAGCCCTTGCCTACGCCGACGACCCAATTCGCATGGCGCGAGCGATGCGCCGAGGCGTGCAGGCTGGACGTGATGCGTATTTAGCAGGCCGTATGCCGAAAAAACACTATCTTGCGGAGCCCTCATCCCCGACAACGGGCTTGATCACCACTCAGGCGGCTCCCGTAGCCAATTAAGTTTTATCTGGAGAACAAAATAATGAGCGATAACAAATTAGCGATTCTCAAAATCTATACCCAAGCTTGGAACGATCACGATATTGAAACCATCATGGAGATGATGGCTGATGACTGCACCTTTTACGCGATTGCTGGACCGGACGTGATGGGTACGGTGCATCGTGGTAGAGAAAAGGTGCGTGCGGCATTCGAGTCGGCATGGCAAAATTTTCCGGATGCAGCCTGGCGAGATGGTCAGTTTTATGTACTAAATGATCACCAAGCGATGTCCACATCACGCTTCACCGGCACCGATTCACAGGGCGGTAAGCACGAAGCGCAGATGGTGGATTTATTTGTTTTTGAAGGCGATAAGATTTCCGTAAAGAACGCCTTCCGTAAGAATCGTCCTGCTATTAGTGGGGACTGATGCCATGTCAATTGTGCTAGAGCAGCCCTCTGATCAGACTCAGCCAATGAAAGCAACGCCGGCACAACGCGCTTATGATCCGGCTTACGACCCCTTGGTGGCAAGGGGGCCGGGTACGGGGACCGATTACGCGCCTACCTATTGGATTGGCACGGCTGGCGAGCCCCCAGCCGACGATGGCCCTATCACCCATGATATTGAAGTGGATGTGGCCATTATAGGTTCTGGTTTTACGGGTTTGACCACGGCCATACACCTTGCGCAAGAGCACGGTATTAAGGCGACGGTACTCGAAGCCAATCGTACAGCATGGGGCTGCAGTACGCGCAACGGTGGTCAGGCGCAATGCGCCTCAGGGCGGCTAAAGCGTTCTCAGTGGATCCAACGCTGGGGTGAGGAAGTGGCGCTGAAGATGCATCGTGAGTGCGTAGAGGGGATGGAGCACTTCAAAGAGCTCATTAAAGACATCGATTGTGATCCGCAACCCGGAGGTCATCTCTATATTGCCCATCGTAAACAAGTGATGCCTGCGCTTGAGAAGGAAGCTGAGTTACTGCGTACAACTTTTGGGTATAACGCACGCATACTCGATGCTGAAACCGTGCGAAATGAATGGGTGAATGATCACGAAGCACAAGGTGCCATGCATGAGCCTGAAGGGATTGGCATTCACGCGGGAAAACTGGCGTTTGGTTATTTGAAAAAAGCGAGAGCTTTAGGTGCCACGGTACACCCATCCAGCCCAGTGCAAGGCTGGGAAAGCCGTAATGGCTATCACTATTTACGTACACCCGGTGGCGTGGTGAAAGCCAAAGCGGTAGGCGTGGCAACCGGCGGGTATACCTCTAATGGTTTGCATAAAGAGTTCAGAAATCGTTTGCTTCCTATCTTGTCGAACTCGGTTGTGACTCGGCCCTTAACCGAGGATGAGATTAAGGCGTGTAATTTCTATACACATCAGGTGTTAACTGACACACGCGTCTTACGAAATTATTATCGCCTGCTTCCGGATAACCGCTTACAAATTGGTAGCCGTAGTGCCATTACGGGTAAGAATGCACCAGAACGTAAATACGAAGATCTACTTCGTGTGTCCATAGGCCGAAAATTCCCGGCCTTAGCGGGTATCCAGTTGGATTACTCATGGTGGGGTTGGGTGGATGTCAGCCATGACATGATGCCGCGCATTGTGCAACCTGATCCGGCGCAGCGCATTTTTTATGCCATGGGGTATGGCGGAAACGGTGTCATGTACTCCGCACAAGCGGGCAAACGGATGGCGCAGTGGATCGCAGGTGAGGCTCAGGAGCTGGACTTGCCGATTTTTCAAGGCCGCCTACCTCATCCCAATGTACGTGAACTCGTCGAGTCGGAGGCTTTTGCTCCGTTTAGACGCTTTGGACAGCGGTTTTTATACCGTTGGTATCACTTGAAGGACGAGGTGCTTTAGGCAGAAGAACGACCTCAAAACAGTGTTTGTTGTAAGACAGATTAATAACGATACCTTTAACAAGGATGGAGACAAAAAATGAAACTTAAAACATTACTCAAAGGGTCAGCGGCGTTTGCGGCGAGCTTTCTGGTTGCCAGCGCAGTCAGTGCGACCACGTTCAAGGTGGCCATTGGTGATGCGGCAGGTGGAACGCAGCACGAACTGGGTAAAGCCTTTGCTGCTAGCCTGAATAAGAAAACGGATGGGGCGATAAACGTTGATTTGTTTCCCAATAGTCAGTTGGGTGACGAGCAAGATACCGTTAATGATGCGGCAATGGGCTTGCTTGATTTCTCGATTCTGGCTATTAACAACGTCACTCCGTTTTCACCTACTGTGGCGGTCTTAACCCTCCCTTACGTTATTCAAAGCCCCGATGATGCGAAGAAGTTAACGTTGGGTGAAGTGGGTAAAGAACTTACGGAAAACACGATTCGTGATGCGGGCGTACGTATCATTGGCTGGTCGTACTCAGGGTTCAGGGTATTGACCAATTCAAAGCGTCCCGTTACGACCTTAGAAGATTTGCAAGGTTTGATTATTCGCGTGCCACGTAATGAAATCATGATTTCCACCTATAACGCGTGGGGCTTAAACCCGACTCCACTTGCGTGGACGGAAACCTTTACCGCTCTACAACAGCGCGTGGTTGATGGGCAAGACAACCCCTACATTACAGTTTCGGCCATGAAGTTTGATGAGGTGCAGAAGTACATCACCAATATTCGTTACCTCTTCTCGTTAGAGCCATTGATTGTGAGCGAGTCCATTTTCCAGCAGCAGTCACCTGAAATTCAACAAGCCATTTTAGACGCAGGTATGGAAGCCACAGAACATAGCTATGCCTTTTTAGCCGAATCCGAGGACCGTATTCGAGATGAACTTGTCGCGGCTGGTATGGAAATTTCAGACCCTGCGAACGATGAAAAAGAATGGATAGAAGCGGCAACCACAAAAGTGTGGCCAGCATTCTACGACGCTGTCGGTGGCAAAGATCGTTTAGACGAAATACTGGCTTCTTTAGGCCGTTAATTCATCAACATCTGTTTTCATATCATGTCGGCTCTTGCTTCTTGCAGCAAGAGTCGGCGGGTGAAGATGGCGCTCGTCTGAAATCGTGATCTGCGAAGGAGGCTTCTATGACAATAAAAAAGGTGGGTTTACACCTATTCGAGCATTTTGAAGAATATTTGTGCGGTTTATTACTTAGCGCCTTCGTTCTCTTGTTGTTCGCACAAATTATTGTACGGCAGTTTTTTGCCTACTCGATCCCCTGGGGGGACGAGGTCGCAACCTATATGTTTGTGTGGTTTGCCTATATGGGGGCGGTGGTCGCCGCCAAAATGTCAGCGCATAACCGCGTGACCTTTCAATTTGGTTTTTTTCCGCCCATTGTTAAAAAAGTATCAGAAACGTTCGCCGATCTCGTTTGGGTGACGTTTAATCTGTACTTTACGTGGCTAAGTTACGATTTTGTTTTTAATCGCATGAATGTATTTTGGAAGTCTCAAACCACAGGCATTCCAATGAAATACTTCTTCATGGTGTTGCCCATTGCCTTCTTCTTGATGTCGGTACGCATTTTATGGAATAACTACTTAACGTGGTTTAAGGCGGTAGAGATTATTGATCCTGAAAGCCTAGAATTAGCGAAGCTGCAGAAAAAGAATAAAGAAGTCGGGTCCGAAATGACGAAAGGAGTGCAGTAATGGAGCAGCAAGTCGTCACGTTGTTATTCGGTGGTTTTATTGTCCTGCTGCTAATTGGCGCGCCCATCACAGTGTCGCTTGCTGGGGCGGCGATGGCAGCATTTTTGGTGCTGGATAAAAACCCCATTTCCTTTGTACAAATTGCCTTCACCTCAGTGGGTAGTTTCCCATTGATGGCCTTACCCGCCTTTATTTTAGCCGGAGCACTCATGGAAGCCGCGGGGATTTCCAAGCGGCTTGTCGACATCGCTGAAAGCCTTGCGGGGCCTATTACGGGTGGTTTAGGTGCTGCGACAGTTTTAGCGTGTTTGTTTTTCAGTGCAATTTCAGGTTCGGGCCCAGCCACTACCGCAGCGGTCGGTATGTTGATGATTCCCGCCATGACCAAGCGTAATTATGACTTGGGCTACGCGTCGGCTGTGACCGCGTCATCAGGGGGGTTAGGGATTATTACTCCACCTTCGATTCCGCTGGTTATTTTTGGCATTTCAGCGCTTGGTTTGCGTCCGCCTGCCGAAGCTATCAGCATGCATGGTCCTTTTTCCTCCGTTACGATCACGAAATTGTTTATTGCTGGTGTGGTGCCAGGCCTTATTGTGACCTCCAGCTTATTAGTCATGAATTACGTGATTTCTAAGAAAAACGGCTATAAGGGGGCGGACGAAGGTTGGGACACTCAGCAGTTAGCTACCACACTGCGACGCGGAATATGGTCAATCTTGGCACCCGTTCTTATTTTGGGTGGTATTTATGCTGGCTTTTTTACGCCAACAGAATCTGCTGTGGTCGCTATTTTTTATACCTTATTCGTTGGTGTGTTTATTCACCGTGAATTAAGTTACAAGAAAATATTCTTTTCGTTACGAACCACGACGTGGTTATCGGGACGCGTGTTACTGATTTTATTTGCGGCCACTGTGTTCGGACGTTTATTAGTCGAGCAGCGTATACCGGCCATGTTGGCAGAATCAATCATCAGCTGGACAGATAATATTTATTTAATTTGGACCATTTTGATTCTGTTCCTCTTGTTTGTGGGCATGTTCATGGAAACATTGGCCGCCATCATGATTTTGGTTCCGGTTTTACTACCGATAACCTATATGTTAGGCATTGATCCTACCCACGTGGGCATTGTGGTGATTTGTGCGTTATCGGTGGGTTTTATTACACCGCCACTTGGGGAAAATATTTTTGTCGCCTCTGGGATTGGGGGTGCCACGGTTGAACAGATTGTGGTGAAGTCGTTGCCTTTTGTTTTCACCTTGGTTTGCGCGATCTTTATCCTTGCTTTTTTCCCTTCATTGACCTTGTGGTTACCTGAGCGAATGGGGTATTAATGATGCGGTATTTATTTAATTACAAAGCAGAATCTCCTACGCTCAAATGGCTTATCGGTGTTGTAGGTGTAGGGCTGATGCTCAGTGTGGCGTTGGCAGGGCGTAGCACTGCCGCTGAAGTAACAACCCCGCCAGCAGAGAAAAGTTCGATTTTCTCCAGCACGCAGGCGTTAGAACAACGTGTACACGCGCTTTTAGATAAGGCGCAAGCTCACGTGCAGCGCAATGGGATCGGTGCAGTCAACGATTTCAACCACAGTCCTAACTTTATCGATAACGAACTTTATTTATTTAGTCTTAGTCGTTCTGGGCTTATCTTATCCAGTGGTGGCTGGTCGGCTTCGTTAATCGGACAAAATGTGGTTGATTTGACTGACGATGAAGGACGGCCTTTTTTCCAGCAAATGCTTGATCGCGCACGGTCGATGCAGCAAGGCAGCGTAGAGTACCTTTGGTTTAATCCGATGGAAGGTGGCACGGCACCCAAAATCACCTATTTTCGGGTGGTTGATGACGTCATTATCGCCTCAGGCTATGCGCCCCAAGTCTCCACCGAAGAAGAGGCTAAAACGTTGTTAGAGGCGGCGGTTAGTGAGTATTTCAGCGATCCCGTTTTGGCGATGCGTAAGTTTCGCAATAAACACAGCCAGTATCGCAATATCGATCAATATGTTTTTGTTCTCGATAAAGCAGAGCGTACGGTGGTTTGGAACCCCATTACCACCCATTTGAATGGTCGGCCATTAGATCAGGTGGAAGATATAAAAGGGGTTCATTTTTTGACTGAAATGGCAGACAAGGCCAACCCGAATCGCATTCAGCAAATTGATTATTGGTGGTTTAGCCCTATTACGGGGCAAGTCGAGTTGCGTCGAGCCTTTTATCAGCAAGTGGGCGATGCCGTGTTGGCGGTGGGTACATTTGTATTAATGGACGCGCCCTAAATGGATTAGGCGAGTCATCCCCCATTTGCTTTTTTACGATTAGTCGAAATTTTTTTCTGTGTTCTCAGCGGCATTACGCCAGTAACTTGAAGCTCGGATTCGATCTTTATGAATGTGTAGCTCTTCGACGAAGTATTGACGTATTGCCTTGATCACGTTGTACTCAGCGGCAGCCCAAATAAAGCCTTCACCTTCGGGTAATGTTAGCTGGCGTACTGCAGATTCCAGTATGTCCATCTGACCCGGCTGGACAGGGGAGTCTTGAACCCAATGCGTTTCGACAGAAGCTTGAGAAGGTAGCGTAAGTGGCGTTTCGCTCGCCGTGGTTTTGATTACCGCAATGGCTTTAGTTTGTGGTGGAAGCTCTTCCAGTCGTCGGCTAATGGCAGGAAGGGCAGTTTCATCTCCTACTAAAAGGTGCCAGTCGAAGACGGTTGGGACCACAAATGAGCCTCGTGGTCCCGCAATCCCCACCTGTTGCCCAACTTCGGCCTGACTTGCCCAGTGTGTTGCGGGGCCATCGTGGCCTAATACAAAATCAATATCCAGTTCATTTTCAGCGGCGTCATAACGTCGTGGTGTGTAGTCACGCAGGGCGGGTTTTGCTTTGTTTTCATCAAAAACCAAGCCGGACTCACCGAGAGTAGGAAGAGAAAGTGCCTCGCCAGCAGCGTTGGGGACCATTAATTTGACGTGATCGTCAAACGACGCCGAGTTAAACCCACCCAAATCATCACCGGTAAACGTAATACGCCGCATTGAAGGGCTCAGGCTGGTGATACGTTTTACCGTTAATAGACGAACCTTGATCGGATGTCGCTGTCTTTCTACGGTAAATGAAGGGTTGGTTGTCATGGTGTGTTCACAGAAAATAAGGTCCTTATGTCGGGACGGGGTCTTGAACGTGTGCTTGCTAAACTGCTAAGCCACGTACTTTAAGATACTATGCAGAGCACCGTAACGCAATTAATATTGCGAATCACTCTCATTGTGTGTTCTGTGTGTCCTCTACCACGAGAAAGATAGTGCTATACCGTTCGGGGTTTTGTTTTTAGCTTAGGTATAAGACGTATATAGAGAATGGACGCCATCAGCTCGACAAGGGTTTGGGTCACGATGACTGCGGGCAATATTGGAATTGCCCCAGGAACGACAAACGCTACCGGCAAGATAACTAATGAGTTTCGCGTACCGGTGCTAAATGCAATGGCTCTACCTGCTTTGGCTTCCAGCCCGCTTACTCTAGCGGCTATCCACCCAATTAGCGGCGCGGCGATGGCATACGCAGCGTAAAGCGGAATAATGTGTAAG
Source organism: Paenalcaligenes sp. DL 463 (assembly GCF_057475185.1). Classification (NCBI taxonomy): domain Bacteria; kingdom Pseudomonadati; phylum Pseudomonadota; class Betaproteobacteria; order Burkholderiales; family Alcaligenaceae; genus Paenalcaligenes; species Paenalcaligenes sp. DL 463. Next base: position 141,596 of record NZ_JBYBKX010000002.1, on the reverse strand, counting down.
GCGGCGTACTTAACAGTGGCCAGTTGCGGCACAACGGCTGCAACCACAATGAATAATACGAATGCGGTTGCCGGCACGGGTAGTAGATCAAGATTTATTCTAATCGCTTTACCCGTGGCGCTTTGAGCTGCCCAGCGTTGTACGAGATAAGCTAAGAGCAGGGGTAGCAGAATAAGCCAAGCAAACGCCGAAATAAAAGGCGCTACATGTAGAAGTTGCAGGCTTGCATCACCCAGTAATAGCCGTAGGTATAACGGCAGTAACAGCATTTGTACGATCAGCAGCACAGGGGTATAGGCGAGCAGTAACCGTGAGTCAGCACGTCCTAAATGAGCAAACGTAATGACATAGTCAATGCAGGGAGTTAGTAATACGAGTAATAGCCCTAAGCGGACCAGCGGGTCGGAGGGTGCGAATTGCAGCAACAGTGCCACGAGCAATGGGGCAAGCAGAAAATTGCTGATCAGCAGCGTGATCAGAAAACGCGTGTTAGCGAAAGCGCTTTTTAGCTCAGCAAGAGGAACCTGTAAAAAGGTGGCGAACAGCATAAGACCTAATGCCGGGGTGATGGCACTTTCTAGCGCCTCAGTGCCGCTCAACCTTGTTGCGATTGTTGCTGCTAGGCCCACTGAAAAGAAGTAAATGATAACTTGGGCGCTTTCTAAGCGGTCTTTTAACGCCGATTTACGTGCTGACAAAACACAATCCTTATGCGATTTGGCTCATGGTTTTTGACCATAAACAGGGGTAGTACATTTTATCAATGTTGAAGGCTTACACCATCTGAGAATCCAGCCACAGTTATCGTCCATAAAGTCACTAAGCTTGCTGTACACTGTGTTGTTCGCGGACCTTGAGTCCCCATGCTACACCAATCGTCGTTCACAAAATTGATACGAAAGGAGGCGTTCATGTCTAGATGGTCGACTACGCGTGGTTACCGTTTTCCCCAGCAGTTTGCTGCGATCTTCCTCTTGCTTGCTATCTGTGCAATGCAGTCTCTGTTAGTTAATAACGCTAACGCAACATCCACTTCTCAAGAATTTAAGCTCGATGTGCCTTTTGTACCCACACCCCATAGTGTGGTGGCAGAGATGCTGAGTTTAGCTGACGTTAAGGAATCAGACTTTCTGATTGACCTCGGAGCAGGCGATGGTCGTATCGCTGTGGCTGCAGTGCGTGATCGTGGTGCCAAAGGGGCGTTTGGTGTGGACATCAATCCGGTGCGCGTGACGGAGGCTCGTGAGTTGGCCGAAGAAGCGGGTGTGGCGGATCGTGTGAGCTTTGAAGTTCAGGATTTATTCGAAACGGATTTTTCTAACGCCACGGTAGTGAGCATGTACCTATTGCCTACGGTTAATTTGCAGCTACGGCCCAAAATATTGGACCTACGTCCTGGTACGCGTATTGTGTCGCATGCTTTTACCATGGGTGACTGGGAGCCCGATGCGCGCTCCGTTGCTGATGGTTTAGAGATATTTTATTGGGTTGTGCCTGAGAATATCGAGGGACGATGGTTGTTTGTGGGGCGTGATGGTGACTTTACAGCCGATCTCAGCCAAACCTTCCAAAAAGTCAGTGGACGTGCGACGGGAGAAAATAACGCCTCTTTTAGTTTGCGTGGAAAGCTAGAGGGGGATGTGGTTCATCTCTACATCAGTCAAGATGGCCAAACCCCGCAGCGTTACACCGGTCGTGTGGAAGGAAATACGATTGTGGCGTTAGCCGAGAATGGTTCGGTACTGGGGTGGCAGGCAACAAAGCGTGAAGGGTTATGACGTCAGCTAAACAGGAGCCTGTCCGAGCTGAGCTTTCAGTCATTGATGCCGTAGCCGTTTTAGTCGGAGTAGTTGTAGGAATAGGCATTTTCGGCTTTCCACCACTGGTGGCGCAGCACTCGGCGACACCTGTCATCTACATGGGCTTGTGGCTGATGGGTGGTTTGGTCATGCTGGTGGGCGCTTTATGTTATGCCGAGTTAGGCTCTGCCTATCCCGACTCTGGAGGGGAATACCATTTTTTGCGGCGGGCTTGGGGGGCACCCATCAGCTTGTTATTTGCATGGGTACGTGGCTCGGTTATACAAACCGGCTCCATCGCCGCTGTGGCGTTTATTTACGGCGATTACGCGCAAACACTGTTGCCTTTGGGTGTGTATGGTCCAGCGATTCACGGCGCATCGGCCGTGGTGTTACTCACCTTGCTGAATGTTGTGGGTACCGTCGAGTCCAAAAGGCTACAACTGATACTAACCGGAGCCACGATCAGTGCCTTGCTGATCGTTAGCATTGTTGGCTTTACCCTTGCTGACGCGAACACGAGTGCCAGTGTTAGTCATTCGGTCTGGCAAGCCCCTACTGGGGGGCTAGCAGGATCATTAGGAATGGGGATGGTGTTTGTGCTGCTGACGTATGGGGGGTGGAACGAAGCGGCGTATCTTTCTGGCGAGCTGCGCAACCCCCAGCGAAACATGAGTCGTGTGCTGTTGATTGGTACGGTGGTGATTACCGCGGTCTACATACTGATAAATTTTGTCTATTTGCGAATTTTTGGTCTGGAAGGACTACGTGACTCGCAGGCGGTGGGTGCTGATCTGATGCAATTAGTCGCCGGCCCCTGGGCGGCTATCGTCCTAAGTTTGCTTGTGTGCTGCACCGCATTGGGCACGATAAATGGAAGCGTTTTCACCGGTGGCCGCATGTATTTTGCTCTGGGCCGGGAAGTCCCCATTTTTAGAAGCCTAGGGGCATGGAACGCTCGCGGAGCAACGCCGGCTCGAGCGTTAATTTTGCAGGGCTTGATTACGTTGCTACTGATTCTTTTCGGCGCGTTAAGTAACGGAGGGGTGCAAGCGATGGTTGCTTATACCGCACCTGTCTTTTGGCTATTTATGGCCTTAACTGGCGGAGCCGTTGTGATGTTACGCGTGCGCGATAAAAATCGTCCGCGTCCGTTTCGTGTGCCGTTATACCCCTTTACGCCAATTGTGTTTTCGTTAAGCTGCTTAGCATTATGTTGGTCTAGTGTGAAGTATGCGGGTTCTGGTGCGTTATTAGGGCTTGCGGTCTTAGCCATGGGTTTGCCATTACTCTGGTTGGATAAGAAGCTGTCGACGACGTAGCGTAAGTACGCGATGAGCGTATCGTTACTGTTCGTCCAACGCTAGGGTGTTCATATTCTTTGTTTTATTAGTAGGAATTCTTATGTCATTGAAATTGCAGATTGTTATTTGTAGTACACGCCCAGGGCGGATAGGGCCTTCGGTTGCTGACTGGTTTACTGACTATGCCAAGCGCCATGGTCAGTTTGATGTCGAACTTATTGATTTGGCTGATTTCGAGCTTCCTGTCTATAACGAACCCCAACACCCTCGCCTGCAGCAGTACGAGCACGACGGCACTAAAAAGTGGAGCGCAAGTGTCGCAAGTGCCGATGCGTATATTTTTGTTTCCCCTGAATATAACTATTGCCCCACGCCGGCCTTAGTGAATGCGCTTAATTATGTGTACCAAGAGTGGAACTATAAGCCGTGTGGCTTTGTCAGTTATGGCGGGGTTTCGGGCGGTTTACGGGCAGCACAAATTACTAAGCAGTTGGTGACGACCTTAAAAATGATGCCGATGGTTGAAGGTGTCGCGGTGCCAATGGTGGGAACTTTAGTTGATGAAAATAAGAAGTTTCAGTCCAACGACTCCATTGATCGTTCAGCAGAAAGCCTGTTAGACGAGTTGCATAAATGGGCTGTGGCCTTAAAAACAATGCGTGATTAAGTCCGATTAAGCCCTTGCCGAAGCTCGATAATTCCTAGTGATTGATCAGTTGATAATCCATGCTCTTGAGCGTTGCAACGATTTTTAATAAGCGGCTTTCTTGGTGCTCGATTTTGACTAATAAGTAATCGAGGCTGGGCGCGACGTAAAGCCGTGTCTGACGGCTTTTACTCTCTCGTTCGCGTTCAATAACGAGCGCGTCGACTTGGCCTTGTCCTGTTTCAACTGTTTCGATACCCACCACTTTATAGTGGTGGGTTTTTTTGTTTCCCTTATGAATGAGCGGGTAGGAAAACGCTGTTTTCCCTGCGATTAAATCGCAACGCGCTTCAAAAAAGAAACTTAGGGGATCATATAAAGCCGTGTCTAAATCAAAGCTTTTATGCTCTCCGTCACTCTGAAAGGTGGCCTTCTTTTGCTGCCAATCAAAATTTAAGGTTTGGGTGCTTTCGTCTTTTAATGGGCGCTTAGCTGTCGAGGTATAGGACAGAGGCTGTGCCTGACATTGCTCCATAGTAAAGACAGCGGTTTGGTGGGACGACAATAACCAATGATCTAAACCAAAATTGATCTCGTATTGCTTCTGTTCTCGTTGAATGCTTAAGCGGTTTTCCCCTTGTGTTAGTTTATTGTTGTACTCAACGGAAAAGTTAGCATTTACATAATCAATGTCTTGGGCCTGCACACCGTGTAAACAAAGCAGCCCTGCGGCTAGCCAAGCATACTTTCTTACCCCAAGCTTGAGCGGACGTAATGGCCGTCGCTGAATAAGCCTAGTAAGAAGCGGAAAAACCGAGCGATTGAACAAGGTGTTATCACCGCGTTCTTTAATAAGTTGTAGTATCGATTGCATCATGGTAAGTGCGGCAGGGTGTGCTTCAAAGGGTGTGCAGATCAGGTGACTTAGACTATTTTTCGGCTGGGAGCACGCTCTAAATCAAGCATAGGACCTGCAGGCACAATACCATTGGGGTTGATGGTGCCGTGGCTGCGATAATAATGCTGCTTAATGTGGTCAAAGTTTATCGTGTCTGCAACGCCGGGTTGCTGGTATAGCTCTCGTGTGTAGCTCCACAGGTTCTCGTAATCGGCGAGTTGTTTGAGATTACACTTGAAATGCCCGTGGTAAACCGCATCAAAACGAATGAGGGTGGTGAATAATCGCCAATCGGCCTCTGTGATTTGGTCGCCTACCAAGTAGCGCTGCTGGCCCAGTTTGATTTCAAGCTTATCCAGTGCGGCAAACAATTGTTGGACTTCCGTTTCATAAACATCTTGAGCCGTGGCAAAGCCCGCTTTGTAGACCCCGTTATTGACGTTGTCGTAGGTGAAAGCATTGATAGCATCGATTTCTGGCAACAGATCAACGGGTGAATAGTTTCCTTCTTTTGCGCCCAGCCCATCAAAAGCTGAGTTCAGCATTCGAATAATTTCGGAAGACTCGTTACTAACAATGGTGTTTTGTTGTAAGTCCCACAGTACAGGTACGGTGACGCGGCCGCTGTATTCAGGGTCGGCGCGTAGGTACACCTGATACATATAGTCGGCCTGTCCAACGGGATCGGCAATCACACCGGGGCCAGGTTCGAAGGTCCAACCGTTTTCTGCCATGTAGGGGTTGACCACCGAAACGCTAATCATGTCTTCCAGACCTTTAACGGCTCGTAAAATTAGCGTGCGATTAGCCCAAGGACAGGCTAGCGATACATACAAGTGGTAGCGACCGGCCTCTGCCTTGAAGCCGCCTTCACCGCTAGGACCAGCACTGCCATCGGGTGTGATCCAGTTGCGAAACTGGGCATCACTGCGTACAAAACGACCGCCAGTGCTGGATGTGTCGTACCACTGGTCATGCCAACGTCCATCAACTAATAGTCCCATGGTCACTCCTTTTACTTTGATGAATAGTGTAATGGTGACGTCGACTGAAAGACAACGTCGCGTTAAATAAAGGTTGCTGTTAGAGCGCGTTCAGGATGACTGCGCTCTGTTGCTTGATTATTGAGGTGATCGTCTTGAAATGAGTCAACGATTTAAGCTGGAATGTGGCGGTCAAGCAAGCCATTGGCGGCAGCCTCAGCCAGTTCAGCACGAACTTCTTCGCGAGTTTTGCTCGCAACATGTTGTTGTTCAGGGTAGTTCTGTGGGTTAATTTCGTTTAATCGTGCGCTGCTTTCACCCCGAACGATGTTACCGCTTCGTACGGCTTCAGCTAATTCTGCTTTGACCTGTGCGCGGGTTACGGTCGATGCTGATTGTTGTGCTGGGTAGTTGTGCGGAAAAATTTCATTTAAGCGCTTGCTGCTTTCGCCTAATACGATGTTTCCAGTTTGTACCGCTTCGACCAACTCAGCCTGTACTTGAGCTCGTGTTACAGAGGCGTCGTTTGCAGCCATGGCTTGTGTGGCAAAAATAGAGCTGAAGGCGATGGCAATAGCGGAAAGTTGTGTGCGTGTCATGATGTAAATCCTTTAAATCAATTCGTTAGTGGGATCACCAGAGCGTTACTCTTAGTGATTCCGGCGAGTGCTTTAGTGTTTGAACTCGTCGATGTAGTAACTTTAGTAAATCCTGATAAAGGAATAAATGGTAAAAATATATACTTACTATTCTTAAATTAGGAATAATAGTCACTAAGTAAAGGAAAACCATGAATCGTTTGTTATGGATGCGAGTGTTTGAACGAGTCGCTGACGAAGGCGGGTTTGCGGCGGCTGCCCGTGCCATGGAAATGTCCCCACCGGTGGTGACGAGATTGATCGCAGAGCTAGAGGCTTACTTGGGCACGCGGCTGTTTCAGCGCACCACACGCCGAGTTTCCCTGACTGAGGCTGGCGAAACGTATTTGGCACGGGTGCGTCAGATTCTGCAGGACGTCGACGAGGCCGATGCATTAGCCAGCGCGCACACAAGTGAACTGGCCGGACGTTTGCGCGTCAACACACAACCCGTTTTGGCAAGTCACGTAATTGCTCCCTTACTGTCGTCCTTCAGAGAAAGCTACCCAGGGATCATTGTTGACATCGAGGTCGAGGCTCACCGGAACCCTCCGATAGAAGACTACGACATCACTTTGCTCGGAACTGACGCTAGTTTCAATGCGGATATTATTGCGCGTAAGGTGATTGAGTCAGAAGTGATTCTGGCCGCTTCTCCTGCATACGTAAAACGCAAACAGATGCCAGTCGAGCCAGCCGATCTTGCTCAACACGATTGCCTTTTTCTTAGGCGGCCTGACGGCCCCCCTCGGGCTTGGCGAATGTGGCTTAGCACTAAACCCGATGAGGTCGTAGAAACGAATGTTGATCCGGTTCTGATTGCGAATCACACCGACACCCTGTTGCGTGCGGCCATAGATGGTGTCGGTATCACGTCTGTAGCGCTTGATATTGCAGCGCCGTATTTAATGCGTGGCGATTTGGTGCGGATCTTGAGTCCGTGGATTACGGGGCAACTGGCGATGTATGCAGCGCTGCCCAGTCGTAAGTTCATTCCCCAGCGGTCTCGCGTGTTTTTGGATTACTTGATCAAACACACTCGTGAGCAGAATAATGAAGCACTGAAAAAGTGTATGGTGTGCTAATGTAGGGCCTCGTCTGTCTAGCAAGTTTAGTTTGTCGTTGTCATTCTTGGCTTTGTACCGCATGATGTAAAATAGTGGTTTCTTACATAACAATTAGTTTTATTCATAATCGACATGCTTGAGCGATCGCATCTGGAAATTCTGCGGGCAGTCGAGCGACACGGTACTGTGACCGCAGCCGCAGAATCACTGCATCTGACACAGTCAGCACTGAGCCACACCATCGCCAAGCTCGAACGCTTAGCTGGCGTGCCGCTGTGGCTGAGGGAAGGTCGCTCTTTGCGGTTGACTCAGGCGGGTGAGTACCTATTGGCCGTGGCGCAACGTCTGCTCCCGCAACTTGAAACTGCCGAGACCTATCTCAGGGAGTACGCTGATGGGGGGCGCGGTTCTTTACGCATAGGCATGGAATGCCACCCCTGCTACGAATGGCTACTCAAGGTGGTTTCGCGGTACATGGGTGACTGGCCGGATGTCGACATCGATGTGAAACAGAAGTTTCGTTTCGGCAGCATGGGCGCACTTTTTAACCACGAGATCGACCTCATCGTTACGCCTGACCCCTTATTGACACCCGACGTGAGCTATCTGCCGGTGTTCGATTACGAGCAAGTTTTGGTAGTGGGGCGTGAACATCCGCTTGCGCAGCTTCCCTACGTTCAGCCGAAGGACTTAGTCTCGGAAACCCTTATTGCCTACCCAGTAGAGCTTGCCAGATTGGATATCTACAGCCAATTTTTGAGTCCTGCAGGTGTCATGCCGCGTGTTCATAAAAGTCTTGAAAGCACCGACATCATGCTGGAAATGGTGGCTGCGGGTCGTGGCGTAGCGGCTCTACCTCGCTGGCTGGTGTTGGAGTACGCCAAACGTATGAAGATCAGTTCCGTACGCTTAGGAAAGCAGGGTATACACAAACAAATCCATCTGGGCAGGCGCGACTCCGAGCACGAGTCTGAGTACCTAAAAGCGTTTATCACTGTGGCACAATCGCTCGCTATAGACGCATTGTCTACTAGTTAGCTGCTGCGATATTTTTAGAGTCATAAAGCGGCGTCAGACCAGGCTAATCCATTTTTAATGTGATGTGAGCAAACCGCGTCTTCACACAGATGAAGCGGGGTCGATTTATTTGATGATAGTTTCTACAGAACCGAAGTTTCGCGCCAAATAATGACAAAAATTCATGGCTTAATGAAATAAGACCATTTTACTTCATGATTGAGCAAAGGTTAGCATCCATTGTTCCTGATCGAGGAGCGTACCGCGCGAAAAAATAAGATGAGAGCTGGTTTGGCATCAAGGTGGTTACGGTACGCGAGCGGATGATACTCCTTAAAAATGTGCAATCGAGTATCGAAAAAATCAAATTTTTATGAAAGAAAACATCATATGTCCACTTCGTGTGGCCGCGGTTTCAGGTGGATTGCATCGCCCATCAAAGGCAGCGGTCTTAGCAGAGCAACTTCTGGGACTGAGTATTTAAATTTAGGACGCGATTGTAAATGGAAACAGAATTTTTTTATAACATCCAAACCATTCCCTTTGACGAGAATTATCGCCCTTCAGATTCAACCCGCGCTACAACAAATTTTGCGAATTTAGCCAGAGGGAAAAATCGTCAGGAGAACCTGAAAAATACGTTTAGGATGATTGATCATTGTTTCAACAGTCTGGCGCATTGGGATAATCCGACCGGAGATCGCTACTCTGTTGAGCTGGAAATTATTTCTGTTGAGGTGGGCCTGAATTCCGACAAGCATGAAGATACGTTCCCGTTGATTGAGATATTAAGACCAAACGTCATTGATAAGAAAACGGGTGGGCGTATAGAGGGAATTGTGGGAAATAATTTTTCCTCTTATGTGCGAGATTATGATTTCAGCATTCTGCTGAAAGAGCATAATCGTGACAAATCAGCTTTTAATGTGCCCGATGATTTTGGTGATTTGCATGGAAAACTGTTCCAACACTTTCTGAACTCGGATTCATACAAAAAACACTTCCACAAGCAACCCGTGATTTGTATTAGTGTCTCCAGTAGCAAAACCTATTACAGGACTGAAAACCGGCATCCCATACTGGGTGTCGAATACCGTCAAAACGAGACGTCGTTGACGGATCAATACTTTGAGAAAATGGGGATGCACGTACGATATTTTATGCCGCCTACCAGCGTCGCCCCTTATGCTTTCTATTTTATGGGTGATCTATCGAACGATTATTCCAATCTTGAGCTTATCAGTACCATTAGCACAATGGAAACGTTTCAGAAGATATATCGCCCTGAAATTTATAACGCTAATTCTGCTGCGGGAAGCATTTATCAACCGAGCCTAGATAATCAAAACTGTTCACTTACAAAAATTATCTATGATCGCGAAGAGCGGAATCAATTGGCCGTTAAGCAAGGAAAGCATGCAGAGATTGAGTTTATCAACCCTTACAAAGAACGCCTTGAGCAATGGGCTGCCGACTACGTTCTTTAATTACCTACGATGCACGAGATAACGAACATGAAAAAAATATTACCAACCTCTACGGCAGGCAGTTTGCCTAAACCTTCTTGGCTTGCTGCACCCGAAAAACTCTGGTCACCTTGGAAGCTTCAAGGGGATGAGTTGATAGAGGGGAAACAAGATGCTCTACTTCTGGCTCTGAAAGAGCAGCAGCACGCAGGTATTGACATCGTCAGTGACGGTGAGCAAACTCGCCAGCATTTTGTCACCACGTTTATAGAGCACCTGAACGGAGTCGATTTTGAGAAGCGGGAGGTCGTAAGAATTCGAGATCGTTATGATGCAAGCGTTCCAACAGTAGTCGGCGCTGTGAGTCGTTCAAAGTCTGTTTTTGTAGAGGATGCTACGTTCTTGCGGAGGCACACCACCCAACCCATTAAGTGGGCGCTACCCGGGCCGATGACAATGATTGATACGCTTTACGACGATCATTATAAAAGCCGTGAAAAACTAGCATGGGAGTTTGCAAAAATTCTCAATCAAGAAGCGAGAGAGCTTGAAGCCGCAGGTGTTGACATCATCCAATTCGACGAGCCCGCTTTCAATGTTTTCTTCGATGAGATGAACGATTGGGGAGTGGCTGCCTTGGAAAGGGCAATTGAAGGGCTTAAATGCGAAACTGCGGTGCATATTTGTTACGGTTATGGCATTAAGGCCAATACCGACTGGAAGCAAACGCTTGGATCCGAGTGGCGTCAATACGAAGCGTCTTTTCCAAAACTACAGCAATCCAGTATCGACATCATTTCGCTCGAATGCCACAATTCTCGTGTTCCGATTGATTTGATTGAACTCGTACGTGGGAAAAAGGTGATGGTAGGCGCCATCGACGTAGCCACCAACATCGTTGAAACGCCTGAGGAAGTCGCTAACACCCTCAGGCAGGCGCTGCAGTTTGTTGATGCTGACAAGCTCTACCCTTGCACTAACTGCGGCATGGCGCCTTTGCCTCGAGCAGTAGCAAGAGGCAAACTTGAGGCGCTCGCTGCGGGTGCGGAAATCGTGCGGGCAGAAATTTCGGCATAGTCCAAACGATTATGGTGTAATCGGTGAAATCTTTTGTAAGTTGATTATGGCCATTACAGTGTCCCCACAAAATCCCGATGAGCCTTCTATACTGCCTACGTCTCAGCAACGCAGTAACGTTTTTCGTCTAACCGTTGCTCAGGCGCTGGCAGGCGCGAACGCTGTGGTTGTGTATGCGACAGGATCCATCGTCGGGCACATGCTTGCACCGAGTAAATCTCTGGCAACGTTGCCGATCTCTATTTTTGTAGTGGGCATGGCAGCTTGCATCCTGCCGGCTGGGGCTATTGCTCGGCACTACGGCAGACGTGCGGCTTTTTTAGCTGGTACCGGATGTGGCGTGTTGACGGGAATCTTGGCAGCGCTGGCGGTTTATATCGGCTCGTTTTGGCTATTTTGCATGGCCACCTTTTTTGGTGGGGCATACGCTGCGGTTGTTTTGTCGTTTCGTTTTGCTGCCGCCGATGGTGTAGAGCCCGTAAAACGGGCGCGTGCCTTGTCATTCGTCATGGGCGGTGGAGTACTGGCCGGAGTGGTCGGGCCACAGTTAGTTACCCATACCATGTACATTTGGCCTCCTCACATGTTCGCAGCTACCTATATTGCCCAAGCAGTAGCTGCGGCTCTGTCCGCCATCGTTTTACTGGGTGTTAAGCTACCCAAGCCCACTGCAGCAGAGATTGCCGGAGGTCGACCCTTAGGCGTTATCGTGCGGCAGCCTCTTTTTATTACTGCCATCACATGTGGCGCAGTGTCGTACATGCTGATGAATTTCTTGATGACGGCCGCACCATTGGCGATGCAAATGTGCGGGCATTCGCAAGAAAACGCCAATCTAGGCCTCCAGTGGCATGTAATTGCCATGTACGCGCCAAGTTTTATTACAGGCGGACTTATCACCCGCTATGGGGCAGGGCGCGTTGTGATGGCTGGTCTTGCGCTTACCGGGTTGTCGATTCTTGTTGGGCTATCGGGGCTAGAAGTCGCTCATTTCTGGATCTCACTAACGCTACTTGGCATAGGCTGGAACTTCGGTTTTGTGGGCGCATCAGCGATGGTGCTGGAATGCCATCGCCCAGAAGAGAAAACACGGGTCCAATCGTTCAACGACTTCATCGTGTTCGGCACAATGGCAGTGGGATCGTTCGCATCAGGCAGTCTGCTGGCAGCGTACGACTGGGACACGGTGCTGTGGGTTTCCGTTGTGCCACTGGTGCTGGCAGTGGCTGTGCTGGGGTTGACGCCGGCCAAGATCAGCACAAAATAATAAAGCCACTTCCGAAGAAGTGACTTTATTAAGAATAGTGGCGCAGCTGGAAGGGCTCGAAGCCACAGCCCCTTGCTTCGTAGGCGGGTGCCACCATCGTCCTAGATATCTAGCACAATCTTCCCAAAGTGCTGGCCGCTGGCCTGATATTTGAAAGCTTCCACCATGTCTTCCATAGCGAAGTGTTTATCGATGATGGGTCGCAGGCCATTGGCTTCGATGGCGCGAACGAAATTTTCCTGATGACGACGGCTCCCCACAATGAATGCCTTCAGATTCACGTGGCGGGCCAATGCAGGCCCCAGAGGCAGTTCGCTATTCATACCGCTCAGCACACCAATCACCGCGATATGGCCGCCCACTCGCGTTGCTGCTATGGACTGGGCTAGCGTGGAAGGTCCACCCACTTCGATGACGTGGTCTACACCTCGGCCTTCTGTAAGGCGCAAGACCGTTTTACCCCAGGTTTGATCTTCACGATAGTTAATGACGTCGTCGGCACCCAGCTCTTTCAGTCTGGCCATTTTTGTTTCGCTTGACGTAGTGGCGATTACGCGAGCACCAGCGATTTTGGCAAGCTGCAATGCAAAGATGGACACCCCTCCCGAACCCTGAACCAATACGGTCTGGCCTGGACTGAGGTTTGCGTTTTCAAACAATGCACGCCAGGCAGTGAGCCCGGCCGTCGTCAACGTGGCGGCTTCTGCGTGGCTGTATCCCTTAGGAGTCAGAGTGAATGCGGTTGCAGGCATGGTCACCTGTTCACGCGCATAGCCGTCAATGCCATCACCGGGCACGCGCCCGAAGCCGGCGACGGTGGGCTCACCGGCCAGCCAATCAGGAAAGAAGGTACTGACAACGTGGTCGCCTACCGCGAATTCTTCCACGCCCGCCCCAACCGCTATCACTTCACCAGCGCCGTCTGACATGGGGATACGACGCTCGGCAGGCGCCATTGCACCGCTGACTACCCCAAGATCATGATAGTTCAGGGAGCTAGCGCGCAGCCGAACAGTGATTTCGCCCGCCTGAGGATCTTTGGCTTGGGTTGTTCCGACAGAAACCGCGTCAAAGCCACCTCCGGCTTCGACAAACATGGTCTTGATGCTCATACTTTCTCCGAATGAATAGCCACTGCAAATCGTGGTTATCGTATCAAAGTACCATCTTTTCTTAGGATGTCTGATCAAAAGCCTGAAAAGTACCGCTTTAAAAGAAGAGAGCCCTGCATGAGATTTACCGTTGCGATTACGATGCATGAAGGTGTACAGGCGCTCGATGTTACTGGGCCCGTTGACTCAGGCTACATCCACCTTTTCGGTCTTTATGCGCATCGCATCGCACATAACACAAGATAAAAAAAGCCACTTCCGAAGAAGTGGCTTTTTTAAGAATAGTGGCGCGGCTGGCAGGATTCGAACCCACGACCCCTTGGTTCGTAGGATGGTACGGCATGGCCGAGGCAGGTGGCTCCGTGGCAGCACGAAAATCCGATAAGGAGTTTGGCGTGTCAGATCTGCTTGATATATATTTTGGTATATACCAATCATTAAGAGCTTGCTATGACTCAGATTGCCAAAATTTTTATGAATGGACGCAGCCAGGCGGTTAGGCTGCCTCAAGACTTTCGTTTTGACGAAAGTGAAGTCTATATAAGACGCGACCCTGAAACGGGCGATGTTATCTTGTCACGCCGCCCCGATTCGTGGGTTGATTTCTTTGCCCTTGATAAGACTACTGATGTGCCCGCAGACTTTATGACCGAGGCAGACCGTGATCAACCAGAATCATCGGGTGATCCATTTTCCAGATCGAATGATCAGAATTAAATCTGATGATGAAAACGTACCTGCTTGATACCAACATAGCCAGTCACATCATCAAAGGTGATTTGCCCATCGTGCGTGAGCGGTTGGTGCAGGTGCCTATGCATTGCATTTTTATCTCAGTGGTGACCGAAGCAGAGTTGCTGTATGGGGTCGCTAAACGCGATTATCCGAAAGGGCTGACAAAGCGGGTGACGGAGTTTTTAGCCCGCGTTGAGGTGTTGCCTTGGACTTCAGACGTGGCCAAAGCATATGGACAGCTACGTGCTGCCTGCGAAGCCGCTGGCACTACATTGGCATCCATGGACATGATGATTGCTGCACATACCAGTGCACGGCAACAGGACGCTAAAAAGCGTCATGAAAAACTTATGCTTGTGACGAAAGACCGCGTATTCAGTCGAGTGCCAAAAAGTGCAGGACTAGTGATCGACGATTGGACAGCATCTGCATAACACCTGCTTATCAATGTCCTGGATGCGACCCATTGGCTAGAGGAGGTTATAGCTATGAGGAATACAAAACGCCGTCCAGTTACAGTGGATCGAAAAAACCCGGGCAGGCCACGGGCAACTACACGTTTGTTGACCACGTGCTATTGCAGGCTGAAAAAGCTTGACTGGTACGCTGGTCGTTACGTGCTTACTGTAGATCTTGAAATGCTCGTAAATGTGGAAACTGCTTCTTGCCCAGATAGGTTTGTTCATCACGCGTGGATTGGCGGCCCAGTAGTTGATTGCGGTGTGGGTGCCGTCCAAAAGCAGCAATAACCTGTCGCACATCTTGAGCCTGCTTCACCAAAGACTGGTATACCGGCAACAGGTGCGGCGGCGCTTGCGTGGCTATTTCTTCACGAAGTTTAATAAGAAGATCAAGGCGCTCGAGATGATCGTCCCCTTCGCAATGCCCAAGTGGCAGGCCAAAAACTACCTTGTGCCAAGGCGTAGGCAGTCGGGCGTAGTGGTCATTCGACAGTCCTTCCATGGTCAACGCTAGTGCGGCGGTATCCTGAGCAAAGGATCGGGGATTGTTTCGCCACACCGATCTTGAAAACTGATCGAGCACGATGACGAGGGCCAGTCTGCCTTCCGGGTCAGCCGCCCACTGGCCAAGGCGACCAGCCGCCGCTCTCGCGGTCAGGTCTGCAAAGCGACTCGTAATTTCGTTGTCTGCTCCACCACGCATCCGCCAGAACCAATAATCTTTATGGGTTGCAAGGTCAATCTGGCGTGAATGTCCTTCAGGAAACCAGAAATCGAGCACTTCTTGCCAATTCTGGCTGGCACCGTTGTCGTTCATTTGCCCTACCGGTAAGAGTCTGCATTGTCCATATGGTATAGAAAAATCTTTTTCGGAGCCAATCTGAAACTTGTCACCCGTCAATGGTGGCACGTGTGGTTGCACCTTACGATAGAACCATCAATTCAATCGCTAAGGAGTCAACATATGTCTAAAGTTTTGAGCAAAGCCGTTTTCAACATGGAGCCTTTTACCTGTCCTTCCTGTATCAAGAAGATCGAAAACACGGTCGGCAAAGTCGATGGTGTAGAAAAGGTCCAGGTGATGTTTAACTCGGGACACGTTCGCGTCGAATTCGATGCGGCCACAACCACGGCCGATGCCGTGCAGGATGTCATCGTAAAACTGGGTTATCCAGTGCTCTCGAAAAAAGTTGCATAGCCGCTTTTTTGGATTGTGAGCATCATTCTTAATCCATCACTACTGGGCTCCCGGAGCTAGGCCGTCATTGGCGGCCCGTATCCGGTCGCCCTGAACCTGTACACCCTGGAGTACGGTATGAACAAATTGAAAAATTCTCATATCGCCGCCATCACCAGTCTGATGTTGCTGGCGGCGTTTGGTCTGCATTGGGTAGATCTCTCGCAATGGAAGGACTATGTCCTGATTGTCTCGTCCCTGTTCGCGGGCTACTTTATTGCTGTCAAGGCCTTCAAAGCGCTGCGCATGAAGGCCTTCAGCATTGAGCTGCTTGTCACGATCGCTGTCATCGGTGCCCTGATTATCGGCGAATATGCCGAATCGGCCGTCGTGACCTTCCTTTTTATTTTTGGTGCCTACCTGGAATCGCGCACCCTGGAAAAGACCCGCTCATCCTTGCGTGAGCTGATTGACCAGACCCCCACCGAAGCGACGGTGATTCGCCCCGAAGGTCACGTTACGGTACCGGTCGAAGAGGTGGTCAAAGGCGATCGAGTGCTGATCCGTTCAGGCGAAAAAGTCGCCGTAGACGGCATCATCGCTTCGGGTCAGGCGCTGATTGTCGAAGCCGCCATTACGGGAGAATCCGTGCCGGCCAGCAAATCGTTAGGGGATCGCGTGTTCAGCGGCACCATCCTTGATAATGGCTATATCGAAGTCACGGCCGATCGCGTGGGGGATGACACCACTTTTGCCAAAATCATTGAAATGGTAGAAGAGGCGCAAGAGACCAAGACAACCACGCAGAAATTTCTGGACCGCTTCGCCCAGATCTATACGCCCGCTATCGTGATTATGTCCATCCTGGTGTATATGTTCTCGCGTAACGTCGAACTGGCGCTGACCTTTCTGGTGATCGCCTGTCCGGGTGCGCTGGTAATCTCTGCGCCAGTGTCCATGGTGGCCGGTATCGGGAACGGTGCGCGTAACGGGGTGCTGGTCAAGGGTGGCGAAATCATGGAAAAGCTCTCTAAAGTTGATCTTGTCGTCTTTGACAAGACGGGTACGCTCACTAAAGGCAAGCCCGAGGTCACTGAAGTCAAAACCTGGGGCATGGAAGAAAATGCACTGCTGCGCCTGGTGGCCGATGCTGAAAAAGTGTCCGAACACCATCTGGGTCAAACCATTGTCGCGGAAGCCAGGAAGCGGGATCTTGCCCTGACCGAAGAACCACAAGATGTGGCCATCATCAAGGGCGGGGGCATGGTTGCCACGGTCGCCGAGCAGCACCTGGCGATCGGTAACCGCAAGCTTATGACCGATCAGGGTGTGGCGCTCACCGGCCAGGTTGACGCCTATGCCATCGAACGTGAAAAAGCTGGCAATACGGCTGTACTAGTGGCCATCGACAAGACGTTGGCCGGTGTGATCTCGATCGCTGACCAGATCAAGCCTGAAGCCAAATCGGCCATCCAGCAACTGCGACATGCGGGCGTGAAGCAAGCCATTATGCTTACGGGCGATAACCGTCATACGGCACAGCTGGTAGGTGACGCATTGGGTCTGGATGCCGTACACGCTGAACTGCTGCCCCAAGACAAGGTGACGTGGGTCAACACGCTGAAAAGTCAGGGTTATCGTGTGGCCATGGTGGGTGACGGCATCAACGATGCGCCCGCGCTTGCCACTGCCGATGTTGGCTTGGCCATGGGTGTCGGGGGTACCGATATTTCGATGGAAGCAGCCGATATCGTTCTGATGTCGGACAGGCTGGATCAGTTCGCGCACGCTTATTCCCTGGCCAAGGCGACCGTACGCAATATGCAGCAAAACACGATTATGGCCGTGGGTACCGTGGCTGTGCTGCTTGCCGGGGTGCTGCTGGGCAAGATCTTCCTTGCATCCGGCATGCTCATCCACGAAGCCAGCGTCATACTGGTTACCCTTAACGCGGTCAGGCTGATAAGCTATCGGGCACGGGGTCAAGCCGCGCGACAGACCGACAAACTCGTAAACGCCAGCCCGGGTTCCCAAGGCGCCTGATTTTGAGCGAGTCTGAAGTAAGAAGACGCTCCGGCCAGGCGGCTGGAGCCTTTGTTATGACACAACCCCACCACATGAGTGATCAAGTATGACCCTTAAGCCTCATTCTTCACCAGTTGATAACTGTGAGCACATCCCGACCTTGTGCGTTTCACGGGTACCGATCTTTAATCATCTGCCTTCCGATACGCTGGCAATAATTGCTGATAAAGCGGCCATGCGTACCTATGAACGAGGCCAGTTTATTCATCGGGCCGGCGACCCCTCAGATAAGCTCTTCATTGTCCATAAGGGGAAGGTGAAGGTGTACCGGCTTTCCGATGCCGGAAAAGAGCAACTGGTACGCATCCTGAGTCCCGGTGATTTTGCCGGAGAACTGGCCTTGTTTTCGGCTAGCGCCCAGGATTCGTATGCCGAGGCCATGCAGGCATCCGAAATCTGTACGATTTATCAGGCCGATGTACGTGAGCTTCTACGTCAATATCCCGATATCAGCTTGCATGTGCTTGCAGAACTGTCGCGACGTTTGGGTACCAGCGAAAAGCAGACGACGGCGATCGCTACGGAGTCCATCAATGCGCGCCTGGCCCAGTATCTGGTCGACCAGGCCGAGCAAGCAGATTCCCCAAGCTTCAGTCTGCCCATGAGCCGCCGATATCTGGCCTCTTTTCTGGGTACTACCCCGGAAACTGTCAGTCGCAGGTTGGGTGAGTTTGAAGAAGCAGGGTGGATTTCACAGTCCGGTCAGCGCCAGATCGCGATTCTTGATCTGGATGCACTTTTACAGGTGGATTAAAACCCGCCAGGATGATGATAGCTATGAAACGACTTGAGTTGCTTATTCCGCCACCCCTTGTCATGTTCCTGATCGGACTGATGATGTGGGTGGTGTCAAGGATGTTTTCTGCATTCACCCTGGCCTGGCTCCAGAACACCGTGATCGCCTATGTTTTTGCACTGCTTGGGCTTGTTATCAGCCTGGTGAGCATGGTTGCTTTCAGACGCGCGCGCACCACAATGGATCCAAAACACCCCGCATCAGCTTCGAACCTGATCAGCTCAGGGGTCTATCGCTACAGTCGGAACCCCATGTATCTTGGGGTGTTGCTTCTTCTTGCCGGATGGGCGATTTATCTTGGCAATGTGCTGTCGATGACGGGCTTGATTGTTTTTATTGCCTATATCACGCGCTTTCAGATCATTCCCGAGGAACGCCTATTGAGCCAAAAATTTGGGGTGGCGTTCGACAGCTACAAGAGTAAAGTACGCCGGTGGCTATAGTATTTTGATTGCGAAATTAAGAAAAGCGCCAAAAGCTGTCTGTTTACAGCAGGGCGAACCATGCACAGGCGAGCGCTGGGAGATTTGCCGTAGAGATTCATTTTGGGACTGCGGTAGAGTGAGTGCTCACAAAATCCCCATGGTATAAAAAAACCGCCTAAAGCATTTTGTGCTCTAGGCGGTTATAACTAGTTGATATCACTAGTTTAAATATGACGCTGCTGGCAGGATTCGAACCCACGATCCCTTGGTTCGTAGGGTTGGCCTGTTATCCTCATGAATGTGAAGCTTTTTAATCCTTCAATAATCAATGCGAGGTTCTTTTGAAACATCGAACCGTCGGTAAATATTGACAAATACCGACGTTATGAAATAATGATGTAATGAAAAGTTCTAACAGTCTTGTCCTTGATCTGGTTCAACGCCACGGTCTAATCCGTCCACGTGATGTAGAAGCCCACGGCTTCTCTCGCATGGCGCTTAGCACATTGGAACGGCAAGGCAAACTGACACGACTTAGTCGAGGGCTTTACGCATTGCCTGATCGACCCATATCCGAACATACGACACTGGTCGAAGTTGCCAGCAAGCATCCAGATGTGCTTATTTGTCTACTGTCAGCGCTCCGGTTTCATGAGCTGACGACACAGTCACCTTTCGAGGTGTGGATCGCCATTCCCAATAAAGCACGTGCCCCAAAAATGGAATATCCACCCCTGCGGATTGTTCGTTTCAGTGGAGCTGCGCTAACCGAAGGCGTCGAAACTCATACTGTAGAAGGCGTCAAGGTGCGTGTAACCAGCGTAGCTAAAACGGTAGTTGACTGCTTTAAGTTTCGCAATAAGATCGGTCTGGATGTCGCGCTGGAAGCACTGCGTGATGCATGGAATACGAAACGTGTAACGATGGATGAAATCTGGCATTACGCAAAAATATGTCGCATGACAAATGTGATGCGGCCTTACCTGGAGGCACTGACTTGAATGTGCGCAATGTTGGTGCGTCAGTACGTGCACGACTTTTTAATAAGGCCAGGGCGGAAAAGCGCGATTTTTCATTGGTGCTGACACGATATGCTCTTGAGCGTCTGTTGTACCGATTGAGCATTTCTGAGCATGCCGACCATTTTCTGCTTAAAGGTGCCTTACTGTTTGATCTTTGGTTCGATGTGCCTCTACGCCCGACGCGAGACATAGATTTACTTGGCTTTGGTCTGGCGGAGGAACCGTACTTGGTAGCGGCTTTTGAAGATTTATGTCTGTTAGAGGTCGATGACGGGATTCAATTTGACGTAACTAGCATCCAAGCTGCAGAAATTCGTAAAGAATCGAATTACGCAGGTATTCGTGTCACTTTACTCGGACGGGTTGATGGGGCTCGTTGCTCAGTTCAAGTTGATGTGGGATACGGTGATGCCGTCCTGTCGTTAACTGAATTAACCAGTCTGCGATGACATCGTTTTCTTGAGCGTGTTTTGGCTGATAGTAATAGCAGCTCTGGCTAATGCTAAATACCGTACAGGCCAGACGAATACTCACGTTGTAGTGCTGTACAGCACGTTGCGCCATCTCTTTACGCCGAGATGGCGTCACCACTTTTTTTCGATGGCCTCACGCGCGATTTCCGCTTTCAAGCGCTCTTCGGCATACATTTTCTTGAGCCGTTGATTTTCTAGCTCCAGCTCTTTGAGCCGAGCCATCATGGAGGTGTCCATGCCGCCGTATTTCGCACGCCATTTATAAAATGTGGCATTGCTCATACCGTGCTCACGGCACAGTTCTGGTATCGGTGTACCGGCTTCAGCTTGTTTTAAGATGGCCATGATTTGGCTGTCGGTGTAACGAGACTTTTTCATTGAATTTCCTTTGCGAGAAATTCTACTTTAAAGCACTACGGTTTGGTGGGGGGATTACCAGTCTTTACGCGTCGCAACAGGCACTACAGCTTTTTTATGATTTCTTCCTGCAACTGAGACTTCAAACTTAAATCAGCATACATCTGCTTTAAGCGACGATTCTCCTCCTCAAGCTCTTTGAGTCGTTTTACGTCGGAGAGCTCCATGCCGCCATATTTGGCTCGCCATTTATAAAATGTGGAGTTACCTACATGATGCTTGCGGCACAGCTCTTTAATCGGTATCCCAGCTTCCGCTTCTTTCAACATCGCCACAATTTGGCTTTCTGTCATCCGTTTGCTCATCGTAAAAATCCTTTTTTCTTGGTGTAAGAAAAATTCTACGCTTCAGCTGTATTATTTTAGGGGATAGTTACAAACCCTATTCATTTTAAACACAGGGGTTCGTTCTAACGTGGTTTGCCAATTACGTTGGGAATGGGAGTATCAATTCAATATTGCCGGTAAGCCGTGCAGTCTTTTCATTGTTCCTAGACGTTATGTCAAAGGACGTAAGCAGGAAAAGATAATTGTTTGCAACTCAGTTGCTCAACAAGTTATTGATAACCAAAGAGGCAGGCATGATGAGTTCGTATTTACTTTTTATCGGGTAACCAAAGAGGATACTAAACCGACTTATAAACCCATTCGCTCTTTACACAATACAGCCTGGCAAAGGGTGAGACGAGAGGTAGGGCTAGATGATCTGCATGTGCATGATTTACGTCATACCGTAGGTATGCGATTGCGTATGGCTGGCGTAGCTGAACGTACTCAAGACGAGATTCTATGGCATAGCAATAGCGGTATGTCATCTCATTATGCTGCTGCCCAGATCAGAGAAATCTATGATGCTTTAGAGCTTATTTCTAAGAAAGGAGATTATGAGGAATCTATGGATTTACTAACTTTATTACGACAGGCGAAGTTGAAGTCACGAGTTGAGCAAACATAGGTGTGGGGATTATTTGGCTTAAAATCCCCACACCCCAAAAAGACCACCTAAAACATTCTGCTTTAAAAGGTATACTTTTAACCCATAGACCCGCTGTAAGCCAATAAAAAAGCCACTTCCGAAGAAGTGGCTTTTTTAAGAATAGTGGCGCGGCTGGCAGGATTCGAACCCACGACCCCTTGGTTCGTAGCCAAGTACTCTATCCAACTGAGCTACAGCCGCGCAAAGAAGAAGAACTATAGCATGTAAATTTTGAGGTTGTCAACACTTAACATGTGGTTAATTTTTTGAGTTAATCAGCTGTTGCCTTAACTCGTTAAACGGCGACCCGTTCACAACAAAAAACCGTCTTCTGTCTTACGAAGAACGCTATTCTAGCATTGTTTTTATCAAGTGGGGGAATTATTTGTATGGAGTAAGTGCTTTACTCTTCTATTACTTGTAGAATAACGGTCTTGTGACACCGCAAGTACTACAGGAGATGCAGTGTGGAAGATTTATCCAAAATTACGTGCGTAGCTGATTTTCAGAAGCTAGCACGCCGACGCGTGCCGCGCATGTTTTATGATTACGCTGACTCTGGGTCATGGACTGAGTCCACGTACCGAGCCAACGATAGTGATTTTCAGCGTCTATTGTTTAGGCAGCGTGTGGCGGTGGATATTGAAACTCGTAGCCTACAAACTACGATGTTGGGCGAGCCCGTACGTATGCCAGTGTCGATTGCACCGACCGGTTTAACGGGCATGCAGCATGCCGATGGTGAAATTTTAGCAGCGCGTGCTGCGCATAAGTTTGGTGTGCCGTTCACCTTATCGACCATGAGCGTTTGTTCATTGGAAGATATTGCAGAACATACACGTGCTCCGTTTTGGTTCCAGCTATATATGATGCGCGATCGCGAATATATTGCTGCGCTTATTGATCGTGCTAAGGCTGCGAATTGTTCAGCGTTAGTGATTACGCTTGACCTCCAGGTTTTGGGGCAACGTCACAAAGACATTAAAAATGGTTTGTCCACGCCACCGAAGCCTACCTTGCTGAATTTGCTGAATCTTGCGACCAAGCCGCGTTGGTGCAATGCCATGCGTCAAACGAAGCGTCGTAGTTTTGGAAATATCGTAGGCCATGCTAAAGGCGTAAGCGACTTAAGCTCGTTATCCACCTGGACGGCAGAGCAGTTCGATCCTAGCTTGTCTTGGAATGATATTGAATGGATTAAGCAGCGCTGGGGTGGAAAAATCATCCTTAAAGGCATTATGGAAGCCGATGATGCTCGCCATGCGGTGAACGTTGGCGCCGATGCTATTGTGGTGTCTAACCACGGTGGACGTCAGTTAGACGGCTCGCCGTCAGCCATTTCGGCAGTCCCGCACATTGTCGATGCCGTTGGCAATCAGACCGAAGTGTGGATGGATAGTGGTATACGTTCAGGCCAAGATATTCTACGAGCGGTGGCACTGGGTGCTCAGTCTACAATGATTGGTCGGGCATTCTTGTATGCCTTAGGTGCAGCGGGCGAAGCAGGCGTTACACGCGTCTTAGAAATGCTTGAAAACGAATTAAGCATTACGATGGGTTTTTGTGGACGTAATGATATTAAAGAGATCGACCGCAGCATATTATTGAACCCTGATATCTTTGATCGCTAATTCAATGCGTTGTACAAGATAGCTTGTACAGCATATTGACGTAGAAAAGCCCACATCAATCATTATGTGGGCTTTTTTATTTACGTATGGCGTCAAGTGAACGAAGTGTTAACCGAAAAGTTTGATCGCCACTTCGGCAATGTGTTGGCCTTGGTACCGGGCCCCATCCAGTTCGTTGGCGGTGGGTTGGCGTGAGCCGTCGCCCCCGGCGATTGTACTGGCGCCATAAGGGCTTCCCCCTGTGACTTCGTCAAGGCGGGTTTGACCTTGAAAGCTATACGGTAAGCCTACAACTACCATTCCAAAGTGCAATAGGTTGGTGATAGCGCTAAATAAGGTGGTCTCTTGGCCCCCGTGCTGGGTAGCTGTCGATGTGAAAGCTCCGCCTACCTTACCGTTCAACGCACCCTTAGCCCACAAGCCACCTGCTTGATCTAAAAAGTTACCCATTTGCGAAGCAATGCGTCCGAAACGGGTGCCTGAGCCAATAATGATGGCATCGTAATCGGCTAATTCTTCAACTTTGGCAATGGGGGCAGGCTGATCCATTTTATAGTGGGCAGCTATGGCCACTGACTCAGGTACCAGTTCAGGTACGCGTTTAATGTCTACCTGTGCACCGGCTTTTTTTGCGCCTTCGGCAACAGCTTGTGCCATGGTTTCGATATGACCGTATGACGAATAATATAAAACAAGTACCTTTGCCATGGTGAATCTCCTGAGGGGTGATAGATCAAGAAAGATCGATGTTTAGGATTCAGATGTAACGCATTGGTAACGCTAACGCAAGGTGTATGTTGCACTAGCATGGGCCACGAGTTGTGACTGTTGATCGTAGAGCGAAATTTCGCCAAACGCGACGCTTCTGCCACGACGAAGGATGCTAGCAACCAGCGTTACGCTATTAGCATAGCGAGTGTTCATCACATTCATATTAAAAGCCATGCAATGCATCGTAGATAAATCGCTCTCACTACGTGTGAGCGCTAAGCTCATGGCTGTTTGCGCTGCTACCGCATAAACCTGCGCACTAAGCGCGCCCGACGCATCATAAAGCTGCGCATCGGCGGCCAACGTCAGGGTAAGTGAGTTGTCGCTACGTTGTTGAACGTGTAACGGCAAAGAGCGTACCCAAGGGGCAAAGTGGTGGTGCAGGCAGCGCTGTAACTCATCAACCGTCATAGGGGCAGGCTATCCACAATAAATGTTGCTAATGGAGGCGGCTTCATCAATACGGATGTTTAATCGTTCGGGGTCGTAGTCGGTAGTGTAGTGCGCGTCAGGTCTAAGAATACGATGGCTTATTGCACCCGAACGCTTCTGCAAATCGGCAGCCGTATTTGAACCTAGCGATTGGCCAACCGCTGATTGCACGGGGGCGGTATCGCATGATGCCGTATTACTGGATGCCGAGTAGTCTCGGGAGGTGGCAGAGGAAGAAGGGTCTTCTTGACTAGCGCCGCATGCGCTTAAACCTATCACAACGAATACAGAGAAAATCAGGCGCTTGGTGTCAGTAAAGCTCATGGTTTTAATCCTTTTTTATCGGTGCAGGTTTGGAAACATAGGAGTTTGGACTGAGTAAAAAGCGCAACGGTTTTTGTGCCCAGTCGCCAGCATAATCTACCCCAATGCGAGGGGCTTGAAGTATGGTTTCTTGTGCAAGTAAGGCATTGCTTTTGGCTGGGCACACGTAAAGCTCGCCATGGCAAAGATCTAGCCCATTATGCGAGCGATCTAGCGACAAGGCTTTGCACAGTCTTCCCGGTCCAGAAGCATTCATTTCGATATTATGCACCGGTTCTAAGGCACGTATTAATACGGCTGTGCCGCTACCTTCAGCTTCGGTCACGATATTAAAGCAATGGTGTAAGCCGTAAATCAGGTAGACGTAAGCATGGCCAGCGGGGCCGAACATGATTTTGGTGCGAGGCGTGATGCCTTTGGAGCTGTGGGCGGCCAGATCGTTTTTTCCCAGATACGCTTCGGTTTCTACAATTCGCCCGATTTGAAGCTGAGTAGGCCGCCCTACGACCAGATAGCTACCCAACAGTGCGCGAGCCACAGTGACTGTGTCTTGAGCGTAAAATTCGCGAGTGTATCGTTCGGGTAGCTGCATGAGCTTAATGTGCTTGTGCCTGCTCAAGTGCCTGCAGGTGTTTAGCCTGATCAGCAGCAGATAAGAAAGACGCTTCGATGCTGTTACGAGCTAAGGTGACGAGCTCATCCTTGCTTAAATTTAACGCATGGGCGCTGGCTAAGTAGTTATCCAATAAATAGCCTCCAAAGTAAGAGGGATCATCGGAGTTTAAGGTGATACGCATGCCTTGACGCAGTAAGCGAGCTAAGTTGTGTGTGCTTAAATCGTCTACCACTTTTAGCTTTAGGTTAGACAAAGGACAAACGGTAAGGGCGATTTTTTCTTGAAGAATACGCTGCACTAGGGCGGGGTCTTCCTCGCTGCGCACACCGTGATCAATGCGCTCAACGTGAAGAATATCCAGTGCATCTTTGACGTACTGCGCCGGACCTTCTTCACCCGCATGAGCCACCAGCCTAAACCCGAGCGCTTTACAACGCGCATAGACGCGGGCAAATTTTTCAGGTGGGTTGCCATTCTCGGCAGAGTCCAGCCCAATGGCTATCCATAAATCGCTGTACGCGTCGCGAAGCGGTAGGGCGGCTTCTAGGGTTTCAAACGCCTCTTCTTCGCTGAGGTGACGTAAAAAGCTAAGGATGAGATAGCTGCTTATACCCAATTGCGCTTGTGCATCTCTACAGGCCGTTGCAATACCAGCAAACACGGTTTCCATGGCGATACCGCGTGACGTATGTGTTTGCGGATCGAACATGATTTCAGTGTGCACGGCGCCATCCGCATGGATACGCTTGAAATACGCCATGGTCATGGCGTAAAAGTCAGCCTCGGTGATTAGCACACGAGCCCCTGCGTAATATAAATCTAAAAATGATTGCAGATCGGTGAACTCGTAGGCAGCTCGCAATGCCTCGACCGAGGGGTAGGGAAGTTCAATATTATTGCGTTCTGCAAGTTCAAAAATGAGTTCAGGTTCAAGTGTGCCTTCGATGTGCAAGTGCAGTTCGGCTTTGGGTAGTTGTTGAATAAAGGCTTTGAGTGGATGTGAGTGGTAGGGCAACGTGATCTCCGGATAATAGGTTGCGATGCCTGATGTCTTAGGGGGAAGATCATGGCAAATTCGCTTTTTTGTTTTTTTGCTGTTAGTTTTTGGGACGCAACAAGGCGGCGACAGCGACTAACCCCCAACCTGCAATCATCAACATGCCCCCTATGGGCGTGATGAATCCTAACCAAGTCGTGTTTGTTAGCACGAGTGCATACAAGCTGAAACTAAAAAGTAAGGTGCCGAGTAAAAGAGTGGGGCCTGCTAAACGGGCGCAGCGCGGCTGTAGGTGCGGCGTAATCGCAACCAAAGCCAACAGACCTAAGCCGTGCAAAAGCTGGTAGAGCACTGCCGTATGCCAGACTGCAAGCATATTAATATGGACGACATTACGTAGGGCATGTGAGCCAAAAGCCCCGGCCGTTACACCCAGCATGAGAAGAATCGCGGCACTGCCGCAGAGTAGTCGAACAGGCATGATTTTAGTTAACCAAAGAGTAAACCCTTACTTTAACAGTCGGCGGCCTAATTTATGCTGTAGTTATCCGTTAACCTGAATGTCGACACGGATGAGTCCCTGAGTGTTCAACTTGGAGTACTACGTATGCAAGTGACTACACCCAATCAAGTCGGCGACATCGCTGATTACAATAAGTATACGACTGATCTTGCATTGCGGGCCGCCGTGGCCAAATGGTCTTCCTTTAAGGCCCACAAACGACTTGAAGCCTATGGCGCACGCTTGGGTTCCTTAGAGGTGCGAGAGTGGGGCGTATTAGCGAATGAACATCCCCCAGCGTTTCAGGCGTATACCCGTTTGGGAGAGCCAAGTAACCGCATTGATTTTCATCCGGCGTGGCACAGCTTAATGCGTTTGGCGATGCAATACGGGGTTCATAACCGAGCGTGGTGTGTCGATCAGCCGGGTTCGCACGTTGAGCGTGCAGCGGCGTTCTTTATGCACGGCCAAGTTGAAGCGGGTTCGTTGTGTCCGTTAACCATGACATCAGCCGCTATACCTGTGGTAATGCAAGAGCCTGAGCTTGCAAGTGTAATGCCGCATTTAGGCAGCGATAGCTATGACCCACGAGATCTTCCCATTACGCATAAAAATGCCATTGTGATTGGAATGGGGCTGACCGAGCGCCAAGGTGGATCTGATCTACGCCAAACGCAAACCACGGCAACCTTACTTAATGAGGTTGGCTCTCAACAAACGTACACGCTAAAAGGGGAAAAGTGGTTTTATTCGGTACCTACCGCCGATGCGCATCTTGTTCTGGCACGCAGTGAGTCGGGGCTATCGTGTTTTTTTGTGCCACGTTTGAAAGAGAACGGCCAAGCGAATGGCATACGGATTCAACGCCTCAAACAGAAACTGGGAAACCGTTCAAATGCGAGTGCGGAAGTCGTGTTTGATGGTGCCGAGGGGGTTTTAGTCGGCGAGCAAGGGCGCGGCATAGCGACGCTGATGCGCATGGCTGGCTTAACTCGTTTGGATTGCGTTTTGGGCAGTGCGGCGTTAATGCGCGAGGCTTTGGTACAAGCGCTGCACCACGCCCAGCACCGCCATGCTTTCGATAAGCCGTTAATTGAGCAACCTTTAATGAGTGCGCTGCTAGTGGATATGGGCGTAGAGTGCGAAGCGTCTACGTTATTAGCGCTACGTTTGGCGCATGCGGTCGAGCAGGTGTCGCATCAACGAGGTAAAAATGGCTTGGACGAAGCGCTGGTGAGAGTGGTGATTCCGGCGACAAAGTTTTGGGTGTGTAAGCGTGCCCAACAGCTTAGCGCCGAATGCTTAGAGGTGTGGGGCGGTAATGGATACATTGAAGATAATATAATGCCGCGCCTTTATCGCGAGGCGCCTGTTAACGCAATTTGGGAAGGATCGTCAAACATCATGTGCCTAGAGGTGCTGAAAGCCTTGAGTCGTGAGCCTCATTTTATTGCGCCGCTTCGTCAGTATTTAGGTGAGTCTTTGCAGCATTCTACGCCAGCACAGGTTGCCCTGCAGCGCTTGGAACGCATGTTGTCAGCCGATGAGCTCGAGCGCACGATCAGTGCAAGACGAATTGCGCAGCATGTGGTGATATTAATGCAGGCAGCATTGTTACGGGAGTGTTCGCCTGAGTATGTCTCTCATCATTTTGAGCGCGCTATGTTCCTCGAAGGCGGCTTAGGAGTATACGGTTTAGAAGGGCGTAACGCCGAAACAAAAGTCATCCTCGAGCGTTACTGGCCTTATTCCGCATAAAGATACTGGACATCAGTCATTCAAAACTTATAATCAACAAGCCATTTACTTTCTTTATTTTGGATGCGTCACTGATGTCTAAACGCCCTGCGTTTTTTCGTAATAAATCGAAGTTTCGTCAATCGCTCACCCTAGGTGTGATTGTGGTGCTTGCCGCTTCGGCGGTGTGGAACAACGCACAAGAAGGCGACGACGAGGGCCGCTCGCTTAAGTTAGCTAAGGGTGAGTATTTACTAGAGGCCACGGTAGCTAACGTCATTGATGGCGACACCTTTAATGCAACGGTTAGCGGCACAACGCATCGAGTTCGTATGGCCAGTATCGATGCACCAGAAACGCATACCAGCGCCCAGCGTCCCGGCCAGCCGCATGCTAAAGCGTCACGCGATTTTTTGGCCTCGCTGATTGCGGGGCAAAACGTAAGCCTGCGTTGCTTTGAGCGGGACCATTATGATCGCGATGTGTGTGACGTTCACTTATCCAAGGGTGCGACAGTGAACGAGCAAATGGTAGAGGCGGGTTATGCATGGGCTAACACCGAAAAGCAGGGCATGTTTTTACGTAATGGCGCCTTAGTTAACATTCAACAGCAAGCCCGATCTCAGAGGCGAGGACTCTGGGAGCAGGCGAATGTTAAAGCACCGTGGGTTTGGCGTTACGAGTGCTGGCAGCAAGGAAGTTGCTAATGACAACACTAAGGGCAGGCATTACAGCGTTATTTCTGATGGTGGCGGCTTCGGGATGCTCTGATCAAGCTGTAAACAGCCCTTATGCCGAAGCTGAGATTGCAGAGAACGTATTTTATACGGCCTTCACCCAGCGTTCGCCTAAGTACTTAGACCCTGCAAGCAGTTACTCTACCGATGAAACGCCCTTTACGTACTCAATTTACGAGCCTTTATACGGTTACCATTATTTGGCCAGACCCTATCAGCTCATCCCTCGAGCCGCTGAAGAAATCGTTGAGCCCTATTATTTAGATGAGCAAGAGCAGCGCTTACCCGAAGACGTAGCGGGTTCGAGCGTCGCCATCAGCGTTTACGATATTCCGATTAAACGGGGTATTCAGTTTCAGCCCCATCCTGCGTTTGCTGTCGATAACAACGGATCACACCGCTATTGGCCTATCACCCCAGACGCTTTAAATGGCAAATACGCTATTAGCGATTTTGAACAGAGCGGCACCAGAGAGCTAACGGCTTACGATTACGTTTACGCGTTTAAGCGCTTAGCCAGTCCGCGGGTTGTATCTCCGATTTTTGCCACCATGGCGCAACACGTAGAGGGTTTGCGCGAGCTCGGTGACACGCTGCGCGAGCTGGATCAACAAACAGAGAGAGAGCAGTGGCTGGACTTACGTTCCGTCGAGTTGACGGGCGTACAAGCTCTTGATCCTTATACGCTTCGCATCCGAGTAAAGGGAAAGTACCCGCAGTTCAGGTACTGGTTAGCCATGACCTTCGTGGCCCCCATTCCTTGGGAGGCCGAGCGTTTTTATCATCAACCGGGGATGGCTGAACACGGTCTAAGCTTGAATACGTGGCCAGTGGGTACAGGCCCCTATATGTTAAGCGAGTCGATCCCGAATCGCCGTCATGTGCTGTCACGTAATCCTAATTTCAGAGGTGAGCCGTATCCGTGTGAAGGCGAAGCGGGTGACGCGGCCTTAGGTTTATTGGTTGATTGCGGCAAATTGACGCCGTTTATTGATAAGGCGGTGTTCAGTTTAGAGAAAGAAAGTGTGCCCCTGATGGGCAAATTCTTGCAAGGGTACTACGATATTCCTCAAATCGAGCGCGGCGAATACGGCGTGTCGATGACGGTCGCCGCGGAAGACTCGGTCGATAAAGCAAAGCTTTACGAAGAGCGCGGTTTACAGCTTAGTACGGCGACGGCGGCACAAATTTTCTACATGGGCTTTAACTGGTTAGACCCGGTAGTTGGGTTAGGAGATACGCCGGAACAACAAGAGAAAAACAGGTATTTGCGACAGGCGGTAAGCATCGCCTTTAATTGGGAGCAGTTCGTTTCCATTTTTCAAAATGATCAGGCGGACGTAGCACACGGCCCACTGCCCCCGGATGTCAGCGGCTACCTACCCCTTCCCGAAGGGGTAAACCCAACGGTTTATAACCTGACCCAAGCCGGAGTAGAGCGAAAGGGCTTAGACGAGGCGAAAGCACTGCTGGCGAAAGCGGGTTATCCAAACGGTAGAGATGAAAAAACGGGGGCACCGTTAATCCTGTATTTTGATTCGGCCGGGGGCATGGGCTCTAGCGCTATGCTCGATTGGATGCGTCGCCAGCTTGGTTCAATTGGTGTGCAACTTGAGATTCGGGCAACGGACTACAACCGCTTCCAAGACAAAATGAGACGCGGTTCGGCCCAGATGTTTATGTGGGGGTGGGTTGCCGATTATCCCGATGCGGAAAACTTCTTATTTCTTCTGTACGGACCACGAGCTCAAGCGCTTACTAATGGTGAAAATGCGGCGAATTATCAAAATGCCGATTACGACCGCCTCTTTGAGGAAATGCGTTTTTTAGACGATGGTCCTGAGAAAGACGCCGTGGTGCAAGAGATGATAGGCATCGTCCAACAGGATGCCCCATGGATGTTTGGCTATTTCCCGAAGGCGGGGGGCGCCTACCATTCGTGGGTACATAACGCGAAACCTACCCAAATGGTGCGTAATACCTTGCAGTATTTGCGTATTGATCCTGAGCAGCGGGTGGTGTTGCAAAAGCAATGGAACGCACCGTATTGGTGGCCGCTATGG
The DNA here is from genome assembly GCF_057475185.1 of Paenalcaligenes sp. DL 463. NCBI lineage: Bacteria > Pseudomonadati > Pseudomonadota > Betaproteobacteria > Burkholderiales > Alcaligenaceae > Paenalcaligenes > Paenalcaligenes sp. DL 463. Next base: position 109,946 of record NZ_JBYBKX010000002.1, on the reverse strand, counting down.
TTAGTGCTGGCTTTGGCTTTTGCTGTCGCCGTGTATGTGTGGCGCAGCGCGCAGGCCCGTGAAAAACAAACGGCCAGAGCAGCAGCCGTGACGCCAAAGCAGGAGCAGTCATGATTCGATACTTATTGCGTCGCTTAGCCTATGGTGTATTGATTTTACTAGGGGTTAATTTTTTAACCTTTGTGTTGTTCTTTGCCGTGAACACGCCGGATGATATGGCTCATCTTGCTATCGGTAGTCAACGCGTCAGCACAGAAGCCATCGAGCTTTGGAAGCAAGAGCGTGGTTACGACAAGCCCTTGTTTTATAACGCCGAGCAGTCGGGGCTAACGGCGTTTAAGGACACCATTTTCTATAACCGATCTGTGCCATTGCTTCGTTTTGATTTTGGCTTTTCCGATTCCGGTCACGATATCACTCACGAGATTCGTAACCGGATGGGGCCAAGCTTAGCCTTGGCGCTACCTACCTTTATCTTAGGCCTTGGGGTATCTGTCGCATTTGCCCTATTACTGACCTTCTTCAGAGGGACTCGACTGGATTTTGCGGGTGTGGTGGTTTGCGTGGTGCTTTTGTCAATTTCGGGCTTGTTTTACATCATTGCAGGCCAGTGGCTTTTCGCTAAAGTGCTGCGGTGGGTGCCTTATTCGGGATGGATCGATGGCATGAACAGCATTAAGTTCTTAGCATTGCCTGTGCTGGTGGGCATTATCTCTAGGCTGGGTGCCGAAAGTCGCTTTTATCGTAGTTTGTTTCTTGAGGAAGCCAGCAAAGACTATATACGTACGGCCCGCGCTAAAGGCTTATCAGAGCGTATCGTGTTGTTCCGGCATTTATTACCGAACGCGATGCTGCCCATTTTAACGGGCACCGTATCTGCCATTCCTTTACTTTTTATGGGTAGTTTGATTTCCGAGTCGTTTTTTGGCATTCCGGGTTTGGGGAGCTACACCATTGATGCCATTAATGCACAAGACCTTTCTATTGTGCGAGCCATGGTGTTTTTGGGCTCAGCACTCTACATTGTGGGGCTGATGCTAGCTGATATTTCCTACACCTTAGTCGATCCACGAGTTCGTTTTGATTAGGGCCCGCGAAGATGACTGTAAGCTCCTCTCAACGTTATACGGGGTGTCACAAACATGCCTAAGTTAGCCTTGTTGTGGACCGATGTGTTTATTTGGCTAGCCGTGCTGGGTGGACTGGTGTATGTCTGGCATGTCACACGCAATACCGCATTGAAAAAAGCGTGGACCAGCGTATTGCGCACCCCTTCGGCCGCCGCGGCAGGGGTTATTCTGTCTGCGTTTCTTGTCGTCGGCTTGCTTGACTCTATTCATTACCGACCACTGCTGCCCCCGTTGGAAAACGCTGAGCAAACCGAAGCACGCTATGCGCCTATTGCGCGATCTGTGCTTGACGATGTGTTAGAGAAGTCCGGCTTAGCTAAAGTCGAACGCACCTATTCGGCTCCCTTAGCCTTACATCTGTTCTTTAAAGAGTCTCAGTTAATCGACGGGGAAGCGGTGCGAGACTTTCCCGCCCTAGAGTTTGCAGCGTTAAATATCGACTCTACCGAGCAGCGTGCAGCAGATATTACACGCTTGTTGGGCTACGCGACCTTGGTGATGGCGGTGTGGGTGGCATTCTCACTGTTGTTATGGAATGCCTTGTTAAAACGCCGTTTAACAGCGCAAGGCATCGCGGTGTCGTGGCTGACTGTTCGCCAGCATTGGTGGCGCCGCGATAGCGAGTTTTATGCATGGAAAGCCACCTGGTACGCGCTGACGGCACTGGTGCTGTGTGCGAGCGTGGTGGTGGCATTAAGCAGTAATTACTACGTATTTGGCACTGACCGTTCTGGTAATGATGTGATTGCGCTATCGCTAAAAAGCGTGCGCACGGCGCTGGTCATTGGCACCTTAACCACCTTTGCCATGCTGCCTCCAGCTTTGGGTTTTGGTATTGCCGCTGGTTACTTTAAGGGGTGGGTAGACGATCTTATCCAGTATCTCTACACCACCTTGACGTCGATACCCGGCGTGCTATTGATTGCGGCTTGCGTGTTGTTAATGCAGGTCTATATTGATAATCACCCTGAGCTGTTTGATACGGTTGCGGCCCGTGCTGACCTGCGTTTGTTTTTACTGTGTTTGATTTTAGGATTGACGGGGTGGTCGGGTTTGTGCCGGCTATTGCGAGCTGAAACCCTTAAACTACGCGAGCTCGAGTATGTGCAGGCCGCCAAAGCTTTTGGTGTTGGCCATATCCGCATTATGCTCAAACACATTTTGCCGAACCTAATGCATATTGTCTTGATCACGATGGTGTTAGAGTTTTCGGGGCTGGTGTTGTACGAGGCGGTGCTTTCTTACTTAGGTATAGGGGTGGATCCCAGCATGCCATCGTTTGGCACCATGATCGATGCAGCTCGTGTGGAAATGTCCCGTGACCCCATGATCTGGTGGAATTTAGGTGCGGCGTTCTTCTTTTTACTAGCGTTGGTGCTGTCAGCAAATATTTTTGCGGATGCCGTTCAACGGGCTTTTGACCCTCGAGCCAGACGCCTGCATATTCAGGTGCCTCGGGGGCGAAAAAACAAAGCGCCAAGTGCGGCCCAAAGTGAGTTGCCATGAGTACAGTATCTACTCCCTTGCTGTACGTGAACGGGTTGTCGGTCGACATCGCCTCTGATGCAGGCATTAACCATGCCGTTAAAACGTTGCAGTTCAGTGTGCTCAAAGGCCAAACCTTTGCGTTGGTTGGCGAGTCCGGATCAGGTAAAAGCATTACCGCACAGGCTATTTTGCGATTACTGCCCGACGCCGCCTGGATCGATCAGGGCAGCATCGCGTTAAATGGCGATGATGTGTTGGATTACTCTGAAAAAGACATGCGTAGCCTAAGGGGGGCAAAGGTTGGCATTATTTTTCAAGAGCCTTCGACCAGTTTGAATCCGGTGATGAGCATCGGGCAGCAAATTTCCGAAACGTTACGTTTGCATACCTCGTATCGCGGTGCGGCGTTAAAAGAACGTGTGATTTGGTGGTTAACGCGTGTTGGTATTCCTAATGCAGAGCAGCGCTTAGCCGATTACCCATTTCAATTTTCAGGTGGGCAACGACAGCGCGTTATGATTGCGATGGCTCTGGCGGCAGAGCCTCAGTTGCTGATTGCTGACGAACCTACGACCGCGTTGGATGTTACCGTTCAAGCGCAAATTCTCGATCTGCTGGCTGATATTCAGCAAGAGATGGGACTGGGTATTTTGCTAATCACTCACGACTTGGCTGTGGTTAGGCGTATCGCGCACCAAGTGGCGTTAATGCGCTATGGCGAAATTGTGGAAATTGCCGAGGCATCTCGTTTTTTTGCGCGCCCTGATCACCCTTATGCTAAGGAATTATTGGCTGCCATTCCGACCTACGAACGACGAGGGCAGGCATTAAGCGCTGTGTCCACTGACGTATCGTCACGTGAGGCAAAGGAAGTGGTAACGAAGACAATGGAAACGACGTCACGGCAAACCCTACAACAGCCTGTTGATCTGGCGCACAAAGCGCTTGGACCAGTGGTGCTTGAGGTCAGTGATTTGTCGGTAGCGTATTCGCAATCTCGGGGTGTGTTACGCAAGCCCAAACTCTTACCAATTGTGCAAGAAGTGTCCTTCAATTTACATCGTGGCGAAACGCTAGCGCTGTTGGGAGCGTCAGGCTGCGGTAAAAGTACGATTGCCAAAGCGTTGGTGCGTTTACTGGATGGGCAGGCGAAGGTCACCGGTCAAGCCATATTAGAAGGTGATAACCTGCTTGATGTGAAGCGATCAACACTGAGAGCCTTGCGTCGACGCATACAGATCGTCTTTCAAGACCCTTTTGCTTCATTGAACCCACGCATGCTGGTTGGTGATATTTTGCATGAAGGGATAAGGTCGTTAAAACCCGAGGCGTCTAAAGCGCAACGCGACGCCAGCATCGTGCAATTGTTAGATCAAACTGGGCTGCCCAAGAATAGTGCTGAACGTTATCCACACGAGTTTTCCGGTGGTCAACGACAACGAATCGCCATTGCACGTGCATTGGCGGTCGAGCCCGCCGTGCTGCTCTGTGACGAACCCACCTCGGCGTTAGATGTTTCAGTGCAAGCTCAAATCCTTGATCTGCTCAATGCGCTTCAGAAAGAGCATGGCATTGCCTATTTATTTATTACACATAACTTTGGGGTGGTCGAGTACCTAGCCGATAGGGTGGCTGTCATGCATGAGGGCCGGATTGCCGAATTAGGCAGCGCACATCAAGTGTTAAAACAGCCAAGCCACCCTCAAACCCAACAGCTTTTGGCCTCAGTTCCGCGGCTATAACGTGAGTTCAGCACCGAGAGTAGGGTCTCGATATAATGTAATGAACGTTACCCGTTAATGGCGTGGTCTTGTATTTCGGCAAACCACCCTCATCTGGAATAGTATGGGATTAAAAGTATTCGATTTACAGTGTACGAACGGCCATGTTTTTGAAGGCTGGTTTACGTCACACGATAATTATCAAGAGCAGCGCGAGTCAGGCTTTTTGCGTTGTCCTGTTTGTGACTCTGCCGAGCTGACAAAAAAACTCTCAGCGCCGCGTTTAAATCTCAGTCATTTGAAAAGTGATACCCGAGCATCGCGTAGCACCGAGCAAGAAGAGACCAGTGCGGGCAGTAGCAGTGGCAGCAATAATGCGTCGCCTGTTGCTTCTCCCGGTACGGCAGACTTAGCCAGCCTACAGGCCGAGATGCTTCGTAAATTTAAAGATATCGTGCGTAACTCTGATGACGTTGGCGTCCGCTTTGCTGATGAAGCCAGACGCATGCATAATGGCGAAATTGAAGAGCGCTCAATTCGAGGAAGTGCAACCGCTGACGAGTATGCCGAGTTGGCAGACGAAGGGATTGCCGTGATGCCTATTCCCGAGTATTTGGATGATGATCGTTTGCAGTAAAATCCGATGTCCACTTTGCGCAGGCTCTCAAGCTCATGCACACAACAAAAAGCCCATCATTTTTAGATGGGCTTTTTGTTGGCTGGGCCATAAGGCCCTACGGTAATTGCGCAAACTATGAGTTTACACGGCTACGGTATTCATTCGTACGTGTGTCAATTTCAATGTTGTCGCCAATTTCGCAAAATAGCGGCACAGAGACGTTATGACCCGAACTGATCGTGGCAGGCTTAAGCACCTTACCTGAAGTATCGCCTCGCACTGCAGGTTCAGTGTAAGTGATTTCTCGTACAACGGTATTAGGTAGCTCGAGTGAAATGGCGCGGTCTTCGTAAAAGACCACATCAACCTGCATACCATCTTCAAGGTAATTAAGGGCATCGCCCATGCTGTCCGCTTCAACTTCGTACTGGTTGTAGTCTTGATCCATGAAGACATACAACGGATCAGCAAAATAGGAGTAAGTACATTCTTTTTTCTCGAGTAGTACCACTTCAAATTTTTCGTCAGCTTTATGTACGGCTTCACTAGGGCTGCCGGTCAATAAGTTTTTGAATTTGAGTTTCACAACAGCCGAGTTACGCCCCGACTTGTTGTACTCGGATTTTTGTACGACTAAGGGCTCGCCGCCGATCATTACGACGTTACCGACGCGTACCTCTTGAGCAGTTTTCATAGGTAGAAGAACTCCGATTAAGGATGGCTCCGCGCACATCGTTGTTAGCGGAGGTCTAAACCGTCTATTTTAACGCGAACGTAGCGGTTCAGTACAGAAACCAATAAGACGAGTGCACAGATCGTCGTGTTCAAGCAAGTGGGCGCGCCATAATTCAGCCTCTTTATTCCAGATCTCCCACTGCGGCGTTTGTAGCTGTTGCGCAAGTTGCTTGGCAAAACCTGTGGAGTCACCTGTTGACCACGCATGCATCAAAGCGTGAGTTGACGGGGTTAAGGGGCTGGTTTTCAGCAGTGCCTCTAACTTACTGATGTGTAGATCATCGTCTTGCAGATAAGGTTGCCAAATCATGGGCTTGCCTGCCCATAGGGCACGCAGTAACGAGTCTTCACCACGCACAATATTGACGGCGCTTAGCCACAGCAGTTGGTCGAATTCATCTTGGGGCACAAAGTTGAACTGATGCCATAACACGTCATCGTGACCTGAACTGAGCTGTGCTGTGGTAAGTGGGTAGGGGCTAAGGACGATAAACTTTTGTCCACTTTGATTAAGGGCAGACAGCAGCCCGTCGACCGGTGCATTAGGGTAGTTAAAAAGTAGTAGTTGTTGGCGTTTATGGTTGCTTAACTCATTTTGCACTGCAGGAGCAATACCCAACTTCGACCAGAGTAATCTTGCGTTGTTGTGGTTGGCTAGCCACTGCTGTTGATGGCTAAGTAGATTATGCTCGCGTAATAAACCGCCTGTTTTAGAGGTAAAACCAGGAAAGAAAAAGAATTTTCGTTGCTGTTGTCCTTGCGGAGAGGCGTGCCCATGAAAATCGTCTACCCAACTTTCGGCACTGAGGTACTCAAGGTTGATCCACAGGTGTTGGTGGCTAATTTGATCGCGCACGCATTGGGGTAGTTCGCATGCGAAGGCTTCGATGACAACCTGATGCAAAGCGGGGAATGAGGTGTGATCAGACCATTGTCGTATGTCGACTTGGGCTACTTTCTGTTGTGCTAATTGAGGTTGTATGACGGGTTCGATCTTAGCGAGGCTGTGTAAGTCATCTACCCACAAGCGCACCGTAGCAGAGTGTGGGCGAGCTGCTAATTGCCGAGCTAATCGCCAACACACGCCAATATCGCCGTAGTTATCGACGACACGGCAAAAAATATCAAAGTGAAGCACGGCTGGTTAGTGTAATTGCAAAGGGTCGAGGTTAAGTTCTTCGGGTAAGTCGGGGTGCAGTAGCTCGCCCTCTTCATTGGGAAAGAATGGAGCGCTACAGTCGTCGCAGGTTTCAGGTAGGTACAGCCCAGGTAGCAAACGAACTTCCGTGATGCCAAATTCGTTTAACAACGATGCGATTTCGCTAGGCGCATCCAGATATTCCGGACTATTACTGTCGGTCTCTTCTGGAATCAGGATGGGCCAAATTGCCCCATAAATAGCACTTGTACTTTTTTGGGTATTAAAACCTATTCGGTATTCTTCCACTTGTTCGTTACCACACGCGGCAATGACAACGCTTAAGTCGGATGCGGATAGCTGAGCGGCAGTTTGCAGCCATGTGACGGCGGCTTTGACGGTTAGCGGGCGCATGTGCTTGTCGGCTTCGCGATTGTTTGCATAGAACGCGTTGGGCAACCAATAATCGGTACTGCAGCCGGTAAAGGTTTTACCCAGTAACGAATGGCACACGTCTTGCCATTCATTAATGATCTGAAGTTGCTCAGTTAAGGGGTCAGTGCCATCCTGTTGCCAACGGAATAACGCTTCGCCTTTTGGTACAACGACTCCGACTAAAATGAAACGTGCGTCAGCCAGCAAGCCGTAAGACTCGTCATCGGCTTTAGGCGTAATATCGTCGGCAGATTGGCTAAGCGCGCGCTTGGCTAAGCGAGTCAAAAGCTGACGAGTTTCATTGAAATTGGCGGGGAGTTGGTCAAAACTTAGTAAATGATTGACCACAGAGATTTGCGCGTCTGGGTTTAAGACCTTAGCTAATAAGCGGTGTTCAAGATCCGTTATGACGGCTTCATTTAACATACCATGCGGTAGTTGATAGCGTGTCCAGACGGTAATCGGCAAACTAATCAACAACGCATCGTAGTTGGCGCCTTGGTGCTCGAAGGTTAGCGACTCGGCCACCCCTTCGGCGAGGCCCGCCAAAATTTCGTACTGTGCATGTAGCTGTTGCTGCCCCAGGAACTCAAATAAGGTTTCAAGCAAGCGAGGTTCTTTTGCGGCTAGTGCTTGATTGATGAGCTTGACGAGTTTGGCTTCCCAAAAGTCATCTTCGACCTTAGAGCCTGACCGAGTTAAGGCATCAGCATAACGCAGTAAAAGCTGCATATCGCGATGCAAGTGTTGGTGCTCGGGTAATGAAGGTACAGACATAGGCCGCTTATAGGTTATGTTAAACGCAGTATATGACTAAGTTTACCCTTGTTGTGTAGCCAAGTGGGGGTAATCGGCGGATGAAGTAACCCTCATCATGTTTGTCCATAAAAAATGCCGAACAGCGTTGAGGCTGTTCGGCAAGGGTAGGGCAATTAGCCGTTTAGGCTAGGTGCCTACTGAATCTGCGATCTCTTGGTACTCTTCAATTTGATCGAAGTTCATGTAGCGATAAATATCATCGCTATTGCTGCTAAGTACACCCATATCTGCCATGTATTCTTCTTTCGTTGGAATACGTCCTAAGCGTGAGCAAATTGCAGCAAGCTCGGCCGACCCTAAGAACACATTCGAGTTCTTACCTAGACGGTTAGGGAAGTTACGCGTGCTGGTGGACATTACCGTAGCGCCTTCACGTACCTGTGCCTGATTACCCATACATAAAGAGCAACCCGGCATTTCCATGCGTGCACCAGCTACGCCAAGCACACCGTAATGACCCTCTTGGGTAAGCTGCGACTGATCCATTTTGGTTGGCGGTGCCACCCATAAGCGGGTAGGAATGTCGCGTTTGCCTTCCAGTAATTTAGAGGCAGCGCGGAAGTGACCGATATTGGTCATGCAGCTACCAATAAATACTTCGTCAATCACCGTACCAGCCACTTCGGATAAGGTTTTCACATCATCAGGGTCATTCGGGCAGGCAACAATGGGTTCGTGAATATCGGCCAGATCGATTTCAATGATCTCGGCGTATTCAGCATTGGCGTCTGGTTCGAGTAGTTGCGGATTAGCCAACCACTCTTCCATGCTTTTGATGCGACGTACCAAAGTGCGCTCGTCTTCATAGCCGTTCGCAATCATCCATTTCATCAGGGTGATGTTGCTGTTTAAGTACTCGATAATTGGCTCTTTATCGAGACGAACGGTACATGCCGCAGCAGAACGTTCGGCTGACGCGTCAGAGAGTTCAAAAGCTTGCTCAATTTTTAAGTTAGGCAGACCTTCGATTTCCAAAATGCGGCCAGAAAACGCGTTAACCTTTCCGGTTTTTTCTACAGTAAGCAAGCCTTGCTTGATGGCGTAGAGTGGAATGGCGTTAACCAGATCACGCAGAGTGACGCCGGGTTGCATTTCGCCTTTGAATCGCACAAGGATGGACTCAGGCATGTCCAATGGCATCACGCCTGTTGCTGCCGCAAACGCCACCAGACCCGATCCGGCGGGGAAGCTGATACCGATTGGGAAACGTGTGTGTGAGTCACCACCTGTACCAACGGTATCAGGCAACAACAAACGGTTTAGCCACGAGTGAATAATGCCGTCACCGGGGCGCAAGGACACGCCTCCACGGGTACTGATAAAATCAGGCAGTTCGTGATGCGTTAAAACATCCACTGGTTTAGGGTAAGCAGAGGTGTGACAGAATGACTGCATGACCAAATCTGCTGAGAAGCCCAAGCAAGCTAAGTCTTTTAACTCGTCGCGTGTCATGGGGCCAGTAGTGTCTTGGCTGCCCACGGTGGTCATACGCGGTTCGCAGTACGTACCAGGGCGTACACCTTCGCCTTCGGGCAAGCCGCAAGCGCGACCCACCATTTTTTGAGCCAATGTGTAGCCTTTATCAGAGCTAACGGGCGCAGTTGGTAGGCGGAATAACGCGGTGGCAGGCAAGCCCAGCACTTCACGTGCGCGAGCTGTTAGGCCTCGACCAATGATCAGTGGAATACGGCCACCCGCACGAACTTCATCGAACAATACGTCGGATTTTACAGTGAATTCGGCAATGACTTCGCCGTTTTTCAATGCTTTGCCTTCGTAAGGAAGTAGCTCAATGACGTCGCCCATTTCCATTTTGGACACATCTAGCTCGATGGGAAGGGCACCAGCATCTTCCATGGTGTTATAGAAAATCGGGGCAATTTTACTGCCTAAACAAACACCGCCAAAACGCTTGTTGGGTACGTAAGGAATGTCGTCGCCGGTAAACCATAACACGGAGTTAGTGGCTGACTTACGTGAAGAACCCGTACCGACTACATCACCAACGTAAGCAATTTGGTGACCTTTTTCTTTAAGCGATTGTAGTAGCTTAATGGGGCCAACTTTTCCGGCTTCATCAGGCTCGATACCGTCGCGTGGATTTTTCAACATCGCTAAAGCGTGAAGCGGGATGTCAGGGCGACTCCATGCATCAGGGGCAGGTGACAGATCGTCAGTGTTGGTCTCGCCGGTTACTTTGAAGACGGTGAGCGTTAAGCTTTGTGGGACTTCAGGGCGGCTGGTAAACCATTCGGCGTCAGCCCAGCTTTGCAGAATTTCTTGTGCGTAGCGATTACCTTGATCGGCCTTTTCTTTAACGTCATGAAAAGCGTCGAACATTAGCAAGGTGAATTTCAAGCCTTGTGCAGCGACGGGGGCAAGCTCTTCGTCGTCAAGCAATTGCAATAGGGTGCTAATGTTGTAACCACCGAGCATGGTGCCTAATAGTTCACAGGCCCGTTTACGATCGAATAGGGAATTGGTTTCGGTGCCAAGCGCAACGGCGGCTAAATACGACGCCTTAACTTTAGCGGCGTCATCTACACCAGCGGGCACGCGATGAGTGAATAGATCGAGTAAGAACGCTTCTTCACCAGCAGGTGGGTTCTTGATTAACTCGATTAGATCAGCGGTTTGCTTTGCCGTTAAGGGCAATGCAGGAATGCCCAACGCAGCGCGTTCGGCAACGTGTTGGCGATATGAATCCAGCATGTAGCAGGCCTATTAAGAGTAAATGTTAAGTTAAGTGTGCGTAACGACTGACTCTAATTGTATGTGGAAGCCGCCTGCTAAGCAAGAGTCTTATATCTTATATAAGAGTTGAGTGAAGAGACTGTGGTGCAATCGACTAGGCAAGCAGCGCGTTATGCTCGGGGTGTTTACGAAAATAAGCCGCCGTATAACTACATTGGGGTACGACACTAAGATGGTGGTTTTTTGCGTAATCAAGCGCGGCCGCGGTTAAATCTGCAGCAATGCCTCGCCCGCCAACGGCCGAAGGCACACCAGTATGGGTGACGGTCATGATGGCGGCTTGCGTATGATAATTTAACACGCAGGTGTGGCCATCCTCCTTGATTTCAAAACGTTGTAGATCGGGAAGGTGATGCACGGTTCGGGTCATGATGAATCCTAGACTAAGTATGAGACCTTTAGCCTAAACGGGCAATCTCACTTCGTAAAGTGGGGAAGGCGGGTTATGGGAGGACGTTAAACGCCTCCCAGCAACGAGTTTAAATGACATAAAGGTCCAGATAGTTATCCACACTTAAGTGATGCAGAGTTTGAGCAGACAATGAGGCCTTGAGTATGTTCTCTTGTTGTTTCTCAGGAAACCTTCTGGCGAGATTGATTTTAAACTTTTCAATAAGCAGCGGAATACCTTCAGAGCGGCGCCGACGATGACCCACTGGGTAGTGCACAACGACCTCGTCTAAGCTTGTACCGTCGTTTAACGTAATGGTTAAGCCATTAGCGATAGATCGCTTGTCTGGCTCGTGGTAGTCGGCGGTGAAACTTGGGTCTTCGATGCAGTGTATTTTGCTGCGCAATACATCAATTCGGCTGTCGCTGGCGACATCGTCTTCATAGTCAGCGGCAGTTAGGCGACCAAAAATAAGAGGGACAGCCACCATGTACTGCAGGCAATGGTCACGATCGGCCGGGTTATGCAGGGGGCCTTTTTTATCAATAATACGGATGCAGGCCTCGTGTGTACGCACTGATACTGACTGAATGTCGTCGCTGGTTTTTCCCATTTCGACCAAGCGTTGGTGCAGTGTCATGGCTGCTTCGACAGCGGTTTGCGAGTGAAACTCTGCGGGAAAGGATATTTTGAACAGTATGTTTTCCATGACATAGCTGCCGTAAGGGCGCTGGAACGTGAAAGGCTGCCCGTTAAACAGCACATCGTAAAACCCCCAATCTTTCGCGCTTAATACTGAGTTGTAGCCCATTTCACCTGTGCGTGAGATTAAGGCAAGCCTTACCGCGCGACTGGTGGCGTCGCCAGCTGCCCAGCTTTTACGGCTGCCCGTATTGGGGCTGTGGCGATACGTGCGCAACGCATGGCCATCCACCCAGGCTTGCGACAACGCGTTGATGGTTTCGTGTTTCGTTAAACCCAGCAAACGAGCTGCAACAGCCGTAGAGGCGACTTTAACGAGAATGACATGATCCAGCCCAACGCGATTAAACGCATTTTCGAGTGCTAAACATCCTTGTATCTCGTGGGCTTTAATCATGGCAGTTAGCACGTCTTTCATGACTAAGGGTTTTTTGCCAGAGGCGACGGCATCACGCGATAACCAATCGGCAAGCGCTAAAATAGCACCTAAATTATCGGAAGGGTGGCCCCACTCTGCCGCCAGCCATGTGTCATTGAAATCCAACCATCGAATCATGGTGCCCATGTTAAAGGCGGCTTGTACGGGATCCAATTGATGTTGGGTGCCAAAGACACGAGCCCCGTTGGTTAGGCTGGCGCCGGGCACGACAGGGCCAAGAAGTTTGGTGCACGCGGGGTATTCCAGCGCTTCGAGTCCACAGCCGATACTATCAAGTAAGCAATAAAGCGCTGTGTCATAGGCTTCGGCGCTAAGGGGCTCATCGCTGAGTACATACTCGGCAATATCAATAAGCACCTGATCGGGTTGGGGTAATACATTCTGACGTGGCTCGGGCATAGCGCCTCCTGTTTGAAGGGTTATTTACGGCGACTAAGGGGTACAAAATCGCGTGGTTCTGGGCCGATGTAATTTGCGGTAGGGCGAATGATTTTGTTGTCGTTTCGTTGTTCCAAAATATGCGCTGACCAGCCAGCGACTCGGGCGATGACAAAAAGTGGCGTGAACATACTGGTTGGAATGCCCATGCGGTGATAGGCCACTGCCGAGTACCAGTCCAGATTAGGAAACATTCGTTTTTCATCTTGCATCACCGTCTCGATTCGCTCAGCGATGTCGAACATTTGACTGCTATTGGCCTGTTTGGATAACGATCTGGCGACGTCCTTAATCACCACATTACGCGGGTCGTGGGTGGTATAGACAGGGTGGCCAAAGCCCATAATCACCTCTTTGCGTGTTAAACGATCAAGTATGTCGGTTTGCGCCTGTTCTGGGCTTGAGTAGCGTTTTTGAATGTCGAAAGCGACCTCGTTGGCTCCCCCGTGCTTGGCGCCTCGTAATGCGCCAATGGCACCCGCGATGCAGGAATAGATATCCGACCCAGTGCCAGCAATCACCCGCCCCGTAAAGGTAGAGGCATTGAATTCGTGCTCAGCATATAAATTTAGGCTGACGTCTAAGGCGTGAATCCAGGCTTTAGAGGGTTCGGTGCCGTGCAGTAAGCTTAAAAAATGCCCTGCAATACCTATGTTGGAGTTGTCATTACGCACATCAATCATTTCACCGTTATGGCTGTAGTGATACCAGTAAAGTAGGGCGGAGCCTAGCGACGCAATTAAGCGATCGGCAATATCCTTTGCTGCAGCAGGTGCGTGGTCTTCTTTTTCGGGTAGCACGCAGCCCAATACTGAAACCGCTGTCCGCATAACGTCCATGGGGTGGCTGGCCGCGGGTAGTGATTCAAGGGCGCGTTGTAATAGCAAGGGTAAACCGCGTAAACGATTCAACTTCACCTTATAAGCAGCCAGTTCGGCCTTAGTGGGTAACTTCCCGTGTATAAGTAGGTGAGCCACCTCTTCAAATTGGCAAGCGGGAGCCAAGTCTAAAATATCGTAGCCGCGATAATGCAGTTCGTTACCACTACCTCCGACTGAACTTAACTCGGTATTACCAGCAACAATGCCGGATAAGGCCACTGATTTTTTGGGCGTCACCGTATTTGCTGATGTTTTGCTTTTTGCAGTGCTACTCATCTTGATCTCCCAATAAAGGTGGTGAACCTAAGGATGCATAAGATTTTTTGCAGTAAGCATTTACTGTATCGCGATAGTCGTAACGGCGTCGCCTCACTTAGGGCAAACCCCTTAACGTAATACCAATGAGACGGGTAAATAAAAACACCCCAATGGCTATCGTTCGGTTAGCCATTGGGGTGTAGCGGCGTACAGCGGAGTAGGCCGATCTTTTGGTCGATTAGCTTAGTAAGTCTTTGACGCCTTCACGCTCTTCCAGCAACTCTTGTAAGGTGAAGTCCATGCGTTCACGAGAGAACTCGTCGATAGCAAGATCTTTAATGACTGTGTACTCGCCATTTTCTGTGGTGACGGGAACACCGTAGATAATGCCTTCAGGTATGCCGTAAGAGCCGTCAGAAGCGACGCCCATGGTCACCCACTTGCCATTTGATCCCAACACCCAGTCACGAATGTGATCAATGGCGGCATTCGCTGCAGAGGCAGCTGACGATAAGCCTCGGGCTTCAATGATGGCTGCGCCGCGTTTACCTACGGTTGGAATGAAGGTGTTGCGATTCCATTCTTGATCGTTGATTTTTTGCTCTAAGGAAGCACCTTTTACTTCGGCAAACCGAATGTCGGGGTACATGGTTGGCGAATGGTTGCCCCAAACCACGAGTTTTTCAATATCGGCAACCGCAACATCAGCCTTAGCGGCCAACTGTGATAATGCGCGGTTATGATCCAAGCGCAGCATGGCGGTAAAGTTCTTTGCTGGTAGATCAGGTGCGGACTTCATGGCGATGTAAGCATTGGTGTTGGCAGGGTTACCGACTACCAACACTTTGACATCACGGCTAGCCACGTCATTCAGCGCACGTCCTTGCTCGGTAAAGATTTTCGCGTTTACGCTTAATAGATCTTTACGCTCCATACCCGGACCGCGGGGCCTTGCGCCGACCAGTAATGCCACATCAGCGTCTTTAAAGGCCGTGCGTGGATCGCTGTGAGCAGTAATTTCTTGAAGCAAAGGAAAGGCGCAGTCGTCGAGTTCCATGATGACGCCTTGTAAGGCCTTTTGCGCCTTTTCGTCTGGAATCTCAAGCAGTTGCAGGATAACAGGCTGGTCTTTGCCTAGCATTTCGCCGGAAGCGATGCGGAACAGCAGTGCATAACCAATTTGACCAGCTGCACCAGTAATGGCTACGCGCATAGCAGGTTTTGACATGGGTTTTGACTCCAATAGGTTGGAAAATTCTATAGATTGAAATACAGTTTAATGCTTTTAAACGCTCGCTTACGAGCCGAAATTGCGCTGAAAGGCCACGGCTGGTAAGGCAATAACTAATGTTGGGAACACTAGACTAAAAACTTTAATGAGTCAATAATCTTATATCTTATATAAGACAGAAGAGTGTTAGACAGATTGGGCCTAGCGTGCGAAAATGCCAGATATATTAAATAACTTCTCTTTACCGCCGATTAAACGCTAGCAATTGTTAATGGTTTAATCGGTATATTGGTTTATGACAGAAAACACGTCGCCCGTATCTCTACAGTCAGCTGAGAAATCAGCTGCTGGCGCTGCTTACAGTCCGTTATATCAACAGATTAAAGCGCTACTGTTGCAAAGCCTTGATCGTGGCGAATGGAAGCCGGGCGAGTCAATCCCTAGCGAATTTGATTTGGCCGCCCGTTATCAGGTCAGTCAGGGAACCGTACGTAAAGCCATCGACGAGCTTGCGGCCGACAACTTGTTGATACGTCGACAAGGGAAGGGAACCTTTGTTTCCACCCATCATGAAGCGAACGTTCGATATCGTTTTTTACGTCTTACGCCGGATGACGGGCATCAGCCCTTAACAAGCAGTGTCATTATTGGCTGTGCGCGTATAAAGGCGCCTGTTGATGTCGCTGCCTTGTTGCAGCTTCGCACGGTCGATATGGTGGTGAATATACGGCGCGTATTATCGTTTGATGATCGTCCTACGATTCTTGACGACATCTGGCTACCCGGTGCAGTATTTAAAGGTTTAACGGTCGAGGCTCTAGCCAAGAACAAAGGGCCTATGTACGCTTGGTTCGAAAGCAAGTTTGGGGTCAGCATGGTGCGGGCAGATGAAAGTATTCGCGCCGTAGCCGCCGAGGAAGAAGCTGTCGAGCGCCTTGAGGTAGAGCTAGGCTCACCCTTGCTGCAAGTCGAACGCGTATCGTATACCTACGGTGAAAGACCGATGGAATTACGCCGGGGCTTGTATATAACTGACCGATTTCATTACAGAAATCAACTAAATTGAACATTGTTTAGGCTGAGTGATGCGTTGCAGCATTAAATAAGCGAAAATAGTCCGAATAAGAACACTGAGATCCAATGGTTACCATTTTATTTTTTCTTCGAGGCCAGAATGTCTGATACCGCACCTAAGCAGCGTCCGCAGTATCGCAATATCAGCGTGCCGCAGATATTGAGTTACCGTTTACCGCTTGCTGCAAAAACCTCAATTCTTCATCGAATTAGTGGGGCACTGCTTTTCTTAAGCTTGCCGGTCATCTTATTGCCGTTACTCTCTTTGAGTTTAACGTCCGAGCAAAGTTTTAATACGATTAGCAGCGTGGTGGGGCACCCCATCTGTAAGTTGGTGTTGTTGGCGCTTATTTGGGCCTACTTACACCATTTCTGTGCTGGCATCCGCTATTTAGCCCTCGATATGGGTAAAGGCAACGACAAATACACAGCAAGCAAAACGGCCGCCTCGGTGCTGGTTGTTAGTCTGGCATTAACAGCGTTGTTTGGTCTAAAACTATTTGGAGCGTGGTAATGGCTAATCCAGAACGAATCGGTACAAAGCGTCTGGTAGTAGGTGCTCATTACGGCACGCTAGACTTCATCGCTCAACGCGTGACTGCCGTCATCATGATTGTGTACACCTTGGTTTTCCTCGGTGGCATTCTATTTAGTTCTACGCTGGACTATGCGGCTTGGCGTAATTTATTTGCCTTCCAAGTCGGAAGTCTTCCTTTAGGGCAGCTGTTGGCGACCTTGTTTTTCTTGTCGCTCGCTTGGCACGCTTGGATCGGTGTGCGTGATATCTGGATGGATTACGTAAAACCCGCGGGCCTGCGTTTACTTCTTCAGGTGCTAACCGTACTGTGGTTAGTGGCTGCCATCGTTTTCTTTGCACAAATTATCTGGAGCCTGTAAGCCGTGGCTGCTATTAAAAAATCTTTACCGCGCCGCCAATTCGATGTGGTGGTAGTGGGCGCCGGCGGTGCCGGTATGCGTTGTTCATTACAACTTGCGAAGGCCGGCTTGTCCGTGGCCGTATTGTCTAAAGTATTCCCTACACGTTCACACACGGTTGCGGCCCAAGGCGGGGTAAGTGCTGCCTTAGGTAACATGAGCGAAGACCATTGGTACTGGCACATGTACGACACCGTTAAAGGGTCCGACTGGTTAGGTGACCAAGATGCGATCGAGTTCATGTGTCGTGAAGCGCCTAACGCCGTTTACGAACTAGAGCATTACGGAATGCCTTTTGACCGTAACGCTGATGGCACCATTTATCAGCGTCCTTTTGGTGGTCATACGGCGAATCTGGGCGAAAAACCTGTGCAGCGAGCCTGTGCGGCTGCTGACCGTACAGGTCACGCCATGTTGCATACGCTATACCAACAGAACGTGGCGGCGCGCACCAACTTTTTTGTTGAATGGATGGCGCTGGATCTTCTACGCAATGAAGCCGGCGATGTGTTGGGCGTAACCGCGCTTGAAATGGAAACAGGCGAAATCTATATCTTAGAAGCCAAGCGTACCGTTCTTGCTACCGGTGGCGCTGGTCGTATTTGGGCTGCTTCAACAAATGCGTTCATCAATACAGGTGACGGTCTTGGCATGGCGGCGCGAGCAGGCTTGCCGCTGCAAGATCTCGAGTTTTGGCAGTTTCACCCTACAGGCGTGGCCGGTGCCGGTGTATTAATTACCGAAGGCGTGCGTGGTGAGGGCGGTATCTTATTGAATAAAGACGGCGAGCGCTTTATGGAGCGTTACGCGCCGAACTTAAAAGATTTGGCTCCACGCGATTTTGTGTCCCGCTCAATGGACCAAGAGATTAAAGAAGGTCGTGGTTGTGGCGACGGTAGCTATGTGGTCTTGAAGCTCGATCACTTGGGGGCGGAAACGATCCAAAAACGTTTACCCTCTATTCGCGACATTGCGATGAAGTTTGCCAACGTTGACCCGATCAAAGATCCCATTCCGGTTGTGCCTACTATCCATTATCAAATGGGCGGTATTCCCACTAACTATTACGGACAAGTGATCAGTCCTGTTAATGGCGAGTCCAAAGTGGTTAACGGCTTATATGCCATCGGCGAATGTGCAGCCACGTCCGTACACGGTGCGAACCGTCTGGGCACCAACTCGTTGCTGGATCTTATCGTTTTTGGTCGTGCGGCAGGTAATCATATTGTTGATTCCCACCCCGAGCAAACCCACAGCCATCAAGACATCCCTCAGTCAGCGATTGATTACTCTCTTGACCGAGTCAATCACCTTGAGACGCGTACCTCGGGTGAGAAAGTACAAGATGTGGGCGAAAAAATTCGTCAAACTATGCAAGCGCATTGCGGTGTGTTCCGTACTATGGAGCTACTCAAGAAAGGCGAAGAGCTTATCGAAGGCTTGGTTCCTGAGGTTCAAAGCATTTACTTCAAAGATAAATCCAAGGTCTTTAATACCGCACGCGTAGAAGCGCTAGAAATCGCAAACATGATTGAAGTGGCTCGTGCTACCACACGTTCAGCGGCAAGTCGCACTGAAAGTCGAGGTGCGCACGCACTGAACGACTTCCCAGAGCGTAACGACCAAGACTGGTTGAAGCATACGTTGTGGTTTTCTGAAGGAAGTCGTCTTGAGTACAAAGACGTTCAGATGAAACCACTCACCGCCGACAGCATTGCGCCACAAGCTCGCACTTTCTAAGCAGGATACTGACATGAGTCAAACCCGTACCCTTAAATTTGAGATTTATCGCTACGACCCTGATAAGGACGAGCGACCCTACATGCAGAAGCTTGAAGTTACGCTTCAGCCTACCGACAAGATGCTGCTTGATGCGCTGGTACGCATTAAAAACGACGTGGATGATAGCTTAGCCATTCGTCGTTCTTGCCGCGAAGGTGTTTGTGGTTCAGATGCTATGAACATCAATGGCAAAAACGGTCTGGCCTGTACGACCAACCTAAACGAGCTTAAGCAGCCTATCGTTTTGCGTCCTTTGCCTGGCTTACCGGTAGTGCGTGACTTGATCGTTGATATGACCAATTTCTTCGATCAATACCATTCGATTAAACCGTATTTGATCAACGATGCGCCTCCACCCGAGCGCGAGCGTCTGCAAACACCGGAAGCACGTGACGAGCTTAACGGCCTTTACGAGTGCATTTTGTGTGCATGTTGTTCCACGTCATGCCCATCATTCTGGTGGAATCCCGATAAGTTTGTTGGTCCCGCCGGTTTATTGCAGGCTTACCGTTTTATTGCCGACTCTCGCGATGAGGCAACCGGTGAGCGTTTAGATAACTTAGAAGATCCCTATCGTTTATTCCGTTGTCACACCATCATGAATTGTACTGATGTGTGTCCTAAAGGATTAAACCCATCGCATGCTATTGGCAAAATCAAAGAAATGTTGGTTCGCCGTAGCATTTAAGTAGGCAATGAAATGAGAACGTTAACTCAGTTAGAACGTGCACGTTTGCGTTGGAGAGCTCGTCGAGGAATGCTCGAAAACGATCTCATGATTACCCGTTTTTTGGATAAGTACGAGGCCGGTTTAACGGATGTTGATGTTTCCGCCTTAACTTGCCTGTTTGAAATGGACGATACCGAATTGCTCGACGTGTTACTGGCTTCTAAAGAGGTAGAAGGCAAATACGATACGCCTGACATTCGACGTCTGGTTGCTCTTATGCGAGCGCTGTAATTTTTTAGGAAGATTTGTGATGGAACTGTCAGATAAGAAAGCCACACTCGCGTTTTCCGATGGAAGCCCTTCGGTCGAGTTCCCGGTATACAAAGGTACAGTTGGACCTGATGTGATTGATATCCGTAAGTTGTACAGTCAAACGGATATGTTCACCTACGATCCTGGTTTTATGGCGACAGCCTCGTGCGAGTCGTCAATTACCTACATCGACGGAGACAAAGGTCAGTTATTGTATCGAGGATACCCAATCGATCAGCTTGCCGAGAATTGCAACTTCATGGAAGTTAGCTATTTAATTCTGAATGGCGAGTTACCGGATGCGCAGCAAAAGGCTGATTTTGAGAAGTTGATTACGAACCACACGATGGTGCAAGAGCAGATGCAGTACTTCTTGCGTGGTTTCCGTGCTGATGCCCACCCAATGGCTATTCTTACTGGTTTAGTGGGCGGCATGTCTGCCTTCTACCATGACTCCACAAATGTGGCAAAAGCCGAAGATCGTCGTATTTCAGCGATTCGTTTAATCGCCAAAATGCCAACATTGGTAGCCATGGCTTATAAGCATTCTGTTGGCCAGCCACTGATGTACCCGCGCAATGATCTCAGTTACACAGGTAACTTCTTGCGCATGATGTTTGGTACGCCATGTGAAGACTATAAAGTGAATGACGTTGTAGAGCGCGCTCTAGACCGTATCTTTATTCTACATGCTGACCACGAACAAAACGCTTCGACTTCTACAGTGCGTCTTTGCGGTTCTTCTGGCACGAACCCTTATGCAGCCATTGCATCAGGTGTGGCATGCTTATGGGGTCCTGCGCACGGTGGAGCGAATGAAGCGTGCTTGAACATGCTTGAGCAGTTGCAGGCCAACGGTGGTGTAGAAAAAGTTGGCGAGTTCATGGAGCAGGTGAAAGACAAGAACTCTGGCGTGCGTCTCATGGGCTTTGGTCATCGGGTTTACAAAAACTACGATCCTCGCGCTAAGTTGATGCAAGAAACGTGCAAAGAAGTGTTGACGGCATTGGGCTTAGAGAACGATCCTTTGTTTAAGTTAGCAATGGAGCTTGAGCGTATTGCGCTAGAAGACAGCTATTTTGTCGAGCGTAAGCTTTATCCTAACGTTGACTTCTACTCAGGTATTGTTCAACGCGCTATCGGTATCCCAACCGAGCTCTTTACAGCGATCTTTGCCTTAGCACGTACCGTTGGTTGGATCTCCCAGTGGGATGAAATGATGTCCGATCCAGGTTACAAAATCGGTCGTCCACGTCAGTTATACACAGGTTACACCGAACGCAATATGGGCTAATACCTGTTTTATTTGTTAGGTGGTAGTCGTTAAAAAAAACTGGCTTAGGCCAGTTTTTTTTGTTTAATAAGTGGCGATTAAGTTCGGCCTAAAACAAGGGTTAATGATAGTAGTCGTAAACTGACGTCTATTTATAATGAGTTGGTCACTTAATGGTTCAGGAGAGAGACTTCTCACCATGAAGCGCCGACGGAGCAACCACCCCGGAATCTCTCAGGCAAAAGGATCCGAACTTAGACAAATCTGGAGAGAGGCCGAATACGCCCACCGAAGGGGACCATAGAAATATGGACAAGCTCTCAGGTAACAGGACAGATGGGGTGCTACTGGTGTTTCAGTAGTTCATTATTACCCCTTATGACCAGAGGTCTATATATGGCTGTTACCACGATAATATTCAAACGAGTACACGTTTCTACTACTCTTATCAAACCAGTTTATGTTTTTGCGCCAAGCATAGACAGGATTCCCATAAGGCTTTTATAGCTACTACGTAACGACTGACTTTTTACTAAACCTGATTTTTGTCATTCCTGACAAAAGCGTTTAGGGAAGGTCCGTGCACGAGCAGATTATTAGGCTCGTTAGTAATGGGAAAATTACGATTAATAAAATGCACTTCCTAATATGAATTTAGGATGAGAGTGTAGGAGTAGAGACGTGAGCAAACAAGAAAATGCAGCTGAATTACAGCGTACGCTTAAGAATAGGCATTTACAGTTAATCGCCATTGGTGGGGCGATTGGTACGGGGCTTTTTATGGGATCGGGCAGAACCATCAGCTTGGCAGGCCCCTCGGTACTTCTAACCTATATTGTTATTGGTTTTTTTCTATTTTTCGTTATGAGAGCAATGGGCGAACTGCTGCTGCATAACCTTGAATACAAGTCTTTTGTAGACTTTTCCGCTGATCTATTGGGGCCTACTGCTGGTTATTTTGTAGGGTGGAGCTATTGGTTTTGTTGGGTAGTGATCGGCGTTGCCGACATCATCGCCATTACGGGTTATACCCAGTTTTGGTGGCCTGACGTACCGTTGTGGCTACCAGGGCTGCTGTGTATTGCTTTCCTGATGACCTTCAATCTGCTCTCTGCAAAGATGTTCGGCGAGCTAGAGTTTTGGTTTGCATTAATTAAAATTATTGCCATTTTGGCGCTAATTATTGTAGGTATATACCTACTGACTACAGGCTTTGTGGGGCCTACTGGTTATAAGGCGAGTTTGACCTACTTATGGGATCGTGGTGGTTTCTTTCCTAATGGTATGACTGGGTTTTTTGCAGCCTTTCAGATCGCTATTTTTGCTTTTGTTGGTATCGAGTTGGTAGGTACCGCATCAGCAGAAACAGCAGATCCAAGCAAGACTTTACCCAAAGCCATTAATAAAATTCCAATACGAGTCATTATCTTTTATGTGCTGGCATTAACTGTCATTATGACCGTGACACCTTGGGATATTGTTTCACCAAACACGAGCCCCTTCGTTAATATGTTTATGTTGATAGGGGTTGGTTCTGCTGCAGCCATTATTAACTTCGTGGTCCTAACTTCTGCACTGTCTTCCGCCAATAGTGGGATGTTCTCGACTGGGCGTATGCTTTATGGTTTATCAAAAAATAAACTGGCGCCTTCTTCTTTTGGCAAGCTTTCACGTAGTGGTGTACCGCTTAATGGCTTGATGTATTCATGTGGTCTTTTGTTGGTTAGCTTGCCTCTGCTCTATGCAGAGGGTGATGTAATGAGCATGTTCGTTATTGTGACCACGGTATCGAGTATTTGCTTTATTTTTGTATGGTCGGCTATTTTGATTTCTTATCTGAAATACCGCTATGTCAGACCTGAGGCGTATTTGGCATCGACGTACAAAATGCCCTTTGGTATTCCTATGTGCTATGCATGTCTGGCTTTCTTTGCCTTTGCACTGTATTTATTTAGTCAAGATGAAGGAACGTTAACGGGTTTGATTGCTACACCATTTTGGTTTATTGCGCTGTGGGCTTTTTTACCTTTCTATAAAAAGCGCATTGCCAAAGCATCTTTAGTGCAGGCGCAAATGGTTAGCAACAGCGCTAGTTAAGTCTTTGTTTAGGTCGCATTAAAAAGCCGAACTTCATAGAAATGAAGTTCGGCTTTTTGTTTGTAGCAGCTAGTGCTATTTAGCATTAGCTGGCTTCACATCTAACTTTACTTAGATGCGTTCTTCTTTTCTTCGGCTTGCGCATCCAAGACGGCTAGGGCAGTCATATTCACAATGCGACGAACCGTAGCACTTGTGGTTAACACATGCACTGGGCGTGCAGCACCAAGCAGAATCGGACCCATTGCCACACCGTTACTACCTGTCATTTTCAGCATGTTGTAGGTAATGTTACCTGCATCCAAGTTGGGGGTAATCAACAGGTTGGCGGATGAGCGTAAGGTCGTATCTGGAAACGATTTGAATCGAATCTGATTGGATAGCGCCGAGTCAGCGTGCATTTCACCATCAACTTCTAGCTCGGGAGCAAGCTCAGCTAAAAGCTCACGAGCTTTAGCCATTTTGCGCGATGAGGCCGTAGAGCGACTGCCAAAGTTTGAGTGCGAAAGTAGAGCAACACGAGGTTCTACACCAAAGTTACGGACTTCTTCAGCAGCCAAAATGGTCATGTTGGCAATTTCTTCTGCGCTAGGATCTTCGTTAATGTGCGTGTCACATACGAATAGTGTTTGGCTTGGTAGCATCAACACGTTCATCGCAGCAAAAGTTTCAGCGCCTTCACGTAAACCTACAACCTCTTCAATGTGTTTGAGTTGGTTGTCAAAGTTACTGGCTACACCACAAATCATGGCATCGGCATCACCGCCTTGAAGCAGCATGACACCAATTAAGGTGTTGTGCTTGCGAATCATGGCTTTAGCAATGTCGGGAGTAATGCCTGACCGAGCGCGAAGTTTGTAGTAATCGCTCCAAGTTTGGTTAAAGCGATCGTCATCTTCTGGGTCTACGATTTCAACGTCTACGCCGGGCTTCATGCGTAATGCGTAACGTTCGATACGCATATTGATGACAGAAGGGCGACCAATCAAAATTGGCTTAGCAAGCTTTTCGTCGATAGCCGTTTGTACCGCACGTAGTACGCGCTCGTCTTCACCATCAGCGTAAATAACGCGTTTAGGATCGGCTTTGGCTTGCATGTACAAAGGACGCATTAACGGACCAGTGTGGTGCGTCATGGCGATCAGCTTTTGACGGTAAGCTTCCATGTCTTCAATGGGGCGAGCCGCCACACCAGAATCCATTGCAGCTTGTGCAACTGCAGGCGCAATTTTAACAATTAAGCGTGGATCAAAAGGCTGAGGAATAATGTAGTCAGGGCCAAAGCTTAAGCCGGCTTCGTCTGTTTTGCTGCTACCGGTATCGTACTGTTCGGCTTGTGCTAATTCGGCAATGGCCTTAACGCAAGCCAGTTTCATCTCTTCATTGATAATCGTTGCGCCGCAATCAAGCGCGCCACGGAAAATGAAGGGGAAGCACAGTACGTTATTAACTTGGTTGGGGTAGTCAGAGCGGCCCGTCGCAATAACGCAATCTGGGCGAGTGGCTTTGGCCACTTCTGGACGGATTTCAGGCTCGGGATTCGCCAGTGCTAAAATCAACGGCTTGTCGGCCATGGTTTTAAGCATTTCCGGTGTCAGTACGCCAGGTGCTGAGCAGCCCAAGAAAATGTCGGCATTTGCGGTAGCGTCGGCCAGGGTTCTGAATTCGGTTTCTTGTGCATAGAGAGCCTTGTTGGCTTCCATGTTTTCTTCACGACCTTTCCAGATAATACCGCGTGAGTCTGACACATAAATGTGTTCGCGTGGCATGCCCATGTTAACCAGCAAATTCAGACATGCAATCGCTGCTGCACCCGCGCCGGAACAAACTAATTGCACCTTGCTGATGTCTTTGCCGACGACTTTTAAGCCGTTCAAGATCGCCGCGGCAGAAATAATGGCAGTACCGTGTTGATCGTCGTGAAACACGGGTATCTTCATGCGTTTACGAAGTTCTTGCTCGATATAAAAGCACTCGGGGGCTTTAATGTCTTCGAGGTTGATTCCACCAAGAGTCGGCTCCATGGCGGCAATGATATCGACAAGCTTCTTCGGGTCGGTCTCGGCAAGCTCAATGTCAAAGACATCGATACCAGCAAACTTTTTAAATAAGCAGCCTTTGCCTTCCATAACGGGCTTGGAGGCCAGGGGGCCAATATTACCTAAACCTAATACAGCGGTACCGTTTGTGATTACGCCGACGAGATTTGCTCGTGAAGTGTACTTGGCGGCGGCTTCCTCACCCTCATCAAAGATAGCCATACACGCTGATGCCACACCAGGTGAATAAGCTAAGGAAAGATCGTCTTGGTTACCTAAGGTTTTGGTCGGTACGACAGAGATTTTTCCTGGGGTAGGGTAAGCGTGATAATCAAGCGCTAATTTTGCCAGATCGGCTTTGGCGTCCATCGTGGGTGTGCTCCTGTTGATATCTTGTGTTTGACTACATTACTTAAAAAATTGCGTTAATTCTAGGCGAAACTGGCGCATCTATTGGTTATAGCGTAAATGACGTACACAATGCATGCGGCAGTGCAGCAAAGGGATCAATGCGTGATAGGCACGCTTAAAAGTTGTTAATGTGATTTTAGCGACTGTTTTTCTAAGGGTAGATACGTAAACCTCGTGTTTACGCTATTGACAACCCGTGTGTAACAAGTCAGATTGTGATGTATTGCCAACAGTCTTACATAAGACTGGTTATTTAAATGCTCGGGTATGCGCATTTAAGTATCGAGAGGTATACTAAATTGTATACGGCTTGTAAAAGGCGTCTATCGTTGCCTTCTGCTCTGCTATCCGCTAACCGGCGTGGCCGTGTCGCGGAAGGTTTTCCTGCATCTCATAACGGATGAAACATCCGGATAGGTGAAGCGCATAATGTCATCATCGCAAACTGAACTGCTATCTACTTCCTATTTGTTTGGCAGTAATGCTGCCTATGTTGAAGATCTCTACGAGATCTATTTAAGTAATCCCACCGCTGTGCCTGACGAATGGCGCAGTTATTTTGACCAGCTGCAGCACCTGCCTGCAACCGACGGACGTGAAAGCACACGAGATCAGGCCCATGCGCCGATCGTCGAGTCTTTTGCGCTGCGAGCTAAGGCCAACACCTTAGTGACGCGAGTGCCCGCTGTCGACCTTACGCTGGCATCCAAGCAAGTTTCTGTGCAATCGCTCGTGGCAGCGTATCGCTCGTTGGGTGCACGTCTAGCATCCTTAGATCCATTGAAGCGCACCGAGCGTCCAAATTATGCTGAGCTTGATCCCGCGTTTTATGGCTTAACCGAAGCCGACCTCGATCAGGTTTACTCGGCGACAAATACGTATTTCACCAAAAGCGAAACCATGAGCTTGCGTGATCTACTCAAAGCGCTTCGCGATACCTACTGTCAAAGTGTGGGTGCCGAGTTCATGCACATTTCAGACCCTGTGGCCAAACGCTGGATTCAGCAGCGCTTGGAGTCCGTGCACGGTACGTTTGAGTTTTCCGCTGACGAGAAGCGTAATATCTTGCAGCAACTGACCGAGGCCGAAGGCCTAGAACGTTTTTTACACACTAAGTATGTAGGTCAAAAGCGTTTCTCACTTGAAGGTGGTGAAAGCTTCATTGCCTCAATGGACGAGGTCGTGAATCACGCCGGAGACAACGGCGTGCAAGAGATCATCGTGGGCATGGCTCACCGTGGTCGTCTTAACATGCTGGTTAACATCATGGGCAAAATGCCTGCTGACCTTTTCGCTGAGTTCGAAGGTTACCGAGTCGAAGGCTTAAGCGATGGTGATGTTAAGTACCACAATGGTTTCTCTAGTGACCTGTCCACGCGTGGCGGCCCTGTGCATTTGTCGTTAGCGTTTAACCCATCGCACTTAGAAATCGTTAACCCGGTCGTCGAGGGTAGTGTACGTGCTCGTCAAGATCGTCGTGACGATACGGAAGGCGCTCAAGTATTGCCTGTGCTGGTGCACGGTGATGCGGCGTTTGCTGGTCAGGGTGTGGTGATGGAAACCCTTAACCTGGCTCAAACCCGAGGCTATGGTACGGGCGGTACGCTGCATATCGTCATTAATAACCAAATTGGTTTTACAACCTCTGACCCGCGTGATACTCGCTCTACACTGTATTGCACAGACGTTGTGAAAATGATCGAAGCGCCCGTGTTTCACGTAAACGGTGACGATCCTGAAGCCGTGGTTTTTGTGACGAAACTGGCACTGGATTACCGCCAAAAATTCCGACACGACGTCGTGATCGATATTGTCTGCTTCCGTAAATTGGGCCATAACGAACAAGATACGCCGTCGTTAACACAGCCTCTGATGTATAAAACGATTGGTCAGCACTCTGGCACACGTAAGTTGTATGCCGACAAGCTTGTTACTCAAGGGGTACTTGGCGAGACGGATCCTGACGACATGGTTAAGGCCTATCGTCAGTTGATGGAAGACGGTAAGCGTACAGTAGAGCCAGTACTAACCGATTACAAAAACAAGTATGCCACCGACTGGACTCCTTTCTTAGACGCCAAGTGGACCGATCAAGCTGATACAGCTTTACCGCTTTCTACATTGCAACGTTTGGGCGAGCGTATTACCACGACTCCCGAAGGCTTTACTGTTCATCCTTTACTCAATCGTCTGCTTAACGATAGACGCGCGATGTACAGAGGCGAGCTAAACGTCGATTGGGGTATGGGCGAGCATTTGGCTTATGCCTCACTGGTTGAGAACGGTTACGCGGTACGCATCACTGGTCAAGACTCGGGTCGCGGTACGTTCAGTCATCGTCATGCGGTATTGCACGATCAAAAACGTGAGCGTTGGGACGACGGTACCTATGTACCACTGCAAAATATTTCCGAGAAGCAAGCCCCGTTCAATGTCATTGACTCGGTATTGTCCGAAGAGGCTGTGCTGGCGTTCGAATACGGTTATGCATCGGCTGAGCCAAATATCTTAACCATCTGGGAAGCGCAGTTTGGTGACTTCGTGAACGGTGCTCAGGTCGTTATTGATCAGTTTATTACCTCAGGTGAAGCAAAGTGGGGCCGTCATTGCGGTCTAACATTGATGTTGCCACATGGCTACGAAGGCCAAGGCCCTGAACACTCTTCCGCTCGTATCGAGCGATTCTTGCAACTGTGTGCTGATAACAATATTCAAGTAATTCAGCCCACGAACGGTGCACAAATTTTCCACGTTCTGCGCCGTCAAATGATTCGTCCTTTCCGTAAACCACTGATCCTGTTGACGCCGAAATCGTTGTTACGCCATAAGGCCGCAACATCGCCGTTAACTGACCTGTCAGAAGGGCATTTTATGCCTGTAATCGGTGAGGTTGACACTGCCATTGAAGCAGGCAATGTGACACGCTTATTGGCATGTTCAGGTAAGGTCTACTACGACCTCATCGCTGCACGCGAAGAACAAAAACGTAACGATGTTGCCATTGTACGAGTCGAGCAGCTCTATCCTTTTGCACACAAGGCATTCCAGACCGAGCTGCAAAAATATGAGAATTTGCGCGAAGTTGTATGGGTGCAAGACGAGCCGCAGAATCAAGGTCCTTGGTTCTACATTCAACATCACTTGTTCGAGAATATGGCCGAAGGTCAGAAGCTCAGCTACGCCGGTCGTGCCGCTTCGGCCTCTCCAGCAGTAGGCTATCTCGCTAAGCACCAAGAGCAACAAAAAGCATTGATTGAGCAGGCGTTTACGCCTCGTATCAAAGGCTTTTCGTTAACGAAATAACTTGCGCATTTACACAGATTACTAAATTTACGGAAGAAATATTATGGCTATTATCGACGTCCTTGTTCCCCAACTTTCCGAATCCGTGGCTGACGGCACATTGCTAGAGTGGAAAAAACAGCCTGGTGAGGCCGTTTCTGCTGATGAAATTCTGATTGAAGTTGAAACGGATAAAGTGGTGCTTGAGGTGCCAGCGCCATCGTCAGGTGTGCTAACCGAAATTGTGAAAGCCGACGGTTCAACCGTTTTAGCGGGTGAAGTGCTGGCGCGTATTGATACCGCCGCTACCGCAAGTGCCGCCGCACCGGCAGAGCAGCCTAAAGAGGAACAAGCTACTGCGGCAGCAGCCGAGCCAGAGAAGAGCGCTTCTGTTGCCGCCGCATCGCCTGCAGCTGCCAAAATTTTGGCAGAAAAAGGGGTTGAGGTAGACAGCGTCACAGGTAGTGGGCGTGATGGACGAGTTACCAAAGAAGACGCTAATCGTGCCCAACCTGGTGTGGCCAAAGCGGCAGCGCCCGCCGCACCGGCATCGTTATCGCTAGACGGTCGCCCAGAGCAGCGCGTTCCGATGAGCCGACTGCGTGCACGAGTGGCCGAACGTTTGTTACAATCGCAGCAAGAAAATGCCATATTGACGACTTTTAACGAAGTCAACATGAAGGCAGTGATTGACTTACGTGCACAGTACAAAGACGAGTTCTTGAAAGAGCACGGTGTGAAACTGGGCTTCACTTCTTTCTTTGTTAAAGCTGCTGTGGCCGCATTGAAAAAATACCCAGTCCTTAACGCTTCGGTTGATGGTACTGATATCATTTATCATGGGTATTTCGACATCGGTATTGCAGTGGGTAGCCCACGTGGCTTGGTGGTACCTATTTTACGTAACGCTGATCAGATGTCGATTGCTGAAATCGAACAGCAAATTGCTGATTTTGGCGCACGGGCACGTGATGGTAAATTAACACTGGATGAACTAACCGGTGGTACCTTCTCTATCTCGAACGGTGGTGTGTTTGGCTCGATGTTATCGACTCCTATCATCAACCCACCTCAGTCCGCTATTTTGGGTATTCATGCAACGAAAGATCGTCCAGTGGTCGAGAACGGTCAAATCGTTATTCGCCCGATCAACTACCTTGCGATGTCTTACGACCACCGTATCATTGACGGTCGCGAAGCGGTGTTGGGGCTTGTTGCAATGAAAGAAGCGCTGGAAGATCCACAGCGTTTGCTACTGAATCTGTAAGTCATACATATTCTGGCTATGTTTTAATTGTGTCGGCCAGATGCATGCGCGTCTGGCCGGTATCGTTTAAGGAAAGGTTAAGGCAGGTGTTCGTATTGGTATACGACATAGCGCCTACCGCCTACGATCAAAAGGTAGAAGTACAAAATGGCAAAACAATTTGATTTAGTCGTTATCGGCGCAGGCCCTGGTGGCTACGTAGCCGCGATACGCGCCGCTCAGCTTGGCATGACGGTTGCGTGCGTTGACGCTTGGGTTGACGAAGACGGTAAAGCGGCTCCTGGTGGCACATGCACCAACGTGGGTTGCATTCCTTCTAAAGCGCTGTTGCAGTCTTCCGAGCATTATGAGCATGCTGATGAGCATTTTGCCGAACACGGTATTGAAGTAAAAGGGCTATCACTGAAGCTTGATATCTTATTAGGTCGCAAAGACTCGGTCGTCAAACAAAACAACCAGGGCATTTTGTATTTATTCAAGAAGAACAAAGTGGCTTTCTTTCATGGCACTGCTACGTTTAAGGCTAAAGTGGATGCTGGTTGGTCTGTTCAGGTAGAGGGCCCCGATGCCGAAGAGCTGGTAGCAAAAAACATTATTATTGCCACAGGCTCTAGCGCTCGTCAGTTGCCAGATGTGCCTTTTGACGAAGAGAAAATTCTGTCTAACGATGGCGCGCTGCGTCTGACTCGTGTGCCTAAAAAACTGGGTGTTATTGGTGCTGGGGTTATCGGTCTCGAGCTAGGCAGTGTGTGGCGTCGTTTGGGTGCTGAGGTTAAGGTCTTAGAAGGCGCCGCTGAGTTTTTGCCAGCGGTCGATCGCGATATCGCTAAAGAAGCGCTTAAAGAATTCACCAAGCAAGACTTAGAGATCGAAACTAATGTCAAAGTGGGTGAAATCAAAAGCTCTTCTAAAGGGGTAAGCGTTAAGTACACTAACGCAGAAGGTAAAGAAGAAAAGCTTGAGGTGGACAATTTAATTGTTTCCATCGGTCGCGTTCCTAACACGGAAGGCTTAGGCGCTGACACCGTTGGCCTGAAGCTAGACGAACGTGGTTTTGTTGCCGTCGATGACGACTGCCGCACCAACCTTCCCGGCGTGTGGGCGGTGGGTGACGTGGTTCGTGGGCCAATGCTAGCGCACAAGGCCGAGTCCGAAGGGGTGGCCGTTGCTGAGCGTATTGCTGGCCAGCAACCGCACGTTAACTTTAATACCGTGCCTTGGGTTATTTACACCTCCCCTGAGATCGCTTGGGTGGGTAAAACCGAGCAACAGCTTAAACAAGAAGGTCGCGAGTATCGTTCAGGTCGTTTCCCATTTTTGGCAAACGGTCGCGCACGTGCTTTGGGAAATACTACTGGCTTTATCAAGATTCTGGCAGATGCCAAAACTGATGAGGTTTTAGGTGTGCATATTATTGGGCCTACCGCCTCCGAGCTAATTGCAGAGGCCGTCGTGATCATGGAATTCCGCGGAGCGGCGGAAGATATTGCTCGTATTTGCCATGCTCATCCTACGCTTTCTGAAGTCATGAAAGAAGCGGCCTTGGCCGTTGATAAACGTGCAGTGAACTTCTAATTCATCTGTGCTTGTGAATCGGAAGGCAGGCTATTGCAGCCTGCCTTTTTTATGCCACCGGCTTCGATTACTGTCGTTTTTTCAGATTTACCATTCTCC
The DNA here is from genome assembly GCF_057475185.1 of Paenalcaligenes sp. DL 463. NCBI lineage: Bacteria > Pseudomonadati > Pseudomonadota > Betaproteobacteria > Burkholderiales > Alcaligenaceae > Paenalcaligenes > Paenalcaligenes sp. DL 463. The sequence goes on along the minus strand of NZ_JBYBKX010000002.1, from coordinate 77,950 downwards.
GCTCAAGGCATTCCTGCAACGCTGTTTTTAGCTCCCATTGTTCCATCACTTTTATGCCCGTTACTCAGTACTATAAAAAGGCACTCGCCCAACGAGGTTATCAAGCCGATGCTGCACAACAGCAGGCGCTAGCACGTCTACATCGTTTTTCCGATGAGCTGGCAGCCTATGACAAAAGCCAGCGCTCAGTTTTACGTCGTTGGCTTTCTAAAGAAAGCCCACCTAAGGGGGTGTACCTGTGGGGAGGAGTCGGCAGAGGCAAAAGTTTTTTAATGGACGCCTTTTATCAAAGTGTGCCGATTGAAGCGAAGACCCGCGTGCATTTTCACGAATTTATGCGCAGCGTGCATCAGCAATTGAACTTACTGCGCGGTCAATCCGACCCATTAGACAGCGTCGCTCAGGCCGTATCTCAGCGCTACAAGTTAATTTGTTTTGACGAGTTTCATGTTTCGGATATTGCCGATGCCATGATTCTTCATAAGTTATTGTTGGGGCTTTTTGAGCGAGGCACGTGTTTTGTGATGACTTCGAACTACAAGCCTGATTTACTGTACCCTGACGGTTTGCATCGAGACCGTGTCCTGCCAGCGATTAACTTAATCGTAGAACGCATGGATATCGTTAATGTGGATGCAGGTATTGATTATCGTCGACGTACGTTGGAGCAAGTGCCAATGTATTTGTCGCCTTTAAACGAAGACACCGCCGCCCAGTTAACGGAAGCGTTTAATCAGCTAGCCGATACGGCTCCCTTAGAGCCCGTGATTGTGATTGAAAACCGTGAGCTGCCTACAGTGGCGCATAGTGGAAGCGTGGCGTGGTTTAGTTTTGAGGTCTTATGCCAAGGCCCGCGTTCGCAAAATGATTATTTAGAGCTTGCCAGTCGATACCAGACGATCATTTTGTCGGATGTGCCTAAAATGCAGGTACGTGATGCCTCGGCAGCACGACGTTTTACGTGGTTGGTCGATGTGTTGTATGACCATAACGTTAAGCTGATAATATCGGCAGAATGCTTACCCGACGATCTCTACACAGAGGGGCCAATGGCATCAGAGTTCCACCGTACAATTTCTCGACTTTTGGAAATGCAATCCAAAGAGTATTTAGAGAACGATCGCCGAAGTACCACGACTTTATAACTCCTATTTAACAGACTTATTGCGCCGCTAATTTAGATGACTACTCGTATACTTACAGGAATTACTACCACTGGAATCCCGCATTTGGGCAACTACGCGGGAGCCATTCGTCCAGCTATTCATGCTAGCCGAGTTAAAGGCAATGATGCGTTTTTCTTTATGGCTGACTATCACGCCTTGATTAAGTGTGACGATCCAGAGCGGGTAGCTCAGTCCCGATTAGCGATTGCGGCCACCTGGATTGCAGCGGGTCTGGACACGGATAAGGTGACATTTTATCGCCAGTCAGATGTGCCCGAGATTCCAGAGCTAAATTGGATTCTAAGTTGTGTTACCGCCAAAGGCTTAATGAATCGAGCGCACGCTTATAAGGCATCCCTCGATCAGAATGTGGCACGTGGGGTAGAGCCCGATGATGGCATTACGATGGGTTTGTATTGCTATCCAGTGTTAATGGCCGCCGATATTTTATTGTTCAATGCGCATAAGGTGCCGGTAGGCAGGGATCAAATCCAACATATCGAGATGGCGCGTGATATTGCACAACGATTTAATCATTTGTATGGTCACGGCACCAGCACTTTTACTTTACCGGAAGCCGTCATTGAGGACAGTGTTGCAACCCTGCCTGGACTAGACGGACGTAAAATGTCTAAAAGCTATGACAACACCATTCCTTTGTTTGAAGGGGGTGAAAAGCTGCTTAAAGCCTCTGTTATGCGTATCGTGACTGACTCAAAAGCACCTGGTGAGGCGAAAGACGCAGAAGCCTCGATGGTCTATCCCTTATACAAGGCATTTTCAAGTGCTGAGCAGGCCGCAACATTCAAAGCGTCCCTTCAGGATGGCTTAGGGTGGGGTGAGGCCAAGCAACAGTTATATAACATGTTGAATGATTTGTTATCGCCCATGCGTGATCGTTATCAAGCGCTGATGGCCAAGCCCGATGACATAGAAGACATTCTGCGTGAAGGCGCTCGTAAGGCTAGGGCAGAGGCGGCACCGCTTATGCAGCAAGTGCGCGAGGCCATCGGTTTGCGGGCAGCTCAAATCCCTAAGAGTAAATCGGCGTCAACCGCATCGAACACGCGTAAAGGGCGGTTCGTCAGTTTTCGTGATGATGGTGGGTTTAGGTTTCGTTTGCTAGACGCCGCAGGTACCGAGCTATTGGTATCTGAATCGTTTGAAGATCCCCGCTTAGCCGGCACAATACAAAAAACCATTTTGCAATTCTCCGAGGCATCGGAGTTTGCTATCGTTGATCAACAAGCTATGGTTTCTATTGACGATAAATGGGTGGCTAAGGCGGAGGCAACCGACATTTCAGCAATTCTCGATACCTTAGCGAGCATGAGAGAATGATGTTTTCGTAACGTTGCTGTGATCTGAGATTAGGCCCAAATGCTGTGCGTCTGGGCCTATGTGTTATTTAAGAAAATCGTCTAAGCACAAGGTTGTGCGTGTATGCCCAGCTTTCTACATAAGTCGATGACTTGATCAAGCTTGTCTCGCTTCACCAGCACAAGTTGAAACTCGTAGTTGTAGTGTTGCCCAAACTCAATCAGCGCATAGTTCGCGTGATGCGCGAGCAATTGAGCATCAGCCCAATTGTAAAACCCTTCTACATCGTCAAAGGGCATATCATCGTACGGAAACTCGGCAAGCTGAGGGTTTTCGAAGCAGTCAATGGTTTCTTCCCACAGCTCATCAACAGTGTTGGCCACAATCAGGTAGTCTTCCAGTTCTACGCCTAAGATGAACGTCACGACCTCGGCAGGGTAGTGGGTGATGATTTGGGCGGCATCGCTTCCGTAAAGCCGTTTAATGACGGGCTCGGGCTTATCTTTTGCCTCGATCGCGATATCAATGATGGTTTGCGTTTCCGCCTCATCAAGGCTATCGTCGCTAAGCAGCTGAATAAGCGTTCGAAGTTGGTCTGTAAGGGTGTCTTGAAGCATATGATCTTCACTTCATCAGAGTTGAAAAAGCGAGCCACAGCAGAACTTGCATTGCGCCCGACGCGGTCGATTAAGCGACGCTATAACGTAGCCTTTATTATACGACGGCCTGAATGTAGCAGGGCACGTGCGGCCTAATAGCGGTGCCCTGCTTTACTAAAATTAGCCTTTTAATTTGGCAAAGGCTGCAGCCATTGAGTTGTTCAAAGGCGCTTTGTCACGCTCAGGCCGTGACGATGACGGACGTTTCGATGCTGTGTTTTTCCTGACTGAGCGTTGTTCTTTCGCTACAGAAGGAGCCTCGTCGTTAAGACGCATGGTTAAGCCGATGCGTTTACGCGCCTCGTCCACCTCTACCACCTTTACTTGCACCGTTTGGCCGACACGCACCACATCGCGAGGATCGCTAACGAACTTGTCGGCTAGGGCTGAAATATGTACCAGACCGTCTTGGTGTACGCCTACGTCGACGAAAGCACCAAAATTGGCAACGTTGGTGACAACGCCTTCTAACACCATACCGGGTATCAGATCGGCGATTTTTGTGACGCCTTCCATGAACGTAGCCGTGCTGAACTCGGGGCGAGGGTCACGACCCGGGCGTTCGATTTCACTAAAAATGTCTTGTACCGTGGGCAGACCAAAACGTTCGTCGGTGAACTCAGAAGGAGACAATCCTTTTAGTGCGCCGGACTTGCCCATTACATTTGCGGCATCACTTTGCAGCTTACTCAGAATGCGTTGTGCGACCTCATAAGCCTCTGGGTGAACGGCTGAGGCATCTAAGGGGTTTTTAGCGTCTGGAATACGTAGAAAGCCCGCCGCTTGCTCGAATGCCTTGGGACCAAATCTGGGCACATCCAGCAGTTGCTTGCGCGTTTCAAAGGCACCTTTGCTATTACGCCATTCAACAATGTTGCGTGCGAGCGTGGCGTTTAAGCCAGAGACATGCATCAATAGAGGGGCTGACGCCGTGTTCACATCAACGCCGACGGCGTTCACGCAATCTTCAACCACAGCCTCTAGGGACCGGGCTAATTCGCGTTGATTTACATCGTGTTGATATTGCCCAACACCGATGGCTTTGGGTTCGATTTTTACGAGCTCGGCCAGTGGGTCTTGCAGGCGTCTCGCAATCGACACCGCGCCGCGTAGGCTAACATCGAGATCGGGGAACTCTTTAGAGGCGAGTTCCGAGGCCGAGTAAACCGAGGCGCCAGCTTCGGACACCGTTACCCGAGTTAGCTTAAGTTCTGGGTGTGCGCTTTGTAGGTCGGCTACAAGTTTTTCGGTTTCGCGTGAGGCCGTGCCATTACCAATGGCGACTAATTCAATAGCGTGCTTCTTAGCAAGGCTCAGCAGCGTTTTTAAGCTGCCCTCTCTGTCTCGTCTTGGCTCAAATGGAAAAATCGTAGCGGTATCGACAACTTTACCGGTGCCGTCAATTGCCGCAATTTTAACCCCGGTTCGAATACCTGGGTCTAAGCCAAGAACGGCTTTATTACCCGCCGGAGCCGCTAACAGTAAGTCTCGCAAATTAGCGGCAAACACACGAGTGGCTTCTTGTTCGGCAGACTCGCGTAAACGGGTGATAAGTTCAGTTTCAAAAACAGAAAGTAACTTCACGCGCCATGTCCAACGGCATACCTCAGCTAGCCAAGCTTGTTGTGCTGTGGCGTTAGCATCAAAACTGGCATGGTTTTGGACGATATCGGCAATACGCTGTACAAAAGGATGAGGCAATTGTTCTTCTTGCTCTTGCGTCAGACCAAGTCGCAGTGTTAGCACGCCTTGTTGGCGGCCACGAAGCAGAGCAAGGATTCGGTGTGAGGGAAGGGTGCGCAGTGACTCACTAAAATCAAACCAGTCTCTGAACTTATCGCCTTCGTTCTCTTTGCCTTCCACCACTTTGGCATAGAGCAAGCCGCTTTGCCATAGTGATTCGCGCAGCGTGGCTAACAGGTCGGCGTTTTCGGCGTAGTCCTCTGCCAAAATGTCACGAGCACCTTCTAGCGTGGCTTTAGGGTTATCGAAAGGCGCCTCGCTAAGGTGCTGGGCGGCTAAGGCTAAAGGCTCGGCGTCAGGGCTGGTTAAAATAGCCTCTACCAGCTTTTCTAAACCTGCTTCTCGGGCAATTTGTGCGCGCGTACGTCGTTTCGGTTTGTAAGGAGCGTAAAGATCCTCAAGACGCTGTTTCGTCTCAGCGGACTCGATCTCATTACTTAATTCTGGGCTAAGCTTACCTTGTTGCTCAATCGAATCTAAAATAGCGATACGACGAGCTTCAAGTTCACGTACGTACAGTAAGCGCACTTCGAGTTCACGCAGTACGTTATCGTCAAGTCCGCCTGTTACCTCTTTGCGGTAGCGCGCTATAAAAGGCACCGTGGCGCCATCGTCTAGTAGCTCTACAGCCGCTGCAGCTTGTGCTGAGCGTATGCTTAATTCAGTGGCAAGTAGTTGTAATATGCGGGCTTCATCGACGGTGCGAACGGTAGTATCAGTAGTGGTATCGGTCATTGATTCAACATCAGTAAAAAGGCTGGACGCGGCACATTTTGCCATACAAAAGCACCATCACAGCGTTACGCTATGTGACGGGTGCACCCTATTAGGCTTGGTGGCTCTGATTATAGGTTAGAGGCGAGCCAATTTATTTAAAGATATATCAACATGCTAACGCAGGAACTCGACGATATTTTTTCCGAAGGCGGCCCTTTGGCAGACTCAGTCAGCCATTATCATTTGCGGCATGGGCAGCTCGAGTTAGCCAGATCCATCGCGAAGGCGATTGCAGATCACGAAGTGCTCATCGCCGAAGCTGGAACCGGAACCGGTAAAACGTGGGCCTACTTAGTACCTGTGTTTTTAAGCGGCGGGAAAGTGTTAGTTTCTACAGGAACACGCACGCTGCAAGATCAGTTGTTTAGGCGTGACCTTCCGCACCTACGTAAGGCGCTTGCGCTGTCGATACAGATCGCCTTGCTTAAGGGGCGCAGTAATTATGTCTGTCATTATCACCTTGAGCGCGCCGAGCAAGACGGTAGGGGGTTTAGCTCAAGACGAGAAGCCAGTTACCTACAAGAAATTAATCGTTTTATTCGCGTTAGTTCCAGTGGTGACAAGGCGGATTTATCTGAAGTCCCTGAAGATGCTGATATCTGGTCCAGAGTAACCTCAACGCGCGAGAACTGCTTGGGTCAAGATTGCCCTTTTGTAGGTGACTGCTTCGTGCTTAAGGCCAGACGCAAGGCACAAGAAGCTGATGTCATCGTGGTGAATCATGCTTTGTTTATGGCGGATTTAGCACTGCGCGAAGAGGGCATCACCGATTTATTACCCTCGGTGGATACGGTGGTTTTTGACGAAGCGCACCAGCTTCCTGATGTGGCGACTCGTTTTTTAGGCACCTCGGTGTCTTTGCATAACTTACAAGATTTAGCGCGTCAAACCGAAGCGGCTGGCTTGGCGCACGCCCGCGGCGTGGTGGATTGGAGCGCCGTCTCAGGCGCTTTGCAAACAGCGTGTAATGAACTGCGCTTAAGCGCCGCCGCGATTAGCCAGATGCCCGGAGGACGAGCCACTTTTAACGTGATTCCCGATGCCGAGAAGTTTGACGCCGCACTCGATACCTTATTAGAGAAGCTGGACAAAATTATTAAACTGCTCGAAATGTTGGCTGAGAAACACCCCGATCTCAACGCCGCTTATAAGCTAGCACTTAGCTTACGAGCCAAGCTCTTTCTTTGGACACAGCCTGATCGCCAAGGTCGGCATGCGTTGATGCCGGATGCCACCGCAGAAGACCTTAAAGCTGCCAGTGCCGACGAGGTCGTTCGCTGGGTAGAGCACGGAACGCATTATTTTAGGTTTCACAGTGCACCCCTCTCGGTCGCAAAAGTCTTTTCGCGTTACCGAGAGCCACACCAATCATGGGTGTTAACGTCCGCGACCCTGTCCGTGCACGGAAACTTCGCTCATTTTGTGCATCAGTTGGGGTTATGGGAAGCTCGCACCGAAGTTTGGCCCTCGCCGTTTAATTATGCTGATCAAGCGTTGCTACTGGTGCCCAATAGCTTACCCGTCCCCAGTGCCGCGAATTTTAATAGCGAGTTTGTCGAGCTGTTGATTCCTCTTATCAAAGAAGCAAAAGGCGGGGTATTGATTCTATGCACCACCTTAAGGGCGGTGGATCGTATTGCCGACTTACTGGCTGAACGGTTTGATGAAGAGTTTATTGATCGACCTTTGCTTAGGCAGGGCGAGCGCTCCAGACGGGTGCTACTTGAGGCGTTTCGCAATAGTAGCAATACGGTGTTGGTAGGCAGCGCCAGCTTTTGGGAAGGCATTGATGTGCCTGGCGACGCCTTAACGCTGGTGGCTATTGATAAACTGCCGTTTGCCCCTCCTGACGACCCGGTTTTAGAGGCACGCATGAGCGCCTGCCGCGAGCGTGGGGGTAATCCGTTTATGGAGTTTCAGCTTCCAGACGCTGCCATCGCACTTAAACAAGGTGCAGGTCGCTTGATACGGACAGAGCGAGACTGGGGGGTTTTAGTTGTGGGGGACGCCCGTATGGTCGATAAGCCGTATGGGCGGCTGTTGTGGCGAGGTTTGCCGCCCTTTACTCGAACCCGCGATCCTAAGCGTGCCGTGGCCTTCTTTGAGGCCCAGCAACACGAAGTATAAAAAAACCCAAGCCTGTGGCTTGGGTTTTTAATGATATTGAGTAAGGTGTTAGAAACTTACAGCCAGTTAATTGGGTTCCAGTAGTTTTTGGAAGCCTCTAAGCCTTGTTCCCAATAAACGCTGTCTGGAAAGTTTTGATCCATGATGCGTTTCACATCGTCGCGCAAATCGGTTTTTCCAAGTTTGTCATACGATAAATACATCAAGTACAGCGCTTTTTCGGCGATTTCTACACCTTCAAAATCGGTAATCACCCGTTGGGCACGATTAATAGAAGCGACGTAAGCCCCTCTGGAGTAATAATACTCGGCGACGTGTACTTCGTTCTCAGCGATCGTGCTGACCAGCCAGGTTAGGCGCTGCTTAGCATCAGTTGCGTAACGGCTGTCGGGATACGATTCGATCAGATCGTTAAAGGCTTCGTACGATTCGCGTAGCCCTTTTGGGTCGCGCTCGCTAGGGTCTTGACGCGTGACACGCGACAACATAGCGCTGGGTGGTGTGAAGCTGATGAGCCCTTTTAAATAGAGCATATAGTCACTACCCGGATGATTAGGGTATTGTTTTTGAAAACGATCAATCGCTGCTAGCGCTTGTTCTGGCTCTTCGTCTTTCCAGTTGATGTAGGCTTGATCAATAAGAGCCTGTTGCGCAAAAGTACCAAAGGGATAGCGGGCTTCAATGGCCTCTAGGCGAGTACGTGCCGCATTCCAGTTTCCGGTATTCATTTCAGTTTTGGCATCTTGGTATAGACGCTCTGCTGTCCAGCCAGCGGTCTCATCTACCGGTGCTTTGACTGTGCCACACCCTACGATAATAAGGGCTGCGGTAGCCATTGACGCGGCGCGAACTAAGCGCTTAGCGTTCGGAAGTCGAGATAGAAAATAATCTAAGCGAGTCACAAAAGCATCCTTGGTGTTAGCATTGCAGACTTGAATTATATGGGTTTGTCGACATGCCTGACACAAATACTGATAAAAAATTAAGTGACGAACTGGCGGGTGATCACAGCGAGGCGCGAGTCTTTAAATTACCGATCTCGGCCGATGCTGAACGCTTGGATAAAACCCTAGCGCGTTTAATTCCAGAGCACTCGCGCAGTCGCTTGCAATCTTGGATTGAAAGCGGGCACGTGCTGGTAAATCAATCAGCCGTTCGAGCTCGTCAAATAGTGTATCCCGGTGATGTTATCACCGTATGGGAACAAGCTGCACCTGAAGACACCGCATACGACCCAGAAAACATCGATTTTCCTGTGATTAAGGAGTCAGAGCACTGGATTATTGTGAATAAGCCAGCAGGCTTGGTGACGCATCCTGGGGCCGGAAATTGGAATGGTACCTTATTAAATGGATTGTTATTTCGCTACCCTGAATTAAAAAGTGTTGCCCGTGCCGGTATTGTGCATCGTCTGGATAAAGATACCTCAGGTCTAATGATGGTGGCGCGCACGGACATCGCACAAACGCATTTGGTGAGACAACTACAAGAGCGAAACGTGAAGCGTGAATACGTTGCGCTGGTGCATGGCTTTGCCGAAAAAACCGGACAGATCAATTATCCGATAGGACGAGACGCTAAAGTACCGGTAAGAATGACCACGGCGAACGGCATTGCACCCCGAGAGGCGTTAACCCGATTCGAGTGCAGCCGTACCGGTTTAGCAGAAAGAGGGCTGGCGGTAAGCGAAGTGGTGTGTCACTTGCATACTGGAAGAACACATCAAATTCGTGTCCACATGGCCAGTATTAAGCACCCCCTATTAGGGGATGAGATTTATGGTGGAAAGCCGCTTTTAGGCGCCGGTCGTCAGATGCTTCATGCGAGGGCTTTGGCCTTTATTGACCCTGCTACGCAGGCGCTTGTGGAATTTCAGGCGGCGCCTCCTGATGATTATGAAACGGTTGCTGCCCAAATTCAGTGGAGAGCGTAGTGTCTATTCCGTCCGTGTCTGGGATCGTCTGGCCCCATGTCTCGTACTTCAGCACCCTTCGTAGCGGTGGGTTTAGCGTCGAACCCTGGGCATCATTCAATCTGGGTTTAAATACGCAAGATGACACCCACACGGTGATGCGAAACCGCGCGCTATTAACGGAGTCGTTGCCTGACGAGCCGCGTTGGTTAACGCAAGTTCACGGAACAAAAGTCATTGACTTCGATGAGCCGCAACACCCCTCACCTGAAGGTGATGCGGCGGTAACCACAACCGTAAACACGGTGTTAAGTGTTCTGACTGCGGATTGTTTGCCCGTTATCATCAGTGACTACAAGGCTACGGTATTGGGCATAGCTCATGCAGGTTGGCGGGGTTTGGCGGCGGGTGTGCTTGAGGCGACGCTTCAAGCCATGCAAGATAAGCAACCCGAACATCAGCGACTACGAGCATGGGTTGGCCCTGCCATCAGTCAACGGCATTTTGAAGTGGGTGCCGAGGTGCGAGAGGCGTTCTTAGGAAAACATCCAAACGCAGCCCACTATTTTGTGCCTTCTGTAACGGTGGGGAAGTATCATGCTGATCTTGCTGGTCTGGCTCGATTGATCTTAATTAACGCGTGCCCCCAAGGTATTGATGTCATGCTAAGTAACGAGTGCACCCACGAGCGGGACGATCGTTATTTTTCCTATCGAAGGCATTCCACTACGGGGCGTATAGCGTCCCTCGCCTGGCTAAAGCCCAAGGTTTAAAAGCGGCGATATTTGTTTTGTAACGTTGCTCTTATATGATGGGTCATACTTGAACGACATCGTGTGACGTAGGGCGTAGGCCAATACCCCCATTGACAGCAATGCGCTCGACCACAGATGATAAACAAGTCATTATTTATCACAACCGAGGCGTACCGCGTGAGTGCAGTGTCATCGTTACCATCTTCTCTTAGCCCTCAAGTACAAGCTGATATTCAAAACGATTTTATGGCCAAGTGGGAAGTGTTGTTGCGCTTGGCAGCCACCTCCAGTTTGGCAGCACCTCGAAGCCGACGTTTTAAAAATGAAGCCTGGTCTAGCAGCCCGACTGCACTTGTCAGTGCGCACGCGTGGGAGCTTTTTAACGAGACCTTGCAAGCCATGGTCAGACGCTCAGAGCTCTCTCCTGACGTGAAAGAAAAATTGTCGTTTATGGCGATGCAATGGGCAGAGGCGGCGTGTCCTGCTAACTTTTTGGCCACCAACCCTGAAACCCAAAGAAAACTGGTCGAGACTCAGGGTAGTAGTATGCTGGAAGGGGTGAAAAACCTCTGGTCAGATGCGAAAAAAGGGCGTCTAACCCAAAGTGATGAGTCCCAATTTGAAGTGGGACGAAATCTTGCGGCAACGCCTGGTAGTGTGGTTTTTCGCAATGCATTATTTGAGTTGATTCACTACAAACCAACAACGGAAAACGTAAAAAGCATACCGCTGCTAATCGTACCGCCCTGTATCAATAAATTTTATATCCTTGATCTGCAAGAGCGTAGCTCGTTCGTAAAGCATGCGCTCGATAACGAGTTTCAAGTGTTCTTGATCTCGTGGCGCAACCCGATGCCTCACGATGACGATATGACGCAACAGGCTACGTGGGGAGATTACCTTGAGCATGGAGTGTTACAGGCCATTGAAGCGACCCAACGCATTAGTCAGCAAGAGCGTATTCACTGCTTAGGGTTTTGCGTGGGGGGAACGCTATTGTCCTCAGCTTTAGCGCTAGCAGAAGCGCGTGGCGAATCGCCGTGCCATACCTTAACGTTGCTAACGACCATGCTCGACTTTCATGACGTGGGGCCGCTAAAAGTCGTTGTGGACGAGGCCTTGGCGTTAATACGTGAGTGGCAAATGGGGACGGGCGGTTTGTTACCCGCTGCCGATTTGCTGTCCACTTTTGCCTTTTTGAGACCCAGTGAGCTGGTCTGGAATTACGTGACAGACAACTATCTGAAAGGCGAAATGCCAGCTGCATTTGATTTGCTCTATTGGAATGCCGATGGAACGAACTTACCTGGACCGTTTTTTACTTGGTATTTTCGTAATGCGTATCTGGAAAATAAGCTTAAAGATAAAGGGGGTGTGACCATTAACGGTCACCCACTCGATTTTCGTCAGTTATCCATGCCAGCCTATGTCTACGGCTCTATTGATGATCACATTGTGCCCTGGCGAAGCTCCTATCGTAGCGCACAACTGTTTGGCGCTGAGGTGCAGTTTGTTTTAGGGGCCTCAGGGCATATCGCTGGTGTTATTAACCCTCCTATTAACAAGCGACGTCATTACTGGGCAGCCGAGACTAACACCTCCGTCCGAAGCGCTGAAGACCCTGATCAGTGGTTGGAGCAAGCTCAAAAACATGAAGGAAGTTGGTGGCCGAACTGGTTAGCTTGGTTAGCGGGTCATAGTGTGGAAATGAAAAAGGCCCCTAAGGTATTAGGTAGCTCTGCGTATCCAGAAATTACAGCGGCTCCAGGACAGTATGTACGGGTAAGGGCTATTTAAAGTAGGTGTTAGGGTTGCGGTTGTTGGTACTGCTGTCGTTTTACTAATTTAAGGAGAGTTGTATGTCTAGCAAGCTGGCCTATGTAACGGGTGGTATGGGCGGTATAGGAACATCAATTTGCCAGCGCTTGGCCAAAGACGGTTTTAGAGTCGTTGCGGGATGCGGTCCGAGTCGAGATTATGGTAAGTGGTTGGGCGAGCAACGTGATCAGGGTTTTGAGTTTCATGCTTCGGTTGGAAACGTCACTGATTGGGAGTCAACCCAAGCTGCTTTTGCCGAAGTGGTAAAAACACACGGAAATATTGATATATTAGTGAACAATGCCGGTATTACGCGTGACACTCAATTTAGAAAAATGAGCCTTGAAGATTGGCAGGCCGTTATTAATACAAACCTAAACAGCTTGTTTAATGTGACAAAGCAAGTGATTGATCCTATGCTAGATAATGGGTGGGGGCGTATTATTAACATAAGTTCGGTTAACGGACAGCGTGGTCAATTTGGACAAACCAACTATTCCACTGCTAAAGCAGGGATACATGGGTTTACGATGGCGTTGGCCTTAGAGGTGGCTAGTAAGGGTGTGACGGTTAATACCGTATCACCGGGCTACATCGGTACGGATATGGTGAAAGCGATACGTGCAGATGTGCTTGAAAAAATCGTTGCTACGATTCCTGTTCGTCGTTTAGGCGAGCCCAATGAGATCGCCTCCATGGTCAGTTGGTTGGCGTCGGAAGAATCCGGCTTTTCAACGGGTGCTGATTTCTCCGTTAATGGTGGGTTGCACATGGGTTAGTGGCAGAAGGGTGGGGCGACTCGCCCCATTTCAATTAAGATTGTTAATTATGACCCAGACTACAGAATCCGATTCCATTCGTCTTATTAAGAAATATCCCAATCGCAGGCTTTACGATACGCACACCAGTGCTTACATCACACTGGTCGACGTTAAGCAGCTTGTTATGGCCAGTGAAGGTTTTACGGTTGTGGATGTGAAAAGCAATGAAGACATCACTCGCAGCATTCTTCTACAAATTATTCTTGAAGAGGAAAGTGCAAACGTTCCCATGTTTTCCGCCACGGCGCTTGAGCACATTATTCGTTTTTATGGCAGTGCAATGCAGGGCGTAATGGGTACGTATTTAGAAAAAAACATTCAGGCTTTTATCGATATGCAGAGCCACTTGGCAGAGCAATCGCAAGGTTTATACGGCAAACAACTAGGCCCCGAAGCTTGGGCGCAACTCATGTCTGCGCAAAACCCAGTCATGCAGAGTGCGTTAAGTGCGTATATGGATCAAAGCCAGAAAATGTTTACACAAATGCAAGACCAGATGCAAGATCAGACCTACAACTTGTTTGGCGCTTTCCCCTTTGTGCCTAAGTCTAACGATAAAAAATAGTCGTTTCAGGGTTAAGGCCGAGCCGGACTACTTAAAGGGTAGGGCGGCGAGTAGTTCTTGTTTATAACGATGGACAGCAGTTTGCTCGCGTTGTAAGAAGTCGGCAATAGCTGGTCTGAACTGAGCGTCTGAAATCCAATGAGCTGAGTAAGTGCTTACAGGCTCTAAGCCCCGGGCTAACTTATGTTCGCCTTGGGCGCCGCCTTCAAACGTGTCGATGGCATTTTCGATGCACCAGCGTATGGTTTGTATGTAGCAGGTTTCAAAGTGTAGACCGGATACCTCGTGTAAGGCCCCCCAGTATCGACCATACAACGTCGAGTTTGAGCGCAGGCTTAATGCACAGGCAATGGGCTGCTCGTTTTGGTAGGCAGTAACCAAAACCAAGGTTTCAGCTAAGGTATCAAGTAGCTGTAGGAAAAAATCCAAATTTAAGTACGGTCGCTGCCCTCGAATGAAGTAGGTGTTTTGGTAGCATTGATAGAAAAAGCTCATGTCCTCGATGGTGATCTCGTGGGCCGTGCGGTGCAGAAAGTGGACCCCTGCCTCGTGTACTTTGCGGCTGTCCTGCTTTATCTTTTTTCTGTATTTTTGCCTGAACCGGTCGAGATAGTCTTCGAAGTCCCTGTAGCCGTGGTTTTTCCAATGAAACTGTATGCCTTCCCGAATCAGTAAACCGGCCTCTTGCATTAACGGGATCTGCTCTGGAAAAGGAAACAGTAAATGCAATGATGAGATCTTATTGCTTTCGCTAATGTTAAGGGCTTGGGTTAGCAAGGCTTCCTGCGTGGTGGTGTCGTTGGCGAGTAGCCGCGAGCCGCCCACTGGGGTGTAGGGAATGGCGCTAACCAGACGCGGGTAGTAATCCTTTCCATGCTGATGGTAAGCGTTTGCCCAGCCTTGATCAAAAACGTACTCCCCACGTGAGTGGCTTTTAAGGTAGAGGGGCAGGATACCCATAACCTGTTCATTTGATCTGGCGATAAGATGATGTGCTGCCCATCCTGTTTCTCTACAGGCATTAGACGGGCTTTCTAAGGCGCAAAAAAACCCGTGGCTAAGCAACGCTTCATTCTGCGTTAAGGCATCCCATTGAGGTGATGTTAGCTCTGCAGCGTTGTGGATAAGGTTAAAGGATAAGGGCACAATAAAAAGCAACAGATGAAGGGTGCGAGGCCAAATATATAGTATGTATCATTTCGGCTACTCAGGATGGCGAGTGTTATTAACGAAGCGTTGACTCCTCGGGTTTAGGTCAACAGGCATCAATGATTTCTTGCAAAGCGTTGAGTACGGTGGTGTAATAAACATTATTACCAGTGGGCGCGAATCCTGCGTTGCACGGGATCACCGTATAGCAATGCCACTTATCGTAATAGCCGCCATATTATAGCTACGGTTTTTCGCCCCTCGTTATTCTGGTCGCGTTTTTGATTTATCAAACTTCGCCACATAACTCTATATAAATTTTGCTTGCCGCCCTGTTTTTAATCATGGGTGTGTATTCATAGGCAGCTTTATACCTGAATCACTGTTGCTGTTGGGCTCGATTCGTCAGAGCCATCTCACCAATTTTCGGTGTTTAGCCAGTATTTTATTAGTTCATGCTTGTGTTGATTTCTATGTTGCTACGCCACATTGGGCGTTGGCTGAACATAATGAACCTAACCCTATGGGCATTTCGCCGTATTCATACGGTAGAAACGGTAAAGGGGAGGCAAATAGTGTTTAGTCCTCGGCTTCGACGTTCTACGTTATGTTTGTCATGTGCTGACTGGTTGCAGGCACTGGGGGCGGCTATCGCTTTGGTGAGCGTGTGTGTGGCAATTAGTCAGGCTGGCGCTGTAGCGAAGGCTCACATCGAGGCACTGTTCTACGTTGGGATGGGTTTTTTGACAATTGCAGCGGTAGTGCGTGTACGTGTTTGGCGCGGTGAAACGAGTTTTTCTACAGCAGCTAACAGCACAAAAAAAATAGGTCGGTTTCTTATGAAAGAAACCGACCTATTCGAATCTTGGTTGCGGGGGCAGGATTTGAACCTACGACCTTCGGGTTATGAGCCCGACGAGCTACCATGCTGCTCCACCCCGCGTCAGAAAAACAATAGTAACCCCACTGAAATATAAAAGCAAGCGATACTTGGAAATCTCCTACAACATGCCAGAGAATGACGTCTTGAAAGTGCTTGAAGCTGCACTATTGTGTGCAGATGAACCCTTAAACTTGTCGCAACTGCGACAATTGTTTGGCGCTTATGAGTTATCGAACGACCAAGTGCGTCATAATCTAGCTCTATTGCAGCTCGATTGGAAAGAACGAGGCCTCGAGCTGGTTTCTCTTGCTACAGGTTGGCGATTTCAAAGCCGGCCTGAAATGCAGCCATTTCTGGCACGACTCAGTCCAGAAAGGCCACCTAAATATTCGCGAGCAGTGATGGAGACCTTAGCAATTATTGCTTGGCGCCAACCTGTCACACGTGGCGATATTGAAGATGTACGCGGCGTAAGCGTTTCTACACAGATTATTCGTACCTTAGAAGATCGAGGTTGGATCGAGGCACTGGGTTATCGCGATGCCCCAGGCAGGCCAGCGTTATTCGGTACGACAAAACAATTTTTAGATGATTTAGGTTTACGTTCTTTACAGGATTTACCACCGTTAGACGAGATGGACGATGCCGATGCATTGATTGGTTTGCAGCCTATCGATACAACGTCTATGGGTGACGAACAAACATGCGAGCAGAGCGCCGACACCGTTGTTGCGCTTACTCAATCAGAAGACATAAAAATACAAGGAGTCTCTTAATTAATGACTGAACATAACAATCAGCCCCCTGCCAAAGGGGCTAATGACATCGAGGGAGATGCATCCGGTACGGGTTCATCGCGAGGTAAAGGTAGAAAGCTGCGTACGCCCTTTAGACGTCGACGTGGGGACGCCAGTTCGAATCATAGCGAGGGTGCGGGTTCAAGCCCTAGAGCAAGAACATCAGCAAAACCCGCTGTGGCTGTCGAGTCGAGTGAAGAGAACAAAGCCACTTCACGCCCATCCAACCGTCGACGTAGTCCAGTAGGACGACGTCCCGGTGGGAAAAAGCCGGTAAGTGGCGCGCCTACCCGAGTCGAATCAACGGATAGCACCGAGCAAGAAGCGTCACAGGCGTTGGCGTACTTAGATAAAACCGCGCAGATGTCGCAGCGATTAGGTCGTTACTTAAGTAGCGATTTGATTCAGCCTAAGCTCCATAAAGTGCTCGCCGATGCTGGGGTTGGTTCGCGACGAGATATGGAAGAGTTGATTATCTCAGGCCGTGTGTCGGTTAATGGCGAACCCGCTCACATCGGTCAGCGTGTGGGTCCTGACGATAAAGTTAGAGTGAATGGCCGATTAATTACACGTCCTAATGCGAATAAGCCGCCGCGTATTGTGCTCTACCATAAGCCTGCTGGCGAGATCGTCAGTCATGATGATCCGGGCGGGCGAGAAACGGTGTTTTCCCGTTTGCCTCGTTTGAAGGTTGGGAAGTGGCTATCGATAGGCCGTTTGGATTTGAACACCGAGGGCTTGCTGATTTTTACCACGTCGGGCGAGTTGGCGAACCGCATGATGCATCCACGTTACGGTGCCGAGCGTGAGTACGCGGTTCGAGTCTTGGGCGAGTTGGATGCCGAGCAAGCCAAGCGATTGGTCACTGGTATTGAGTTAGAAGATGGTCTTGCAAAGTTTGGCGAGTTTGAGTTTATTGGTGGCGAAGGCAGTAACCGTTGGTACCGAGTCACGATTAATGAAGGGCGTAATCGCGAAGTACGACGTATGTTCGATGCGGCTGGGGTTACTGTTAGTCGTTTGATACGTACTCGGTTTGGCGAAGTGGTGTTGCCACGTGGATTGCGCCGCGGTCGCTGGGAAGAGCTTGATCAAAACATGGCCACAGCGCTAATGTTGCGCGTGGGGTTAACGCGCGCTATCACGGGCGAAGAACCTGTAGAGCGTCGTGGACGTCGGGGACAGCCTTTAAGCCACGATAGTGCTTTGCCCCCGGGCTTTGGCACCATAGAGCAAAATGGCAGCACAGGTGCTACCTTACGCGGCGGGCGTCGTGGAGGGGCTAGGTCGTCGCCACGTACGTCACGGGCGATCGACCCCACGGTGACAACAGGCTTGTTAATTAGCGGTG
The DNA here is from genome assembly GCF_057475185.1 of Paenalcaligenes sp. DL 463. NCBI lineage: Bacteria > Pseudomonadati > Pseudomonadota > Betaproteobacteria > Burkholderiales > Alcaligenaceae > Paenalcaligenes > Paenalcaligenes sp. DL 463. The sequence continues at coordinate 60,107 of NZ_JBYBKX010000002.1, read as the reverse complement.
GTCTTGCTAATGGACACCCAGAGGCTGGGCGAGGTCATTCTGCTAAGCGTGGCGAGCAGCGTCACCGTCCTGATCGTACTGGAAATGGACCTCGTGGGTCACGTCGAGGCGCGGAGCCGCGTGAAGCAGGAGACAAGGCGCCGAATGCGAACCGTCGCGGAGGCCCTCGAGCAGCAAAAAACTCGACAGGTCGCACGGCAGAGTCCACGCCGCGAAGCGCCTCCCCGCGCCGGTCATCATCGCGTACCTCTCGCGACGATTGGCAACCAAGTGGTTCAAATGCCCACGAGTCTAAGTTGGCGAGAATCGGCTCGGGGCGTCGTTAATACACAACAGGCCGAGTAACAGCGTCAAAGCTGTCCACCGCTTGGAGGTGTTTAGCTCGATTTTATTAGGCTAAGCTCTAGAAATAGCAGGATTTTTTACTGAATTCTGTTAGAATATGGGGCTTAGCACGGTATCATCGTTAAATGTTAATGTCAGATACTTACCGAGTCTTAATAGGTTTAGGTCCTTAAAGCAGCAAAGGCACATTGGTTTTCAGGGTGGCTTAGGTGTTAAAGGGTACTGTCAGCGCCAGTCAGTGCGTTGTTGAAAACGTATTAAGATTACCTAACAGTATGTGCCCGTTGGTTTGTGTAGCAGTTAGCGCAAGTCATCTTGGTACGGTAGCAGTGGGCTGACTTACAGCCCATTTTTTTTGGATTTTATGGCAGATATTTTCGCTTTGACACAAGAGGCCCTCACAGGCAGCGATATCGAATTAGTCGATGTTGAGCGCGCTCCAATGGGCGTGTTGCGTGTGGTTATCGATCACCCTAACGGGGTTACGGTTGATAACTGCGAGTGGGTCTCAAAGCAGTTGTCGCGTGTCTTCGAGGTAGAAAACATCGATTACAACCGGCTCGAGGTCTCCTCGCCGGGTGTTGATCGGCCGCTGAAGCAAATTGCTGATTTTGTGCGGTTTACAGGAAAGCGTGTTGAAGTTAAGTTTCGCGAAGCAATCGAGAACCGTAAGGTTTTTGTTGGAGTCCTTATCGCTCCAGACGATGTTAGCGCCGAATCAGCTACACCAGACACGCAGTTCTTGCTCGAGCTCGAAGATGTATCGGGTGGTGTCAGGGATCTTAGCTTTACCTTTGACGAGGTAGATCGTGCCAAATTAGATCCCGTTCTTGATTTCAAGGGTAGAAAGCGATGAGTCGCGAAATTCTTTTGCTGGTCGATGCACTAGCTCGTGAAAAAGGCGTAGAGCCAGACGTTGTGTTTAGTGCGCTCGAGGGCGCTCTGGCTTCTGCTATGAAAAAGCGCTTTACCGAAGATGCAGACATTCGAGTAGAGGTCAACCGAGTAGACGGCGAGCACGAAGGCTTCAGGCGTTGGCTAGTCGTGCCCGATGACGCTGGCTTGCAAGAGCCGGATCGTCAAGAGCTCTATAGCGAAGCCATCGAGTTCGCACCCGATGTACAAGTGGGTGACTATATCGAGGAAGCGCTTGAACCCATCGAGTTCGGCCGTATCGGAGCTCAAGCCGCTAAACAGGCTATTTTGCAACGTATTCGTGACGCCGAGCGCGAGCAAGTTCTTAACGACTTCCTAGAGCGCGAAGAAACTATTGTTTCGGGCAGTGTTAAGCGCATGGATAAAGGCGATGCCATTATCGAGATGGGAAAGATAGAGGCTCGTTTGCCGCGCAGTGAAATGATCCCTAAAGAAAATATTCGCATGGGTGATCGTGTTCGTGCGTGGGTTCAACGTATTGATCGTACGGCTCGTGGGCAGCAGGTTATTTTGTCTCGCACCGCACCCGAATTCATTCGTGAACTCTTTGAGAACGAAGTGCCAGAAATCGAGCAAGGCTTATTGGAAATCAAAGCCGCTGCACGCGATGCTGGGGTACGCGCAAAGATAGCCGTAATCGCTTACGATCAACGTATTGATCCTATTGGTACGTGCGTTGGAATGCGTGGGTCACGAGTTACCGCCGTTCGAAATGAACTGGGCGGCGAGCAAGTTGATATCGTGTTGTGGGCTGAAGACCCAGCCGAGTTTGTGATTGGTGCGTTAGCGCCGGCAAACGTGCAGTCGATTTTAGTCGATGAAGACAAGCACGCGATGGATGTGGTGGTAGACGAAGAAAACCTACCTAAAGCCATTGGCGCACGTGGTCAAAACGTACGCTTAGCATCCGAGCTTACAGGTTGGCAGATTAACATCATGACACCTGAAGAAAGCCAGAATCGCCAAGAAGAAGAGCGCCAAGAGCTACTTGATGTGTTTATGCAGCGTCTTGACGTAGACTCAGAAGTGGCCAACATTCTTATCGATGAAGGCTTTACCGGTCTTGAAGAAGTGGCTTATGTGCCAATGCAAGAGTTGCTCGAGATTGACGCTTTTGACGAAGAAACCGTTAATGAATTGCGAGCACGCGCTCGTAATGCCTTGTTGTCAGAAGCCATCGCCAAAGAAGAGCTAGTGCAAGCAGTCGCTAAAGATCTTCAAGAAATCGAGGGTATGACCCCAGATATTATTGCTAAGCTCGCTGAGAAAGAAATTGTCGATCTCGATGATTTAGCAGAGCTAGCAACAGATGAGTTATCAGAGATCACAGGTCTCGATAACGAGCAAGCAAGTGAAATGATCATGCGTGCTCGAGCCCACTGGTTCGAAGACGATGAGTAATTCGCTATGCTGCTGGCACACATGAGCCAGCCTATGGGGTTGTATTTATTAGAATAAGTAGTTGTAAGCAAGAGAGAGTCGAATGCCGAGTAACACAGTCGCCCAGTTCGCTCAAGAACTGAAAATGCCCGCCGATACACTGTTGGAACAATTGCGTGTAGCCGGTGTGCAGCTCAAATCGGTAGACGATGCCGTCACCGAAGCAGATAAGGCGAAGCTGCTGGAGTCGTTGCGCCGAGCCCATGGGGGAGGCGAGGGTAATAAAATTACCTTAACCCGTCGTAAGACCTCTGAAATTCGTCAAGCTGATGGTTCTGGGCGTTCCCGTACTATTCAGGTCGAAACACGTAAACGACGCGTGTTTGTAAAACGTGACCCAGCTGAGCTTCTTGCTGAAGCCGCCGCTGCTGAAGAAACAGTAGTGGCCAGTGAAGCAGCCCCTATTGATACGCCGGCGGTTGATTCCGCTGTCACCCCAGAGGTTAAATCCGTCGCTGATACGGTCAGTGCGGAACAACCTCAAGCGCAAGCTCCTACTGACGTTGTTAAAGAAACGCCAGACGCCACACCCGATCCTAAGCCGACGGTAAGTGAGCAAAAAGCCGAGCCCAAGCAAGATACATCGCCAGTCGAAAAGCCTGAATCCATTAAGGCAGAACAGGCTGGTGCCGAGAAAACAGATCAGCCTACACCGAAAGGTGAAAGCGAAGCCGAGACTAAACAGGAATCGGCTGCTGAGGTAAAAACGGCTGAGCATAAGGTGTCTGACAGTCAAGATCAGGCAAAAGAGGTAACGCCTGCCGTGGCAGATCAAACCAAAGAACAGGAAAACGTGGCCGTTAAACATAAGCCCGCTAAAGAAACCTCCAACACTAAAGCCGAAGCGCGCCAGACGGGGGCTAAAGGTGCTCAGCGACCAGCTGATCGCCCTGCGACGCCAGCACGTGCTGCGACTAAAACATCGACTCGTACAGGGTCTGATCAACGTCGTTCTGCTGCGCAATCCTCAGACCCTGAAGGGGATCTTGAGCGCGATCGCGCCCGTTTGGCCGCCGCTGCTGAAGCCGCGGCTATCAGTGAAATGTTAAACCGTCCCCGTAAGGTTTTGCGTGCCGCAGAGCCCCAAACGCCAGAGCGTAAGGGTGCTGTGAAAGGCGCCGCAAAGAAAGACGCCAAGGGCGATGAGGGTAAGAAAACCCTAACCAAAGCACCAGCTAAGGGCGAGGCGGGTTGGGCGGGTGATACCAGCCGTCGTAAAACGCCATCTAAGGCCGAAGTGGCTTCAGCCGCTGTGGGTCGCGAGGGTTGGCGTGCTAACACTCGAGGTGGTGGTAAGCGAGGTCGTGGCCGTGGCCAAAATCAGCAAGAGCAGCAACCACAAGTTGCTGAGTTTATCGCTCGTGAGATCGCCATCCCAGAGACCATCACGGTTGGCGACTTAGCTCATAAAATGTCCATTAAAGCGGCTGAGGTGATCAAACATCTCATGAAGCTGGGGCAAATGGTTACCATTAACCAAGTTCTTGATCAAGAAACGGCAATGATTCTAGTCGAGGAAATGGGGCATATTGCGATCGCTGCTAAGCTTGACGATCCAGAGTCATTCCTTGACGACGTTTTTGTAGGTGAAATTGACGAGCAGCCTCGTGCTCCTGTAGTGACCGTAATGGGTCACGTGGATCACGGTAAGACATCGTTGCTTGACTACATTCGTCGCACCAAAATTGCGTCGGGTGAAGCCGGTGGTATTACTCAGCACATTGGTGCCTATAACGTTAAAGTGGATTCAGGTAACGTCACATTCCTAGATACCCCTGGACACGAAGCCTTTACGGCGATGCGTGCTCGCGGAACCAAAGCCACTGACGTGGTTATCTTGGTTGTGGCTTCTGACGATGGCGTGATGCCTCAAACTCGCGAAGCGATTCACCACGCACGAGCTGCCGGAGTCCCACTCGTTGTAGCCATTACAAAGGTAGATAAGCCTGAAGCTAATCCTGACCGTGTGAAACAAGAGCTTCTTGTTGAAGAGGTTGTTTCTGAAGAGTTCGGTGGTGATGTGCCTTTTGTGCCGGTATCGGCTCGTACGGGTCAGGGTATTGATGAACTGCTCGAACAGGTCCTGTTGCAAGCAGAAATGCTTGAGTTGACTGCTGCGGTGAATACGCCAGCTAAGGGTACTGTTATCGAGGCTCGCCTTGATCGTGGGCGTGGTCCTGTTGCTACTATTTTGGTCCAAAGTGGTACGTTGAATCGCGGCGATACCGTGCTTGTCGGTGCCAGTTTTGGTCGTGTTCGAGCCATGGTGAACGAGTCAGGTAAAGCGGTAGCGGTGGCTGGTCCATCCATTCCTGTCGAAATTCAAGGTCTGACAGAAGTGCCAGCAGCAGGTGATGAGCTTGTTGCAATGGTTGACGAGCGTAAGGCGCGTGAAATCGCGTTGTTCCGCCAAGGTAAGTTCCGAGACGTGAAATTAGCGCGTCAACAGGCCGCTAAGCTTGAGTCCTTGTTTGACAATATCGGTGACGGAGCTCAAACGCTATCACTGATCATTAAAACTGACGTTCAAGGTTCGCAAGAAGCGTTGGTGTCGTCTTTGCTTAAATTGGCAACGGACGAGGTGAAAGTCGAAGTCGTACACGCTGCTGTGGGTGGTATTTCCGAAAGCGACGTTAACCTAGCTATTGCGTCTAATGCCGTTATTATTGGCTTTAACGTGCGCGCCGAACAAACGGCTCGCAAGCAGGCCGAACTGAATGATGTCGACATTCGTTACTACAACATCATTTATGATGCGGTTGATGAAGTGAAGGCAGCCTTGTCAGGTATGTTGGCACCAGAGCAACGCGAAGAGGTGATCGGTATGGTCGAGATACGCGAGGTATACCATATCTCTCGTATTGGTAGTGTCGCCGGTTGTATGGTTACAGAAGGCTTGGTCAAGCGTGACTCACAAGTGCGCCTGCTACGTAATAACGTGGTGCATTGGACGGGTTACCTCGAATCGTTACGTCGTTTCAAAGACGATGTACGCGAAGTACGTCAAGGCTTTGATTGCGGTATTACATTGCGTGGCAACAACGATCTTGAAGTGGGCGATCAGCTCGAAATCTTCGAAATCAAAGAAATTGCTAGAACACTGTAATTTATGGCACGACATAAAGCGAAATTAGGCAGCGGACGTAATGTCCGCTTAGCCGACCAAATTCAAAAAGATTTGGCTATCTTAATCCAGCGTGAAATTGATATGTCTCGCGCTGGATTAATCACCCTTACCGCCGTAGAGCTATCGGCTGATTATGCCCACGCAAAAGTTCATTTCACGGTACTTGGTGCTGAGCCTGAAACGGCTACTGAAGTGTTGAACGCTAAGGCGGGTTGGTTTCATTCGCAGCTATATAAAATGCTGCATATTCACACCGTTCCAACGTTGCGCTTCTTTTACGATGATCATGTGGTTCGTGGCATGGCCATGAGCAAGCTGATCGAAGAAGCCAATCGTCCTCTTAATTTTGGTGCCGACTCGGTTCCAGATGACCCTGACGACAACGCCTAAGTCGGGCTGTCGTTTATCTTACGGAAATTTATACGATGGCAAGCCGACGACGCGGACGGTTGCTTGATGGTGTCCTTTTGTTGGATAAACCTGAGGGCCTGTCTAGTAATCACGCCTTACAGCGAGCGCGTCGCGCGATGGATGCTCGTAAGGCCGGCCATACTGGCACATTAGACCCTTTTGCTACGGGCCTCTTGGTTTGTTGTTTCGGTCGAGCAACAAAATTATCCGGACAGCTACTTGATTCGGATAAAGCTTACGAGGCTTTGATACAATTCGGTTCTGAAACAGATTCTGGTGATTTAACCGGCACGGTAGTAGCAAGGGCTGAACCTTCTGCTGAAAGTGTAAACGAGCATCAGCTCGAGTCAGTACTCAATACTTTTCGCGGGGAAATTCAGCAAATTCCTCCGATGTTTTCAGCTTTAAAACGTGATGGTAAGCCGCTGTACGAGTATGCCCGTCAAGGCATTGAACTAGAGCGTCCTCCTCGTACCGTTACGATTCACGATATTACGCTTTTAGAGTGTAGCGATCAGCAAGCCCGCATTTCGGTTTTGTGTAGTAAGGGTACTTACATTCGTACTCTTGCTCAGGATATTGGTCGTCAGTTAGGTTGCTTTGGGCATTTAATCGAATTACGTCGCACACAGGTGGGTCCATTTCATCTGGATGCGGCAATTGGTTTAGAAGCGCTACAGGCATTACCTGAGCCTGAGACCACCTTGATCGAGCTCGCAGACCTGCCGGCAGAACTACAACCTGCCAACCTTAATCAGAAGGAACAGTTATGAGTCGCGCCCTGCGCAATGTGGCAATTATCGCCCACGTAGACCATGGTAAAACCACCTTGGTCGATCAGCTATTAAAACAGTCAGGCACGTTCCGCGCTAACGAGCACGTTAGTGACCGAGTTATGGACTCGGGTGATATTGAAAAAGAGCGTGGCATCACCATTTTGGCCAAGAACTGTGCGGCTGAATTCGATGGTACGCACATCAACATTATTGATACCCCTGGACACGCTGACTTTGGTGGAGAGGTTGAGCGGGTATTGTCGATGGTTGATGGTGTTTTGCTATTGGTGGATGCGGTCGAAGGCCCGATGCCTCAAACGCGTTTCGTAACGCGTAAAGCACTAGAGCTTGGGTTGAAGCCTATTGTTGTGGTCAACAAGGTGGATCGCCCGGGTGCCCGACCTGACTTTGCGGTTAACGAAACCTTCGACTTATTCGATAAGTTGGGCGCAACCGAAGAGCAATTGGATTTCCCCATTATCTATGCATCTGGCTTAGCTGGGTATGCTGGACACACTGATGATGTGCGTTCTGGCGATATGCGTCCTTTGTTTCAGGCCATTTTAGACTTCGTGCCACAACGTGAAGACGACCCTGATGGTCCCTTGCAATTACAAATCTGCTCTCTCGATTACAACAGTTATGTTGGTAAAATCGGGGTAGGGCGTGTCAACCGCGGGCGTATTAAAGCGGGTCAAAACGTAGTTGTTAAGTTTGGTCCAGACAGCGAGCCGATTAAGGCTAGCGTCAATCAGGTGCTTACTTTCAAGGGCGTGGATCGTCAACAAGTTCCTGAGGCTCAAGCTGGCGATATCGTGTTAATTAACGGTATTGAAGAGATCGGTATTGGCTGCACGATTACGGATGTGGATCATCAAGAAGCGTTGCCATTGTTACGTATCGACGAGCCTACATTAACCATGAACTTCATGGTAAATTCGTCGCCTTTGGCAGGACGTGAAGGTAAGTTTGTGACCAGTCGCCAAATTCGCGACCGTCTTGACCTCGAATTGAAGTCAAACGTTGCATTGCGCGTGAACGAGACCGGCGATGACACCGTTTTTGAGGTGTGTGGCCGTGGTGAATTGCATTTGACCATCTTGCTTGAAAACATGCGTCGCGAAGGCTACGAGCTAGCTGTGTCTCGCCCTCAGGTGATGATTAAAGAAGTTGATGGTGCGAAGCACGAGCCTTACGAGCTGTTAACGGTAGACATTGAAGACGGTCATCAGGGCGGCATCATGGAAGAGCTAGGTCGTCGTCGCGGTGACTTGCTTGATATGCAGCCCGATGGTCGTGGCCGCACACGTTTAGAGTATCGAATTCCTGCACGCGGTTTGATCGGCTTCCAAGGCGACTTCATGACCTTGACGCGTGGTACAGGGCTAATGAGTCATATTTTTGACGAGTACAAACCGATGCGCGATGGCTCACTTGGCGAGCGTCGTAATGGGGTGCTGATCAGTCAAGATGACGGAGAGGCTGTGGCCTACGCTATTTGGAAGTTGCAAGAGCGTGGCAAGATGTTTGTTTCGCCTAATGATCCGGTGTATGAGGGCATGATTATCGGTATTCATAGCCGAGATAACGATCTTGTCGTTAATCCCATTCGCGAGAAGAAGCTAACTAACGTGCGGGCGTCAGGTAAAGATGAGCACATCGATTTAGTTACACCCATACGCTTGACCTTAGAGTATGCCGTGGACTTTATTGATGATGACGAATTGGTTGAAGTTACGCCCAAGTCTATACGTTTACGTAAGCGTTATTTGAAAGAGCACGAGCGTCGTCGCAGTTTGCGTGATGCTTAAGCTTCATACGGTGGCTTGTTAGTGCAAGCCGCTGTAAACGCAAAAAGCTCTTGGTGAATACCAAGAGCTTTTTTTGTACCTACTACAATCACCTTTTATCAGGTATGTGAGTTTTATCGTTTACTGAGGTAGGGCAGGTGCGCAATCGGGTTCAATCGCAAACTGTGAACAACACTCGTTAATGACTTTCATTACCTCGCCCATGTCGTCGGTGATGGTAAGTAGATTAAGGTCTTCAGGTGAAATCAACTTGTTCGTTACAAGTTGATCTTTGATCCAGTCAATTAAGCCGCCCCAGAACTCGGTTCCCATCAGTACAATGGGTGCGGGTGGTAATTTTCGAGTTTGGACCAAGGTCATGACTTCAAATAACTCGTCTAACGTACCAAAACCACCTGGCAGAGCAATATACGCCGAACTATGCATAAAGAAGGTGGCTTTTCTCGAGTAAAAGTACTCGAATTGTAGGCTGTGAGTTTGATATTGATTATTGCTGGTTTCTCGTGGAAGTCGGATATTTAATCCTACACTACGACCGCCAGCCTGATAGGCGCCTTTGTTAGCCGCTTCCATTAGGCCAGGGCCACCGCCAGCGATTAACATCATGCCAGCTTCGGCTAAGCGCTTACCCAATTCTTGTGCTAGTTTGTAATACTTATGATTTGGCGGGATTCGAGCACTACCAAATACGCTTATCCCGAAGCCCACTTCTTCCAAGACCTCGGCGGCGTGTTGTAGTTCTGACGAAATGGTCGGAATTTGTTCTGAAGCCGGTAAACGAACAATTTTGTTGTGAGACATGAAAAAAACCTTGTTGCTAGTTGATGGATCCAGCTACTTGTATCGAGCGTATCACGCCATGCCGGATCTGCGAAATGCGCGTGGAGAGGCCACGGGAGCCCTTTACGGCGTAATCTCGATGATGCGCAAAATTCTGCAAGACTACTCGCCTGATTATATGGCTTGTGTGTTTGACGCTAAAGGCGGAACGTTTAGAGACAAGCTCTTTAGTGACTATAAAGCCAACAGGCCCTCTATGCCAACAGATCTTGCCGAGCAGATACCGCTTATACACAAAGCGGTTAAAGCCTTGGGATGGCCTGTTATTTGCACACCCGGCGTGGAAGCTGATGATGTGATTGGCACATTGAGTGTCATGGCTTCTGAGCAAGAGGTGCACACCATTGTTTCAACCAGCGATAAAGATTTGGCTCAGCTAGTCAATGAGCATGTCGAATTGATTAATACGATGAACGGCGAACGCCAAGATGTGCAAGGCGTAGTGGACCGTTATGGTGTGAAACCAGAGCAAATCATTGATTACCTCATGCTAATTGGGGACACGTCTGACAACATCCCCGGTGTGCCGAAGGTGGGGCCTAAAACCGCAGCGAAATGGCTTAACGAGTACGGAAGTTTAGACAAGCTGATTGAGAATGCTGACAAGATTAAAGGGGTGGCAGGACAAAACTTACGCGATTTCATCCCGCGTTTCGAACTAACCCGAAAACTTGTCACCGTAAAGTTAGATTGCGAAGTGGATGAAATAGCGTCAGGTATAGAGGTGCTTAAACCGTTAGATCAAGACACGGCCACCTTAATCCAGCTTTACGATGATTACGGTTTTCGTACGTGGTTGCGCGACCTCAGTGGTGATCCCGACCGAATCCCTGCTCAAGATTCTCGTGTTACCGCCGGTGGCGTAAAGGCCAGCCCAACACCAACCGCCTTAGCGTTGCCAGACCCTGCGCTGACGAAAGCGCCAGAATCGGTCAATTACGAAACCGTGACCACGCTCGAGGCACTTGATGTGTGGTTGGAGAAGATACAAAATGCTGAGATTACCGCCCTTGATACCGAGACCACATCGATTGATCCTTTGCAGGCAAGCTTAGTCGGGTTGTCGCTTAGTGTAGAGCCCGGCACAGCATGCTACATACCGTTAGCCCATCGAGGTTACGATGTGGGGCCTCAGCTTGATAAGGCAGAAGTGCTGACTAAGCTGAAGCCTTGGCTAAGCTCGGCGAGCCATGCCAAAGTTCTGCACAATGCTAAATACGATGCGCATGTGTTCTTGTCTGAAGACATCCAGCTTAGAGGTCTATTTGAAGACACAATGTTGCAAGCCTATGTTTTAGAGTCGCACCTGCGCGTTAATATGCAAGACGTGGCACAGCGCTGGCTAGGTGTTACCGGAACCAGTTACGAAGACATTTGCGGTAAAGGGGCGAAACAGATTGGTTTCGATGAGCTCTCTATCGACGTGGCCTCGCATTATGCGTCTGAGGATGCCGACTTAACCTTACGCTTGCACCATGTCTTACGCCCCTTAATTGCAGCCCACGAGGGGTTAGAGGCTACTTACAAACTTGAGGTGGCGACGTCCGAGGTTTTAACAACCATCGAACGCAATGGCGTAGCGATCGATAGCCAAGTGCTGTACAAGCAAAGTCATGATCTAGGCGAGCGCTTATTAGGCTTAGAAGAGAAGGCATACGAGCTCGCTGGACAGCCATTCAACATGAATTCGCCTAAGCAGGTAGGGGAGATTTTGTTTGAGCGCATGCAGTTACCTGTGGTGCGTAAAACGGCGAGCGGCGCCCCTTCTACCGACGAAGCGGTATTAACGACCTTATCGCAAGATTATCCTTTGCCTAAGCTTTTGCTCGAGCATCGTAGCATTGCAAAACTGAAATCGACCTATACCGATAAACTGCCGCGTATGGTGAATGCTAAAACTCAGCGGGTGCATACTCGATATGCCCAAGCAGCTGTTATCACAGGACGTTTAGCCTCATCCGACCCGAACCTGCAGAACATTCCGGTACGTACAGTAGAAGGTCGACGAGTTCGTGATGCCTTCGTCTCGTCGCAGGGCAAGATTGTTGCTGCCGATTACTCGCAAATCGAACTTCGCATCATGGCACACGTATCCGGAGACCAAAACTTAATACGTGTGTTTGCCGAGGGTGGAGATGTGCATAGAGCTACCGCTGCTGAGGTCTTTAGTGTGAAGCCTGAAGACGTCAGCCCCGAACAGCGGCACGCGGCCAAAGCCATTAACTTTGGTTTGATTTATGGAATGGGCGAGTTCGGACTAGCCAATAACTTGGGTATCACGCGCAGCGCCGCCAAAGCCTATATAGACAGATACTTTAGTCGTTATCCGGGTGTGGCGCAGTACATGGAACGTATTAAAGTCACGGCCAAAGAGCAAGGCTATGTCGAGACTGTGTTTGGCCGAAGGCTTTCTTTTCCAGAGTTAAAAGGGGCAAAAGGAGCCCGAGCGGCAGCGGCAGAGCGTGCAGCAATTAACGCGCCCATGCAAGGAACAGCAGCTGACCTGATCAAAAAGGCAATGGTGGCTGTACAGGCTTGGATCGACGAGAAGCAGCTTAAAACATTGATGGTGATGCAGGTGCATGACGAACTGGTGTTTGATGCCCCTGTTGATGAGGTTGAGCTGCTTAAAAGCGAACTTCCTCGGCTGATGGGTGAGGTTGCAACCTTAGATGTCCCGTTACTCTCTGAGGTAGGAGAGGGGGATAATTGGGGGCAGGCTCATTAACCGCTTGTGAGTCGTTAGATTGCAGTCCCTAGCTTTTGCTGCAAACCTTGGTTTTCTAAGGTTTGCAGCGGCTACGGTTTTAACGTTGTTGCAAAGCGGCAATGCGTTGTTCTATCGGTGGGTGGGAGGCAAACAGGGCGCCTAGACCACCGCCTCCTGAAATGCCCGACGATTCAAACGCTTTAGGTAGTTCTCCAGGCTCGACATTCCCAAGGCGTGCTAAGGCGCGCACCATAGGTGTGCTTGAGCCTAATAACTTAGCCGAACCGGCATCTGCACGGAATTCGCGCTGACGCGAAAACCATGCGACGATAATCGAAGCCAATAGCCCGAATACGATTTCACAGACGATGGTGGTGGCGTAATAACCCAGCCCAAAGCCACGTTCGTTTTTAAGCAATACACGGTCTACAAAGTAACCGACGAGGCGAGCAAAGAAAATAACGAAGGTGTTCACCACGCCTTGTATCAAAGTGAGTGTGACCATATCTCCGTTAGCAATATGAGCGACCTCGTGGCCTAAAACAGCCATAACCTCTTCTTCGGTCATGCTTTGGAGTAGACCAGTCGAAACGGCAACCAGTGAATCATTTTTAAATGCTCCTGTCGCAAAAGCATTAGGGGCGCCGTCGTAAATGGCAACTTCGGGGCGGCCTATGCCGGCTCGGTCTGCAAGTTGATGTACGGTTTCAACCAACCACGCTTCTTGGGGGCTATTGGGGGCTTGAGGATCAATAACACGCGCGCCAGTGCTGCGTTTAGCCATCCATTTACTGATTAACAGCGAAAAAATAGCGCCGGTGAAACCCACAATGGCAGAGAATACGAGTAGGCTTCCTGGGTTGATTCCTTCTGCCGTTAGGTATCGTCCGATGCCTAAGACGTTCATGGAAAAACTAAGCACCAACATAACCGCTAAGTTGGTAGCAAGAAATAAGAGAATGCGTGTCATTGCTAATTCCTGTGGTGTTGCAAAATGTATAAGACCGATCAAGCGATGGTCAGTTCCGATGGGCTTAAGACCGCAATGGGCAGAAACTGATTAAAGTACGGTAGTGTAAAGCGTAGACGTGAATTTTAAACCGTTATACGCGCCTGAATGTTAGATACGCGGAGTATAGTTCTAGCTTGGGCTTTTTTCTATTTTCATTTCCGTTCCAGCGGGATAGGTACATGCAATCGTTATGGATGTTGCTTGCTTGCGTGATGTTCGCCATTATGGGGGCGTGCATCAAGGTGTCAGCAGAGCTCGACGCGAATTTGGCACAGATTGTGTTATTTCGAGGCCTGCCTTCGATTATTTTCATCTTTGTGTGGTCTAGGTTACGTCAACGACCCCTGCGGCCGCCCAGTTGGAAAGCGCACGTGCTACGTAACATTTTTGGCGTGAGCTCAATGTGGATGGGTTTCTTTTCGTTAACCATCTTAAGTCTCTCTACCTCAGTCAGTCTTACGTATACGGCTCCGCTATTTATTGGCATATGGATGTTATTTTTCGGGGGGACGCAACGCGACCCCATACGTATTCTGGCCGTCTTGCTGGGGTTTCTGGGGGTGTTGGCGATTCTACGCCCCAGTATTGGTGATGACGAGTGGTTTGCCGCGTTGGTCGCCTTGTGTGCGGGTGTTTTTGCAGCGGCGGCCATGCTTCAAGTGCGCGAGCTGGGCCGTCTTGGCGAGCCCGAGTGGCGTACGGTTTTCTTGTTTTCGTGTTTTGTCTGCTTGACCAGTTTTGTTGGTCTTGGCGTGCTAGGCTGGAGTGCAGTGGGTTGGCAAGGCTGGCTGGCCTTGCTGGGTGTTGGAGGCTCAGGGTTTATCGGGCAATTAACCATGACTCGGGCGTTTGGCAAGGGTTCTGCCTTGTTGACGGCGGCGCTGCAATACACCACCATTATTTTTTCTGCCTTTCTTGGCATTATTTTCTGGGCGGATATTCCAGACGCGATTGCTTGGGTAGGAATGGCGCTGATTATTGGCTCAGGAATGATTTCCTTGTGGCGAACGCACAGCGAAGATAGGCTGATGCGTCGTAAGGCGACAAGTGAAACCGAAGCACATTGACCGATATCAAGGAGCATCATGTTTAGGTATTTAATTAGCCCTCAAGAACTTCAGCAACACCGTCAGTCATCTGGCTGGTTGGTCTTTGATGTCAGACACAACTTATCGGATCACAACGCAGGGCGTGCAGCCTACTTGAAAGGCCATATACCGCAAGCTTTGTTTTTAGATAATGAAACTGAGCTTGTGGGTGAAGCAAATGGAAGCAATGGCCGACACCCGCTGCCATCCCGTAGCGATTTTGCGGCCTTGATGCGTTCACAGGGTTTAACCTCTCGCACTCAAGTCGTGGTGTATGACGCTGGCGATAGTCTGTTTGCGGCGAGGCTCTGGTGGATGTTGCGCTGGATGGGGCACGAAGCCGTTGCCATTCTGGATGGGGGGTGGCAAGCGTGGCAGCAGGCTGGTGGAGAGGTCGAAACAGGCGAGCGCGCGCCTCGTCTTACCGAAGCGCAAGTGGTGCAAAGTCTCGCGGTTCCGAGCCAGCCTTCTATGCCTACTGTGACGGCTGACGACGTGTTGCGAAATATTAGCGAACCACAGTTTGCGGTGATCGATGCACGCGCTCCCGAGCGTTATCGCGGAGAGCTCGAGCCCATGGATCCCGTCGCTGGGCATATTCCCAATGCATTAAATCGCCCCTACGGTTACAATTTAAATGCCGATGGTACATTTAAGACGGTAGACCAGTTGCGCACTGATTTTCAGGAAATGATAGACGATAACAATCCGTCAGCGATTGTTCATCAGTGCGGCTCGGGAATTACCGCATGCCATAATTTATTCGCGATGGAGCTCGCGGGTTTGCACGGTTCAAGTTTGTATCCGGGCTCGTGGAGCGAATGGGTAAGTGATCCCAGTCGCCCCGTAATAACCAAAGCGTAACCAGATATCTTACTGGGTGTGCTTTTTGCTCTTACCGTTAAAATAGCCAACATTGATGTAGTTAATTAAGGGCTCACTGTATTGGGCCCTTTTGATGCGTAAAAACTTAGGACAAATTCATGAACGACACGACCGTGCCCAACGAGGGGGCGCCATTGCCTACCGATTACGAAGCCGCGCTTGCCGAGTTAGAAGCGCTTGTGCAGCGTATGGAAAGTGGTGACCTTCCTTTAGAGCAGTCGATCTCATCTTACCAACGGGGTGTTGAGCTGGCTCGCGTGTGTCAGCAACGATTGGATCAGGCAGAGCAGCAAGTGAAAGTGCTGCAAGGGCAATTATTACGTCCGCTCAATGATATCGATGGTTCTGAGGAATAAGTATGTCCACCCTTACCTTAGATCACAGTGAATGGTTAGCCGCCAAGGTGGCGCATATTGAAGACGTATTATCGTCATTTTTGCCTTCCGCCGAAACGGAACCGTCCTCTCTACATAAAGCCATGAGATATGCGGTTTTAGGAGGCGGAAAGCGAGTACGTGCGGCGTTAGTGTATGGCGCGGGTGAAGCGGTAATGCAGTCGAATACCTCCGGCTTAGCGCAAGAGAAAGCATTGGATCATGCAGCGGCGGCGGTAGAGCTAATTCACGCCTATTCGCTCGTGCACGACGATTTGCCCTGCATGGATAACGATACCTTGCGTCGTGGGCAACCTACTACGCATATTCAGTTCGACGAGGCCACAGCGATGCTGGCCGGTGATGCGTTGCAGCCTTTGGCTTACGAACTGCTCGCTAGCATGCCTGTAGCACCCGCCTTGGTGGTTCAATCTGTCTCGGTGTTAGCGAAGGCGTCAGGCAGTCTTGGCATGGCGGGCGGCCAGGCGATTGATTGCGATAGTGTGGGTATTCAGCTTACTGCTGCCCAATTACAAACCATGCATCGCATGAAAACCGGAGCGATGCTTAAGGCCAGTATTCTACTCGGAGGCGTTGTCGCGGGCGCTAGTTCCAGCCAACGGCAAATGCTAAGTGACTATGGCGATGCCATGGGTTTAGGTTTTCAGGTTATGGATGATATTCTTGACGTAACAGCGGATACTAAAACCTTAGGTAAAACGGCAGGTAAAGATGCGAATGACAACAAGCCCACTTATGTATCATTAATGGGTATGGACGAGGCTAAAGCGTTCTTGGCGTCGTTGCACGAGCAGGCGCGCGTTGCGATTCGGCCGTTGGGGCAATCAGGTCAGTATCTTGCTTATTTAGCCGATTACATCGTGGGACGTAATCATTAAGCACAAGTGGTTTTCGGGTTGAACTCAGATTAGGTCTACAATGCTAGATTGTCTGATGCTTAATTAAATTGGCTTGTATAAGTCACGACACCCTCTCAGTAGATTTCGTATGGCTACAGTTTCCTTGGAACAAATTCAATCTCCCCCAGACTTGCGCAAGCTTGATCGCGATCAGCTTGACTCGCTAGTGGTAGAGTTACGAGAGTTTGTATTGCAGTCCGTTTCACAAACCGGAGGGCATTTGTCCTCGAATTTAGGTACGGTGGAACTCACTGCGGCGTTGCATTATGTGTTTAATACGCCTCATGATCGAATTGTGTGGGATGTGGGCCATCAAGCTTACGCGCATAAAATATTGACGGGGCGTCGGGAGGCGATGTCCACCTTACGTCAAGCTGGCGGAATTTCCGGTTTTCCCAAGCGTAGTGAGTCTGAATATGATGACTTTGGTACAGCCCATTCATCGACTTCCATTTCGGCCGTATTAGGGATGGCAGTCGCTTCCAGAAACACGGGTGTAGATCGTCAGCACATTGCCGTAATTGGTGATGGTGCCATGACGGCCGGAATGGTTTTTGAAGCGCTGAACAATGCAGGTGTCACGCCTGACGTTAATGTATTGGTCGTATTGAACGATAACGATATGTCGATTTCTCCGCCTGTCGGAGCCTTAAATCGATATTTTGCACGATTGATGTCGGGGCAGTTTTATGCCAAAGCCAAGCACATGGGCAAGGCCGTTTTGCAACATGTCCCGCCTATGCTTCAGCTTGCTAAGCGTTTTGAGGGTCACGCTAAAAGTGTGTTGGCACCCACCACCTTATTTGAAGAGCTCGGTTTTAACTACGTCGGCCCCATTGATGGGCACGACCTAGACTCGTTAATTCCAACCTTAGAGAACCTTCGCGAATTGGGCGGTTTGCAGTTCTTGCACGTGGTGACACGTAAGGGGCAGGGGTACAAGTTAGCAGAAGCCGACCCTGTGCTTTATCATGGCCCCGGTAAATTTGACCCTAAAGTGGGTATCAAGAAGTCGACGGCGCCAACGGCTCCAACGTATACCCAAGTATTTGGTCAATGGCTCTGTGATATGGCAGAGGCTGATAAGCGTTTATACGGTATTACCCCTGCTATGCGCGAAGGCAGCGGCATGGTGCAGTTTGAAGCCTTGTTTCCCGATCGCTACTTTGACGTGGGTATCGCTGAACAGCATGCAGTGACTTTTGCTGCCGGACTTGCCTGTGAAGGGCAAAAACCCGTAGTGGCTATTTACTCCACTTTTTTACAGCGTGGGTACGATCAGTTCATTCATGACGTGGCCTTACAAGATTTGGACGTCACCTTTGCCTTAGACCGAGCAGGGCTAGTGGGTGCAGACGGTGCCACTCACGCTGGTAATTACGATATTGCCTTTTTGCGTTGCATACCGAATGTGATCATTAGTACGCCGTCTGACGAAAATGAAACGCGCTTATTGTTAAGCACCTGTTATCAGCATCCAGGCCCTTCCGCAGTGCGTTATCCGCGGGGGGCGGGTGTAGGAGCAGAGCTCAGTACCACGCTTGAAACCGTACCCGTGGGTAAAGGCATCGTTCGTCGAGAAGGCGAACAGACGGCGATACTCGTGTTCGGCACATTGTTAAACCAAGCGTTGCAGGCCGCCGAATCAATAAATGCCACTGTGGTGGATATGCGTTTTGTAAAACCGTTAGATGAAGCCCTTCTGCTTGAGCTAACACAGTCCCATCAATACTTCGTAACGGTGGAAGATGCTTCCGTGATGGGTGGGGCGGGAAGTGCGGTGCACGAATGCTTTGCTCAAAAGAATATTGTGAAACCGATGCTCCATTTAGGTTATCCCGATGACTTTATTGATCACGGTGATCAAAAGCAATTGGCGGCAGAGCTTGGCTTAGATGCCGGTGGCATCGTGGCATCGATTCAGCGTCACTTTGGCTTAACTACAACGGTTGAAGCCTAGAATAGGTTCAGATGCCCTTGAGGTTTAGAGGGTATAGTGGATATCGAACCCTAATCTAGCCCATAATTAACTGTTTACAAACAACTGGATACGTAATGTATTACGTATCATGGATTTTTCATCATGAATAGTATCTCCGAGGTTGTCGCTCAAATGCCTGATGTGCAAAGTAGCGTTGACACCCGTCGCATCGCCATACAAAAAGTAGGTGTGCGTGATGTGCGCTACCCAATGTTGATCGATGTAATGGGTGAGGCGACGCCTACCGTTGCTGATTGGGAACTAACCGTTGCTTTGCCGCCCGAAGAAAAGGGCACGCATATGTCCCGTTTTTTAGCGCTTCTAGAGCAACATCGTCGTACGCCACTAACAGCCACCTTATTTTGTGATGTGGCCGCTGAGATGCTTGACCTTCTGAACGCGCAAGCTGGGGATATCACAGCCTCGTTTCCTTATTTTGTGAACAAGGCAGCACCCGTTTCAGGTGTTACCAGTTTGCTTGATTACGAGCTGACATGGTCTGCGAATGTTATGCGTACTGACGAAGGTACAGTAGACACCGAGTTTGAGTTGACTGTCTTGGTTCCTGTCACAAGCTTGTGCCCGTGCTCTAAAGCGATTTCCGAATACGGTGCCCATAATCAGCGTTCGCACGTCACGGTGTCGATACTGAGTACCGATCCATCGCAGTTAAATGTGGACGAGTTAATACGTCGCGTCGAGGCGCAAGCATCCTGCGAGCTATGGGGATTATTAAAGCGTACTGACGAAAAATACGTTACCGAGCGCGCTTATGAGAATCCTAAGTTTGTTGAGGATCTCGTCCGCGATGTAGCGGTTGCCGTGCGCGATCAGCCTGGCGTAGCCAGCTACCGTGTCGAGGCAGAAAACTTTGAGTCCATCCATAATCACTCTGCTTACGCATTGGTAGAGGGTTAACGATTCATCAGTGCTAACACGCCACAGATGGCGTTTTAGCATTGTGTTCTTTAGTTAGGCGAGTTAAAATCTTTCCTTTCTTGCTCGACCCAAGGTTTATTGGGCGGGCTGTCGTGTCTGAAATAAGGCATTAGTTGCTTGATTTTTCAGGCGATATCCATAAGGAGTTGTTTCATGCGTCACTACGAAGTAGTGTTTATTGTGCATCCCGACCAAAGCGAACAAGTGCCAGCCATGGTCGAGCGCTATCAGGCGATCATCACCTCTGAAGGCGGTAAAATTCACCGTCAAGAAGACTGGGGCCGTCGCCAATTGGCTTACCCAATCCAGAAGTTAGTTAAAGCACACTATGTTTGCTTTAACATCGAGATTGGTCAAAGCACTCTTGACGAACTCGAGCATTCTTTCCGCTACAACGATGCTATCTTGCGTTACCTCATCGCTAAAACTGATGGTGCCCCTGAAGGCGCATCGATCATGATGAAATCAGTCGAGCGTGAAGAAGGTCGTCGCGCAACAACCGACGGTGCAGCGAAACCTGCTGATTCCGACGAAGACGAAGATCAAGCTGAAGAAGCAGACGAAGAAGCTTCCGAGTCTTAATTTACAAAGACCACGCGTTACGTGAACCAACTTTCGTTTAATGGGGCTATCGCTGATATTAGCGTGCTGCGCTACACACCAGCGGGAATGCCAGTTATCGAATTACAGTTGGAACATCAATCCGAAGTGGAAGAGGCCGGTTTAAACCGCCGATTGCATTTCACGATGTCAGCCGTAGCGTTGGGTGATATGGCTTTGCAATTAGCCGATACGCCTTTAGGGGCAATTTTGGAAATTCAAGGTTTTATTGCCCCGTTGCATCGGTCTTCGGTTCGAACTGTTCTACATATACAGACTGTGGAAATCCAGTTCCCGGGGAATGCAACGGTTGTTGTGTAAGTTAATTAGGCGGTGTCGTTACCGCTATTAAATAATTACCGGTTTATACCGGAAAAATACAGAGGTATATCATGGCTTTTGGTCGTAGAGGCAAAGATAAACGCCGTAAATTTGGTCAGCAGAACCCACTATTCAAACGTCGTAAGTTCTGCCGTTTCACTGTTGCTGGCGTTAAAGAAATCGATTACAAAGATTTAGATACGCTACGTGACTTCATTCAAGAAAACGGCAAGATTATTCCCGCCCGTTTAACAGGTACTAAGGCAAACTACCAGCGCCAACTCGACACAGCAATTAAGCGTGCGCGTTTCTTGGCTTTGTTGCCTTACACCGATAATCATCAATAATCCGGGAGGTAATACGTTATGCAAGTTATTCTGCTCGAAAAAGTCGTAAATTTGGGTGATCTCGGTGATGTGGTTCGTGTACGCAATGGCTACGCACGTAACTTCTTAATTCCACGCAAAATCGCCCGTCGTGCTACTGCCACTGCTATTCAAGAGTTCGAGGCACGTCGTGCTGAGCTTGAAAAAGCACAAGCAGAGCGTTTGGCAGCAGCCCAAGCTACTGGTAACAAGCTCGCAGAGCAAACCGTTACATTGTTGCAAAAAGCGGGTGTTGACGGCCGTCTATTTGGTTCAGTGACCACAATGGACATTGCTGCAGCATTGGCTAGCGCTGGTTTTAGCGACATCGTACGCTCGCAAGTCCGTTTGGCTGATGGCCCATTGAAAGCGGTTGGCGAATACGAAGTTGATGTTGTGCTACACCCCGACGTAACCGTAGCGCTTAAGGTTGTGGTTGAAGGCGACCTAGACTAAATCGTTGCGTTACATGGTACATTTCCTATTAGGGTAGTGTGCCGAGCATCAGAAAAAGCCGGCTCACATGCCGGCTTTTTTCTATGGAATTACAGAGGTTAATGTTGGATAGCGAAACCCAAAGCACGGATCCTAAACTTGATTATCTACGCGTGCCACCTCACTCAGTCGAGGCCGAGCAGTCCGTTCTTGGCGGGCTGCTGCTGGATAATGCCGCCTGGGATCGTATCGCCGATATCATTGTCGATGACGATTTTTATCGCTTTGATCACCGGATCATTTGGCAGCATATTACGCGCCTGATTGGTTTAGCTCGTCCGGCTGATGTGGTGACAGTACACGAATCATTAGCCATGTCGGCAAAAGCGGATGAAGTGGGTGGGTTGCAGTATTTGAATGCACTGGCTCATAACACGCCTTCCGCAGCGAACATCCGTCGTTACGCTGAAATTGTTCGCGAACGATCCATGTTGCGAAAGCTGGTAACGGTGGCAGACGAGATCTCTTCCGCGGCGTTTAACCCTCAAGGTAAAGAGGCTCGTCAGATCTTAGACGATGCCGAATCCAGAGTGTTTCAAATCGCTCAAGAGGGCGCGCGCGGAAATGCTGGCTTTCAAGAGATCCAACCGCTGTTGACACAGGTGGTAGAGCGTATTGACGAACTTTATCATCGTGAAGGCGACTCCGAGATCACGGGTGTGCCGACGGGGTTTGTGGATTTAGATCGTATGACTTCTGGTTTGCAGCCAGGTGATTTGGTCATTGTGGCGGGGCGTCCGTCCATGGGTAAAACCTCGTTATCCATGAACATAGGCGAACATGTTGCCATACAGCAAGGGCTTCCGGTAGCAGTGTTTTCGATGGAGATGGGCGCGGTACAGCTTGCGATGCGTATGGTGGGCTCAGTGGGTATGCTTGATCAGCATAGAATGCGCACGGGTAAGCTTGACGCTGATGACTGGCCCAAACTAACGCACGCCGTGCAGCAGGTGCAAGAGGCACAAGTCTACATTGATGAAACGCCCGGTTTGTCTTCCATGGAGGTCCGAGCCAGAGCAAGACGTCTTTCTCGTCAGTGCGGTAAGTTGGGTCTGATCATTATCGACTACTTACAACTTATGTCTGGCAACTCGTCTAGCGAAAACCGAGCAACTGAGATCTCGGAAATCAGTCGTTCGCTTAAGGGCTTAGCCAAAGAGCTAGACTGTCCATTAATTGCGTTGTCCCAGTTAAACCGAAGTCTTGAGCAACGCCCGAATAAGCGTCCAGTCATGAGTGATTTGCGCGAATCGGGTGCGATTGAGCAAGATGCGGATTTAATTATTTTTATTTATCGCGATGAGGTGTATAACCCCGACTCTCCGGATAAGGGAACAGCAGAACTCATTATTGGTAAGCAGCGTAATGGTCCTATCGGTTCGGTGCGTGTGGCCTTTCAGGGGGCCAGCACGCGCTTCCTAAACTACGTGCAAATGTAAAGAAACTAACCAGAGTGGGCGGTCATGCGTAGGGCCGCTTCAAACGCCGCGTGTAGTGAGCTAGGGTCGGCGATACCTTGACCGGCAATATCAAAAGCGGTGCCGTGATCCACGCTAGTCCGCACAAAGGGTAGGCCGACGGTAACGTTAACGCCTTGTTCTACACCTAAGTATTTAACAGGTATCAGGCCTTGATCGTGGTATTGGGCCACCACAATATCGTAATCGCCTTTACGCGCTTTCATGAAAATGGTGTCGCCAGGCCATGGGCCTGAGGCGTCTATCCCTTCGCTTCTTGCCGCCTGTATGGCGGGGATAATGGCCGTGATTTCTTCAGTGCCAAAACGACCGTCTTCTCCGGCGTGAGGGTTAAGTCCTGCTACGGCCACGCGCGGTCGGCTGATTCCTTCTTGTAGGCAGGCTTGGTGGGCTAGCCTAATGCTACGCAACACGCTATCAGTGCTAATGAGTTTAGGGACGTCGGCTAATGCCACATGAATCGTCACCAGCAACACACGCAGTTCGGGATTGGCAAGCATCATGGCAAAATCGTTCGTATGGGTGCGCTCGGCAAGAATTTCAGTGTGGCCCGGTGCGTTGATTTGCCCAGCTTGCATGGCTTTTTTATGCAGCGGGGCAGTAACAATAGCTCTAATTTTTTGCGCTTGCGCATCATCGATCGCGTGGCATAGGTACTCGTAGGCTCCACGACCCGCTTGTGCGTTAATGTGGCCATAAGCCAGATCGGATGGAAGCGCTTTCCATCGGTTTCTGACCACAATGTGCCCCGTTCGAGTGGGTGGTGTCGGGTTTTCGGGGTCATCTTGAATGATTTGTAGGGTGTCGTTTAGCTGTAATAGCCGCGCAGCACGCTCAAGGGCGCCACTGTCGCCATAAACTACCGCAGGGTGGCTCAATCCCTTGGCAAAGAGAGACACGATCAATTCAGGGCCGATTCCGGCAGCGTCACCCATAGTGATGCCGATGGGCAAAGAGCTAAACATGATTTTCATCCCTAAAAGTAATGTAGGCACCGAAGTGCCTACAACGAAACAGAAATTGCTAAGCGCTTTACGACTTAACAGCGGCTATAACGCATCATTGGCATAGTCAGCAAGGCGTGAACGCTCACCGCGTTGCAAGGTAATGTGCCCCGAGTGAGGCCAGCCTTTAAAGCGATCAACAACATAGGTTAAGCCCGAGCTGCCTTCAGTCAGGTAAGGGGTATCAATTTGCGAGATATTTCCTAAACACACTATCTTGGTACCTGGGCCTGCTCGTGTGACCATGGTTTTCATTTGCTTAGGGGTAAGGTTTTGCGCCTCATCGATAATTAAGAACTTATTTTGGAAGGTGCGGCCCCGCATGAAACTAATGGATTTGATTTTGATTTTAGAGCGGATCAGCTCCATGGTTGAGCTGCGGGTGGTCTCGCTACTACTCAACGAATTGTGTTGATTGCTTCCAGCGTGCAAGACCTCAAGGTTATCTTCCAAAGCGCCCATCCAAGGCGCCATTTTTTCTTCTTCAGTACCGGGTAGGAAACCGATTTCATCACCGACTGGAACCGTAGCTCGCGTGATAATAATTTCGTTATACAGTTTGGTTTCCAATGTTTGTGTTAAAGCTGAAGCCAGCGCTAATAACGTTTTTCCTGTGCCTGCTTGGCCCAGCAACGAGACGAAATCGCAATTTGGGTTCATGAGCAGATTGAGGGCAAAGTTTTGTTCACGGTTGCGGGCCGTTACTCCCCACACATTATTTTTGTTATGGCTGTAATCTCGCAGTGTCGCCAGCACAGCTGTGTTAGTAGCGACCTCTTTGACTTGCGCGTATAACGGGGTTTCGCCTTCGGTGAACACGAATTCATTCACATTGAATTGGGCGCATAGTGGGCCATGAACTCGATAGAAGGTCGTGCCGCCTTGTTGCCATGACTCCATTTTTTTGCCGTGCTTGCTCCAAAAATCGGCAGGCAGCGGACGTACGCCGTCATAAAGTAGGTCAGAGTCGTCGAGTACGTGATCATGCAGATAGTCTTCGGCGGCCAGACCGAGCGCCTTGGCTTTCAATCGCATATTGATGTCTTTGGACACCATCACAATTTGGCGATCTTTAAACTCGTCCTTTAGCGCATGAACCACATTTAATATGTTGTTGTCGGCTTTGCCTAAAGGCAGGTCCAACGGTAACGTGGAATGAATCGCTTTGGTTTGAAAGTGAACCAAGCCACGGGCCTCAGTGTTACCTAAGGCATTAAGGGGGAGACCGTTATCCAAGGCGTGATTTGCCACGATACCGTCTAGGTTGCGACTAACCTGACGCGCATTTCTCGCGACTTCGGACATCCCTTTTTTCTGATGATCAAGCTCTTCCAAGACCATCATCGGCAAATACACATCATGTTCTTCAAACTTGAACAGAGAGTTCGAGTCATGAAGTAGCACGTTGGTGTCGAGAACAAAGAGCCTACTCGCCTCAGTAGCGGTAGTGGGCTGTGTCATCGGTTTTGTTTTGACGTTTGGTTTTTTTCGTGGTGTTTGACGGCGTGGAGCCGCTGGCGCAGGCGTATCTGAAGCCTCGACTGGCGTAGGAGGCGTAAGCTTATTATCCACTAACGGCGGTACTACTGCGGAGATAGGCTCCGTTGCTTCTACGTTAGCAGGTGGGGTTGTTTTTTCTTTAGGGGCAGGGGGTACTGCACGTTTTGCTGCATTAATTTCTTCAGTGCTAAGAATTGAACCAAGACGTGTAGGCAGCGATGGTAAAGGCATGTAGTTGTTGCTCCTGAATTAACAAAGCCGAGTTCGTAATGGGATCGGCCATGACCACTTGGTTTACAGGTTTTGAGCGGCTTCGAGAACCTGCTGTACATGATTCGGAACGCGTAGCCCTCGCCATTCTTGAACGAGGACACCGTCAGCGTTCACGAGGAAGGTGCTACGTTCGATTCCACGTACTTGTTTACCGTACATATTTTTCAATTTCATGACCCCAAACAGTTCACAAAGGCTTTCATCGGGGTCGGCGATGAGTGGAAAGTTCAATTGTTGTTTGTCGATGAAGCGCTGGTGCGAGGCCATTGAGTCGCGAGATACCCCGATTACGTTAACGTTGAGTGCATCGAACTGCTCTTTAAGGTCTCTGAAGTTTTGCGCTTGGGTTGTGCAACCCGGCGTATTATCACGAGGGTAAAAATACAGCACGTAAGCATGTCCTGCTAGCGATTGCTTGCTAATTTCACCTTGGTCGCTTTGCGCTGTAAACTCAGGAATGGCTTGGCCTACCGTAATATGACTCATGAAAAATCCTATCTATGCTTATATTAAAAGGGCAGCAACCACTTTGCGTCCCTCGGACATCAGAATATTATAGGTTCGTGCTGCGGCACGCGTATCCATGACTTCCACACCGATACGCAAACTCAATAACGGCGCAGTGATCTGAGGGGCAAGTAATTGCTGCGTTTCGCCCGTGCCGATTAACACGACCTCTGGGGCGTCGGCTGGTAATATGGGCTGATCGCCATCCAGAAAGGCCATGGGGTCTTGTTTGATTTGATCCACACCGGTAATGGTTTTAAGCAACGACTCGGTGAGCTCGTCAACCCGTTGAGCTTCTAGGGGGCATATCTCGCCTTCAGGTCGAAAATAGACGCTAGAATGGTATTTTTTCCGGTTTATTTCCACATAATCTGTGTCGTAAGCCGTGATGGTGTTCAGGGCGGGATTGGTCTCTTTCTGTAGTTGCACAAGCTCTCTCCAAATTACTTTTATGATCATAGCGCAAAGAGCGCGAGCACCGAATGAATAACAGTATTTTCTTCTTTTCCTTTCATGGATTAAACTCGTACGTTTGGGTTGATACCCCCGCCTTTTGCAGATCCCAAGGACCACAATGACTAGTTTCCCTCGTATCGAACGTTTGCCTCCGTATGTCTTTAATATTACTAGCGAATTAAAAATGGCTGCGCGCCGCAGAGGCGAAGATATTATTGATATGTCGATGGGGAACCCTGATGGCTCCACACCTCAACATATTGTTGATAAATTGGTCGAGTCTGCAACACGTACCAACACGCACGGGTACTCGGTTTCGAAAGGTATTCCACGTTTACGTAAAGCGATCACCAATTGGTATGACCGTCGTTACGATGTTAAGTTGGATTCTGACGAGGAAGCTATTGTAACCATTGGCTCCAAAGAGGGTTTAGCTCACCTTATGCTGGCGACGCTTGATAAAGGTGACACGGTGCTCGTGCCGAACCCTAGCTATCCTATTCACATTTATGGTGCGGTCATTGCTGGCGCAAACATACGTTCGGTGCCGATGATTCCAGGGTTGGACTTTTTTGAAGAAATCGAACGAGCCGTACGCGAAGCGATTCCCAAGCCCAAAATGATGATTTTAGGCTTCCCCAGTAACCCGACTGCTCAATGTGTGGACTTGTCGTTTTTCGAGCGTGTAGTGGCGTTGGCGAAAGAGCACAATATCTTAGTCGTACACGACTTGGCTTATGCAGACATCACCTTCGATGGCTATGTGGCTCCGTCTATTATGCAAGTCGAAGGGGCGCGTGACGTCGCGGTTGAATTCTTTACCATGAGCAAAAGCTATAACATGGCGGGCTGGCGTATTGGTTTCATGGTAGGGAATCGTAACCTTGTCCATGCCTTAGCACGTATTAAAAGCTATCACGATTACGGCACTTTCACGCCTATTCAGGTGGCCGCGATTTCTGCATTAGAAGGCCCCCAAGATGGTGTCGCTGAAATCGTTAATAAATACCGCAATCGACGTGATGTCTTGGCTAAAGGCCTGCACGAGATTGGCTGGAATGTCGATATCCCCAAAGCGTCTATGTATATTTGGGCAAAAATCCCCGATTTTTATTTGGCAGATGGCTCGCTTGAGTTTTCCAAACGCTTATTAAGCGAAGCCAAAGTGGCCGTTTCCCCAGGTATCGGGTTTGGTGAGTATGGCGATGAATATGTGCGCTTTGCACTGATTGAAAACGAGCAGCGCACACGACAAGCTGTGCGCGGCATCAAAGAAATGTTCCGTAAGGACGGGTTGGTCAAATGAGTTCGATAAAAGTTGGTTTATTAGGTTTGGGCGTGGTCGGCGGTGGTACATGGAAAGTATTAACGGAAAACGCTGATGAAATTACGCGTCGTGCCGGTTGCCGTATCGAAGTGGTGGCTGTTGCCGCGCGGAATACAGAGGTCGCGCGCGAGTTACTCACTGATGACGTCATGCTAACTGACGATGCTATGCAGGTTGTGAATCATCCCGATATCGAAATTATTGTCGAGTTAGTTGGGGGTGAGACGGTTGCCAAAGAGTGGATCATGCAAGCGATCGAGCAGGGCAAGCACGTGGTTACCGCGAATAAGGCGTTGTTGGCGTTGCATGGTAACGAGATTTTCGCTGCAGCCCATCGCAAAGGTGTGATGGTCGCCTACGAGGCGGCGGTAGCCGGTGGCATTCCGATTGTTAAAGCCATACGAGAAGGCTTAACGGCTAACCGAATTCAATGGGTGGCAGGCATTATCAACGGTACTACCAATTTTATTCTTTCCGAGATGCGTACCAAGGGCCTGTCGTTTGCCGATGCGTTGACTGATGCGCAAAACTTGGGCTATGCAGAAGCCGATCCTACCTTTGACATTGAGGGTGTCGATGCAGCGCATAAACTGACGCTATTGTCGTCCTTAGCATTCGGTGTGCCTGTGCAGTTTGACGCCGCGCATATCGAAGGCATCACGACATTGGCGGCGGAAGACATCATGCATGCTGATCGTCTGGGTTATACCGTTAAACTGCTTGGTATTACGCGCCATCGTCTGGGCGAAGGCATAGAGCTGCGTGTGCACCCAACCTTAGTGCCGGCAGACTCGTTGCTTGCAAATGTACAGGGCGCGATGAACGCCGTTATGGTGCACGGTGATGCGGTAGGTTCTACCGTTTATTATGGCGCTGGCGCCGGCGAGCTTCCTACCGCGTCGGCGGTGGTGGCTGATGTCGTGGATGTAGCCCGTTTATTGACTGCAGACCCCATGCATCGTGTGCCTTATTTAGCCTTCCAGCAAGACGCGATGGCCGACACGCCTGTCCTACCCATGTCTGAAGTGCTCTCGTCTTATTATTTGCGCTTGCGCGTGGAAGATCGTCCAGGCGCGTTGGCAGAGGTATCACGTATTTTGGCGCAAGCGCACATTTCCATTGGCTCCATGTTCCAAGAGCCGGCAGAGGATGATAATGCTGACATTATTTTCCTTACGCATGAAGCACGCGAGGGGTCGATTGATTTGGCCATAGAGCAAATACAGCGTCTCGAGTTTGTGCATTCTAAAGTGATTCGTCTTCGCGTGGAGAACTTGTGATGAAGTACGTCTCAACACGGGGGGGCATGAACCCTCAGTCATTTTCAGATATTTTGCTTGAGGGTCTCGCTCCCGATGGTGGCTTGGCCGTTCCTGAAAGTTACCCACAGGTTTCCGAAGCGACCTTAGAGCAGTGGCGTAGCCTCTCATACGATCAATTGGCGTTTGAGGTGTTATCACTCTATGTCACTGATATCTCATCAGATGACTTACGCCGTTTGACCCAAGCAGCGTACGAACCCAGCCTGTACGTGGGCGAACAGATGGTTCCCCTCAAAGCGCTTAATCAGTCATTGCAATTGGTTGGTCTATCGCAAGGGCCCACCTTAGCCTTTAAAGATATGGCGATGCAGTTTTTGGGACAAGTGTTTGAGTTCGTGCTCGAGCAGCGCAACACCACCATTAACATCCTAGGGGCTACATCGGGTGATACAGGCTCAGCGGCCGAGTACGCGTTAAAAGGGAAGAAAGGGGTCAATGTATTCATGCTGTCACCGCAAGGTCGCATGAGTGCCTTTCAACGTGCTCAGATGTATTCGCTGCATGACGAAAATATCCATAACCTTTCCATTAAGGGCGTGTTTGACGATTGCCAAGACATTGTCAAAGGCGTAGCTGGCGATTTACCGTTTAAATCCCAATGGAACTTAGGCGCTGTTAACTCCATTAACTGGGCGCGTATTGCGGCGCAGGTTGTGTACTATTTTTGGGCGTGGTTGCGTGCCACAACCGAGTCGAATCAGCAAGTGTCGTTTGCCGTTCCTTCGGGTAACTTTGGCAACATTTTAGCGGGTCATATTGCGCGTCAGATGGGCTTGCCGATACGCAAACTGATTCTTGCCACTAACGAGAACAATGTGCTTGAAGAGTTCTTCCGCACTGGCATTTATCGTCCGCGCGGCTCAGAGCAAACGTATGCTACCTCAAGTCCTTCCATGGATATTTCTAAGGCCTCTAACTTTGAGCGTTTTATTTATGATGTGGTAGGGCGTGACCCCGAAGCACTCAGTGCTGTATGGAAAGAACTGGACGAGACCGGACAGTTTGATTTTAGCGATCGCATTGATGACATTCGCCAAACCTTTGGTTTTGAGTCTGGTGTCAGTACGCACGAAGACCGCTTAGCCACCATTCGTGAGGTGTTGGCTGAAAGTGAAGTGCTGATTGATCCGCATACGGCCGACGGCGTAAAAGTGGCTAAAGCCTATCTCGAACCCGGCATCCCTATGCTGGTGCTAGAGACTGCTTTGCCCGCTAAGTTTTCAGAAACCATTGAACAGGCGACAGGCAAGCCCGCGCCCGTGCCTGAGCACTTGGTTCAATTAGCTGATTTACCTCAACGGGTTATCGAAATGGACGCTGATATTCAAGAAGTGAAGCGTTACATCACTACCCACGCTGCTAAATAAACAGCCCCTCAGCAGGCTTTGTGAGTCATTACTCGACAAAAGCCTGCTGAGCAGACGCTCTAAGTTGTGCGGCGCTTTTCAATCCGCTACGCACAGCGCCTTCCAGCACACCGGGGTAGTCACTCTGTAGCCAGTCGCCGGCTAAAAAGACACGTGGCCATGGTGTGGTCTCGTTTGCTCTAAAGCTAAAAGGTGTGGCTTCAAATGTCGCCCGCTTCTCAATAATAAGATCAGACCTTACGATGCTTGGTAGCGATGCCCGTCGGCTTGTTTGTCGTCGAACCTGTGTTTCTACAGCGGTAATAGCATCGGCTTTTGAAAGCTCGCTAAACGCGGTTGCATCACTGATCACCACACTTAATAACGATTGAGCAAAGCTATTCGGTATTGCTTGATGATTAAATAACCACTGTCCGAACTCGTGTTGCGCTCTATTTTCGTGCAGCATTAATAATGGTTTGGTTTCGCTCCACGGCGTGGCGGGTTCTAGGTACACCGTAGCAATTGGGCGGTAATTAATACTGTCCATGGCGTTAACCCATCGCCGTGTTTCACTATGAGTGGGCTTAAGCGTGGTTAACAGCCGTGCAGCGGCGTAGGGGGGCACTGCCACAATACAAGCGTCAAACACCTCATCATTCACTCGTACATGGCTTTTAGTATGCGCAAGCGTTACCACACGTTGTCCTAAGCGTAGTTCGACCCCGTTCATTGCGTTCTCTACCCAGAGTGAACTCATGTCCTTTTTAGGAATAAGCATCTGCGTATCGCGGCGGGCTCCACCTAGGCTGTCTCTGATCACGTTCGCAAAAAGTTGGGCGCACGCTATGTCGATGGGTGTGTTGAGGGCAGCAAGGCATAAAGGCTGCCATAGGTGTTCGATTAACGCGCTGCTATGACGATGTTGCTGCAACAAGTCCAGCACACTCTGGTGTCTTTCAACTTGCCAGTGTTGACGGCTGAGTTGTTGTTTGAATCGGATAATTTGATAGCGATCTTTCAGGCTAAAGCCTCGGCTACTCAGCAAGGCTCCTAATAAATGTAAAGGAGCCGGCAACGGCCATGCGTTTAAACGGTAACGGGTGTCGGCGCTTTCAATGCTGAGATCCAGATGGAGGAAAGCCTCGTCAAGCTCAATGCCAAGCTCTTGCATCAGCGCTAGTGTTTCAGTGTAAGCGCCCAACAGTATGTGTTGGCCGTTATCAATAGCGTGACCAAAGGCGTTATTATCTACCCGTCTGGCTCTTCCGCCTAAATAGCGAGAAGCTTCGAATACGGTAGGCTTGTATTGATGCTTACAGAGGTAATGGGCGGCAGCGGCGCCAGCCCATCCACCTCCAATAATAGCGACTTTCATTGGCTTAGTCGTTTGATCAAACCACGTCCACCGCTTACCCATGTTTTCCACGCCAACCAGAATTTACGAATGGGTGTTAACGAGATGCGTTGGTTCATGACATCCCATTTGTCATGCTCGATTTCTTTTAACAGCGCATGATAGATAGCCGCCATCAATAGCCCAGGCCGTTGGGCGCGTCGATCCACCTCTGGTAGGGCGAGCATGGCGTCTTGATATAAGCCATAGGCTCGCTGAGTTTGAAAGGCCATGAGCGATTCAAACGCATCACTGTGCTTTAAGTCGAAGATGTCGGCAGGGTCAACATTGAACTCGTTGAGTTCACGTATGGGCAGATAAATGCGTCCTCGGCGCGCATCATCGCCAACATCACGAATAATATTGGTTAATTGAAAGGCTAGCCCGAGTTTTTGCGCGTAGTCGGTTGTGGCGGGATCGGTTTGACCGAATATTTTCGCCGATAAAATACCCACCACACTGGCCACATGCCAGCAGTATTTTTTCAGATCATCCCACGTTTCATAACGTACGTCGTTTAAGTCCATTTCCATGCCGTCGATAACGGCTAAAAGCTCATCTGCTTTTAGGTCGTACGGCTCAACATGGGGGGCGAGCGCCTGCATAACGGGGTGTTGGGCTTTGCCCTCGTAGAGCTCAACGACTTGGTCGCGCCACCAAACTAACTTCATGCGAGCGACAGACGCTTCAGACGTTTCATCCACCACGTCGTCAACCTCGCGGCAAAAGGCATAAAGCGCGGTGATGGCTTTACGGCGTTCGGGTGGCAAGAACAAAAAAGCGTAATAAAAGCTAGAACCACTTTGAGCAGCTTTGTTCTGGCAGTATTCGTCTGGACTCATGCAATAGGACTACTATATTTAGAAGGTTTGGTGTTTAGCTAAAGGTTTTAGGCTGCGCAGGCATAATAATGCCCAGTCGGCTTTCGTTAAGGTGGGGCGGTGTTGAAAAACGTCAAACTTAACGCTTTCTAGGCGTTCAAGTATGCGTAGCCCCCCCAGAATAATAAATTTTAGCTCCATTGCAAAACGACGAGGTAGTTGTTGGATAAGGGGCGCACCAAAAAGCAGCATTTGCTTTGTTTCGTCGTGCAAGGCTTTCATTAGGTTTTGCCAGGCCTCATCGGTGCTGGCACGTCGTGCTCCTGAACAATACTCAGCAATCACGGCATCATTCAGTTGGTGCTTGTGAAGTAAGTCTTGAGGTAGGTAGACACGGTCTTTTTCCCAGTCGATGGCCACATCTTGCCAAAAATTAATAAGCTGCAACGCGGTACAGATGGAATCGGACCAGCGCACACGTTGGGGGGTGTCCGCGTTAAACAGCGCAAGCATTAAGCGCCCCACGGGGTCAGCCGAACGTGTGCAGTAATCCAACACCCCTTGCATATCATTGTAACGCTTGGTTTCCACGTCTTGTTCGAAGGCGGAAAGCAGGTCGTAAAAAGGAGCATAGCTAAGTTGATGGCGTTCAACGCTGGCTTTAAGTGGAGAGAAAACGCCGTTTACATGCGCTAAGGCGTGAGGCAGCGGAGTCGATGATGCCACGCAGTCGAGGGCCGTTCGGTACGTGTTCAAGGCGGCGAGACGCTCGTCGTCGGAGAGCTCGCCCTCATCAGCAATATCGTCAGCCGTGCGCGCAAATCGATAAATATCCACTACCGCAGGGCGTAACGCCTTTGGCAAGAGTATCGAGGCAACGGGAAAGTTTTCGTAATGATCCACAGACATAGCCCGCAAGTATAAAGCACACTGCCGGACTAAGCAGTATTGTTGTCCCTTAGCGTATTCCTACAATCTGGTTTAGACTTTCGTATTCGTTGGAGAAAGGCATGCCCCGTCCGATATCGGCCATTATTTCTATCCCTGCGCTACGTCACAATTTGGCGGTTGTTAGCGCTAAGCTTCGTGAAAACTACCAGTCAGTAGGGCGGGCGAGCCCCTACATATGGGCTGTGATTAAAGCCAATGCTTATGGTCATGGCGTTGATCCAGCTGTAGCGGCTTTTGCTCAAGCTGATGGCTTAGCCATGCTTGATCTAACCGAGGCCTTACGGTGCCGCGAACTGGGTTGGACAAAGCCCATCATGTTGCTTGAGGGGATATTCGACGCGTCTGACATCGCGGTGGCGTGCGAGCACGATTTAACCGTGGTTCTGCACAGTCAGTATCAAATTGATATGCTAAAGGCGGCTGCTCCAGCCAAACCTTTACACACAATGGTGAAGCTGAATACGGGGATGAACCGTTTGGGTTTTAGCATGAACGACTTCCCTAAGGCCTATCAGCAGGTTCAGGCTTTGGTCGATCAGGGTGTGTTAGCTAGCCTAGGGGCAATGACGCATTTTGCGCGTGCCGACGATGACGTGCCAATCACCAAGGCTCAATTGCGTGACTTTAATGCGGTAGTGCCTGATAGCGCTCGGGTCGTGAGTGTGTGCAATTCGGCAGGTAGTCTTAGTGATGAAATCTTGTCTGACTTGCCGTCGGCGCCAAAGCAGTGGGTACGGCCAGGAATTTGTCTTTATGGTTCCTCCCCGTTAAGTGAGCGCACGGCCGAGTCGTTTAATTTGCGTCCTGCTCAAACCTTAAAAGCTGAAATAATTAGCGTCCAACAAGTAGAGGCGGGCAAAGGCATTGGTTACGGGCATAGCTTTACGTGCACCACGCCTTTACGAATAGGTGTGGTGGCGTGTGGTTATGCAGATGGCTATCCACGTCATGCCCCTAGCGGGACACCCATTAGCGTTGATGGCATTGCCACAAGCCTGGTAGGCAGAGTTTCGATGGACATGTTGATGGTCGATATTACCCACATTCCCCAAGCAAAAGTGGGCTCTGTTGCCGTGTTATGGGGACAAAACGGACCAAGCGTAGATCGCGTGGCTCAGGCTGCGGGAACCTTGGGTTATGAATTACTATGCGCAGTGGCACAGCGTGTGCCGCGAAAAGTCCTACAGACTAACGAGGATGAGGCAAAGCATGAAAGATAAATGTGTCTTGGTAACGGGTGCGACCAAGGGTATAGGTTGGGCCATCAGTCAGCGTTTGGCCGATTTGGGCGCTCATGTCGTCGGTTTAGCGCGAAACACTCAAGATATTGATTTTCCCGGATATCTCTATTCATGTGATCTGGCGAATGCTGGTGACGCTGAAGAGATGCTACGCGTGATACGCGAGAAGTACCCGGTGGACGCTATCGTGAATAATGTAGGAATCGTGCGGCCGGAGCCCTTAGGCGATATTGATTTGGCCTCACTCTACGAGGTTTTTGATTTGAATGTGCGTGTAGCGCTACAAGTGACTCAAGCTTTTGTGCCGTCAATGAAAGCGCGCAAAGAGGGGCGTATCATCAATATCTGCAGCCGTGTGACGCACGGGGCTTACGAGCGCACCAGTTACTCGGCTGCTAAAAGTGCTCTATTGGGTTGCACCCGTACGTGGGCGCTTGAGTTAGCGCCTTATGGCATTACCGTTAACGCGGTTTCACCGGGCCCTATCGAGACCGAATTGTTCAGATCCGATCATCCAGAGGGAAGCGAGTCTGAGAAGCGTGCTTTGGCCTCCATTCCGATGGGGCGCTTTGGGCAAGCCGATGAAGTGGCTAACGCGGTCACTTTTTTACTGAGCGATCAGGCCGGATACATCACAGGTCAAGAACTTGGGATTGATGGCGGCGGCAGTTTGGCAGGACGATAACCACACTTATGGTCACTCAACGAAAAGCCACAAAAAAAGCAAAAAT
Organism: Paenalcaligenes sp. DL 463; assembly: GCF_057475185.1. NCBI lineage: Bacteria > Pseudomonadati > Pseudomonadota > Betaproteobacteria > Burkholderiales > Alcaligenaceae > Paenalcaligenes > Paenalcaligenes sp. DL 463. The sequence goes on along the minus strand of NZ_JBYBKX010000002.1, from coordinate 24,378 downwards.
CAGTTTCGTGTGTACAGAATGCGGAGGTGAGTCCCCCCGGTGGGAAGGGAAGTGTCCGCATTGTGGCGAATGGAATACGTTACAAGAGTTTCGTGAGCCAAGCACCGATAAGGCGACCTCACATCGCTTCGCTTCCTTAGCGGGTGCCAGCCCAGTACAAGATCTATCCGAGGTGCAAGCGCGTGAGCTTCCGCGTCAACCCACGGGGATTTCCGAGTTCGACCGGGCCTTAGGGGGCGGGCTCGTTCCAGGGGGCGTGATCCTTATTGGCGGCGACCCGGGCGTGGGTAAATCCACTTTGCTGTTGCAGGCGATGTCTTCTCTGGCGGCGGTTACGCCTGTGTTGTATGTCACTGGGGAAGAGTCAGCAGAACAAGTCGCTCTACGCGCACAGCGTTTAGAGCTGCCCACGGCTGGGGTGCAATTGTTGGCTGAAATCCGACTGGAATCCATTACCGATGCGTTACTGCAGCATAAACCCAAAGTGGCTGTGATTGATTCCATTCAAACACTGTATTCGGGCGAGCTCAGTGCAGCACCCGGGTCCGTATCGCAAGTGCGTGAATGCGCCTCTCAGTTGACCCGCTTTGCCAAGCTGCAGGGCATCTCCATGGTGTTTATCGGCCATGTCACGAAAGATGGTTCTCTGGCTGGGCCTCGTGTACTTGAACACATTGTGGACACGGTTTTGTATTTTGAAGGAGATACGCACTCGTCTTTTCGTTTAGTGCGAGCCTTTAAAAATCGCTTTGGTGCGGTTAACGAGCTGGGCGTTTTTGCGATGACCGATCGTGGTTTGCGTGGCGTCACGAATCCTTCGGCTTTGTTTTTATCGCAGCATCAGCAGAATGTGCCGGGCTCGTGCGTCATGGCTACGCAAGAGGGTACGCGTCCGTTGTTAGTAGAGATTCAAGCGCTGGTGGATACGGCACATGTACCTAACCCACGGCGTTTGTCGGTGGGTTTGGAAGGCAACCGTTTGGCGATGTTGCTAGCGGTCATGAACCGCCATGCTGGCATTGTGACCTATGATCAAGACGTTTTTGTTAATGCGGTGGGGGGAGTGCGCATTGCTGAACCCGCTGCTGACTTAGCAGTATTGCTGGCCATTATGTCCTCGTTAAATAACCGACCCTTGCCCAAAGGAATGATTGTGTTTGGTGAGGTCGGGTTGGCGGGGGAAATTCGGCCAGCACCACGCGGGCAAGAGCGTTTAAAAGAGGCTGCAAAACTGGGCTTTAGTGTTGCATTAATCCCCAAAGCCAATGCGCCTAAGCAAACGATTGAAGGCATGGATATCTGGGCTGTGGATCGCATCGAAGATGCGGTGTCTCGCTTACAGGTTTAACGGCTATGCTTGCGCTCAGCGTAGGGTGGAACATCCCCGTTTTTTTATTCATCGGGGCTAGCATCGGTTTTGTGGGTGGAGTGCTGGGCATTGGTGGCGGTCTCTTAGCTATCCCCTTGTTGGTTTTGCTGCTACAGATGGATCAGCAATTAGCTCAAGGTACTGCGCTAATTATGGTGTTACCCGCCGTTTTGCTTACCATCCGTAAGTACAACCAGTACGCGCGTATTGACCGACAAGCTGCCTTGGCCGGAGCGGTAAGTGCCTCAGTGTGCACCTGGTTGGGGGCGCAACTGGCCCTTGGCATGCCTTCCTCTACGCTGCGACTTATTTACGCTGGCTTTGTGTTGGTGGTGGCCATTTATTATCTGTATCAAAGCTTACGCTCTAGGACACAAGAGCCCTCAGTCCGAAAGACCGCCTCCGATCACCCTCCGTTTTACTTTGCTTTAGTGGGTGTCATTGCTGGCATTGCTGGCGGGGTATTTGGGGTGGGTGGGTCAATTGTCGCCGTTCCTTTTTTGACCAGCTTTTTAGCGCTGTCTCAGGTCGGAGCGCAAGCCATTGCCTTGACCATGATTACACCGGGCGTAGTAGTGGCTCTGGTTACGTACGCCTCGCATGGGCAGGTTAATTGGTTTATTGGATTACCCTTGGCGCTAGGAAGTATCCTATTGGTGCCCGTCGGAGTGCGGCTGGCCCACGGAATGTCTGAGCCCAAACTGAAGTTGATTTTTGCCTGCATGTTGCTGGTAATCATGATGCTGCTTTTAATAAAGAGCTAACTATGCCGCCAAACACCACCAACGTTAATGAAACGACGCGAATCGACGGCAATTGCTTAATTAATACAAAGCGCGTGCCAAACTTTCAACAGCGTTTTTTTGATCCCCTGACTCCAGAGTTAGCGGCCCAAAAGGTGTCGAGTGGTGGAAGACAGTCGGCTTGGTTTGTATCGTTGCCGTCAGAAGTTCAAGCTGTGTTACGCCATTATCGCCGCGGTGGGCTCATCGCTAAGCTCATACACAACCAGTATGTCTGGACGGGCGCGTCACGGACACGATCTTGGGCCGAATACCAAATCATGCTGTACCTAAGTCAGACATTAGACTGCGTACCAGCACCCTTGGCGGCCTCGTACCAGCGTGTTGGTTTGCTGTATCGCGCGGCCATTTTGGTTGAACGCATTCCGCAAGTTCAGCCCTTGGCCGATGTGCTAAGTACAGCAGACCCAGACGCTGTCGCCACGGCCATTCGTGCGATGCATGATGCTGGGGTTTGGCATGCTGACCTGAACGCTTACAATATATTGTTGAACGAAAGTGGGCAGGCTTGGATCATCGATTTTGATCGTGCGCGTCGTGTGATTATGACAAAACAGCGGCGTCAGAGTAATTTATATCGTCTACGTCGTTCACTCGTAAAAGTGCAGGGTGAACAGGGTTTTGCATGGTGGACAAAGTTAAGTCGGGCTTATCTACAACACCCGCATGCAATCTCGCCCAATCGCAACTAAAAAGCGATATCATCACGCCTTTTGGTTACTAAGCTTTTGAATTTAATGGGGGCCGCGATGAATTTCGCTTTTGCCAAGCAGGTAATGCTAGGGGCTGCGTTAGTGGTGTCTTCTACCGCTGTTTTAGCTCAAGAAAAAGTCGTTAACGTCTATAACTGGGCTGAATATACAGCGCCCGATACGCTATCAGGCTTTGAACAAGCCACAGGTATCAGTGTTCGTTATGACGTCTACGATAGCAATGATACGTTACAAGCTAAATTGTTAACCGGAAAATCCGGTTACGACGTAGTGGTGCCGTCTACGCACTATGCGGCTCGGCAGATTGAAGGCGGTCTATTTCAGAAGCTCGATAAGACAAAAATTCCGAATTGGGAACACCTTGATCCTGACATCATGGCGGTATTGGCCGACGTTGACCCAGACAACGAGTACCTGATCCCTTGGGGCTATGGCACGAATGGCCTCGGCTATAACGTCACTCGGGTTAAGGAAGTGATGGGCGAGGATGTCGCACTGGGCGATTGGGATATGTTATTTAAGCCTGAAAATGCTGAAAAGCTGCGAGGCTGTGGCATTTCAATGTTGGATGAAGCGGCACAGGTATTTCCGGCAGTGTTGCATTATTTAGGTAAAGACCCAAACAGTAGCGACCCCGATGACTACCGCACTGCTTTGGATTTATTAAAGCAAATACGTCCTTATATTCGTCAGTTCAGCTCGTCCGGCTATATTGACGAGCTCGCTGCAGGCGACCTTTGTATGGTGTATGGCTTTTCAGGTGATGTCATGATTGCCGCGCACCGCGCTGCAGAAGCGAATAAAGACTATCGTATCGATTACTACATTCCTGAAGGTGGCGCTCCCGTTTGGTTTGACACCATGGCTATACCCAAAGGGGCGGCGAATGTCGATGAAGCGCATGAGTTCATCAATTACATCGAGACACCCGAAGTCCATGCAGCGATTACGAACACCATGTTTTACCCAAATGCTAACAAAACTGCACGCGAGCATGTCGTAAAAGAGGTAGCCGATAACCCAATGATTTATCCGCCTGCGGATGTCGCAAAAACCTTGTTTGTTATTAAGCCTCAGCCCTTGCCCTTGCAGCGTTTGCAGACGCGTTTGTGGGCAGAGCTTAAGTCAGGGCGTTAATTAGCATGCAGGAAAATCGTTCCGCCTCGTCATGGTCAGGCATAGAAGATGAGTTCGTTCGTTTCGATGATGTCGTCAAAATTTTTGACGACACGGTGGCTGTGAAGTCAGTCAACTTATCCGTACGACGACATGAAATCTTTGCCTTGTTAGGTAGCTCGGGCTCGGGCAAGTCAACGCTGCTGCGAATGTTGGCTGGTTTTGAGGAAGCAACCTCGGGCCGTATCTATCTTGATAACGAAGACATCACCGATTTGCCGCCCTATCGGCGTCCTATCAATATGATGTTTCAGTCGTATGCACTATTTCCGCATATGACGGTCGAGGCGAACGTGGCTTTTGGACTGAAACAAGAAGGCGTGGCTCGTAATGAAATTCACGAACGCGTTTTCGAGGCGTTGGATCTGGTCCAAATGGCGGGGTATTCTCGTCGTAAGCCGCATCAGCTATCGGGCGGGCAGCAGCAACGGGTCGCTTTAGCCCGAAGTTTGGTGAAACGTCCTAAGCTGCTGTTGCTTGACGAGCCCATGTCGGCTTTAGATAAGCAAATACGTACGAAGACCCGGCTTGAGCTGATTAAGATTCTTGATCAGGTAGGGGTCACTTGCATTATGGTCACACATGATCAAGAAGAGGCCATGACGATGGCCCACCGTATTGCCGTCATGACTGAAGGGCAAATCGTGCAGTGTGGTACGCCTTACGATGTTTACGCCTTCCCCGCGACGCGTTTTGTCGCGGGTTTCATCGGGTCCACTAATTTGTTTACCGGTACCATCGTTGTGGATGAGCCCGATCATGTGGAAATCGAAAGCGAAGACCTCTCTCGCTCGTTACTGGTTAATCATGGTGTCAGCGAGCCCTTAGGCATGGAGGTTCATGTATCCATTCGGCCCGAGCAAATCACTGTAAATCATGATCAACCCACATTTGAAAAAAATTGGGGCCACGGTATGGTTAGCCACGTCGCCTGGATGGGAAGTTACGCGCGTTACCAAGTTCGCCTTGATTCAGGCAAATTGCTCGAGTGCCATATGCCAAGTCAAACCTTGGCACAAGCAGACGCTCCTGCCATCGATGATGAAGTCTATGTAAGCTGGTCGGATGACAGCGCTATTGTATTGCCATCATGAAATTGTTTAACTGGCGTCGTTACTTACCGTCGGGGCGAACGTGGGTTATCGCTCTTCCGTTTGCGTGGCTGTGTGTTTTTTTATTTGTGCCGTTTTTGCTGGTGTTTAAAATCAGTTTTGCTGATTTGCAGTTTGGTATTCCCCCTTACACACCGTTAGCCGAAATTAAAGACGAAAGCTTGTCCTTTACGTTGCACTTACGGGGCTATGCCTTATTGCTAAGTGACAACCTTTATCTGGCAACGTATTTAAGCTCAGTAAAGATGGCCGCTGTCACCACGATTTGGTGTGCACTGATTGGCTATCCGATGGCGTATTACATCGCACGTTCTGACCCCTCTATACGTCACTACATGCTGTTAGCCGTGATTTTGCCATTTTGGACCTCGTTGCTCTTACGCGTCTATGCATGGGTGGGGTTGTTGCGCAACGATGGCTTAATCAATAGCGCCTTAATGTGGTTGGGTGTGATTGATACCCCTCTCGAAATTTATCGTACCGACTTGGCGGTTTACATCGGCTTGGTGTATGCGTATTTGCCATTCTTCATTTTGCCGTTGTATGCCAACTTGGTGAAGTTAGACACTCGATTGCTTGAGGCTGCCTCTGATTTAGGCGCTCGCCCTATTGCCGCTTTCTTAACGGTCACGCTGCCCTTATCGCTACCTGGTATTACGGCGGGTTCAATGCTGGTCTTTATCCCCACCGTTGGAGAGTACGTCATTCCCGAAATGTTGGGTGGTGCCAATACCTTAATGATGGGCCGCATCATGTGGACCGAGTTTTTTAATAACTCCGATTGGCCGATGGCAGCGGCGGTGACGTGTGTAATGGTGTTATTGCTGATCGTGCCGTTGATCCTGTTCCAGTACAACCAAGCGCGTCATTTGCAAAACCAAAGGAGAGCCTAATGGTTAAGCCAAATCGTTGGTTAAAGGCCATTAGCTTGTTTATTGGTTTTGGCTTTTTATACCTTCCTATTTTGTTTTTGATGGTTTTTTCGTTTAACGATTCGGCCATCATGACGTCGTGGTCTGGGTTTTCGTTCCGCTGGTATAAGGCATTGATGTCTGATCACGTGTTATTAACCGCAGCAAAGCTTTCTTTTTTTATTGCGGCACTGACGGCAACAGCAGCGGTGATATTAGGAACGTGGGCAGGCTATGTTCTAGCCCGTATGGGCAAGTTCAAAGGCTTTCCTTTGTATGTGGGGTTGCTGAGCGCGCCACTGGTGATACCCGAAGTGGTCTTAGGCATTTCGCTATTGCTGATGTTTGTCGAGTTCTCTAATGTTTTCGGTTGGCCCGACGGCAACGGCATTTTTACCATTTGGGTGGGGCACGTGCTATTGTGCATGGCTTACGTTGCGGTGGTCATCCAATCTCGCCTTCGCGATTTCGACCGTTCCCTCGAAGAGGCAGCGTTGGATCTCGGTGCTACCCCGTTAAAAGTGTTTTTCACGATCACCTTGCCCTTGATCGCGCCAGCTCTGATGGCCGCATGGTTACTGGCATTTACGTTATCTTTAGACGATGTGGTGATTGCCTCGTTCCTTTCTGCGCCGGGTTATACAACACTTCCAGTCGAGGTTTTTTCGCGGGTTCGCTTGGGACTTAAGCCTGAAATCAATGCGTTAGCTACCCTCTTTATCGTAACGGTGGGGCTGTTTGTGATTGTGGCTAGCCGTATGCAGCAGCGTGCTTCTCGGCGCGAACAATGACTTTATGGTTTAGGGTATACAAATGATTACGTTATACGGTATTAAAAATTGCAGCACGTGTGTCAAAGCGATTAAATGGGCTCAAGCGAATGAGCTAAACGTCGAGTTTATCGATTACCGAGCAAACCCCATTCGTCCCGACCTATTTTTAGACTGGGCGAAACAACTGGGTGATTGGCCGAAGTTAGTGAATCGGGCCTCGATGACGTGGCGCAAGTTAGACGACGCTGACAAGAACCCTACATCGGATCAAGAGTGGTTGGCATTAATTGCGGATCACCCTACCTTAGTGCGTCGTCCGGTGACACAAAAGCCAGATGGTTCTGTCATGGTGGGTTTTAACGAAGCTAAGATGGCCGAGTTTCTGGCTCTCTAGCCGTTGTGCTGGTATGACATTACGTTTTACTGAATTCTCTTATTTTTCTTTAATGGTGCTATGGTTAGCCAATCCGAATTAAAAGCGCAGGTTGCCCAAGCAGCCGTCGAATTTATCTTGCCCCGCCTTCAGGGCTCTAGTGTGTTAGGGGTGGGAACCGGCTCTACTGTTGATCTATTTATCGATGCTTTGGCGCCGCATAAATCGTTGTTTAAGGGGGCTGTTTCCAGCTCAGAGCGATCAACCCAGCGCATGGAAAAGCAAGGCATTACGGTTTTTGATCTCAACGAGGTTGAGACCATCACGTGGTATGTCGATGGGGCCGATGAAATCAACGCCCAGCTTGAAATGGTGAAGGGCGGTGGTGGGGCGCTAACGCGCGAAAAAATCGTAGCCTCTGTTGCAGAGCACTTCTTATGTATTGCAGACGATAGCAAAGAGGTCGATGTGTTAGGGGCTTTTGCCCTGCCTATCGAGGTCATTCCTATGGCACGCGAAGCCGTTATGCGTCAGTTGCAAGCCTTGGGCGGAGAGCCTACATTACGTGCTGGGTTTGTTACGGATAACGGGTGTCAAATTATTGATGTGGCGGGTTTACGTATCCGTGAAGCGAAGGCCTTAGAAGCGCAAATTAACAATATTCCCGGTGTCGTGTGTTGTGGTTTGTTTGCGTTAAAGGGGGCTACAACGGCGTTAATTGCTACGCAAAACGGTGTATTGCAACGTGAGCTGCCATCGGCTTAATGCCTTTGTCATAATTACGTTGTATTCTTAGTAGTCTAATTTTTGTTGCGCAGTGTTTTCGAAGGTATCATGTCCCTATGATTGAACATACCAATAAACAGTTTCATTCCGACCTAGAAGCAACCCGCTCTTTGTTTTTACAAATGGGTGGAATCGTCGAATCGATGGTGCGTGAAGCCATGGAAGCGCTTTTTACAGGTGATTTGACACTTGTGGATAAAGTGCGCGAACGTGAAAAAGAGGTCAATGCGCTCGAAGTTGAAATTGACGAACGCATTACCTATATCATCGCGCGTAATCAGCCTACCGCGATCGACCTTCGCACCTTACTTTCTGTGTCAAAGATGCTTACCGACATGGAGCGTTGCGGAGACGAAGCCGAGCGCATTGCAAAAATGGCGCGTCGTTTGCATGAAAGCCATCGTAGTTACGAGCCTGTGGTAGAACTGAGCCACATGAGCGCGTCAGTGGCAGGCATGATTAACAGTGCTCTTGATGCTTTTGCGCGTCAGGATGCTATTCATGCGGCAGAAATTGTACGCAGCGATAAAGAAGTAGACCGAGCCTGGAAAGGGGCGCTTCGTCATGTCATTACGTATATGATTGAAGACCCGCGCTACATTTCTCACTCTATCGATTTAATCTTTATTGCTCGAGCCCTTGAGCGTATTGGCGACCATGCTAAGAACATGGCTGAACGTATCATTTATATGGTCCGTGGCGATGACGTACGTCATACCGGTGCTAAGAACGCAGAGCGTACGGCGCGCGGTGAGCAGATAGAGGCAGATCAGCAAGAAGACGCTTAATGGCTTCGCCTTAATGCGATGTAATAAAAACGGGTTCATCATCAATGAACCCGTTTTTTTATGTGCCACGTGACAGACTATTATTGAGGGGGCGGTACAAAACCGTCTGCCTCGACATTTTCACCGTCAAATAAGAAGCGCTGCATTTGTTCGGCCAAATACTTGCGCGCACGTGCATCGGCTAGGTTCAGCCGGTTCTCATTGACCAAACGAGTTTGAATATCCATCCACTCGCTCCAAGCTTGTTTGGATACAGAGCGCCAGATTTTCACACCCAAGTCACCCGGATATGGTGGAAAATCTAAACCTTCAGCTTGTTTCTTAAGCTTTACACAGTCAACCATTCGAGTCATTGCTTAAACCTCATTGATTCTATTGTTTAGTACTACTCGCATTGTAGACGTTTGCGTCATGTCGTGCGGTAGGCCTACAGTTTCTTGATGAAGACCAAACTGTTTCGAGAGCGGTTGTATAGTGCTTGTTTCTCTTTAGGTAAGTCGGACACACCGCCTTGAGTAAACCCCCGTTTCATAAACCAATGTGAGGTTCGGGTGGTCAAAACAAATAAACGTTTGGCGCCCAGCGCCCGTGCACGGCCTTCTGCATGGCGTAAGAGTATTTCGCCTTCGCCGCTGCCTTGCCACTCGGGATGAACGATCAAGCAGGCCATTTCTACCATGCCTTCGCTTAGGTAAGGTGAAATAGAGACGCAACCGTAGATAATGCCATCGTGTTCAAGCACTGTGAATCGCTCTACCTCACGTTCGACCACAGAGCGCCCCCTAGGAAGTAGCGTCCCATCGGCTTCTAGTGGCTCAATCAGCTGTAAAATAGCGGCGACATCGTCAAGGGTAGCGGGGCGTAAATCATCAAGAGCATCTTCAACGACCATCGTTCCCACGCCATCATGCGTGAAAATTTCCAGCAAAATGCTACCGTCTAAGGGGTAGGGAACAATGTGCGCACGGGGTATGCCGCGCTTTACCGCTAACGATGCGCATTGCACAAATACAGTAGAATCAACATCTAAGGTAGCGGTTTCTAATAAGCGATCGGCTTCCACCCGTGCCAGCTCACCTGCGACAGCGGTTTCTCCACTAATGGTGGAAACATGGTCTGGGGTTAAGTAGATCAGTTTTTCGGCTCTTAAGGCTACGGCGGCTTTAAGAGCTAAGTCTTCCATGGCTAAATCAAAAGCATCACCAGTGGGTGAGAAGCCAAGTGGCGATAGTAATACAATGGCTTCTTGATCTAACACTTTGCGCATGGCATCGGTATCTAGCTTTCGTACAGTGCCAGCATGTTGGTAATCGACCCCATCAATAACCCCTACCGGTCGAGCGGTAACAAAGTTACCGGAAATAACGCGAATTTGCGCATGGGACATGGGGGTATTGGGTAAGCCTTGACTAAAAGCGGCCTCGATATCTAAACGTATTTCACCAGCAGCCTCTTTAGCGCATTCTAGGGCAGCAGGGCTGGTGGGCGCCGTACTGCGTCCAAACATGGTTTGCTCGCCTTTTAGCAAAAGCTGCTCGTTAACTTGAGGGCGAGAGCCATGAACCAGAACCAATTTAATCCCTAACGCTGAAAGCAACGATAAATCTGGAATTAATGTGTTTAATAACCCTTCATTAATTAACTCCCCGCCGAATCCGATGACGAAGGTTTTGCCTCGAAATCGATGTACATAGGGTGCGACCTCTCTAAACCAGCGTACGAACTGTGCCGGCGCGAACTCAGGCGCATCAAGTGCAGAAAGTGTATCGTTATCGGTGTTGCTCATAATAGGTTGGGTGCTTTCTGTGATCAACGTAAAATAGAAAATTATAATGAAGGTTTGTTTATGAAAAGCGAGTTTCATGCAAGAGCCAGTTGAAGTCTCGGGAAAACCCGTAACCCCTCCGGTCATTACGTATCCACCAGACCTACCTGTCAGTGCACGAAAAGAAGAAATCGCCGAGGCGATTAAAGCGAATCAGGTTGTTATTGTAAGTGGCGAAACCGGTTCTGGAAAAACCACGCAGATACCTAAGATATGCTTAGCGCTCGGACGTGGTCTTAATAAGACAATAGGGCATACCCAGCCACGTCGTTTAGCAGCGACCTCGGTGGCAAAACGTATAGCTGAAGAACTTAACACTGAAATCGGTGATTGGGTCGGTTATCAAATTCGTTTTGCTGATCGAACAAGTCCGCGCTCGGCCATTAAGTTAATGACAGATGGCATTTTACTGGCCGAAAGCCAGCGAGATCCTTTGCTACGTCGCTACGACACCATTATTGTCGATGAAGCGCACGAACGCAGTTTAAACATTGATTTTCTCCTGGGGTTCTTAAAGCAGTTACTGGTCAAGCGTAAAGATCTTAAGCTGATCATTACGTCAGCCACCATTGATGCCAAGCAGTTTTCTGAACACTTCGCAATTCAAGGTAAGCCAGCGCCTGTTATTGAAGTCTCTGGGCGTCTCTACCCTGTTGATGTGCATTACCGTCCGGTATTGCTTGATAAAAAGAGTGCCGAAGGCGACGTAGAAACAAGCAAAGACGATGAGCGCGATCTAAACGACGCTATTGTGGAAGCGGTTGCCGAATGCGGTCGATACGGTTCTGGCGATATTTTGGTTTTTTTACCGGGTGAGCGGGAAATTCGCGAGGCTGCAGAGGCCTTGCGTAAGCAACAACTACTGGGTACCGAGGTGTTGCCGCTGTATGCGCGACTTAGTCACGCGGATCAAGAACGTATTTTTAAACCGCAAGGTAATAGTAGGCGAGTGGTGCTGGCGACCAACGTTGCTGAAACGTCATTAACGGTACCGGGTATCCGTTACGTTATTGATAGCGGCTTGGTAAGGGTTAAGCGTTACTCATGGCGCAACAAGGTTGAACAGTTGCGTATCGAGCCTGTCAGTCAGGCTTCGGCTAACCAGCGGGCGGGGCGTTGCGGCCGCTTAGGGCCGGGCGTATGCATACGCCTGTATTCCGAAGATGATTTTAAGCAGCGTGCGGCATTCAGTGACCCCGAAATTCTACGTTCGTCACTGGCCGGCGTCATCTTAAGGATGAAAGCCCTTAGGCTGAACGACATCGAGCAGTTTCCCTTTGTCGAGGCACCTTCAGGGCGAGCCATCGCCGACGGTTACCAGTTGCTCCAAGAACTAGGCGCGCTTGATGAACAGCAAAACCTTACGAAAGTTGGACGAGAGCTATCACGGTTGCCGGTCGACCCGCGTATCGCCAGAATGGTGTTGGCAGCAAGGGATCAGCAATGTCTACACGAAATGCTGATCATAGCATCGGCGTTGTCAGTGCAAGATCCTCGTGAGCGCCCCATGCATGACCGGGAAGCAGCTGAACGAGCACATCAACGCTTTATTGACCCGCAATCCGAGTTCCTGTCCTTCGTAAAACTGTGGGATTGGTACGGTGAGCAGGTGAAAAGTCGGCTTTCTCACCGTAAGCTTAGCGCCTTATTAAAACAGAACTTCTTGTCCCCGATGCGCTTTAGAGAGTGGAGAGAGGTCCATAAGCAGTTGCTAAACTTAGTGCGCGAATTAGGTTGGCGCAGCAACACCGTAGAGGCCACCTACGAGCAGGTTCACTGTGCTTTGCTCACAGGCTTATTGGCCAATGTCGGGCATAAATCAGAGGATGCGGCGGTGTATCAAGGCACGCGAGACATCCGTTTTGTTATTCATCCTGGCTCTACACTTGGTAAAAAAGGCGGACGCTGGGTGATGGCAGGCGAATTAGTGGATACGTCACGTTTATTCGCACGATGTGTGGCGCGTATTGAACCCACATGGATCGAAAAAGTGGCAGGCCATTTGCTGAAGAAAAGTTGGTCCGATCCGCGTTGGGAGAAGCGGGCTGGCCGCGTTGTCGCAAATGAGCGAGCGACCTTATACGGATTGCTGATCTATCACGGGCGTCGCCTGCATTATGGTCGAATTAACCCAACTGAGGCGCGTGAAATCTTTATTCGTGATGCCTTGGTAACCGGTGACATCAATTCCAATCTGCCTTTTTTAAAGCATAATCGTCAACAAATTCAGGCAATTGAAAAGCTAGAGCATCAATCCAGACGACCCGATATCTTGATTGATGATGCGCTAATTTATGCTTTCTACGATGCAAAGATCCCTGCCGACATTTCCCAAACTGCCAGTCTTGAGAAATGGTTTAAAGGCTTAAGTAATGATCAGGCAGCGACCTTAAGGCTAAGTCGCGACGATCTGATGCAACACGATGCGGCGGGTATCACCACAGACGTGTTTCCCCGCAAGGTGGAGTGGGACGGCGTTAGTATGGCGTTGGACTATCACTTTGAACCAGGCTCTGTGCGTGATGGCGTCACCTTAACCATCCCACTTTATCATTTGAATAAAATTGATGTGCAACGGTGCGAATGGCTCGTGCCCGGAATGCTCAAGGAAAAGGTGCAATGGTTGTTACGGTCATTGCCGCAGCGCCTACGTCGTCATTGCGTCCCCATCCCCGATTACGCAGCGGGTTTTCATGAGCGTTGGTTCGAGAGAGCAAGCCAACCCACTCTGTCGTTGGTGGATGCCATCATCGCTGATGTGTGGCAAGAACGTCGACAACGCTTTGATCGCGACGATTTTAAAATCGAGACCTTGCCTCCACATCTGTGCATGAATTACAAAGTCATCGACGAGCATGGGCGTATGCTTTCCGGTGGGCGTAATCTCGAAAAGTTACGTGCCGAGCACGGGAAACAAGCTCAAGCCTCCTTTCAACGTATCGCCTCTTCAGACCGAGAGGTGGCTAAAGCGCTGAATCATGAGTCAATTACCTCGTGGTCCTTTGGTGAGCTGCCTGAGTTACTAGAGATAAAGCGCGGGCCGCGTTCAGTGGTGGGCTACCCAGCACTGGTAGATAAACAAGACAGTTGTGATGTCGATGTGTTTGATGACCCCGATGTAGCCGCTCGTACGCATCGTATCGGTCTACGACGTTTGTTTCGAATCGCCTTGCGCGAGCAAGTGAAATATCAAGAAAAGAACATTCCCGAGCTTACGAAAATGAGTTTGTTGTACATGTCCTTAGGCACCCAAGAAGAACTGCGAGATCAAATTATCGATGCCGCCATTGATGCCGTGTGTGTTGTTGAACCCTTGCCAACAAACGAAGTAAGCTTTGCCGAGCGGGTAGAGCAAGCCCGTTCTCGTCTTGGGTTACTGACTCAAGAAATTGCGAGACAGTGCGCAGTAATCTTAGCGGAATGGACTACACTGCAACGTAAGTTAGTCACGGTTAAAAGTCACAAACACGTTGTAGAGGATATGCAGGCGCATCAATCTCGTTTAATTCATAAGCACTTTCTACGAGACAATGACCTCTCGCGTTTAACGCACTTTCCGCGATATTTAAAAGCGGCGCAGTCGCGTATTGATAAATTACGAGCTGATCCGGCGCGCGATGCTAAGTGGATGGCAGAGATTTCGCCTTTGCAAAGCCGTTATCTCAAAGCGGTTGTTAGTGCCAAGGGGGCGAGCGACCCTAAACTGGATGATTTCCGCTGGATGCTGGAAGAGCTACGTGTTTCGCTTTTTGCGCAAGAGTTACGCACTCCTATGCCCATATCGGCTAAACGTCTGGAGCGGGCATGGGCCGCGATGCAACGATAGGCCGATTTTCCATACAGCCCACGACGCTTATTCTTTAAAAGATATTTATGACCCAAGCTTTTGTACATTTACGTTCGCACTCTGAGTTTTCAGTGGTTGATGGTATTGCGCGTATCCCTGATTTAATTCGCAAAGCGGTGGATGCGAAGCAGCCCGCTTTAGCGGTTACTGATTTAGCCAACCTTTTTGGCTTAATCAAATTCTATAAAAGCGCTCGTAAAAGCGGGGTTAAGCCAATTGCTGGTGCCGACCTCTGGGTGGAAAATGACATTGATCGAGACAAGCCCAGTCGAGTCTTAGTGTTGGTGATGAACAGCCAAGGCTATTTGGATTTGTGTGAACTGCTAACGCGGGCGTGGTTGGAAAATCAGTTCAAAGGCAGGGGTGAAGTCAAGCGCGAGTGGTTGGTAGGACAACAGCATCTAATTATGCTTTCGGGCGGTCGCTTGGGTGATATCGGCTTGGCACTTGAGGCTGGAAACGTTGATCTCGCTCGTGAACATGCGCAGTTTTGGGCAACGCACTACCCCAATCGTTTTTATGTGGAATTACAACGCGCCGGTAGTGAAGGCGATGATGCCTATGTTCAAGCAGCATGCGGCATAGCAGCCGAGGTGCAGTTACCCGTTGTTGCCACACACCCTATACAGTTTATTCATCCAGAAGATTTTCGCGCCCATGAGGTGCGGGTGTGTATTGCTGAAGGTGAACAGTTGGCTAACCCGAGACGGGTGCGCCGTTTCACCACGGATCAGTATTTCTTAGATTCTACGGAAATGCAGCGGCGCTTCGCTGATATTCCATCCGCTTTGGAAAACACGGTTGAAATTGCCAAGCGCTGTAACCTCACCTTGGTATTGGGTGAGCCTAAGCTGCCTAATTTCCCTACGCCAGACGGCATGACACTGGATGAATTCCTTAAGCATGAGGCCGAGCGTGGCCTGAATATACGCCTTGAGCAGTTGTACCCAGACGAAGCAGAACGCGCGGCGCAACACCCCACCTATTTAGAGCGACTTAATTGGGAGTGTGACACCATTATCTCAATGGGCTTCCCAGGATACTTTCTGATTGTTGCTGACTTTATTAACTGGGGTAAAGCCAACGGTGTGCCTGTGGGACCAGGACGAGGCTCCGGTGCGGGTTCATTGGTGGCTTACAGCCTAGGCATTACTGACCTAGACCCGTTGCGTTATGACTTACTGTTCGAGCGCTTCTTAAACCCCGAGCGGGTTTCCATGCCTGACTTTGATATCGACTTTTGCCAAGATAACCGCGAACGCGTCATCGACTATGTGAAGCAAAAGTATGGGCAGCAAGCGGTGAGTCAAATCGCAACCTTTGGTACCTTAGGGGCCAAGGCGGTGGTACGAGATGTAGGTCGGGTACTCGAACTGCCCTACAGTATGTGCGATGGCTTGTCTAAACTCATCCCCTTTAGTCCGGCAGACCCTTGGTCCTTAAGTCGAGCTCTCTCTGATGAACCCGCATTTAAAGAACGCTATGAAACGGACGAAGAAGTTAAAGCCTTGATCGATTTGGCGCGTCCGCTTGAAGGGTTGACGCGTAGCGTGGGGATGCACGCGGGTGGGGTGCTTATTGCACCTGGCAGGTTGGTGGATTTTTGCCCCTTATATCGTCAGCCCGGCTTAGAGGCGAACGCGGTATCGCAATACGATAAAGACGACGTAGAAGACGCGGGGTTGGTGAAGTTTGACTTTTTAGGCCTGCGTAACCTGACTATTCTCGATTGGGCGGTGAAATACGTACGGGCCTTTAACGAAGACCAAAAAGAGTTTGATCTCATGTCCCTCCCCTTAGATGACGAGGGGGCGTATCGTATTTTATGTGATGGCAATACCACAGCGGTTTTCCAGCTTGAATCGCGGGGCATGAAAGAATTGTTGCGTGGTTTACGCCCCAGCAATTTTGAAGACATTGTGGCGATGCTGGCGTTGTACCGCCCTGGCCCACTCGAGTCTGGCATGGTGGTGGACTTTGTGAATCGTAAGCATGGACGGGCTGAGGTGGATTATTTCCACTCTGACCTCGAGTCTGTGCTTACCAGTACCTATGGCGTGATTGTTTATCAAGAGCAAGTCATGCTGATTTCCCAAATTATCGGTGGTTACTCACTGGGCGGAGCCGACTTGCTTCGCCGTGCGATGGGTAAGAAAAAGCCAGAAGAAATGGCGATGCACCGCGAGATATTCGAGAAAGGGGCTGTAGAGAAAGGCTACGATGCTGATTTAGCCGTGAAGCTGTTTGACCTGATGGAGAAGTTTGCGGGTTATGGCTTTAATAAAAGTCACTCGGCGGCCTATGCGTTAATCGCCTATCAGACGGCGTGGTTAAAAGCACATCATCCTGCAGAGTTTCTAGCGGCAACGTTGTTATCCGATATGGATGACACCGATAAGATGCAAATTTTTTGGCAAGACGCCCTGCAAAATGGCATTGACGTTCTGCCGCCCAATGTGAACGAGTCGAACTATCGATTCGAGCCTGTGCGTGACCGCCATACCGAGCAAGGTAAACCTCCTCGAACCATTCGTTATGGCTTAGGGGCGATTAAAGGGGCAGGGCAAGCGGCGATTGAGGCCATCATCGCCGCTAGAAAAGAGGGTGGGCCTTTTACCAGCCTATTCGATTTTTGCCGCCGAGCCGATCGTACTCAGGTAAACCGCCGTACCGTGGAAGCGCTCATTCGAGCCGGTGCTTTTGATACGATTTCTGATAATCGTGCCGCGCTAATTGCCTCACTTAGTCGAGCGATGGAAGGTGCGGAACAGGCAGCAAGAAATGCGAATCAAGCCAGTTTATTTGACGATAATGCCGATGATATTGTCGAGGAAGAGCTAGCCCGCACGCGCCCCTGGGACTTACAAACGCAATTGCGACAAGAAAAAATGGCCATGGGTTTTTACTTCAGCGGACATCTTTTCGATGCGTGGCGAGACGAGGTTAGACGATTCGCACCGCGGCCCTTAGCCAGTCTCGAACCGTCTCGGTCGCCTCAGTGGTTTGCAGGCGTACTGGCTTCCGTAAGAGTTCGGATGACACGACGCGGCCGCATGCTTTATGCGCTGTTGGATGACGGTTCAGCGCAAGTCGAGGTGTCCATTTTTAACGAAGTGTTTGAGGCCAACCGACAGCACTTACGAGAGGATCAGCTCGTCATTATTCAAGGCAAAGTCAGTCACGACGACTACACGGGCGGGTTACGTGTCACAGCGGATGAAATACTGGACTTGCAATCAGCGCGAGAGGCACGAGCCAAAAGCTTATGCCTAAGTGTAGGAGAAGGGGTAGACGTTGCGCAGCTACGCAAAGTATTGAATCCTTTCCGTGCCGAACCGGAGAACAACATTCCAGGGGTCAGAGTGGATGTCGAGCTGCAGTACCCCCGTTACTCATGTACGGTGCGCTTAGGTGAAGAGTGGCGTGTACGACTAGCCGATACCATGTTCGAGCAACTGCATGATTGGCTAGGCGAAGAGGCCATTGAAATCCATTACACCTAAGCCACTGGACGGAAAAGGGCATTCATTCGGGGCTCTTGGGGTTACACCCAGCCTCGAGTCCAGTACACGACTAAGCCTACATATTCTTTAATGATGGATCTGCTGGCTTGAAGTGCGCGCATGGACGGTTTCCATCGTGAGAACCCCGGTTGTTTAGAGGCAACGATTTGTGGCGCTACCGGTGCAGCGATAATGTTCACGCCTTGTTTGTTAAAAGTGGCAATAGAGCGGGGCATATGTAGTGCCGAGGTCACCAACAATGCCGTACTAATGTCGTTTTCTTCCAGTTGCCGTACGCTATATACGGCATTTTCCCGCGTATTGTGACTGTCGGTCTCAAGCACAATAGCAGATGTCGGAACGCCCAATCCTTCTAATGATCGTGCCATCATTTGCGCTTCGCTAAAGCCGCCATCCAGCGCGGCACCCGAAACGACGATTTGTGGTGCTTTGTCTGCTAGGTACAGCTTTGCAGCACGCTCTACTCTGGACTCAGTGCCTGCTGTTTCTAGCGTTTCAAACCAATTCTTGCGATTGTTTGCAGTGTGCCCCCCTAAGACAATAATAGCTTCAGCATGAGGCGCGGCATCGGCTGTCACGTATGGGTAGCGTTGCTCAAGATGGCCGCCAGCCCAAATTGAGGTAATCGGCATCGACCAGGCGCCAACCCAAAGCGCTGCTGACATGCATAAGCATAGAGCGACCCTTCGAGCACGAAAAATGAAGAAAATCGTGGCGATCAGTAAAAGGGCAATGCCTAAATTTAAAGGAAGTATCAACTGCGTTAGAAACGAGGAAAGACTCATGTTATGGCTCTGGTTGATTTCACGAGATCAAGGGCGTGTTCTGAGACGTCATGCAATGTTGGCCATGACCCTAAGTCGCCTAAGGTGTGAGCCTTGTCTGACCAAGGGCGGGTGCGAGAAAGGCTTGATACACCAAACAGCGTGAGTTGCTTAGCCCCCGCCGCAGCCGCTAAATGAGAGACACCCGAGTCGTTACACACAACAAGGGCGGCTTTTCTACATAAAGCGCTAAATGCATCTAAAGGCAGCGACGGAATGGTGGGTGTTTTGGGGGCAGCAGCTTGCGCGGACTCAATTTCATTCGGAGGCGGACACATCACAACAGCCATACCGTGCAGTGTTAACAACTCATGAAGCTCTGCATACTGACTCCACGTTTTATTTTGCCCCTTATGCAGACCGGTGGCAGTGGGGGCGATTAGCACATAGTTGTCAGGTGTTAAACCGGCTCCGCTAATCGCCTCGGCACTTAAATCATCCGCCTCATCGCGTAATTTTAGTCCAAGCGTGGCGGGAGGAGTGGATGGCAGCGCTACACCCCAGATCGAGGTGCTGCGTACGGCAAGATCGTACCAAAACTCGACGGCATGCATGGGAGTGGAGGGTTTTTCTAAAGGCCATTTTAAAATAATGGATCGCCCTTCATCTTTATAGCCAGCGCTAGGAATGCCCGCTAGCCAAAACACCAAAGCACTTGAGATCGAATCGGGAACAATAAGTCCCACCGTTTTTCCATGATGATGTTGCTGTTTGTGCTTACGAACGTTTGCGGCGTCTTGACGAGTCTTACCCGTAATATCCACCCATCCTTCAAATGAATAGGCCGAGAGCAACGATTTCGCCCAAGGCCGTGCGCAGACAACGATACGTAGATCTTGCTTCATCAGCTCATGTAACATAGGGAGGCACATACACAGATCGCCAATCCAATTTGGCAAGCGTAAGTAGACTACCGTTTCAGAGCGATTAAATTCAGTGGTCATAGATAACGACTTCATGACAAAAAATGGGTTAGCAGCGCATTGCTTAACAGGGCTAAAATGCGTGCAAACCTCTAGTATATAAGTGAGCTTACTGTTGAAAAAACCGAAATCCACCGTCATCGATAAAAAACGCTTATTCGATTCGGATATCTGGCCCCGCATTTATCGTCGCTTAGCTCCGTACTGGAAGATAATTGTAGTCGCGATTTTCTTGGTGACCATCGTTTCAGCAACCAAGCCCTTACTCGCCATCATTATGAAGCCCTTATTGGATGATGGCTTCACTGGAAACAAACCGTCATATATTTGGAGTATTCCATTAACGGTAATTGGCTTGATGTTTGTGCGGGGTGTGGCGTCGTTCGCCAGTGAATACCTTCTTGCCCTAGTCGCTAACAATATGCTGCGGAAAATGCGCACGGATATGTTTGAGCGTTTGCTCGCCTTACCCGATTTGGTCTTTAAGCGCGGCGATAGTGGGCGGTTATTAAATCGCTTTACGATCGATGCCGGCACCATGACCAGCGTTGCCACCGAAGTCATCACTGTATTAGTGCGCGAAGCGCTAACCATCGTGGCCTTAATCGCCGTGCTACTTTATATGTCATGGCAGCTAACACTCATTGTTTTTATCATGTTGCCGATTTCGTTTATAACGGCACGTATCGTTTCTGTACGTCTACGGGCGATCAACCGCGAAACGGTCAACATGAATGCCGAGTTGGCCCGAGTAGTGGGCGAAACCATTGAAGGGCAACGCGTTATTAAGTTATTCGATGGCTACGAGCGAGAGCACAACCGCTTTGTGTATGTAAACGGTAGGTTGCGCCGTTTTGCAATGCGAGCGGCCACAGCCAATGCCGCTTTATCACCGATTACGCAGTTTTTTATATCGATTGCTACCGCCGGCGTTATTGCGGTGGCGTTGTATCAAGCCTCGGTTGATACCTTAACGATCGGTAGTTTCGCCGCGTTTCTGGGCGCGTTGGCTCAGCTATTTGATCCCATTCGTCGGCTCACTGGAATCGCTGGAACCACGCAACGCATGTTAGCAGCAGCTGAAAGTGTGTTTGCGTTGATCGATTTTGAAGTCGAGCCGACGGAGGCCAAGCGTTCATTTAAGCAGCCAGTGAAGGGAAGCATTGAATATCAAGGGGTCAGCCATTACTTTGAAGGCAGTGACACACCGGTCATTAATAAATTAAGTTTTAAAGCCGAGCCTGGGCAAACCGTCGCGTTGGTAGGGCGTTCAGGCAGCGGTAAGACCACACTGGCCAATATGCTGCCTCGCTTTGTTATCCCCACCAGCGGCGAGATACGAATTGATGGCATCAATATACAAGAGCTAGATCTACTGTCGCTACGTCAGCAAATATCAATGGTCAGTCAGGATGTCGTGTTATTTGAAGGGACGATTCGCGAGAATGTTGCGTATGGTATTTACGCCAGTCGCAGTGATGATGAAATATGGGCTATTTTGGAAGCAGCGAATTTAGCGGACTACGTTCGTGCCTTACCCAATGGGCTAGAGTCACCCGTCGGCGAAAAGGCCAATATGCTGTCAGGCGGACAGCGTCAGCGTTTAGCGATTGCACGAGCCTTAATAAAAAACAGCCCCATTTTAATATTGGATGAGGCCACTTCAGCACTAGATAATGAGTCCGAACGACAGATACAAGCCTCTTTGGATCTACTCATGCAGGGCAAAACCACATTGGTGATTGCCCATCGTCTTACCACCATTCAGAAGGCAGACTTAATATTGGTGCTTGATAAGGGTGAGATTATCGAGCAAGGTAATCATGCGCAATTAATAGAACATGATGGTGTCTATGCCTCACTCTATAAAATGCAGTTTTTAGATGAAGCCACAAATTAAGTGTCAGGCATTCAGCCAGTCAACAAGAGATAAGGTTAAGCAAGGTATGTTCATGAAAAAAATAGTAATTGCGGGTGTAGTAGCGTTGTTGGCGGGTTGTGCATCCTCACCTGCACCCAGTAACTTACGTGAGTTTGATCTGCGCAAAGACGCGTTTTTCAGAGGAGATCAAAAGTTCAGCATGACCTTAGCTGAAGTACAGCGTAACTTGTTTAGAAATAAAGAACTGTGTGGTGGGGATTTTGTATGGCGCTTGGATCCGAACCAAATCAGCTATGGCACCGTTATTTATCAACCCCACACTGATGCACCCTTAAGTCGATCGGTGTTAGTGGACCTTACCTCTTTTAGTAACGGGAATGTTTTGGCCAAAGCTTACAGTTACTATGCTTCCTTTGAGTTAAACCCACGGGACGTATTGAACGGCCTAGCGGACCCTACGATATGTCCGATGCAGACCTCTGAATGAAAAAAGCCATCCGTGACCTTAAGAATACGGATGGCTTTTTTCTACACGGTTGCGGTAGCGACGTGACGGTCTCGGTGGGTCGAGCGGCTTAGAATAAAATAATGTCGTATTGCTCTTGTGTGTACATGGGGTCAACCTCTAACGATATGGGCTTACCAATAAAATCACCCGCTTGAGCTAAGTGCTGACTTTCCTCTTCTAAAAACAAATCCACCACATCTTGAGAAGCCAAAACTCTAAACTCTTTGGGATTAAATTGCTTGGCCTCTCGTAACACTTCGCGCAATATTTCATAGCAAATGGTCCGCGCTGTGCGCACAGAGCCTCGCGACTGACAAGTTGGGCAAGGTTCGCATAACTGGTTTCTTAATGACTCGCGAGTCCGCTTCCTTGTCATCTCAACTAGGCCCAACTGGCTAAAACCGCTAACCGTCACACGAGTTCGGTCTTTAGCCAGCGCCGTTTGCAACTCCTGTAAAACGCTTAGCTTATGTTCATCATTCTCCATATCAATGAAATCGAGAATGATGATTCCTCCTAAGTTGCGTAAGCGTAATTGGCGTGCAATGGCTTCAGTCGCCTCTAAGTTGGTCCTGAAAATGGTGTCGCCGAAATTTCGTCCACCTACGTAACCACCGGTATTCACGTCCACCGTGGTTAGGGCCTCAGTTTGATCGATAATTAAGTACCCACCTGATTTTAAATCCACACGTCTGGATAACGCCCTTGCAATTTCTTCATCCGCATTCACCGTATCGAATAGGGGGCGACTCCCCGTGTGGTGATGGATTCGATTCAAAACAGATGGCGTGTAGGTGGAAGCCCAGTGTTGAAGGTGCTGCACTACCGTACGCGAATCAACAATAATATTTTCAGTTTCGGGGTTCACCATATCGCGCAATACGCGCTGAGCCAGATCTAAATCGGTATAAAGGGTTGAGGGGCTTGGCTGACTACGCAACCGTTGCTGCATGATTCCCCACAGTTTCTTTAAATACTTACAATCGGCCGCCAGCTCGTCATCAGTGGCTTGTTCTGCTTGTGTACGTACGATAAAACCCCCTTTTTCATCGGGGTCACAAAGACGCTGAATTCTAGCTTTAAGTTCATTTCTAAACTCTTCGCCCTCAATGCGTTGCGAAACGCCTATATGAGGATCGTAAGGCAAGTACACCAACATCCGACCAGCAATACTGATTTGCGTGGAAACACGAGCTCCTTTCGTGCCCAATGGGTCTTTAGTCACTTGCACTATCAGGGACTGACCTTCGAAGAGTATTTTTTCTATGGGGGTAGGGTTGGCACCGTTCATGCGTTCAGAGCGGTTTTGTCGTAAGTCAGCGATATGGACGAAAGCGGCACGTTCTTGGCCTATATCAATAAAAGCGCTTTGCATCCCCGGTAGTACGCGTACCACCTTACCTAAATACACATTACCCACGTACCCCCTTTGTATGCTGCGTTCGATGTGCAGTTCTTGTACCGAGCCTTGCTCCACCAAAGCTACACGTGTTTCAAAAGGAGTTACATTAATGAGAATGTCTTCAGGCATAGTTATTATTTGATCGTTTTAAAGAATTTCAGTGTAGGCGCATCAACTCGCTTCTGCTAGTCTTTACTTGAGTAAGGCAGGAAACGACAGACTGTTTTTTTCCGTCTGTGCTTAAACGCTGCATCGAAGCGCGTTAGTCGCTGGTTTACCCTAGATGTTATAGAGCAGACTACAGCAGTACTATAAAGACAATAGTAATCTGTTACGTCAGAGCGTCTAGCCGAAAGCACGCTAATAAGGCTTATTATTGTTTCGTCACATCATCTTTATTAACGTGAAGCGAAGATAAAGTCCGCATGCGGTACGGCGGGCCTAAGGTATTTGCATAATAAATGCAGCTATCGCTTGACAAGGCGTTGTCGCTGTCCTATAGTTTCATTCCTGCTTCAACAGCACTTAATGAAACTTCGGTTTTTAGCTAACAGCAGTTGACACCTAGCCCAAAGGGCAGTGTTCAACGCAATGTTTAGACAAGTGTTGAAGCACCGTTGATTAAATGGTTCAAAAAATTAATTTGACTTTTTTATAAAAGCGGTGCTATAGTTAAAGGCTTGGCTTTTCCAGCAGCGCTTATGTCGCTAGCCAGAACAAGGCAAGTAGCAGGTGGTAGGTAGTACCAAGCAGGGACGTAAACCTAAACGTTTTGCTTCTCAGCGCATCAGGCAGTTTAGTGGGTGTGCAGGGGTAGCAGGTTTTGGTTTACGAGAGGT